>NZ_JAXCEI010000005.1:0-544652 GCF_041463655.1 Actinomadura monticuli
GCACGGTGAGTGCACACGAGCACCTCCCGGCCGGGGACGACAGATCCCGTGGAAGACACGAAGTCAGTCAGGGCTTGGGTCAGACCCCGTCGGGAGGTGCTCACCTACATCATCTCTGTCAGGGCTTGAGGCGGGCCCAGACCCATTTGCCGCCGGTCGGGTCAGGGGTGTGGCCGCATGAGGCGGCGAGGGCCGCGACAAGCGGGAGGCCCCGGCCGCCGTTGTCGTCCCAGTGCTCTTTCGAGACGTCGAGGGTGTCGAGCGTCAGCTCGACGACCGGACGCGCCTGAGGTGGTTCCGGGCTGGCGTCCCAGACGGCGATGAGGACGCCGGCGATGTCGCGGCTGCACTGGTACCGGATCTCCTCGCCGGGCGTGGCCGTCACGGCATTGGCGATCAGTTCCGAGGCGATCAGGAATGCATCGTCCGAAATATGCATGTAGCCCCAATTGTGCAGGCGCGTTTTCGTAAGCGTGCGTGCGAGGCCGGCCGCAGCCTTCGACGCCAGCATGGGGATCAGCAGGCAGTCCGGTGTGCTCATCATCGGTCGCCGGCTCCTTCCTGGAGAGATTTACGGATCGTGCCTCCAGGGTCACGCAGGGTGGCTAGACTGATGTGTATTCATAAACATCTCAACCCCCGGGAGATGTCCATGAGCGCTGCCGATGAGATCGACCCCGCGTCCTCGCTCTACGCCTGGCTCGCTTATGACCTGCGGTTTTATCGTCTGAAGCGAGGGTTGACCGGCACCCAGGTCGGCCAGATCATCAACTGCGTCCGCTCGCATGTTGCGAACCTGGAGGCGGGGCGTGCCTGCATCGACATGAAGCAGGCGAAGGCCCTCGACGAGGCGTGGGACACGGGCGGGCACTTCGAGCGACTCCTGTTCTTCGCGCGGGCGCTCCACAACCCTGACTGGTTCCGCCAGAGCGTCGAGTACGAGGTGAAGGCCAGAATTCTGCGCATCTACCAGGGGCAGACGATTCCCGTTCCGCTGCAAAGCGAGGACTATGCCCGCGCAGTGTTGTCGATGGCTCGCATCGCGGACATCGATAAGGCACTGATGGACCGCATGGCGCGGCAGGAGTTGATCATTGGCAGGGAAGACCATCCACTGATCATGGTCCTCATCGATCAGGACGCCCTGGACCGCCCGACTGGAGGTGTCCGGGTAATGAAGGCCCAGCTCCAGCGGTTGCTGGAGCTGGGGGAGCGTCCGACCGTGAGCATTCGAGTCATCGCCCGTTCAGCGGGGTGGCACTTTGGACTGAATGGGCCGTTCCAGATCATGAGCCTGGAACACAGGGACGTCGCTTACATCGGTGCGTTCCGCGGCGGCAGGTTGGCCCAGGATGCTGCCGAGGTGCGGGAGATGGCCGTAGATTTCGAGTTGATCGGGGCAAAAGCCTCGTCCGAAGGCGAATCCCGTGCCCTGATCAGGCAGCTCATGGAGGGTTTCTGATGGTGGTCAACTGGCGCAAGAGCTCGTACAGCGGCAGCTCGAACGATGAGATGTGTGTCGAGGTGGCCGGGTTGATCAGCGGTGTGGGCATCCGGGATTCCAAGGATCCCGATGGGGGACGGCTGGACGTGACCGGCGACCAGTTCGGGCGTCTGCTCCACCGGATCAAGGCAGGAGTACTCGACCGGCCCTGACGCGTGAAGGAGCTGACGCACGACCACGTTCGCGCCGAAGGGCAAGCGGGCGGGTGGTGCGACGGTGGGTGGCACCGGTGTTGTGTTGAGGATCGGCCGCCTGTGACGCCGGGTTGCCGCCATGACGGGTCAGGGTCGACGCGTTCGCTGAGGTGCTTCTCGGCGGGCGCGGCGTGCCGGATGGCGGTCGGTGGGTGGTCAGTCGGTGGTGGGTGGGAGGGCTGTCTGGATCTGGGTGGTCAGGCCGGTGGCGACGAAGAGGCCGCGGCCGGTGGGGCCGCCCAGGGGGGCGTTGCGGGGGAGGCGGAGGCCGAAGAGGTCGCCGTCGTCGGGGGAGTCGATGGACAGCAGGACGCCGGAGCGGGAGCGGCGGGTGTCGGAGAGGAAGCCGCGGTAGCCGCGGCTCAGGTCGGCGGTGGTGCCGCCGATGACGACGGCGTGCTCGCCGTCGCGGGCGGTGCGCAGGACGTCGCGGAGGGCGTCGTCCATGTCCGTTTCGTCGAGGAGTTCGGCGTCGTCGACGATGACGGCGTAGCGGTGCTCGTCGCCGATGGCGTCGGCGAGGTCGTCGGGGTCGGAGTCGGAGGTCAGGACGCCGAGGACGCCGGGGTGGCCGGCGAGCTGGCGGAGCGGCGAGCGGCGGGGCGTGACCAGGACGACGGGGACGAGCCCGCCGCCCACCGCCGGGTCCAGGAGGGAGTGGACGATCGTGCGGAGGGTGGTGGAGCGGCCCGAGCGGGGCGGGCCGGCGACGGCGAAGCCGGGGCCCTCGTTGAGGAGGTCGATGCCGACGGGCGCGAGGGTGTCGCCGCCGACGCCGACCAGCGCCCAGAGGGGCGACGGGGCGGTGAAGTCGGGGTCGAGCGACATGGCCTCGCGGTAGGTGACGCGGACGGGGAGTTCGTCCACGTGGAGGGGGCGCTGCCGGCGGGGCAGGCGGCCGTAGCGGGTGACGCAGGTGCGGGCGATCTCCTGGAGGACCGCCACCTGGGACGTGCCGGACGGGTCGTCCCCGAGGATGCAGATCTGGGATTCGCGCGGGGGCGTGCCGGGTGCGCCGGGTTCGAGGGCGCGGCCGGGCGGCATGGCGGCGGGGATCTGCCGGTCCTGGAGGCCGCCGTAGCCGTAGTCGTTCGGGTCGGCCATGCGCAGCAGGAGGCGGCGGTCGAAGACGGTGGAGATCTGGCCGCCGAGGCCGGAGCGGTCGCCGGTGAAGACGCCGCGGAGGCCGACGGCGGCGCCCTCGCGCAGGAGGCGGACGGCCTGGTCGACGAGGCGGCCGTAGTCGTAGTGCTCGAACGCGCCGAGGAAGCCCTCCCAGCGGTCGAGGAGCAGCACCGTCCAGGGGAGGCGGTCGGTGGCGGCGACGGCGGCGCGCTGCTCGGCGAGGGACGCGAAGCCCGCCTCGGCGAGGAGCTGCTGGCGGCGGGCGACCTCGGCGGTCAGCGCGGTGAGGAGCCGTTCGCAGCGGTCGAGCTGGTCGCGGGTGACGACGGCGCCGCAGTGCGGCAGGGAGATGAGCGGGAGCAGCGCGTTGGCGCCGCAGTCGATCGCGTACAGGTGGGCGTCGTAGGGGGAGCAGGACGCGGCGAGGGAGCCGGCGATGGTGCGCAGCGCGGTGGAGCGGCCCGACTGGGCGGAGCCGGCGAGGTAGAGGTGGCCGCCGGTGGCGAGGTCGAGGCCCAGTTCCTCGCGGGACTGGACGCCGGGCAGGTCGGTGATGCCGAACCGGATCGGCGGGACGTCCACGACGGAGCCCCCGGCGGCGGTGCGGGTCGTGAGCCTGATGCGCTCCGGCAGCGGGTTCAGCCACGGGGACGGCCGGCGGGCGATGCCGGCGCGGCGGGCGGCCTCGTCGATCGCCTGGACGAGGACGCCCAGATCGGTGGCCAGGGTGGTGTCGTCGGCGGGGTCGCGGGGCGCGGGCAGCGGGTGGCCGAGGCCCTGCCACGGGAGCGGCAGGACGCTCGGGCCGGTGGCGCCGGCGTCGCCGGGGCGGCGGCCCCCGATCCGGGCGGACTGGACGGGCTGCGGCGCCGACACGCCGGAGCGGATGTAGCAGCGTCCGGGCGTCGACTTGGAGATCTGCGCGGCGTCGGGCGAGTCGAGGACGTCGGCGGACTCGTCCGGGTCGGTGACGCGCAGCGCGATGCGCAGGTTGGTGTTGGCGCGGATGTCGGCCGTGACGACCCCGGCGGGACGCTGCGTCGCGAGGATCAGGTGGACGCCGAGGGACCGTCCGCGGCGTCCGATGTCGACGAGGCCGGTGACGAAGTCGGGCAGTTCGGTGACCATGGCGGCGAATTCGTCGATGACGAGGACGAGCCGCGCCATGGTCGGCAGCCCGGGGTCGGCGGCGCGCAGGTCGTTGAAGTCGTCGATGTCCTTGGCGCCCGCTTCGAGGAGGATCTCCTCGCGGCGGCGGAGTTCGGCGGCGAGGGATTCGAGGGCGCGTTCGGTGGCGTGGCCGTCGAGGTCGGTGACCATGCCGACGGTGTGGGGGAGGCGCCCGCAGTCCTTGAACGCGGCGCCGCCCTTGTAGTCGATGAGGACGAACGTCATCTCGTCCGGGCGGTTCGCCACGGCGAGGGAGGCGATGAGCGTCTGCAGCAGTTCCGACTTGCCCGCGCCCGTGGTTCCCGCGATGAGGCCGTGCGGGCCGTCGGCGCGGAGGTCGACCTCGTAGGTCTGCCCGGAGCCGACGCCGATGGGGACGCGGGTGGTGCGCCCGCCCGCCTGGCTCCACGCCTGGAGGATGTGCTCGGCCGTCGGGTCGGGCATGCCGAGGACGTCGAGGAGCCGCACGTCCGCGGGGATCGAGTCGTCGGCGTCCTCGCGGGACACGTCCCGGACGGGGGCCAGCGCGCGCGCCACCCGGTCGGACCAGGTCGCCGAGACCTGGTCGGCGACCACGGGGCCGACGTCGTCGAGCCCCTGCCCCTGGAGCCGGATCAGCGACGGCCACTGCGGTTCCCATGCGGCGACGGCCTGGCATTCCTCCGGGAGGAGGCGTTCCTCGTCGTCCACGCAGACGGCGTAGAGGCCGTACTCGGCGCCTCGTGACAGGAGCATCGGCATGCCGGGTATGCGGCGCAACGCGCGCGCGCCGTCCAGCACGATCAGGATGTTGTACGGGACGGAGGGCGCCCCCTCCTGCCCGAAGAACGACGATTCGGCCTGCGCGGCACGCCGCCGTTCCGTCACCTTGATGGCGAGTTCGGTGACGCGGTGCGCGGCCGACTCCGGGTCGGTGCCGACGAGGGCGACGCAGTCCTCGCCTTCGCGGGGCGCGCAGTGCGGCAGCCAGCGCACCCAGTTCCACTCGGTGCCGGACCGCTGGTCGGCGGACAGGACGACGATCGCCAGGTCCCGGGGGCTGTGCAGGACGGCGGCCTGCGCGACCAGCCAGCGCGCCAGGCCGCGGGAGGCGTGCCGGGGCCCGGTCAGCCCGATGACGCCCAGGTCGGCGAGCGGCAGCGCCACCGGGACCTGCCGGGCGGCCGGGACCGGCACCTCGCCCGCCTCGCCGGTCAGCTCGATGCGGGCGGGCAGGTCGGCGAGGCCGAGCCGCAGGTGCAGGACGTCGGCGTCGTCGCGGCGCCGCTCCCACAGGCGGCGGCGCGGCCCGGTCGCGGTGAGCAGCACCTCGGCCGGGTCGGGGTGCAGGGCCCGCCGCTCCGCCTCGTCCTCGCGCCGCAGCCGCTCCATCTCGTCGTCGAACTCGCCCGACCTGCGGTGGTACTCCTTCAGCGCCTTCTTGTACGACTTGCGGCCGTGCAGCCGGTCGCCGATCCATTCGCCGAGCGTCATCACCGGCCAGGCCAGCGCGAACAGCGCCCACCACCACTGGCCGAGCGCGAACGCCATGACGAGCCCGAACGCCGAGAACAGCAGCGCGCCGAACAGCCGCAGCCGCTCGCGCGGGTTGCGTTCGGGGCGCTTCGGGACGTCCAGCGTCCGCGCCCGGTGCGCCGGACGCAGCCGGGGCGGCCGGTTGAACGCGAGGCCGCCCTCGGGCAGCGGCTCCAGGTGGGCGTCGGGCGCGCTGCTCGGCGCGAGCGTCAGGACGCTGCCGCCGACCGTGAGCAGGCCGCCCACCGGCCAGATCGTCTTCGCGCCGAGCGGGGTGCCGTCCAGCGCGGCGGAGCCCCGCATCGTCAGTGCGGACGCCTCGACCTCGACGGCCTCCCGCCCGACCGTGAGCCGCAGGGACCGGGCGGGGACGGACGGGTCGTCGAGCACGACGTCCACGTCGTGCCCGGACCCGATCGTGCTGGTGCCGAGCCCGAGCCGGTGCACCGACCCGGCGGCCGGGCCGCCGATGACGCGCACCTCGACGAGGCCGGTCGGCTCGGCGAGGACGGTGGCGGCGGCGCCGCGCTGCTCGACGGCCACGACGGCGCCGTCGCGCAGTTCCTTCACGGCGAGGGCCTGCGGGTCGAGCATCCGGCCGTCCATCCAGAGGGCCCGGCGGGGGCCCCCGTCGGTGGCGGGCCGGCCGTCCTTGGCGAGCAGGGCGGCCTTGGAGAACCGGGGGGTGAGAGCCGGCCGGGGGCCGTCCAGGGTGGCGGCGAGCGATTGGGCGACGCCGTCCACGGTGACCTCGGAATCGAGATTTATCACGACATCCCGGGGTCCTCCGCCGGTCAGCGCCGTGAACGAGATCCGCATCCGTGCCTCCGACGTCCGCTGGTCGACCGCAGTCAGCTTAAGCATCAACCCCCGTCCGCTCGCGGGAGGCCGCGACGATCGTTTCGAGGGCGTCGTCCAGCGGCGTCGGCGCCACCCCGAAAGTCTCCTGGAACGCGGAGGAGTCCAGGATGTACGGCTTGTCGAACTGGTAGCGCGTCTCCCGCAGTTCCCTCAGCAGCGGCGAGAACGGCCCGAGGGCGTTGAACAGGGCGCGCGGCACCTCGCTGACCCGCGGCTCCGGTGCGCCGGCGATCGCGCACAGCCGCTCGGCGACCTCCAGCGTGGACACGGCCGGGCCCGTCGGGACGTGCCAGGGCCGCCCCCACGCCCGCTCGTCCGTCCCGGCGACGGCGAGGGCCTCGGCGACGTCCGGCAGGTACGTCCAGGCGTGCGGGACGGACGGGTCGCTGAAGTACCACACCCGCTTGCCCGCGAGCAGCGGCCGCACGAACCGCGTCTCGCCGATGTACGCCTGGTCGGTGCTGCGCGGCCCGTAGTAGTCGGACGGCCGCAGCTCGGTCATCCGGATGCGCCCGGCCTCGTGCGCCGCCAGGGCGTCCTCCCACATTCTCGCCCGCACCCGTCCCTTGGTGCCGGGCGCGGCGAGCGGCAGGTCCTCGGTCATGGGCCCGTCGACCGGCCCGTAGACGTACAGGTTGCTCAGCGTCACCAGCACGGCCCCGGTGTCCTCGGCGGTCCCGAGGAAGGACGACGCCATCGGCGGCCAGTCCTGCACCCACCGGTGGTATCTCGGGTTGACGCAGTTGTAGAGCGCGTCGGCGCCCTTGGCGACCTCGGTCAGCCGGGGCCGGTCCGCGACGTCCGCCGCGACCCGCTCGACCCCTTCGGGCCCCGACCCGGACCGCGTCACGACCACGACGTCGTGCCCGCGCCCGGCGAGCCGCTCGGCGAGGTGCGTTCCGACCTGCCCCGCTCCGACGATCACGTGCTTGCCCATGGTGCTCTCCTCTGCTGAGGTTTCGGTCTGAGGTTTCGATGTGAGGTCTCGCCGCGTCAGGCGGCGTCCTCGACGCGGGTCTTGAGGGCCGCGAGCCGGATCTCGTGGCCCTCGCGGAGCTTGCGCTGCCCGTAGAGGCGCCGGACGAGGGGCCCGGTCAGGGACTCCTGGACGGTCACGCGGGTGCGACCGCCCTCCTCGGCGAGGACCAGGCGGTCCACGGCCCGGTAGAGGGCGAGGCAGGTGCCCGTCCAGCTCAGCTCGCGGCCCGGTGCGACCACGGCGAAGCGGGAGCGGAGCGGCGTGCCGTTCTGGGCCCAGCGGAACTCGCGGCCCGGCTCGACGGCGTGCAGGGCGCGCAGCCTGAAGCCGGGCGCCCAGGTCTCCCAGCCGCGCAGGTCGGCGAGGACGTCCCAGACCCGCGCCGGCGAGGCGTCGATCAGGACGCTGGACGTGTTGGTGACCGGCGCGGACTCGTCGATCCGGCCGCGCAGCGCGTACTCGTCGTGCAGGGTCGCCAGGTTCGGCATGACCGCCTCCAGGTGCTCGATGCTCCGTTACGAGAGCAATGCTCTCTCTAGAGAGCGGTGATGTCAAGAGCAGTGCTCTCGATTCGGTGCGTCGCTCTGCTAGGCTCGCGCCATGAGCGCAGGTCGTACGGCACGGGAGCGGGTCCGGGCGGAGCTGATCCGGGAGATCACCGAGATCGCGAGACGGCAGCTGGCCACCGAGGGCGCGGCGGGGCTGTCGCTGCGCGCGGTCGCCCGCGAGATGGGCATGGTGTCCTCGGCGATCTACCGGTACTTCGCGAGCCGCGACGAGCTGCTGACCGCCCTGATCATCGACGGCTACAACGCGGTCGGGGAGGCCGTGGAGCGCGCCGACGCGAACGCCGGGGCCGCCGACTTCGCGGGCCGGTGGCTGGCCGTGTGCAGAGCGGTCCGGGAGTGGGCGCTGGAGCATCCGCACGAGTACGCCCTGCTGTACGGATCGCCCGTCCCCGGCTACAAGGCGCCCGAGGACACCGTCCCCGCCGCCATGCGCGACACGGTCGTCCTCGCGCGCATCATCGGCGAGGCGCACGCCGCCGGCGCGCTGGAACCGTCCGGCCCGTGCCCGCCCGCGCTGGCCGGCGACATGGCCAGGGTGCGCTCCGCCCTGTTCATGGACGTCCCGGACGAGGTGATCGTCCGGGGGCTCACCGCGTGGGCCGGACTGTACGGAACGGTCAGTTTCGAATTGTTCGGGCAATTCAACAACGTGATCGAGGAGCGGGCCGCCTACTTCGACCACACGATGACCCTGCTCGGCCGTCTCGCCGGCCTGAAACCCTGAGAAACCCTGACGCCCGGGGCCCTCGCGCGGCCTCCGAAGGTGTCCAGCATGTGGTCAGTGACTGATGTGACTGGTGGTAAGTAGTCATGTGACCGACAAATTCGCAGGTCATCGCTGTACGCATGGATACGGAACGGCTTCACATCACCGAATCCATTGACGGGACCTTGCCGCCCCCGCAAGCATGGATCGCTCGGTATGCGCGGACCATGTGGGACGAGGTCCGCGGGACGGCGGGAAGGAGCGCGTGGGCAGCGCGATGAAGGCCAACCAGTCGACCGTCTCCGGTGGTGGGGCGGCGGGCTCGTCCGGCGGCACGGCGGGGCTCGGCCGGTCGGGGCTCGGCACCTCCGGGGGGCAGCGGCTTCCCACCTCGCCGCGCGAGCGCAAGCCCGCGCTGGCGGCGCTCGCGGTGCTGCTGATCCTCGGCGGCGCCCTCGCCAGCGCCTACCTGGTGATGGCGAGCGGCGAGCGGGTGTCGGCGATCCGCGTCGCGCAGCCGGTCGCCGCCGGGCAGAAGATCCCGGCGAGCGCCCTCGAAGAGGTCCAGATCGGCGACACCGGGATCCAGTACCTCGCCTGGACGGAGCGGGCGAAGGTGACCCGGCACATCGCGGCCGTCCCGCTGGTGAAGGGCGCGCTGCTGACCAACTCCATGATCAGCCCGGAGACCGCCCCGGAGAACGGGCGCGTCATCGTCGGGCTCGCCCTCAAACCCGGGCAGATGCCGGCGGGAGACGTCGTCGAGGGCAGCCGCGTCACCCTGTACGCGGTCGGCTCCGGCGCGCAGAACGGCGCCCCGCGCGCCGGGACCGTCCTCGCCCAGGACGCCGTCGTGATCGGCGTCGGCGGCGCCGACGCCGGCGGCCCGACCCGGCTGCGCTCCGACCAGACCAGCGTGGACGTCGCCGTCCTCCCGGCGGACGCGGCGCAGGTGACGCAGGCGGCGTCCGCCGGCGCGGTCGCGATCGCGCTGCTGCCGCCCGGCACGACGGCGGCGCCGCCCAACAAGCCCGCCGGGCAGACCGGCCCCGGCGGCACCGGGGACCAGCCCGGCGTGGACCCCCTTCCAGGCGGCACCCCGGCACCGGGCACGGGCGGTAACTGACGGTGGCACTCATCGCGCTCGCTGCCGACAAGGGGGCGCCGGGCGTCACGACCGCGGCGGTCGCGCTCGGCGCCGTGTGGCCGCGCCCGGTGCTGGTCGCGGAGTGCGACCAGGCGGGCGGCGACCTCGTGTACCGGCTGCCCGCCGCCCAGCCCGACGGGGACGGGGACGGCGGCATGCTCAACCCGTCCCGGGGGCTGCTCAGCCTCGCCGCGACGGCCCGCCGCGGGCTGCGCCCCGACCAGATCGCCGAGCACTGCCAGCGGCTCGTCGGCGGCCTCGACGTCCTCGTCGGCATCACCAACGCCGAGCAGGCGCAGGCGATGACATGGCTGTGGGGGCCGCTCGGCCGCGCGTTCGCCGGCCTCGCCCCGGTCGACGTGCTCGCCGACTGCGGGCGGCTCGGCGCCGGCACCCCGCTGACCGAGCTGATGCGGGAGGCCGACATGGTCGTCCTGCTCACCCGCGCCACCCTCGAACAGGTCGCCCACCTGCGCGAACGCGTCGGCGCGCTGACCGAGGAGCTGCGCGGCGGCCCGCCGATCGGGGTGCTCGTGCTCGCCGACCCGCGCGACTTCCGCGGCTCGGTCGCCGAGGTCGACCGGATCATCGCGGGCGCGCGCGGCCGCGGCCAGGTCCCCGACCCGGCGCAGGGCCCGCCGCCGCCCGGCGTGACCGTCCTCGGCGGCCTGGCGCTCGACCCCAAGGGCGCCGACCTGCTGTCCGGGCAGTGGGGCGGGCGGCTGGACCGGTCACTGCTCATCCGGTCGGCCCGCGAGGTCGCGGCCGACCTCGCCGGACGCCTCGCGCGGTCGCCGCACGCCGAGGCGGCGGCGCAGGCCCCGGTCGGGGTGCGGCCGGAGGGGAGGCGCTAGATGGACCACGGGCTCGTCAAACGCCTCCGCCAGGAGGTCGGCGACCGGCTGGCGCAGCAGCGCCGGCTGGACGCCGCGAACGGGCTGCCGCCCATGTCCGGGGAGGACGAGCGGCAGTACGCCCGCGCGCTGATCGGCCAGGTGCTGGAGGAGTTCGCGCGCGGCGAGATCACGTCCGGGCGCCGCCCGCCGAACGCCGAAGAGGAGGAGGCGCTCGCCGCCGGCGTGCACGCCGCGCTGTTCGGCGTCGGCCGCCTCCAGCCGCTGCTCGAGGACCCCGAGATCGAGAACATCGACATCAACGGGTGCGACCGCGTGTTCATCGGCTACGCCGACGGCCGCGAGGTGATGGCCGAGCCGGTCGCCGAGAGCGACGAGGAGCTCGTCGAGCTGATCCAGATCCTCGCCGCCTACAGCGGGCTGTCGTCGCGGCCGTTCGACACCGCGAACCCGCAGCTCGACCTGCGCCTCCCGGACGGCTCGCGGCTCTCGGCCGTGATGGACGTGACCGTCCGCCCCGCGCTGTCGATCCGGCGCGCCCGGCTCGGCAAGGTGTTCCTCGCCGACCTCGTCGGCAACGGCACGTTCACGCAGGAGATCGGGCAGTTCTTCCGCGCCGCCGTGCTCGCCCGCAAGAACATCATGATCGCGGGCGCGACGAACGCGGGGAAGACGACGCTGCTGCGCGCGGTCGCCAACGAGATCCCGCCGCACGAGCGGCTCATCACCGTCGAGCGCGCCCTCGAACTCGGCCTGGACGCCTTCCCCGAGCTGCACCCGAACTGCGTCGCGTTCGAGCAGCGCCTCCCGAACTCCGAGGGGCAGGGCGCGATCTCGATGGCGGAGCTCGTCCGCCGGTCGCTGCGCATGAACCCGTCCCGCGTCATCGTCGGCGAGGTGCTCGGCGACGAGATCGTCACGATGCTGAACGCGATGACGCAGGGCAACGACGGGTCGCTGTCCACGATCCACGCGAACTCGTCGGTGGAGGTGTTCAACCGCGTCGCGACGTACGCGATCCAGTCGGCGGAGCGGCTGCCGGTCGAGGCGACGCACATGCTGATCGCGGGCGCGATCGACTTCGTCGTGTTCATCGAGAAGCGCAACGACTACGCGTCCGGGGGGCGGCTGCGCCGGTACGTGTCCAGCGTCCGGGAGGTCACCGGCGTGGACGGGCGGGTCCTGTCGTCGGAGGTGTTCGCGCTCGGGACCGGCGGGTTCGCCGTGCCGTCCGCGCCGATCGCGTGCGCGGCCGAGCTGGCCGAGTACGGCTACGACCCGGCGGCGGGGGGCGCCTGGTGATGTACACGCCGGACGTCCTGCTCGCCGTCGTCGCGGGCGCCGCCGCGGGCGGCGGGCTCCTGCTGCTGGTCGTCGCGCTGCGCGGGCTGCCGGCCCGTCCCGGGCCCGCCCGCGGGCGCAGCCGCGAGGACCTGGTCCGCACCCTCACGACCCGCACCGCCATGGCCGTCATCGTCGGCTTCCTCGTCCTGGTCGTGACGCGGTGGCCGATCGCCGCCGCCGGCACGGGCGCGCTCGTCCTCGCCTGGAACGGCCTGGCGGGCGGCGCCGCCGAGGAGCGCAGGGGCATGGCGCGCCTGGAGGGCCTCGCCGGCTGGACGGAGTCGCTCCGCGACACCATCGCCGGCGCGGTCGGCCTCGAACAGGCCATCCCCGCCTCGCAGCGCGCCGCCGCGCCCGCCCTCCAGCAGCCGCTGCGCGACCTCGTCGACCGGCTGCACACCCGCGTCCCGATGCCGGAGGCGCTGCGCCGGTTCGCCGACGACCTGGACGACCCGTCCGCCGACCTGGTGATCGCCGCGCTGATCCTGAACTCCAAGCTGCGCGGGCCCGGCCTGCGCGACATGCTGAGCGCGCTCGCCACGTCCGCCCGCGCCGAACTCGACATGCGGCGCCGCGTCGAGGCCGACCGCCGCGCGACCCGGCGCAGCGTCCGCATCGTCGTCGCCGTCTCCGTCGGGACGGCCCTCGCCCTCGCCGTGTTCAACCACTCCTACGTCGAGCCGTACGACGACTTCCTCGGGCAGCTCGTCCTGTGCGTCGTCGTCGCCCTGTACGGGGCCGCGTTCCTGTGGCTGCGCCGCCTGTCGCGGTACGAGCTGCCGGGGCGCTTCCTCAGCGAGCCGCGCAGGCCGGCCGAGCCGGGCGTGCCCGGCGAGGTGCCGAGCACCGTCGCCGGCTGGCAGGGCGAGCAGGCGGAGCTCCCGCTGCGCGGCCGGCACACCATGGACGCCGGAGGGGGTGGCGCGCCGTGAACGCCGCGATGATCGCGGGCGCCGTCGTCGGCCTCGGCCTGTACGCGCTCGTCCGGGCGCTGTTCCCGGCCCGTCCCGGCCTCGCCGCCCGGATGGCCGCGCTCGACGCCGCCCGCCGCCGCGACCTGGAGGAGCAGCAGCTCGGCCGCATGTCGCCGACGCTCGAACGGGTCGGCGGGGTGCGCGCGAAGGTCGGACGGGAGCTGGCCCGGTTCTGCGAGGCGCGCGGCTGGCGGC
The DNA here is from genome assembly GCF_041463655.1 of Actinomadura monticuli. Taxonomy (NCBI): domain Bacteria; kingdom Bacillati; phylum Actinomycetota; class Actinomycetes; order Streptosporangiales; family Thermomonosporaceae; genus Actinomadura; species Actinomadura monticuli. The sequence goes on from NZ_JAXCEI010000005.1 coordinate 13,138, forward strand.
TGCGCGGGATCCGCGCCGACCTCGCGATCACCGAGCGGTCGCTGGAGGCGTTCCTCGCCTCGAAGTTCCTGCTGCCCGCCGCCGCGCTGCTGTTCATCCCGCTGATCGTCGCCTACTTCACGCTGCTCGGGCTCGGCTCGTCCGTCGCCGTCCCCGCGTGGATCTGCGTGCTGTTCGCCGTGCTGTTCTTCTTCTTCCCCGACATGCAGCTCCGGCAGGAGGCGCAGGCCCGCCGGCAGGACTTCCGGCACGTCGTCGGCGCGTTCCTCGACCTCGTCTCGATGAACCTCGCGGGCGGGCGCGGCGTCCCGGAGGCGCTGATGACGGCGTCGCGGGTCGGCGAGGGCTGGGCCATGCACCGCATCCGGGACGCGCTGTCCAACGCCCGCATCACCGGGCAGACGCCCTGGCAGTCGCTCGGCCGGCTCGGCGAGGAGCTCGACATCGCCGAGCTGCGCGACCTCGCCGGGGCGCTCGCGCTCGTCTCCGACGACGGCGCGCAGGTCCGCAAGTCGCTCGCCGCGCGCGCCGCGTCCATGCGCAGCCGCGAGCTGTCGGAGCTGGAGGGCAAGGCCGGCGAGCGCTCCCAGTCGATGCTCGTCGCGCAGCTGTTCCTCTGCGCCGGATTCCTGATCTTCCTCGCCTATCCGGCCCTGATGCGGGTGCTCGCGTCATGACCCCAGGGCCCGCCCCCGACCCCGTGGAGGTGTCCGTATGAACCCGCTCAACCCCCTCAACGATCCGGCGGTGGCCTATCTGCGCGCCGTGCTCGGCGCCCGGATGGCGCGGCTGCGCTCGGACGAGGAGCGCAGCCGCGGCGCGTCCGCGATCGAGTGGGCGATCATCACCGCGATCCTCGCGCTGATCGCCATCACGATCGGCGCGGTGATCCAGAAGAAGATCCAGGACAAGGCCAACAGCATCAACACGGGCTGACCCCCGATGCGGCTCCGGGAGCGCGCGGCCCCCCTCCTGCGGTCCGACGCGGGCGTGTCGTCGATGGAGTGGGCGCTGCTCACGCCGATCCTCATCCTGGTGATGCTCGTCGTCGTGCAGTTCGCCATGGTCTTCCACGCCCGGCACGTCGCGCTCGCCGCCGCGCAGTCGGGCGCCCGCGTCGCGCGGACGTCGCCGGTCGGCGGCGGCTGGGAGGGCGTGGCGACCGCGAAGGCGGCCGGGTCCGTCCGCGAGATCGGCCCGGACCTGCTGAGCGGCCTCCAGGTGCGGGCGGGCGAGGAGAACGACGAACGATGGGTGGAGGTGAGCGGCGAGGCGGTCCAGGTCGTCCCGTTCATGACGTTCCACGTGTCGCAGCGCTCGCAGGGGCCGATCGAGTGCTTCCGGCCGGACGTCGGCGCCGGCACCGCCTGCCAGCAGGGGGCGGGCCCGTGAGACGCCGCGCGTCAGAGCACGCCGGCGAGCGGGGCTCGATGTCACTGGAGATGGTGCTCGTCACGCCCATCTTCATCGCGTTCCTGCTCTTCCTCGCGGGCGCCGGCCGCATGGTGGACGCCAAGAGCCAGGTCGACGGCGCCGCCCGCGACGCCGCCCGCGCCGCGTCCATCGCCCGCAGCGCCGGGTCCGCGCAGGCCCTCGCCGCCGACACCGCCGCCGCCGGGATGCGCGGCACCGACTGGTGCTCGGGCGGGCCGTCCGTGCGGACCGACGTGTCCGCCTGGGGGCCGGGCGGCAGCGTCGGCGTGACGATCACCTGCGACGTCGACCTCGGCGACCTCGCGTTCATCGGGCTGCCCGGCACCAAGCGCCTGCAGGGCCACGCGATCGCGCCCGTCGACACCTTCACCAACCGCGGGACGGAAGCCGGCGGCGCCGACGACCCGGGAGCCGCGCCATGAGGACCGCCGAGCGCGGCGAGCGCGGCGACCGCGGCACGATCGCGATGTACACGGTGCTGTTCACACCGATCGTCCTGCTGCTGGCCGGGCTGCTCGTGGACGGCGGCCTCGCCATCCATGCCCGGCAGCGGGCCGCCGACATGGCCGAGCAGGCCGCGCGGGCGGGCGCGAACCAGATCGACACCGCCGCCCTGCGCGAGACCGGCGAGCCCGTCCTCGACCCGGGCCGGGCCCGCGCGGCGGCGTGCGACCTGCTCGCCGCCTACCCCGACCGGGTCACCGCGTCCCAGTGCGACGCCGACGAGCAGGAGGTCGCGGTCACCGTCCAGATCAGCGTGCGGCCGCAGCTCCTCGGCATCATCCCCGGCTTCGGCGAGTTCCGGATGTCCTCCACCGCGACCGCCCGCCCGGTCACCGGAGGGGGCGGGCCGTGAGATGGGCCGTGATCGAGCGGGAGAACGGACTTACGATGAGGGCGACCTCCGGGGAAACGGCAGGGACGCGATGGTGACGCGATGGTGACGCGGCAGGATCGGCGGACGCCCGTCCGGGTGCGAGGGCGCCGGAGCGCCGGCGACGTGCTGGCCGGGATCGGCGCGGTCGCCGCGCTGGCGGCACTGCTGGCAGGCGTCCCGTTCGCGCTGCTCACGCTGTTCGGGTCGCCGCTGCCCGAGCACCTGCCGGCCGCGTCCGACCTCACCCAGAAGGTGGGGCCGGGGTCGCTGATCGCGATCCTCGTCGCGCTGGTGTGGCTCGCCTGGCTGCAACTCGCGGCGTGCGTCGTCGTCGAGGTGTACGCCGGGGTGCGCGGCGTCGGGGTGCCCGCGCGGGTGCCGCTCGCGGGCGGGACGCAGTCGCTCGTGCACCGGCTCGTCGTCGCGGCGCTGCTGCTGTTCACCGCCACCACCACGATCATGCCCGCGTTCTCCGGCGGCGGGCTGTCGCAGCGCCCGCCGGCGGCGGCGCCGGCGCAGATGCAGCCGCAGTCGGCCGCGTTCCACCAGGTGCCGGACGCGCCGGAACGTCCGGCCGCCGCCGACCGGGTCGCCGAGGACCTCGCCGCGAACCCGGCGGAGAAGTCCGCCACCACGAAGATCTACCGCGTGCAGCCGCCGGAGGGGCGCCACCACGAGAGCCTGTGGGAGATCGCCGAGAAGTGCCTCGGCGAGGGCCGCCGCTACAAGGAGATCTACTCCCTCAACAAGGGGCACGTCCAGCCGGACGGGACGCGCCTGACGATCGCCAGCCTGATCCGCCCCGGCTGGATCCTGGAGATGCCGGCGGACGCCAAGGGCGCGAAGGTCGTCCCCGTCAAGGACCTGCACGACTACTTCCGCTACGGGCACGCCGTCCCGGACGAGCCGGAGAAGCCCGCTCCCGAGCCCGACCCGGCGCCGGAGCAGCCGGCCCAGCCGCCGGCATCGCAGCCGCCCGCGTCCCAGCCTCCGGCATCGCAGCCGCCGGCGTCGGCGTCGCCCGCACCGGAGCAGAGCCGGACGCCCGCGCCCGAGCAGAGCCCGGCGCCGGAGAAGGAGGCCCCGCAGGAGTCCGAGCCCGCGCATCCGCCCGCGCACGCGGAGGGCCCGTCCGGCGAACTCGGCGGTGACGCGGGCAGCGGCGGCGCCGAGGTCCCCGGCCAGGGGGCCCCGGAGCACGAGGACACCGGTACCGCGTTCGAGTTCGGCTGGCCGCAGGGCCTCGCGGCGGCGTCGCTGGTCGCCGCCGGGCTGCTCGCCGCGCTCGGCCGGCGCCGCCGCGCCCAGCTGTGGAACCGCGCGTTCGGGCAGATGGTCGTCCGCCCGGAGGGGGAGGCGGCCGAGGCGGAGCGGGCGCTGCGGATCGGCGCCGACGACGACGCGGCCAAGCTCCTCGACCTCGGCCTGCGGCACATGTCCAAGTCCATGGCGGCGGGCGGCCGGGCCCTGCCCACCGTCTACGGCGTCCACCTCGGGCGCGGCAGCCTCGACCTGTGGATCGCGCCCGCCGACCGCAACCCGCCCGCCCCCTGGCAGGCGTTCGACGACGGGCAGGTGTGGCGGCTGCGCGCCGACGCGCTGCCCATGCTGGAGGCGGCGGGCCTCGCCGACGTCCTCGCCCCCTACCCGGGCCTGGTGTCGATCGGAACGAACGCCAACGGCCGCATCCTCGTCGACCTGGAGGCCGCGCACGGGCTGATCGCGCTGCGCGGCCCGGACGACGTCCGCCGCGCCGCGCTGTCCGCGGTCGCGCTGGAGCTGGCCACCAACCGCTGGTCCGACCACATGCGCATCACGCTCGTCGGGTTCGACGCGGAGCTCGGCGAGGGCCTCACCGAGATCGCCCCGGACCGGGTCCGGGCCGTCCCGATGCTCCGCGACGCGCTGCCCGAGCTGGAGGGGCGCAGCGAGGAGGTGCGGCAGGCGCTCGCCGCGTCCGGCGTCGACTCGGTGCTCACCGGACGCTGCCGCGGCGTGTTCGGCGAGGCGTGGATGCCGCACTACCTGATCATGGCGGACGCCCCGGACGAGCAGGAGGCCGACCGGCTCGTCGCGCTCGCCCGCACCGGGACCCGGATGGCCGCCGGGTACATCGTCCCGGGCGAGGTGCAGGGCGCCACCTGGACGTGGGACGTCGACGCCGCCGGGCGCCTCCAGGCCGGCGTGCTCGGCTTCGACGTCGACGCGCAGCTCGTCCGCGACGACGACTACCGCGGCGTGTTCGAGCTGTTCCGCACGGCGGGGCGGCTCGACTCGGTGGACCTGCCCGGCCTCGCCGGCGGCGCGGAGCCGCCCGCGGCGCAGCAGGCGTCGGTCGACATCCGGCTGCTCGGCCCCATCGAGATCGAGGCGCCGGGCCCGATGGACGAGAGCCGCCGCGAGCTGTGCACCGAGCTGCTGGTGTTCCTCGCCGCGCACCCGGAGGGCGTGCACCCGACGGTGCTGTCCGGCGCGATCTGGCCGCGCGGCGTCAGCGCGGGCGTCCGCGACGCGACCGTGGCGCGCGTGTCGGACTGGCTCGGCCGGGACGCGCGGGGCCGCCCCAACCTGTACACCGACGAGCGCGGCCGGATCAGGCTCGGCTCCGAGGTGCGGGTCGACATCGCCATGTTCCGCTGGCTGGTGTGGCGGTCGGCGGCCGAGCCCGCGTCCGAGACCGCCTACATGGCGTACGCGCTGGACCTCGTCCGCGGCCCGCTGCTCGCCGGCCGGCCCCGCGGCCGGTACGCGTGGCTGGCGAACCACGACCTGGAGTACGAGACGCCCGCGCGGATCATCGACGTCGCGCACCGGCTCGTCGTGCTGCGGCTGGACGAGGGTGACGCGCGCGGCGCGGTCGGCGCGGCCCGCGCCGGGCTGCGGCTCGCGCCCGAGGACGAGGGCCTGTGGCGGGACCTGCTCCGCGCGACCCACGCGACGGGCGACGTCGCGCAGGTCCAGGTGGTGGTGGACGAGCTGCGCGCCCGCGTGGTGCGCGACCCGTTCCTCGACCGGCTCCAGCCGGAGACCGAGGCGCTGGTCGAGGAACTCGTCCCCGAATGGTCCGCCGGAGCGGTCACGCGCTGAGCCGCGCGCGGGGGGCCGGGCGGTCAGCGGTAGAGGCCGGTGCCGCCGAGGGAGTAGCGGCCCGGCTGCGGGTGGACGCACAGGCCGGCGGGGCGGCCGCCCACCCGGATCTCGCGGACCACGCGTCCGGTCCTCGTGGACACGGCGTAGACGAGGCCGGCCGGGTCGGCGAGCCACAGCGCCCGCCCGTCCGAGGACACGCCGCCCGGCACGGGGGAGCCGCCGCCGGGCAGCGGCCAGCGGGACACGACCCGCCGCGTCCGGAAGCCGACGGCCGTGAGCGTGCCGCCGCCCACGACGAACAGCCGCCGCGCGTTCCGGCTGATCGCCAGACCGCGGGCGCCCGGGGCGGTCGCCACGAGCCCGAGCAGTGCGAACCGCCGCGCGTCGACGAGCCACACCCCGCCCTTGGCCGCGTCGGCGACGTAGAACACCGTGCCGCCGGGGGAGAGCCGCAGATCGCCGGGCCGCGCCCCGTCCGGCAGCGGGATCGTGCCCGCGACGCGGCGACCGGCGAGATCGACGACGGCGAGCGCGCCGGCGGTCGTGCACGACGCCACCAGGGAGGCGCCCCCGAAGGAGAAGTCGGCGTGGGACGCCGAGCACGGCATCGGCACCGACGCCCGCGGCTCCATCGTGCGCGGGGCGCGGACGTCGATGCGGCGGCGTGCCAGCACGAGCGCGTCCCGCCCGTCCGGCGTGAAGTAGAGCCCGGCGGCGCCGGGGGCCCTGACCGGTCGGCCGCGCCGTCCCATCGGGACGAGCAGGCCGTGCGCGCGGTCGATCGCCCACAGCCGCCGCAGATCCCACGACGGCACGACCCGCGACGCCGTCGCCCCGGTGCGGAGCCGCCCGACGACCGCGGCGGTGTCCGGGTCGATGACGTCGACCACCCGGCCGTTCGCGACGTAGATCCGGGGCGGCAGCCCGCGCGCGTTCGGCGCGATCATGCCGGGCCCGGTGGCGGCGTACACGCGCCCGCCCGCCGGCGCGACCGGCACCCCGCCGCCCGGGGCGGGCGGGTCGTCCGCCCCGGCCGTGCGCCGCGCGTCCGGCCGGACGCTCTGGTAGGGCGCCGGCCCGCCCAGCCCGACCACCGGATCGTCCGGGGACCGCTCCCCGGGCCGGTGGAACGCGACGGGCGACTCGCACCCGGCGAGAACGCCGCAGCTCAGCCCGAGGAGGACGGTGGGAAGCAGCGCGGTGGCCCGGGACCGTCCTTCAGCGGAACTCACGCATGGTCACCCCCCAGTCACGGCGGGGACCTTACCGAGGGACGACGTACCGTGTCCGGACAATCGCCAAACGTGAATCGGTGGTGCGGCCCGGGAGCTAGTCGGACTTGCCGATGCCGATGCCGAACTCGCGGTAGACGCGCTCCCAGAAGCCGTCCCGCAGCCAGGTGCGGGCCTCCTGGTAGGGGCGCAGCGACGAGCCCAGGGTCTTCTCGGCCTCGATCAGCAGCTCCTTGTCGATGACGGGCGGCAGGATCGGGCCGGGCAGCAGGTCGCGGATGTTGTCCCGGCCCCGCTCGAAGATCCACTTCTGCGCGACATGCTCGCCGATCTCCAGCATGTGGTCGCGGTCGGGGCCGAGCTTGACGTCGGCCGGGGCGGCCGCGGAGTTCATCGACGCGGCCACGGTGGCGGGCGTCGCCGCGCCGGGCACCGGGACGGCGGCGCGGACGGCGGCGGGCACCGGCTTGACCGACGGCGGCTTGCCCGCGAACACCTGCGACGGGGACGGGACGGGGTTCGCGCGCTGCGCGGCGGCCGCGGCGTCCCGGACGGCGGCGGCGCTGCCGGGCGCGGGGACCGGCAGCACCTTGGCCTTGGTGAAGTAGGGGCGCAGGAAGTCGGCGGCCAGCACCTCGACCGTGTCGGACTCCCACACCAGCCATTCGGCCTGGTTGGAGCCGTGCGTGGGCTCGACGCCCCACAGGTGCACGCGGACGCCGTAGCGCTGGGCGGCCTCCACGGCGGGCAGCATGTCCTCGTCGCCGGCCAGCAGCACCGCGTCGGTGATCGCGCGGTGCCGGGCGAGGGCCTCCAGGTCGGCGCGGAGCTGCGCGTCCACGCCCTTCTGCTGGCCCTGCGCGTTCAGGTTGCCGAGGCGCAGCTTCACCAGCGGAAGGTTCGCGATCACGCGCTGGTCGACCGTCGGCTGCCGCTTCGGCGCGGCGTCGAACCAGTACACCCGGAGCAGTTCGCCGCGGCGCTGCTCGTCGGCGTGGTCGGTGAGCGCCTTGATCAGCTTCTCCGCCGCGACCCGGTACTCCCGGCGCGAACCGCAGCCGAGCAGCAGGGCCCCGGAGGCCGCGTAGAGGTAACCCGCGTCGACGAAGATCGCGTATCGCGCGGGCTGGGGAACGTACTCCGAGGTGGCCATGGCCTTCCACCTTATTCGTGCGGAGCCCCCCACTGGGCGCGAACCACGGTTACATTCCGCTTCGGCCGTCCGCCGCCGCGGACGGGGTCAGCGGGGCAGGCCCCCGGCCCGCCACGCGCCCGGCCCGCGCGGCCCGGGGTCGCCCGCGAACGTGGTGCGGACGAGCCGGGACCGGTCGGCCCAGCGGGACGGCCGGGCCGGGCCCGCGCCGTCCCGGGCCGCGGCGGCGGCGCGGGCGCGGGCGGTGAGCACGGCGACGAGCGCCGCGATCTCCTCCGGGCCCGGGTCGCCGCGGACGATCTGGAGGAACGGTTTCTGCTCAGCGGTCACGAAACCCGACCTCCTGGGAGAGTCAGCACCAAAGTCGGCCCCGGGCGCCCCGCAGGCACCCGGGAACTCGCCTGAGAAACGGTCACAGTGGGATGTTCCCGTGCTTCTTGGGCGGCAGCGTCGTGCGCTTCTCGCGCAGCGCCCGCAGCGCCCGCACGACCTGCCCGCGCGTCTCGGACGGCTTGATCACGTTGTCGATGTAGCCGCGCTCCGCCGCGATGTAGGGATTGGCGAGCGTGTCCTCGTACTCGGTGATCAGCTCCGCGCGGCGGGCGTCCGGGTCCTCCGCGGCGGCGAGGTCGCGCCGGTACAGGATGTTGACCGCGCCCTGCGCGCCCATCACCGCGATCTGCGCGGTCGGCCACGCCAGGTTGATGTCGGCGCCGAGGTGCTTGGACCCCATGACGTCGTACGCGCCGCCGTACGCCTTCCGCGTGATGATCGTGACGAGCGGGACGGTCGCCTCCGCGTACGCGTACAGCAGCTTCGCGCCCCGCCGGATGATCCCGTTCCACTCCTGGTCGGTGCCGGGGAGGAAGCCGGGGACGTCCACGAACGTCAGCACCGGGATGTTGAACGCGTCGCAGGTCCGGACGAACCGGGCGGCCTTCTCGGACGCGTCGATGTCGAGGGTCCCCGCGAACTGCATCGGCTGGTTCGCGACGATGCCGACCGAGTGGCCCTCGACCCGTCCGAACCCGACGATGATGTTCGGCGCGAACTGCTCCTGGACCTCCAGGAACTCGCCGTCGTCCAGCACGCCCTCGATCGCGGTGTGCATGTCGTACGGCTGGTTCGGCGAGTCGGGGACGAGGGTGTCGAGCTCCTCGACCGGCTCGGCCACGTCGACCGGCACGTCGAACGCGGGCGCGTCCGACAGGTTGTTCGACGGCAGGTAGGACAGCAGCGCCTTGACGTACTCGATCGCGTCCTCCTCGTCCGACCCCTGGTAGTGGGCCACGCCGGACTTGGAGTTGTGCGAGTGCGCCCCGCCCAGCTCCTCCATCGTCACCTCTTCGCCGGTGACGGTCTTGATCACGTCCGGCCCGGTGATGAACATGTGCGAGGTCTGGTCGACCATGACGATGAAGTCGGTGATCGCCGGGGAGTACACGGCGCCGCCCGCGCACGGCCCCATGACCAGCGAGATCTGCGGGATGACCCCGGACGCGTGCACGTTCCGCTTGAAGATCTCCGCGTACAGGCCGAGCGCGACCACGCCCTCCTGGATCCGCGCGCCGCCGGAGTCGTTGATGCCGATCACCGGGCAGCCGGTCTTCAGCGCGTGGTCCATCACCTTGACGATCTTCTCGCCGAAGACCTCGCCGAGCGACCCGCCGGAGACCGTGAAGTCCTGGCTGAAGATCGCGACCGGGCGGCCGTCCACCGTGCCGTACCCGGTGACGACGCCGTCGCCGTACGGCCGGTTCTTCTCCATCCCGAAGTTGGTGGAGCGGTGCCGCGCCATCTCGTCGAACTCCACGAACGAGCCGGGGTCGAGCAGCGCGTCGATCCGCTCCCGGGCCGTCATCTTGCCCTTGGCGTGCTGCTTCTCGACGGCGCGTGCCGAGCCGGCGTGCACCGCCTCGTACCGGCGCCGCTCCAGGTCCGCGATCTTTCCCGCCGTGGTGTGGACGTCGTAGTCCACGGGGGGTTCAGGGGCTTCCATCGCCATGCCGGTCAGGGTAACCGCACGCTGATTCCGCTCATGCGGCCGGGTGCCGGTGACCGGGACGGAGACCGTCCCGGCGCTGCTCGTTAGGCTTGGCGGGTGGCTACGAAGACGCGTGACACCTTTCGGCAGGACATGCCCGAACCGCTGCGCCGCGACGTCCGGCTGCTGGGCGCCATGCTCGGCGACGGCCTCGTGGAGTACGGCGGCCAAGGGCTGCTGGACGACGTCGAGCGGCTCCGCCACGCGGTGATCGCGGCCCGCCGCGGCGAGACGGGCATCGACGAGGTCGCCGCCCTCGTCGACGGCTGGACGCTGGAGCGCGCCGGTCAGGTCGCCCGCGCCTTCACGGTCTACTTCCACCTGACGAACCTCGCCGAGGAGCACCACCGCATCCGGACGCTGCGGGAGCGCGACACCGCCGACACCGTCCCCGGCTCCGTGGCCGCCGCGATCGAGCAGATCCGGGCCTCCGGGGACGGCCGGCTCGACGGGATCATCGACGGCCTGGAGTTCCGGCCCGTCTTCACCGCGCACCCGACCGAGGCGCGCCGCCGCGCCGTCGTCACCGCCATCCAGCGGATCAGCGACCTGCTCGCGCACCTGAACGAGGCGCCCGGCACGTCCGAGCGGGAGGAGATCGAGCGCGGCCTCCGCGAGGAGATCGACCTGCTCTGGCGGACCGCGCTGCGCCGGCACACCCAGCTCGACCCGCTGGACGAGGTCCGCACCGCGATGGCCGCGTTCGACGAGACGATCTTCCGGGTCGTGCCGCACATCTACCGCTCCCTCGACCGCGCGCTCGACCGCGAGGGCACCGGCACCCGGCCGCCCAGGGCCCGCCCCTACCTGCGGTTCGGCAGCTGGATCGGCGGCGACCGCGACGGCAACCCCTACGTCACCGCGCAGGTCACCCGGGACGCCGTCACGATCCAGGCGGAGCACATCCTGCGCGCCCTGGAGAACGCGTGCGCCCGGATCGGCCGCGAGCTGACCGTCCACGAGACCACCACGCCCGCGTCGGCGGAGCTGCTGGGCGTCCTCGCCGCCGCGCGCACCGCGCACCCGCGGCTGATCGCCGAGATCGGCAAGCGCTCGCCCGGCGAGCCGCACCGCCAGGTCCTGCTGCACGCCGCCGCCCGCATCGCCGCGACCCGCGAGCGCGACGCCGACCTGGCGTACGCGTCCCCGGACGACCTCCTCGCCGACCTGCGCGCCGTCCAGGACTCCCTCGCCGGCGCGGGCGCCGCCCGGCAGGCGTACGGCCGCCTCCAGCAGCTGATCTGGCAGGTCGAGACGTTCGGCTTCCACCTCGCCGAGCTGGAGATCCGCCAGCACTCCGAACTGCACGAGCAGGCCCTGGCCGAACTGGACGGCGAGCGTGCCACCGGTGGGGGGACGACCCCCCACACCCCCCGGCAACCGCATAGTGAGATGACGGCCGAGATCCTGGAGACGCTCCGCGTCGTCGCCTGGATCCAGGGACGCTTCGGCGTCCGCGCCTGCCACCGCTACGTCGTCTCGTTCACCCGCTCCGCGCAGGACATCGCCAACGTGCACGCGCTCGCCGAATCCCTCGGCGACGGCGCCCCCGTCCTGGACGTGATCCCGCTCTTCGAGACCGGGGAGGACCTGGAGCGCGCCCCGTCCGTCCTCGACGGCATGCTCGACATCCCCGCCGTGCGGCGCCGCCTGGACGAGACCGGCCGCCGCCTGGAGGTCATGCTCGGCTACAGCGACTCCGCCAAGCAGCTCGGCCCGACCAGCGCGACCCTCCGCCTGTACGACACCCAGGAGGCCCTGGCCGCGTGGGCGGCGCGCCACGACATCAGGCTCACGCTCTTCCACGGGCGCGGCGGCTCGCTCGGCCGCGGCGGCGGCCCCGCCAACCGCGCCATCCTGGCCCAGGCGCCGGGCTCGGTCGCGGGCCGCTTCAAGGTCACCGAGCAGGGCGAGGTCATCTTCGCCCGCTACGGGCACCGCGAGATCGCCCGCCGGCACGTCGACCAGGTCACCAGCGCCGTCCTGCTCGCCTCGACGGACCCCGTCCAGGACCGCGCCCGGGAGGCCGCCGCCCGCTTCCGCCCCCTCGCCGACAAGATCAGCGACTCCGCGAAGGCGGCGTTCCGCGGCCTGATCGAGACCGCGGACTTCGCCGTCTGGTTCGCCCGGGTGAGCCCCCTCGAAGAGATCGCCGAGCTGCGCATCGGCTCCCGCCCGGCGCGCCGCAAGGCCGCCCGCGGCCTGGAGGACCTGCGCGCCATCCCGTGGGTGTTCGCCTGGACGCAGACCCGCGTCAACCTGCCCGGCTGGTACGGCCTGGGCAGCGGCCTCGCGGCCGTCTCCGACGACGGCCGCGACCTCGCCGAGCTCCGCGAGGCGTACGAGGCGTGGCCGCTGTTCAACACCCTGCTCGACAACGCCGAGATGAGCCTCGCCAAGTCCGACCGCGCGATCGCCGAACGCTACCTGGCCCTGGGCGGGCGCCCCGAGCTCTCCGAGACCGTCCTGACCGAGTACGACCGCACCCGCCGCCTCGTCCTCGCGGTGACGGGCCACGACCGCCTGCTGGAGAACCGCCGGGTGCTGTCCCGCGCGGTCGAACTCCGCAACCCCTACGTGGACGCCCTCTCCCACCTGCAACTGCGGGCCCTGAAGGCCCTCCGCGCGGGCGTGGAGAACGACGAGGAGCGGGCCCACCTGGAGGACCTGCTCCTCCTCTCCGTCAACGGCGTCGCCGCCGGCCTCCAGAACACCGGCTGACCGGCGCGATCACGGCCCTCCCGCGACGGGCGGCACGCGGGTGGTGTCCGAGACCCCGGGCAGGATCGGCCCATGAGGACGGCGCCTACGGGCGCCGGGAGGACTGGGAGGACTCGCCCGCCGGCCGGCCCCGGGACGGCTCGGTCAAGGCCGGCTTCTTCCGCGGGGACGGCCGCCCCACCGCCCAGTGCGCCCGCCTGGCGGAGGGCCGCTCCGACGACCTCAGCCCCAGTCGGGCTCGCGCTTCTCGTTGAAGGCGGCGATGCCCTCGCGGCGGTCGGCGGAGGCGGCGGCGGTGCGCCAGGCGTTCTCCTCCAGGTCCAGGCCCGCGTCCAGGCTGACGCCCGCGCCCTGCCGCAGGGCGCGCTTGGCGGCCCGGACGGCGACCGGGGAGTTCTTCGCGATCACGCCCGCGAGGGCGAGGGCCTCCTCGCGGGCGTGACCCGCCGGGACCTTGCGGTCGGCGAGGCCATAGGCGACGGCCTCGTCGACGTCCAGGCGGCGGCCCGTGAACACCAGGTCGGCGGCCCTGGCGGGGCCGAGGCGGCGCAGCGCGAGCTGCGTCCCGCCGCCGCCCGGGACGAGGCCGACGCGCACCTCGGGGAGGCCGAACACGGCCGTCTCGTCCGCGACGATCAGGTCGGTGGACAGCGCGAACTCGCAGCCGCCGCCGAGCGCGTAGCCGTGCACGGCCGCGACGACCGGCTGCGGCAGGTTCAGGACGCCGCCGAACGCGCCGCGGAAGACCGTGCGCTGCGCGAAGATCTCCGCGTCGGTCATCGCGTTGCGCTCCTTGAGGTCGGCGCCGACGCAGAACGCCTTCTCGCCCGCCCCGCTCAGCACCACCGCGCGGACGGACGCGTCCGCCGCGACCTCCGCGCAGACGGCCGTCAGCCGCCGCGCCATCGCGGTCGACAGGGCGTTCATGGCCTCGGGCCGGTCCAGCACGATCTCCGCGACATGTCCGTCGCGCCGCAGCGTCACACGATCCATAGCCGCACCCTAACGAGCGGGGGGCGGCTTCCCGGACGGCCGCCCCCAAGATCGAACCCGCTTTGGGGTTGGATATAGGGGTGGACTCAGCTTACGGGGATCTCGACCGGCCGCCCTTGCACGAGGGGGCGCTCCAGCGGGCGCTCGTCCGGAAGGGCGGGCTGTGGCGGGAGATCCGGGTCGTGGACGAGACGGGTTCCACCAACGCCGACCTCGCGGCGCGGGCGCGCGAGGGGGCGCCGGAGGGGACGGTGCTGGCCACCGAGCTGCAGACGGCGGGCCGGGGCCGCCAGGGCCGGACGTGGACGGCGCCGGCCCGGTCCGGGCTGGCGTTCTCGATGCTGCTGCGGCCCGCCGTGCCGGTGCCGCTGCTCGGGTGGGCGCCGCTGCTGACGGGCGTCGCCGTCGCCACCGCGGTCCGCAGGATGACCGCCTGGTCGCAGACGGGGGACCGGTTCCTCGGCGAGGCCGCCGACGTGGCCGTGGACGCCCGCCTCAAATGGCCGAACGACGTCCTCGTCGGGGACCGGAAACTCGCCGGGATCCTCGCCGAGAAGGTCGAGGACGGCCTCGTGATCGGGGTCGGGCTGAACGTGGGGCTGCGGGCGGAGGAACTGCCGGTGCCCACCGCGACGTCCCTCGCGATCGAGGGCGCGCCGCTGAGCGACCGGGCGCCGCTGCTGCGCGCGATCCTGCGCGAGTTCGGGACCTGGTACCAGGAGTGGACGGCGCTGGCCGGTGATCCGGAGACCAGCGGGCTCCGTACCGCCTACCGCGACCTGTGCACGACGCTCGGGCGCGAGGTCAGGGTGGAGATGCCCGGCGGCGAGCGGCTGGCCGGGACGGCGACGGACGTGGACGGGGCGGGGCGCCTGGTGGTCGCGGGGAAGGGCGGGGACAGCGCGGTCAGCGCGGGCGACGTGGTGCACGTCCGGTGAACGGGGAACGCGGATTCCCCGTCCGGGCGTTGATCCGATTGCTGATCTGCAACGATATGTCCTTGTACCGAGTCACGACGCCGTCGCCGCGGCCCATGGCGGCGGCGGCCTGAGGGGCGGGAAATGGCGGCCGGATTGCCCGATCCGAAGGAGATCGAGGAGCTCCTGCTCGGCGGCGAGCTGCGGTACAACCGCGTCGAGGCCGTCCGGCGGTCCGGGGTCTCCCGGGACTTCGCCGGCCGGATCTGGCGGGCGTTCGGCTACCCGTCCATGCCGGACGAGACGATCGCCTACACCGAGGGGGACGTCGCGGCCCTGGAGCGGCTCCGCCGGCTGGTCGACGACGGCATCCTGGACGAGGACGGCGTGATCCGCCTCGTCCGGGCGTTCGGGCAGACGATGACGCGGCTCGCGGAATGGCAGGTCAACCTGCTGCGCAGCATGCTCGCCCCCGACCCGCACGACCTGCCCTCCGCCGAGGCGGTCGACACGGTCGTCGACATCGCGGAGAAGCACATCGGGGAGTTCGAGCCGCTGGTCGTGCACGCCTGGCGGCGGCAGCTCGCCGCGGCGGGCACCCGCGCGCTGGCCGCGGCGGCGACCCGGGAGAACGGCGACCCGGCGGGCCGCCCGATGACCACCGTCGGCTTCGCCGACATGGTGTCGTTCACGCAGGTCAGCCGGGAGCTGGACGAGATCGAACTGGCTCGCGTCGTGGAGTGGTTCGAGGAGACCGCCGCCGACATCATCGCCTCGTGCGGCGGCCGGCTGGTGAAGACGCTCGGCGACGAGGTGCTGTTCAGCGCGGAGACCCCGGAGGTCGGCGCGAAGATCGCGCTGACGGTGGCGGCGGCCATCCAGGACGAGACCGAGGTCCCGGACGTGCGGGTCGGCGTCGCGTACGGGCCCGTCCTGCCGCTGATGGGCGACGTCTTCGGCACGACCGTCAACCTCGCGGCCCGGCTCACCTCGCTGGCCCGGCCCGGCTCGGTCGTGATCGACGGCGAGCTTGCGGCGCGGCTGGAGAAGAACCCGGCCTACGAGGTGACGCGGATCGTGCGGCGCCCGGTCCGCGGCCTCGGCATCGTCCAGCCGTACGTGCTGCGCCGCAAGACCGGCTGACCGTCAGTAGACGCTGGGGCCGCTCTCGCTGGGCGAGTCGGTGAGGCGCTGCATGTAGTTCTGCTCGCCGAGCGCCTGGACGAGGCTCAGTTCGGTCTCCAGGTAGTCGATGTGCTCCTCCTCGTCGGCGAGGATGTGCTCGAAGAGCCGCGCGGACGTGACGTCGCCGCGCGAGCGCATCAGCTCGATGCCGGGACGCAGCCGCGCCACGGCCTCCATCTCGATCTCCAGGTCGGCCTTGAGCTGCTCGACGATGGTCTGCCCGATCCGCAGCGTGCCGATCTTCTGGTAGTTCGGCAGCCCCTCCAGGAACAGGATCCGGTTGGTGAGCCGCTCCGCGTGCTTCATCTCGTCGAACGACTCGTCGCGAGTGTGCTTGGCGATGCGGAGGAAACCCCAGTTCTCCTGCATCTTGGAGTGCAGGAAGTACTGGTTGATCGCCGTGAGTTCCGCGGTGAGCTGCTCGTTCAGCAGCGCGATGATGTCCTTGTCGCCTTCCATGCCGCCCATGCTTCCATGCCGGACGGGTTGAGGACAGCACTGACCCCGCACGGCGCATGTCCGGTTCCGCGGCGGGCCGTGCGGGCGGCGGAGGAACTCAGGCTGCGGTCTGCGGAGCGGCTCCCTCGATGACGGCGGTCTCGGCGGCGGCCGGCCCGGACGGGACGGCCGGCGCGGGCGCCCCCGGCCCGGCGCCGGGGGACGGTTCGGGGACGGCGGTCAGCGCGAGCGGGCCGCCGGTCAGGGCGTCCGCGAGCTCGTTGGCCGTGCGGTACTGGCTGACCATGGTGTAGATGCGCTTGGTGCACATGCCGCAGCCGGGCTTGAAGCCGCATGCGGCCTTGACGGCCTTGGCGGTCGCGCAACCGCTCGCCATGCAGCCGTGGACGTCGTCCTCGGTGATGGCGTTGCACACGCAGACGTACATGCCGGTAGGAGACCTTCCGTGCGGCTCTTGCTGGCTCGGCCCCGACCTCTCACCCTTAGGGTGCCCTTATTGAGGTAAGGCATGCCTAAGGTAACTCACGAATGTCCGTTCTGACCAGTGGCCTCCCGATCGGTGTGATCCACCCCTCAGGGGGAAGGGCTTCCGGCGTCCGCCCCGGGCCCCCGCGTCGCAGCCGTGACAGGGCCCGTCGCGGCACGACTGGGAGGACGGGACATTGGCACAGGTTTGGCCGGGCGACGCCTACCCCCTCGGGGCCCGGTTCGACGGCGCGGGCACCAACTTCGCCGTCTTCTCCGAAACGGCGGAGCGAGTGGAGCTCTGCCTGTTCGACGGGCCGGCGGGCGACGGCGAGGAGACGAGGCTCGTGCTCCCGGAGGTGGACGCCTTCGTGTGGCACGGCTACCTGCCGGGCGTCATGCCGGGGCGGCGGTACGGCTACCGGGTGCACGGGCCGTACGAGCCCCGCGACGGGCTCCGCTGCAATCCGGCGAAGCTGCTCCTCGACCCGTACGCGCAGGCCGTCGAGGGGACGGTCGACTGGGACGAGTCGTGCTTCGGCTACGAGTTCGGCGACCCGTGGTCGCGCAACGACGCCGACTCGGCGGGCCACACGATGCGGTCGGTGGTCGTCAGCCCGTACTTCGACTGGGGGGACGACCGCCCGCCGCGCATCCCCTACCACGAGACGGTGATCTACGAGGCGCACGTCAAGGGCCTCACCGCCCGGCATCCGGAGATCCCACCGGCGCTGCGCGGCACCTACGCGGGTCTCGCCCACCCGGTGATCACCGATCACCTGCGCTCGATCGGGGTGACGGCGGTGGAGCTGATGCCCGTCCACCAGTTCGTCCACGACGACGCGCTGACGAGCCGCGGCCTGCGCAACTACTGGGGCTACAACACGATCGGGTTCTTCGCGCCGCACAACGAGTACTCCTCGTCCGGGCAGCGGGGCGAGCAGGTGCTGGAGTTCAAGGCGATGGTGAAGGCCCTGCACGAGGCGGGCATGGAGGTGATCCTGGACGTCGTCTACAACCACACCGCCGAGGGCAACCACCTCGGGCCGACGCTGTCGTTCCGGGGCATCGACAACGCCTCGTACTACCGGCTCGCCGAGGACGACCCCCGCTACTACATGGACACGACGGGCACCGGGAACAGCCTGCTGATGCGCAGCCCGCACGTGCTCCAGCTGATCATGGACTCGCTGCGGTACTGGGTGACCGAGATGCACGTCGACGGGTTCCGCTTCGACCTCGCGGCGACGCTGGCCCGCGAGCTGCACGCGGTCGACCGGCTGTCGGCGTTCTTCGACCTCGTCCAGCAGGACCCGGTCGTCTCCCAGGTGAAGCTGATCGCCGAGCCGTGGGACATCGGGGAGGGCGGCTACCAGGTCGGCAACTTCCCGCCGCTGTGGACGGAGTGGAACGGCCAGTACCGCGACACCATCCGCGACTACTGGCGCGGGCAGCCGGGCTCGATGCCCGACTTCGCGTCCCGGCTGACGGGCTCGTCCGACCTGTACGCCGACGACGGGCGCCGCCCGATCGCCTCGATCAACTTCGTGACCTGCCACGACGGGTTCACCCTGCACGACCTCGTCTCCTACGACGGCAAGCACAACGAGGCGAACGGGGAGAACAACCGGGACGGGACCGACGACAACCGGTCGTGGAACAGCGGGCACGAGGGGCCCACGGACGACCTGGACGTCATCGCGCTGCGTGAACGGCAGAAACGCAACTTCCTGACCACGCTGTTCCTCTCGCAGGGCGTCCCGATGCTGCTGCACGGCGACGAGATAGGCCGGACCCAGGGCGGCAACAACAACGCCTACTGCCAGGACGGCGAGCTCTCCTGGGTCGACTGGACGGGCCTGCGCGACGACACGTTTTTCGACGAGCGCGGCCCGCTGCTGGACTTCGTCCGGCGGCTGTCGGCCCTGCGCACCGAGCACCCGGTGTTCCGGCGGCGGCGCTTCTTCCTCGGCGACCAGCGGACGAAGCGGGCCCGCAAGGCCGCGCGGCGCAAGGGCGAGGCGGACGCCGAGTCCGAGGAGCTGCCGGACCTGGTCTGGTTCACGCCCGGCGGGCAGGAGATGGCGGACAGGGACTGGTCGGCCGGCTTCAACAAGTCGCTGAACGTGTTCCTGAACGGCGACGCGATCGGCGAGCCCGACCGGCGCGGGCGGCAGGTCCGGGACGACTCGTTCCTGCTGCTGTTCAACGCGCACGACGGCGACCTGCCGTTCACGCTCCCGCCCGCCGTCTACGGGCAGATGTGGATCAAGATGCTCGACACCGCCGACCCGCTGCTCGCCGAGGAGGAGTCGCCCGTCGTGAAGGCCCGCGAGATCGTCCCGGTGGGAGCCCGCTCGATCCAGGTCCTGCGCCGGCTCTGAGGACGCCGACGCCATGCCCGCCGATCCCGCGCCCCCCGATCCCGCGCCCCCCGATCCCGTGCCCGCCGATGCCGCGCCCGCCGCAGAGGAACCGCTCCCCGACGACCCCCCAGAGGACACCGTGTCCGAGGACCACAGCACCGAGAAGACCCCGGCCGAAGAGAACATCCCCGCCGAGGACCCGTTCGCCGCGCCCCCGTCCGGCACCTACCGCCTCCAGCTCCGCGGGACGCCCGAGGGCCGCTTCGGGTTCGCCGAGGCCGCCGCGCTCGCCCCCTACCTAGCGTCCCTCGGCGTGTCCCACGTCTACCTGTCGCCGGTCCTGCAGGCCGCGCCCGGCTCCACGCACGGCTACGACGTCGTCGACCACTCCCGGCTCTCGGACGAGCTGGGCGGGGCGGAGGCGTTCGGCGCCATGGCGGCCCGGTTCCGCGCGCACGGCCTGCGGATGCTGGTCGACGTCGTCCCGAACCACATGGCGATCCCCGATCCGCACGGGCTGAACCTGCCGCTGTCCGGCGCCCTGGCGGACGGGCCGGGCTCGCCGTTCGCGAGATGGTTCGACGTCGACTGGAACGCGGGCGGCGGCCGGATCGTCCTGCCCGGCGAGGGCGAGCCGAACTACCGCCGCTTCTTCGACATATCGGGGCTGATCGGGCTGCGGCAGGAGGATCCGGAGGTCTTCCGCCGCACGCACGCGCTGCTGCTGGGCCTGGTCGAGCGGAGCCTCGTGGACGGCCTGCGCATCGACCATCCGGACGGGCTCGCCGACCCGCGCGGCTACCTGCGGCGGCTGGCGGAGGCCGCCCCGGGCCGCTGGCTGCTCGTCGAGAAGATCACCGAGGGCGAGGAGCGGCTGCCGCCGGACTGGCCGTGCGCGGGCACCACCGGCTACGACTCGCTCGGCATGATCGGCGGGCTGTTCGTCGACCCGGCGGGGGAGAAGCCGCTCACCGACTACTACGTGTCGCTGACGGGCAATCCGGCCGAGTTCGAAGAGGTCGAGCACGAGGCCCGCCTGTACGCGGCGACGCACGGCCTCAAGCCCGAGATGGACCGGCTCCTGCGCGTCCTCCACCGGGTCGTGGGCGAACGCCGTCCCGGTATGGAGCGGGCCCTGGTCGAACTGCTCGTCGCCATGCCGGTCTACCGCGCCTACGTCGTCCCCGGGGAGGACGCGCCGCAGCACGCCGTGGACATCCTCAGCGAAGCCGCCGACCGTGCGAGCGCTCATCTCCCGGAGGACCTGCACGGTGACCTGGAGGCCGTCGTGGACCTCGCCCTGGGACGGGGCGAGCGCACCGACGCCGAGTTCATCGTGCGGTTCCAGCAGACGTCGGCGCCGCTCGCGGCCAAGGGCGTGGAGGACACGGCGTTCTACCGGTGGAACCGCATGGCCGCGCTGAACGAGGTGGGCGGCGCGCCAGGGCGGTTCTCCGTCAGCCCAGAGGACTTCCACGCGCACTGCATCCGGCTCGCGCGCGACTGGCCGCTGACGATGACGACGCTGTCCACGCACGACACCAAGCGCGAGGAGGACGTGCGGGCCTGGCTGTCCGTACTGGCCGAACTCCCGGGCGAGTGGACGGAAGCGGTCGAACGCTGGCGCACATGGGGTTCCGCCCCATCGCCGCTGGAGCCCGACCTCGAATACCTCCTCTGGCAGACGCTCGTCGGCGCCTGGCCCATCACCCGTGGCCGCCTGGAGGAGTTCCTCGTCAAGGCGATGCGCGAGGCCAAGACCCGCACGTCCTGGGTCGAGCAGGACGCCGAGTACGAGGAGGCCGTTCTCGCCTACGCGCGGGACGTCCTGGCCGACGCCGACCTCATCACCGACATGACGTCGTTCGTCGCGAAACTGTCGCCCTACGCGCGCGTCAACACGCTGGGGCAGAAGCTCGTCCAGCTGGCGATGCCGGGCGTCCCGGACGTCTACCAGGGCTGCGAGCTGACCGGGCTGGCGCTCGTCGACCCCGACAACCGGCGCCCGGTCGACTACGGGCGGCGCCGCGAGCACCTCGCCCGGCTCGACACCGGCCGCCGCCCGAAGGAGGTCGACGACGAGAAGCTGCTGGTCACATCGCGGACACTGCGGGTGCGGCGGGCGCATCCCGAGTGGTTCGGGCCCGGGTCGCGGCACGAGCCGGTCACGGCGCGCGGGCCGGCCGCCGAGCACCTGGTCGGGTTCGCCCGCGGCGACGCGGTCGCGCTCGCGACCCGGCTCCCCGTCGGGCTGGAGCGCCGCGGCGGCTGGTCCGGCACGAGGGTGGACGTGCGCCGGCAGGGCTGGCGGGACGTCCTGACCGGCTGCACGCACATGGGCCCGATCCTGGACGCGGCCCGCGTCTTCCAGCATCTGCCCGTCGCGCTGCTCGTCCCCAGGGAGATCGATAGGTGAGCACCCGGTTCGCGGTGTGGGCGCCCGCCGCCGAACGCGTCGAGGTCGCGGTCGGCGGCGCGCGGCACGCCATGGAGGCGCGGCCCTCCGGCTGGTGGGAGGCCCGCGTTCCCGGCGCGGGACATGGGACGGACTACGGCTTCGTCCTGGACGGCGCCGACGACGTACTGCCCGACCCCCGCTCGCCTTGGCAGCCCAACGGCGTGCACGGCCAGAGCCGTGTCTACGACCACGGACGGTTCGCCTGGACCGACCAGCACTGGCACGGACGTCCGCTCCCCGGCAGCGTCCTGTACGAGATGCACGTGGGCACGTTCACGCAGGAGGGGACGTTCGACGCCGCCGCCGAACGCCTCGACCATCTGGTCGCGCTCGGGATAGACGCGGTGGAGTTGCTGCCCGTCGCGTCCTTCCCCGGCCGGCACGGGTGGGGGTACGACGGTGTCCACCTTTGGGCGCCGCATGAGCCCTATGGCGGTCCCGACGGGTTGAAGCGCTTCGTGGACGCCGCCCACGCGCGCGGCCTGGCCGTCGTCCTGGACGTCGTCTACAACCACCTGGGGCCGGACGGGAACTGCCTGGGGAACTTCGGCCCGTACTTCACCGGCGCGCACGCCACGCCCTGGGGCGACGCGGTGAACTTCGACCAGGAGGGCTCGGACGAGGTTCGCGCGTTCGTCGTGCGGAACGCGCTGATGTGGTTGCGCGATTATCATTTCGACGGGCTGCGGATCGACGCCGTCCACGCCATCACCGACCACAGCGCCGTGCACGTCCTCGAAGAAATGGGACGCGCGGTGGCCGCGGAATCCGCCCACCTCGGGCGGGACCTCTTTCTCATCGCCGAATCGGACCTGAACGACCCGCGCCTGGTGACCTCCAGAGAAGCGGGTGGGTACGGTCTGGACGCGCAGTGGAGCGACGATTTCCACCATGCTCTGCACGCCGCCCTCACCGGCGAACGGCAGGGCTACTACTGCGACTTCGGGTCCCTGGAAACGCTGAAGAAGGCCCTGACCGAAGTCTTCGTCCACGACGGGACCATGTCGGCCTACCGGGGACGGCGCCACGGGCGCCCCGTGAACGTCCGGGAAACACCCGCACACCGTTTCCTCGGCTTTCTGCAGAACCACGACCAAGTCGGCAACCGCGCCTCCGGCGACCGCATCGGCGCGCTCTTGCCGTCCCCAGGGCTACTCAAAGTGGGCGCGGCGCTGCTCCTGCTCGCGCCGTTCACACCGATGCTCTTCATGGGCGAGGAGTGGGGGGCCTCCACCCCCTGGTGCTACTTCACCGATCACCAGGACCCCGAGCTGGCGCGCGCGGTCAGCGAGGGGCGCCGGCGGGAGTTCGCGCGGCACGGCTGGGCGGGCGAGGTGCCCGATCCACAGGCTGTGGACACGTTCCGCCGGTCCGTCCTCGACTGGACCGAGATCGACGACCCGCACCATGCCGACCTGCTCGAATGGCACCGTGCGCTGATCTCGCTGCGGCGGGCCAGACCCGAGCTGAACGACCCCCGGCTGACCGCGGTGCGGGTCGAGGCGGAGGAGAACGGGGCGCGCTGGCTGATGATGTGGCGGGGCGGCGTCTGCGTCGCGGCGAACCTCGGGGACGTCCCGGTCGTCCTCCCCGCGGCGCCGCCCGGCGGCCGGGCCCGGCTGCTGCTCGCGTCAGATCCGGCAATTCGCCTGGACGGTGAGGGGCGCGGTGATTCACGAACTTCCTCCGTGGAGCTGCCGGCGGCCTCCGCCGCGGTTTTTCACTGACCGCTGGACGCGCGTAATGCGACCTAAACTCGGGTAGTGGCGGATATGTCGTGTTCGCGGATGTACTACGAGTGGCAAACCGCAGGTCAAGAGCGCGGCGGCAGCCCGGTAATGGTCAAGAATGGTCATACGATCGGTTCATGACCTCAGTACTGCTCGCCGAGGACGACACGTCCATCTCCGAGCCTCTCGCCCGCGCGCTGCGTCGCGAGGGGTACACCGTCGAAGTAAGCCCGGACGGCCCGCAGGCGCTGGAGCGGGCGCTCGGCGGCGGTGTGGACCTGATCGTCCTCGATCTCGGCCTTCCCGAGCTGGACGGCCTCGAGGTGGCCCGCAGGGTGCGGGCCGAGGGCCACGGCGTGCCCATCCTGATCCTGACCGCCCGGGCCGACGAGGTCGACACCGTCGTCGGGCTGGACGCGGGCGCCGACGACTACGTGACCAAGCCGTTCCGGCTGGCCGAGCTGCTCGCGCGGGTGCGGGCGCTGCTGCGCCGGGGCAGCACGGAGACCCCGATCGTCCAGGGGGTGCGGATCGACGCCGAGTCGCGCCGCGCCTGGATGGGCGAGCAGGAGCTCCAGCTGACGACCAAGGAGTTCGACCTGCTGCGCGTCCTCGTCCGCGACGCGGGCAAGGTCGTGACCCGAGAACAGATCATGCGCGAGGTGTGGGACACCAACTGGTGGGGTTCCACGAAGACCCTCGACATGCACATTTCCTGGCTGCGCCGCAAGCTCGGCGACGACGCCGGCAGTCCCCGCTACATCACCACGGTGCGGGGCGTCGGCTTCCGGTTCGAGCGCGGCGACTAGCACCGGCCGCCGCGGCCGGTCGGGACGACCGGGGGCCTTCCCGAGAGGCTCCCGGCGCGTGCCGCGCTGTCCGCGGCCCCACCCTCGAAGGAGCCCTGATGAGGCGCCGACTCCTCCTGTCGACGCTCGCGGTGGCGGTGGTCGCGATCCTCCTGCTCGGCATACCCCTCGCCTACGCCGCCCACAAGCTCGTCTACGAGGAGGCCGGCCGGTCGCTCGACCGGGAGGCGTCCTCCATCGCAGGCAGCGTCGGCTACAGCCTGGAGAAACCGCAGCCCGTGACCGGCGCGGTCATCGCCCGCGAGTACCCGGGGCGGCGCGTCTCCGTCACGCTGCCGGACGGCCGCACCCTCACCGCCGGGCGGCGGCCGCACGGCCGCGTCCTCAGCGCGACCGCGACGCACGGCGCGGTCCGGGTGCGCGTGTCGCGCCCGGTGTCGGAGGTCCGGGACGCCGCGCTGCGGCTGATCCTGCTGATCGCCGGCCTGGCGCTGCTCGGCGTCGCCGTCACCGTCGGCCTGGCGATGGTCCAGGCGCGCCGGTTCATGCTGCCGCTGCGCGAGCTCGCCGAGACCGCCGACCGGCTCGGCAGCGGCAACGCCCGGCCGCGTCCCCGCCGCTACGGCATCCCGGAGATCGACCAGGTCGCCGAGGTGCTGGACCGCAGCGCCGTCCGGATCACCGATCTGGTCGTCGCCGGCCGCCAGTTCGCCACCGACGCCAGCCACCAGCTCCGCACGCCGCTGACCGCGCTGTCCATGCGGCTGGAGGAGATGATCGAGGCCGCCGACTACCCCGACGTCGTCCGGGAGGAGGGCGAGGCCGCCGTCGCGCAGGCCGAACGGCTCGTCGCGGTCGTCGAGCAGTTACTCGCGCGCGCCCGCCACGACCCGACCGGCGGGGCCGTCCCGTCCCCGATCGACGAGGTGATCGCCCAGCAGGTCGAGGAGTGGCGGCCGAGCTTCCGCAAGGCCGGCCGGGACGTCCGCATCACCGGCGAGCAGGGCCTCGTCGGCCTGACCAATCCGGAGGGCCTCTCCCAGATCGTCGCGACCCTGCTGGAGAACTCGCTGGTGCACGGGGCGGGCGCCGTCACCATCCACACCAAGCCGGGCGCGGGGTCGGTGCTGGTCGAGATCGGCGACGAGGGCCCCGGGATACCGCCCGAGCTGGAGCCCCGCATCTTCGACCGCAGCGTCAGCGGCGGCCACGGCACCGGCCTGGGCCTCTACCTGGCCCGTTCCCTGGCCGTCGTGGACGGCGGCCAGCTGCAGCTGATCCGGTCGCGCCCGGCGGTCTTCCGGATCTTCCTCCGGGAGGCCGCGGAAGCCCGCCTCGCCACCGAACGCGTGGTCATGGGCCCCGCCTAATGGGAGCTACCGGGTCGGCCGGGACGAACACGAGCCGGCCCGCCCCGTGGGGGGCGGGCCGGCTCGGTGGTCTCGGAGCGGGGGCCGTCAGATCTCGGCGTAGTCCTCGGCGGCGCGGGCGTCCAGGGGGTGGCCGAGGCGCTGGACGTCGGCGCGGTGCACACCCGGGACGTCCGGCGCGGCGGGGGCCTCGGGGAGGCCGGACGCCGGGTCGACGCTCGGGGCGCTCGACGGCAGGAACACCCACTTCTTGTACGACCAGAAGCGGAACAGCGTCGCCACGCCGGTGCCGATGACCAGCGCGATGTTGTAGAAGACGGCGCCGTCCAGCCCGAGGACGTAGTGCGAGAAGCCGATGAACAGCTCGGTGATCACCAGCCCGACGCCGTTCAGGGCGAAGAACAGCACGTACTCGCGGCCGAGACCGGTGCGGTCGCGGTGGCGGAACGTCCAGTAGCGGTTCGCCAGGTAGGCGAACGTCGTCGCGATGATCGTCGCGACGCCGTTGGAGGTCAGCGGGCCCACTCCGAGCCCGGTGTGCAGGCCGTTGCCGATCACGACGGTGATGACGAACGCGATGGCGCCCACACTGCCGAACTTGGCGAGTTCCCGCACGAGGTGCGCGAACCGCCGGTGGAGTTTGGCGACCAGGCTCACGAAGGGGAACCGTCCTTCCGGACTTCGTTGTACGCCACGGCCGACGGCGCGGCGGCTGATGCGGAGGCACCACGAGGATAGACGCCTGTGGCGGCTGGGACGTCGGAACATGAACGTTTCTTGCTCTCCGCCCGTTCCTTGCCCATTGCCGAGATCCCCACACACGTACGACGCCGGGGCCGCCGGATTCGTTCGGGGCGGGCGGCCGATAACCTTCTGACGTGACAGTTCAGCGTCCTTCGAGGGGGGACGGCTCCCCGAGCCCCCCGGATCGCCGGGTGGAACCGCCGGTGGTCGGCATGGCCGGCGGGGGCCAGCTCGCCCGGATGACGCAGCAGGCCGCGATCGCGCTCGGCGTGTCGCTGCGCGTCCTCGCGGGGGCGCCGGACGATTCGGCGGCCAAGGTCGTGCCCGACGTCCGGGTGGGCGACGACCGGTCCCGCGACGACCTGCTGGCGTTCGCCAAGGGCTGCGACGTGGTGACCTTCGACCACGAGCACGTCCCGGGCCCGCACATCGTGGCGCTGGAGGAGTCGGGCCTCCCGTGCCGTCCGGGCTCGGCGGCCCTGGCCCACGCCCAGGACAAGCTGGTCATGCGGGAAAGGCTGAGCGGCCTGGGCGTTCCGTGCCCCGCGTACGCGCACGTGCCGCCGTCCGATCCCGAGGCGTTCCTGGAGGCGTTCGCCGCCGAGCACGGACGGCCGCTGGTGCTGAAGGCCACCCGCGGCGGCTACGACGGCAAGGGCGTCTGGATCGTCGACGGGCCCGACGGGCAGGCTGAGCGGCTGCTGGCGGAGGGCGTCGACCTGATGGTCGAGCAGTACGTCCCGTTCCGGCGGGAGCTGGCCGCGCTCGTCGCCCGCTCCCCGTACGGGCAGGGCGCCGCGTACCCGGTCGTGGAGACCGTCCAGGAGGGCGGGATCTGCACCGAGGTGATCGCGCCCGCGCCGGGCCTTTCCGACGACCTCGCCGCCGAGGCGCAGAGCCTCGCGCTCCGCGTCGCGGACGAGCTGGACGTCGTCGGCCTGCTGGCCGTCGAGCTGTTCGAGACCGAGACCGGGCTCCTGGTGAACGAGCTGGCCATGCGCCCGCACAACTCCGGGCACTGGACGATCGACGGCGCCCGCACGTCGCAGTTCGAGCAGCACCTGCGGGCCGTCCTCGACCTGCCGCTCGGCTCCACCGAACCCACCGCCCCGTACACGGTCATGGCCAACGTGCTCGGCGGCGACGACCCGGACGTCTACTCCCGCTACATCCACGTGATGGCCCACGACCCGGCCGTCAAGGTGCACATGTACGGCAAGGAGTCGCGGCCGGGACGCAAGATCGGCCATGTCACGGCGCTCGGCGCCGACCTCGACGGCGTCCGCGAACGGGCCCGGCACGCCGCCGACTACCTGCGCTGGGGCACGGCGATGGGCGAGAAGGTCAAAAGGGAGCAAAAGTGAGCGATCCGGTCGTCGGCGTCGTGATGGGCAGTGACTCGGACTGGCCCGTCATGGAGGGCGCCGCGCAGGCGCTCGCCGAGTTCGGCGTCCCGTACGAGGCCGACGTCGTCTCCGCGCACCGCATGCCGCACGACATGATCGCCTACGGGGAGGACGCCGCGGCCCGCGGCCTCCGCGTGATCATCGCGGGCGCGGGGGGCGCCGCGCACCTGCCGGGCATGCTGGCCTCGGTGACGCCGCTGCCGGTGATCGGCGTGCCCGTCCCGCTGAAGTACCTCGACGGCATGGACTCACTGCTCTCGATCGTCCAGATGCCCGCCGGCGTCCCCGTCGCGACGGTCGCGGTCGGCGCCGCCCGCAACGCCGGGCTGCTGGCCGTGCGCATCCTGGCCGCGTCCGACGAGGAGCTGCGGGCCAAGATGAAGGTCTTCCAGCAGGACCTCTACGGCCAGGCGAAGGCGAAGGGCGCGCGGCTCCGCGAGAGGCTCTAGCGGCGCGCCCACTCGACGGCGGGGCAGCGGTCCATGACGACGTCGAGCCCGGCGTCCTTCGCGCGCCGGGCGGCCGCCTCGTCGATCACCTGGAGCGGCAGCCACACGGCCTTCGCCCCGGCCGCGATCGCCTCGTCCACCGCCTGCCCGGCGTGCTCGGCGCGCCGGTACACGCCGACCACGTCCACCTCGGCGGGGACGTCGGCGAGCGAGGCGTACCCCTGCTCGCCGAGCACCTCCGCCGCCGCCGGGTGGACGGGGATGATCCGCTTCCCGCGCCGCTGCAGGAGCCGGGCCTGGTTGTAGACCTCGCGCCCGGGGTTGTCGGCGAGCCCGACGAACGCCCACGTCCCGGACTCGGTCAGCAGCCGCCGGATCACGTCCGGGTCGGCGAATTCGTCAGCCATGCCCACGACAACAGCCGCTCGCACCCGTTGCTTCCCGCCGGTTCACGGGCGTCCCAGGGCGCGGTAGTTCCAGCCGGCCGCCCGCCAGCGCTCGGGGTCGAGGGCGTTGCGGCCGTCCACGATGTTGCGTTCGGCGACGGCCTCGGCGAGCACGTGCGGGTCCATGCCCCGGAACTCCGCCCACTCGGTCAGCAGCAGCACGACGTGCGCGTCGCGGGCGGCGGACAGCGCCGACTCCCCGTAGTCGAGGGTCGGCTGGGCGCGGCGCGCGTTCGGCATGGCCTGCGGGTCGTACACGGTCACCTTGGCGCCCTGGGCCCGGATGGACGCGGCCACGTCCAGCGCGGGCGAGTCGCGGACGTCGTCGGAGTTCGGCTTGAACGCGGCGCCGAGGACGCCGACCGTCCGGCCGACGAACGAGCCGCCGAGGAGTTGCCGGGCGAGGTCCACCATCCGGATGCGCCGCCGGATGTTGATCTCGTCGACCTCGCGCAGGAAGGTCAGCGCCTGGTCGGCGCCCAGCTCGCCGGCCCGCGCCATGAACGCCCGGATGTCCTTGGGCAGGCAGCCGCCGCCGAACCCGAGCCCCGGGCCGAGGAACTTGCCGCCGATCCGGTCGTCGTAGGACAGCGCCTCGGAGAGCTTCGTCACATCGGCGTGCGCGGCCTCGCAGACCTCCGCCATCGCGTTGATGAACGAGATCTTGGTGGCGAGGAACGCGTTGGCCGACACCTTCACGAGCTCGGCGGTCGGGTAGTCGGCGGTGATGAACGGGGTGCCCTCGGCGAGCATCGTCCGGTAGACCTCGCGGAGCACCTTCTCGGCGTGCTCGGCGGCGCCCTGCTCGGTGGGCAGCCCGGCCACGATCCGGTCGGGGTGCAGGGTGTCCTGGACGGCGAACCCCTCGCGCAGGAACTCCGGGTTCCAGGCGAGGAGGGCGTCGCCGCCGACGGGGGCCGTCCGGGCGAGCGCGCCGGCCAGCCGCTCGGCCGTCCCGACCGGCACGGTGGACTTGCCCACCACGAGGCAGGGGCGGTGCAGCAGCGGCGCCAGCGACGCGATCGCCTCGTCGACGTAGCGCAGGTCGGCCGCGTACTCCCCGGACTTCTGCGGCGTCCCGACGCACAGGAAGTGGACGTCCCCGAACTCCGCGGCCTCCTCGTAGGACGTGCTGAACCGCAGCCGCCCGGTCTTCAGCCCCCGGCGCAGCACGGGTTCCAGGCCGGGTTCGTAGAACGGCAGGTCACCGGCCGCCAGCCGCGCGATGCGCTCGGCGTCCACGTCCAGGCCGAGCACCTCGAAGCCCAGGTCGGCCATGCAGGCCGCATGGGTGGCGCCGAGGTACCCGGTTCCGATGACCGTCAGCCGGTGGGTCAAGACGTGCTCCCTTCGATTCGCCGTCGCCGACGTGCGGCCTTGGTGGACACGTGCCCACTGCGGGCGGGTACCTGCGCCGCCGGACGCCCCCTACTGGCGGGTAGCATCTGCGGCATGAGTTCTGACTTTCCCACGTACGCGCCGTCTGAGGAGCATGAGCTGCTGCGGGCTACGGTGCGTGAGCTGGCCGAGGCCAAGATCGCTCCTTTCGCGGCGGAGGTGGACGAGGAGTCGCGGTTCCCGCAGGAGGCCCTGGACGCGCTGGTGGCCAATGGCCTGCATGCGGTGCACGTGCCCGAATCGTACGGGGGTGCGGGGGCGGACGCGTTGGCGACGGTGATCGTGATCGAGGAGGTCGCGCGTGCGTGCGGGTCGTCGTCGTTGATCCCGGCGGTGAACAAGCTGGGCACGGTGCCGGTGCTGCTGGCGGGTTCGCGGGAGCTGAAGGAGAGGTATCTGGGGCCGGTGGCGCGGGGGGAGGCGATGTTCTCCTATGCGTTGTCGGAGGCCGATGCGGGGTCGGACGCGGCGGGGATGAAGACCCGTGCGGTGCGTGATGGTGATGCCTGGGTGCTCAACGGGGCGAAGATGTGGATCACCAATGCGGGGGTGTCGGAGTTCTACACGGTGATGGCGGTGACCGATCCGTCGGCGGGTGCGCGGGGGATCTCGGCGTTCGTGGTGGAGAAGTCCGATCCGGGGGTCTCGTTCGGTCCCAAGGAGCGCAAGCTGGGGATCAAGGGGTCGCCGACCCGGCAGGTGATCTTCGAGGACACCCGGATCCCGGCCGATCGGATCATCGGCGCCGAGGGCACCGGCTTCAAGACGGCGCTGGCGACGTTGGATCACACGCGGATCACGATCGCGGCGCAGGCGCTGGGGATCGCGCAGGGGGCGCTGGATTTCGCGCTGGGGTATGTGAGGGAGCGGCGGCAGTTCGGTAAGCCGATCGCCGATTTCCAGGGTGTGCAGTTCATGCTGGCCGATATGGCGATGCGGTTGGAGGGGGCCCGGCAGCTGACCTACCACGCGGCGATCAAGTCCGAGCGGGCGATGGGCGGGGAGAAGGTGGCGGATCTGACGTTGGTGTCGTCGGCGTGCAAGGCGCTGGCCTCGGATGTGGCGATGGACGTGACCACCGACGCCGTCCAGCTTCTGGGGGGGTACGGGTACACGCGGGAGTTCCCGGTGGAGCGGATGATGCGCGACGCCAAGATCACCCAGATCTACGAGGGCACCAACCAGATCCAGCGCATGGTCATCGCCCGCCAGCTCCTCAAGTAACCGCGTCACGCGACCCACAAGGGGTCGGCCAGGGCCGCGGTAATAGCGCCGCCCACGACCGTGAAGGCGAAGACCGTGCCCGGCCGCCCCGCTCCTCACCCCAGCAGACCCTCGCATCGTGCCCATTCGAAGAAGCCGGCGCCGTCACAGGGCAAGTACGCTTCGTGGTCGGACAGGAGGTCCACGACGGCCGCGGCCTCCGCCACCTCAATGATCTTGTCTCGGCCGCCGCCGCAGAGTGTCTCCAGCGTGCCGGTGACCTTGATGCCTCGTTCGACGCCCTGCCGGCGACCGGCGCGATCATCGACCATCGCGGTAATGCTGTGGAATTCCGCGTACGCCAGGGTCGTCGCCTCCCCAATGTTGCGCATGCCGCCGCCGAGTCGTCCGTGGTACTGGGAGAACATGGCCAGGTACGAGAGAGCGGTCTCGTTGGCGACGGTCAGCCATGACTGGGCCGCGGCTTGGTACAACTGCGCGTGCCGGGAACCTCCCCGCAGGAGCTCCTCCTCAACGGCGGACGTGATGAAGCACTCGTGACCCGCCAGCAGCTTCTCCAGAACCGGAAGCTGGTTCGATCGTGCGAAGTAGTTGAGCGGTGAGCTGTCGATGACAAGCGTCGGCGATTCACCGGAGTTCGCCCCGGAGCGCCTCCAGCGGCACCTCGTCCCGGGCCGGCAGGTCGTCGATGTCGATCTGGCCGCGCAGCATTGCGTTGATGCGCTCGGCGGACAGGCGGTGGGTTCTGTAGGCGCGTATCGCGGCGGCGGCAACACCCGTCGGAAGGTAAGGGGCCGCGAGTTCTTCCGTGACGCGCATGCCGCATTCGAGGTAGTCGGCACGCGTCGGAGACCTGGAATCGAGCGCCCTGAACTCCTCGCGCGAAAGCAGCTCGAAGGTTCTGAGCTGACGCAGGGTGACGGACCAGCTCGTGCGGTACTCGGTGCTCAAGATGATCGCCGCGGGACGCGGCTCGTGCTCGGTGCGGAGTGTTCGCCAGCGTTCGGTACAACCGGCGCGGGGGATGAGCAGGTTGGCGGCAAACGCATCGATCGCCTGTTCCGTGGCGCTGGTGCCCGCCCCCCAATCGATGGAGTAGGCGTCGCCGAAGAGATGGTGCCCCAATTCATGGGCGAGAGTGGACCGGCGCCGTCCCGGATCGAGATCCCCATTGATGAGCGCGACGCCGACACCGTCAACCTCGGCGTATGCACCGTCCCCGCCGTCGTCTCCGAGGGCCACGGAGTACGGATAGAGACCGGCTCGCTCCACGACATCGGCCAGGTCGTGAATCGGAGAGCGGGGATCCAGACCGAGCAGTGATCTGGCCCGCGATGCGGCTTCCTCCGCTTGCCAGCCGGGATCTCCAGGGTTGATGGCTTTCAAGGAGGCTTTGATGGTGCTCGGTTTGAGGGCACACACCTCGACGAGGACAGCGATGTCGCGCGAGATGTCGTTCAGCGCCTGATCGCCCTTCGGGTAGCCCCGTCGTCCCTCCAGGGCCGCGCGCCGGCTGACGACGGCGGCGGGCGGGGGTGAGACGAACCACTGGAGGGGACGGTCAAGGGCGTCGGCCAAGCGCACAAGCTCCAGTGAGCTGATCTGCCGCCGACCAGTCTCGATCTTGGTGACGGCCGTGCGATCCAGGCCCACCTCTGTGGCGAGGGCCTCCTGGCTGAGTCCCAGGGCCTTGCGAGCCTCTGCGACCCGGCCCCCGACTTCACGCCATCCCTGCTCCTCCATTGTGCCATTATCGCACATGCCCGATCGGGGCGCCGAAGGCATGGGTCCCGGTGGCCGCGAAGGCGAGGGTGGCGCCCCAGGCGAGCATGTCGGTGCGCGGGCCGATGAGCCCGGCGTCGATCTGCTCGGGCGCCATGTAGGCGGGCGTGCCGATCTGGCGGCTGGCGTTGGGAGCGATGGTCTCCAGCGCGCGGGCGATCCCGAAGTCGACCACGCGGGGCCCGTCCGGGCCGAGCAGGATGTTCTCCGGTTTCAGGTCGCAGTGCACGATGCCGGCCGCATGGATCGCCGCCAGCGCGGCGAGGGTGCCCGACGCCAGCCGGGCCAGCTCGCCGCCGGCGCACGGCCCGTCCGCCGCGACGCGGTCGGCCAGGGACGGTCCGGGGATGTACTCGCTGACCACGTACGGCACGCCCCGGTGTTCACCGGCGTCCAGTACCTGGGCGGTGTAGTCGGAGACCAGCCGCGCGGCCTGGATCTCCCGCATGAAGCGGCCACGGGCGCTCTCATGGGCGGCATAGCGGGGATGGAGCAGCTTGACCGCGACCCGGGCCGCGTCGAGCGCGGCCAGGTAGACACTGCCCTGGCCGCCTTCGCCCAGGAGGCCGCTCAGGCGGTAGCGGCCGATGGACTGCGGGTCCCAGGGGCGTAATGGCTGCGGTTCGCTCATGACACCTTCGCCAAGCGATCTTAGGGCGTACAGCCCCGAGCTTGGCATAAGCGAGCCGTGTGCGGGACCCGGGGGACGGGCGGGTGGGCGCCCGTCCCCGTGTGGTCGCGAATCAGTTGTGGGAGATCTTGAGGTTGACGGAGCCGTCCTTGTTCATGCGCGGGCGGAACGTGACGCCGTTGTAGCTGGCGGTCGTCGCGGACGTCGGGCTCGCGTCGACCGTGCTGGTCAGCCTGGTGTCCTGGCCGCGGATGATGAAGGTGACCCGCTGGTCCTCGGTCTTGACACGGACCGTGCTGCCGCCGTACTGCTCGCCGAGCTTGATCGTCTGGCCGTCGCGGATCGTGACCTCGCAGTCGGCGTCCGCGCACTCCCTGAAGTCCGCGTCGGCCTTGCTCTCTTCGGCGGCCGGCGCGGCCTGACCCTCCGCGGACGCCGCCGGCGGCGGGGCCTCGTCATGAGGGGACGGCGGCGGGGCCGCGAGCGAAGTGCCCGCGGCGGCGATCCCGGCGGTGAGCGTCATCGAAACGGCGGCGGCCATCGTGAGCAGGCCGGTAACCCTGGTCGACATCCTCTGGACTCCTGACGGGTGACTGCGTTCTGTCACTGATCTGTTACGCAGTGTAGTCGATCACGAGCGTTCCGTCACGATTGCTCGTCCACCAGGAGGGTCTGGAGGGCGCGGCCGACCTCGCCCGACGGGTCCGCCAGGGTGGCCTGGCAGAGGGCGCTGCCACCGGGGGCGGCGTCCAGGGACGCGGCCATGCACAGCCACTCGCCGACCGGGTCGCGGTGCAGCGCGACGGTGAGGTCGGTGTTGATGACGAGCCACTTGGAGAAGTCCAGCTGGCTGCCGACGCCGGACGCGCTGTCGGCCAGGGTGAGGGCTCGGACGAGCGGCGTGTCGGCCTCGCCGGCGACCAGCGGGACGCGGGCGCGCGCCCAGGTCGTGCCGGGGCCGGACCTGCCGAACGCGCCGTCCACCAGCCGCCACTCCATCGCGGAGAGGTAGCCGTCCACGTGGACGCCGGGCCACGGCCCGAACGGCGGCGTCGTGTCGGGGAGCGGCGGCGGGGCCGGGGCGTGCGCGACCGGGTCCAGGTGCGGCGGGGCCGCCATGATCCGCCACGCGGAGGCGCGGACGACCGGGCTGCCCTCGTGGGTGATCTCGCCTTCGAGGAGCGCGATCCGCTTGCCGGGGCGGACGACCCGGACGCTCACGTCGAGGACGGCCACGGGCACCGGGCGGAGGATCTCGACCGTCACCCGCGCCACCCGCGTGCCGGGGACGGGATCGTGCCGCTCGAAGGCCCGCCCGATCAGGCCGGACACCGGCCCGCCGTGCTGGAGGCCCGGCGACCAGGGGCCGGCCGTGGCCGGGGTGCTCGCGAACCGGCCGCCGCCGAGGGCCTCGTAGAACGCCTCGTCCTCGCTCATGGTGCTCCCTTCCACGTCCACCAGAACTTTATTCTAGTGGACGGGGATCAGGCGCAGAGCTTGGACGTCGCGGTGCCCGTCTCGATCTCGGGGGAGGAGGACGGCGACGCGCTCGGGCCCGCCACCTTCACCTTCTTCACGCCGTCCCAGTCGGCGCCCACCATGACCTGCACGCGGGAGCCGAGCGAGGGCACCTTCTTCAGCTTGGCGCCCGGGATCGCGGCGGCCAGCGTCTTGGCGGAGTCCTCCCGGCCGGGGCCGTACTGGATCTGCGTGGTCTGCAGGCCGCGCCGCGCCACGCCCGGCACGACGGCGACCTCGAAGCCGATCTTGCGCAGCTGGCCGCCCGCCTTCGTCGCCAGCCCGGGAGTGCCGATCGCGTTCAGGACGCGGACGGAGATGTCGTCCGGCGGGACGGTCAGCTCGTCCTCGGGCTTCTGCGTCGGCGACGCGCTCGGCTTCGCGGTGTGCTCGGCCAGCGGCTCGTCGCGCCGGATCCGGGTGAACAGGTCGCGGGCCTTGTGGTGGTCCCACTGGACGGTCGACTGCTGGGTCGGCGCGTTCCACAGGACGGTGTTGTAGTCGGGGTTGGACAGCGGGACCGTCGCGAACGTGAGGTCGTCGGTCGACAGGTCCTTCATCTGGTCGGCGAGCTTCGGCAGGTTGTCGGCGAGCTTGTCGTCGACGCGCAGCGACTTCAGCGCCGCGTTCAGGAACTTCGTCGACTTGACCGGGTCGCCGAGCGTCTTCGTCGACAGCGCCTGCTTCAGCATCGCCGCCATGAACTGCTGCTGCCGGTCGATGCGGCCGAGGTCGCTGCCGCCGGTCAGGGTGTAGCGGGCGCGGGCGAAGGCGAGCGCTTTCAGTCCGTCCACGTGCGACTTCCCGGCGGGGAGCCGCAGCCCGCTCTTCGCGTCGTTCACGGCCTGCTCGGTGCACACGTCCACGCCGCCGAGCGCGTCCACCATGCGGACGAACCCGAAGAAGTTCACCTCGACGTAGTGGTCGATGGACACGCCGGTGGCCTGCTTGATCGTGCTGACCGTGAGGTCGGGGCCGCCGAACTGGTACGCCCAGGTCAGCTTGCCGGGACGGGCCCCGACCCGCGACCCCTTCGCGCCCTCCGACCCGTTCGACCGGTGCGCCGGGATCGTCACGTAGGAGTCGCGCGGCAGGCTGACCACGGACACGCTGTCGTGGTCGCGGGACACGTGCACCAGCAGCATCGTGTCGGAGCGCTCGCCCTCGAAATGCCCGAGCTTGGCCGCCTTCTGCTGCGCCTTCGTCAGCCCCTCGCGCCGGTCGACGCCCGCGACGAGGATCGTCATCGCGCCCTTCGGCGCGTCCTTGCCCTTGCCGAGCCCGCTGACCGACACCTTGTCGATCATGCCGGTGACGTAGTTCTGGAACGCCCACGCGCCGCCCGAGGTGAGCAGCACGACCGCCGACATCGTCCCGGTCAGGGTGAGGAAGCGCTTCTGCCGCCGGGCGCTCATCGCGGCGCGCGGGCTGAGCCCCCGGCCGGGACGGCGCGGGCCGCGCGGGCCGTCCACCGACACGCGCGGCGCGGGCATCCCGTCGATCGTCACGCCCTCGATGCCGTCGCCGTCGTCGCCCGGGGCCGCGTGCGCGCCGGGACGCGGCCGGAAGTAGCGCTCCAGCGGATCCGGCTCGGCCGGATGGCCGTCGCGACCCGAGTCGTGCCCGTCTGCCATGCCGGCCGCCGCCTCCCGAAGCTCACGTTCCGCCGTGCGTCCCCACCACTCTAAAGTGGGGGACGCCCGTCCGTTCGCTACCTGGACCTCGTGTCCTTGCAGTAACGTGGCGCCGTCTTGACCACACCCCGGCGGCCCGCACGCGAACCTGGGTGGCGTGGGCCGCGTCAGGCATAGCGAGCAAGAGAGAGGAAGGGCGTCCGCCTCCGGTGACTCCGGCCGGCGCGCGTCCGCGAGCCCACATGAATTCGTCTCCCCGTGCCACGAACCAGGAAACCCAGTACGCCGTGAAGACCCGACCCGACTCCGGTGAACGCACCTGGCCCGCGGTGTCGGTCGTGATGCCGGTCCTCAACGAGCAGCGTCACCTCGCCGACGCCGTGCGCGGCATCCTGAGCCAGGAGTACCCCGGCGAGCTGGAGCTGGTGCTCGCGATCGGGCCGTCCCGCGACCGCACCGAGGAGATCGCCCGCGGCCTCGCCGCCGAGGACCCGCGCGTCCTCGTCGTCGACAACCCGACCGGGCGCACCCCGCAGGGCCTCAACATCGCGATCAAGGCGTCGCAGTACTCGATCATCGTCCGGGTGGACGGGCACTCGCTGCTGCCCGCCGACTACGTCCGCGCCGCCGTCGAGACGATGGAGGACACCGGCGCCGACAACGTGGGCGGGATCATGGCCGCCGAGGGCGTCACCCCGTTCGAGAAGGCCGTGGCGCGGGC
This sequence comes from Actinomadura monticuli, assembly GCF_041463655.1. Taxonomy (NCBI): domain Bacteria; kingdom Bacillati; phylum Actinomycetota; class Actinomycetes; order Streptosporangiales; family Thermomonosporaceae; genus Actinomadura; species Actinomadura monticuli. The sequence continues at coordinate 50,394 of NZ_JAXCEI010000005.1, forward strand.
GATGACGTCCAAGCTCGGCGTCGGCAACGCCCGGTTCCACACCGGCGGCGAGGCGGGCGAGGTCGAGACCGTCTACCTCGGGACGTTCCGCCGCAGCGCGCTGGAGCGGGTCGGCGGCTACGACGAGACGTTCGTCCGCGCGCAGGACTGGGAGATGAACCACCGCATCCGGGAGACCGGCGGCCGGATCTTCTTCACCCCGCGGATGCGGGTCACCTACCGGCCGCGCCCCAACCTGCGGGCGCTCGCCAAGCAGTACTTCCACACCGGGCGCTGGCGGCGCGTCGTCGGGCGCGAGCACCAGGGGACGCTGAACCTGCGCTACCTCGCGCCGCCGATCGCCGTGGTCGCGATGGTGGCGGGCGTGATCGCGGGGGCGTTCGGGTTCTGGCCCGGCTGGCTCCTGCCCGGCGGGTACGCGGCCGCGATGGTCGCGGGCGCCGCCGTGGAGGGACGCGGGCTGCCGCTGTCGGCGTGGGTCCGGCTCCCGCTGGTGTTCGCCACCATGCACGTGACGTGGGGAGTGGGGTTCCTGACGAGCCCGCCCAGGCTCGGCCAGCCGACTCCGGTCAAGCCGGGCGAATCCGTCCAGTAGCGGGGAGAAGGCATATTCACCTCTGAACCGGCGTGCGTTTCCGCACGTCTGAGGGTTAGGTTTGGCGGGATCGCCGACCCGGGCCCTGGAGGGTGGACATGTCCAACGGAGCACGACACGGCCTCGGCGTGGTGGCCGGCGTCGTCCTGACGCCGGTCGTCATGCTGTGCCTGATGTACGGCGCCGGCAAACTGCGCATCGTCTACAGCTTCGGCATCGTGCGGTTCCAGAGCTACCACGGGAAGGAGCTCTGGATCGGTCTCGCGGTACTGGCCGTGGCGGGTGTGCTGCTCGGCCTCCTGGCGGGGTCCCGGCTCTCCCCGGTCGCCTCGCTGGTCGCCGGGGCGTTCTACGCGGTCATCGGGCTCATCTGGCTGATGTCGCCGCGCTGGGCGATCACCCACCCCGACATCGACTCCCTGCCGAGGGACCTGCGATACGGCTACACGATGCTCGGCCCCGTCGGCGTCTTCTTCGTCCTCGGCGTGCTGCTGCTCGTGGCGTCGCTGGCGCCGTCCCGCTGGAAGGCCCGCGCCGCCGCCGGCGCCGCGCCGCGCTACGCCGGTCCGCCGCCCGCGCCGATGGGCCCGCCGCCCATGCACGGCGTCGGCGCTCCCATGGGCGCCCCGCAGCCGCCGCAGGGCCCCTCCTGGCAGGGTGCTCCGCAGTACGGCGCACCCGGCGCGCCGCCCGCGCCCCCGGCGCGGCCCGCCGCGTCCAACCCGCCGCCGCTGCCGTCCGCCGCACCCGCCCCGGCGGCCCAGGAGCAGCCGAAGCCGTCTGGCGACGGCGGTTCCGACGACGACGAGCCCGGCGAGTGGACGCGCATGTACGGCGGCAACCGCCCGAAGTGATCGAGACCGGGACGTGATCATCCCGGTACGCGGCTCTCCGCACGGTCAATCGCGGCCCATCTGATCACGTGCTGCCCGACCTACAGCGTCGAAGGCGTAGCTCAGACGGCGGCGAGGACGCCGGGGACGTCGTTGACCACCATCGCGTCGAACCCGGCCTCCGCGTAGGTCGGCGCCGCCTCCGCGGACGGGCACCAGGCGATCGTCTCCAGGCCCGCCTTGTGCGCCACGTCCACGCAGTGCTCCAGCGGGCGCAGCCGCGTGTCGGGGTGCTCGATGCCGCACGACCCGGTGTGCACGGCGACGGCGTCCAGGCCGAGCCCGGCCGCCGCCGGGACGGCGTGCCACAGCGGGAAGCGCAGCCACGTCAGGAGCCCCAGCGGGACGCCCGGCACCTCGTCCTTCAGGAACGTCAGCAGCGACGGGTCGAACGACGTGACGAGCAGCCGGCGCCGCTTCGCCTCCCGCCGCAGCACCGGGACCAGCAGCGCGCCGGTGCGGCGGGACGGCTCGTCCAGCGCGTCCTCCAGGACGGTCTTGACGTCGACGTCCACCGCGACGTCCGCCGGCAGCGCGTCGAAGATCTCGGTGAGGCGGGGCAGCCCGCTGGCGGTGGCGGGCAGGTCGATCAGGTGGGCGCCGTCCACCGTCGTCGGGTCGTGCCGCAGGACGAGATGGTCGTCGGCGGTGCGCGTCACGTCGATCTCGACCCAGGGCCCGCCGGGAGCGCGGTGGAGCGCCTCGGCGGCGGCGAGCAGCGACGGCAGCGTGTTCTCGGAGACGGGCGCCGCGGCGCCGGGCGGCGTGAGGTCGCCCGCCCCGTAGCCGCGGTGCCCGATGACCGTGGGGGCGCTGTCGAAGATCAAGGCTTCACCTCGGTGGCGAGATGTTCGGCGACGACGGCGTCGAGGGGCTGGGTGACCTTGAGGTTGCGCTCGCTGCCCTCGACCACCCGGATGGGGACGTCCGGCAGGTAGCGGTGCACGATCCCGCAGTCGTCGGTGGCGCGCAGGGCGGGGTCGGCGAGCGCCAGTTCGTACGCCTTGCGGATGGTGCCGAGCCGGAAGCCCTGCGGGGTCTGGAACCGGCTGAGCGTCTCGCGCGGCGGCATCGAGGCGACCACGCCGTTCTCCACCACGACGATCGTGTCGGGCGACGGGATGCCCACGGCGACGGCCTCGCAGCCGTCGAGGGCGTCGAGCACGCGGTCGATGACGGGGGCGTCCACGAACGGGCGGGCCGCGTCGTGGAACAGGACGCGGACGTCGTCGGGACGCCCGTCCAGCACGCGCAGCGCCGCGACCGTGGAGGCGGTGCGGGTGTCGCCGCCCTCGATCACGGCGGCCGTCTTGCGGAACGGCGCGGCGATCGCGGCGGCGTCGCGCAGGTGCCCGGCCGCCATCACGACCACGACCTCGCCGATGCCCGGATGCGCGTCGAACGCGCCGATCGCGTGCGCCAGGATGGGCCGCCCGCCGACCTCCATGAGCTGCTTGGGGCGTCCCGCGCCCATGCGCGCGCCCACCCCGCCGGCGAGCACCACCGCAACCGTCCGCGCCGCCATGTCACCCCAGTCCTCCCGGCTTCCCGGCCACGCTCAACGTACCGGACGGCCCCGCGGCGAGGAGCGGACGAACCGGCTCGCACCGCCCGAGCGCGCCGGATCGAGTATGGTTACCTCGCCGTGTCGGGGTCCGCGCGGGCGGTGCCCGCACCGCTCCACCACGACGGCATCGTCCGCCCCGCCAAAGACCCGGCTCGTTCGCGTACGCCGCGCCGACCGTCTACCTTGCGGGCACGGATCACGTTCGACCTGACAAGGGCGGTTGTCGGGGGGCGTGGGGGTCCGCCCCCACAGGAAAGGGAGAAAGCATGATCGGCATGGTGCTGGCGGCGGGTGCGGGCCGGAGGCTGCGGCCCTACACCGACACCCTCCCCAAGGCCCTGGTCCCCGTGGACGGCGAGACCACCATCCTGGACATCGCCCTCCGCAACCTCGCCGAGGTCGGGCTGACCGACGTCGTCATCGTCGTCGGCTACTGCGCGTCCGCCGTCGAGGAGCGCAAGGCCGCCCTCGAAGAGCGGTACGGCGTGGCCCTCACGCTGGTTCACAACGACAAGGCCGAGGAGTGGAACAACGCCTACTCCATGTGGCTGGCCCGGGAGCACTTCTCCAAGGGCGTCCTCATGGTCAACGGCGACACGGTCCACCCGGTGGGCGTCGAGAAGACGCTACTGGCCAACCGCGGCCCGGACATCCTCCTGGCGGTGGACGATGTGAAAACCCTCGCCGACGAGGAGATGAAGGTCATCCTCGACGGCGACGGCCACCTGAAGACCATCACCAAGCTGATGGACCCGTCGGCCGCGGGCGGCGAGTACATCGGCGCCACCCTGATCGAGCCCGCCGCCGCCGAACCGCTGGCCGACGCCCTCAAGGCCACCTGGGAGCGCGACTCCGACCTCTACTACGAGGACGGCTACCAGGAGCTCGTGAACCGCGGCGGCCGGATCGGCGTCGCGCCGATCGGCGAGGTCGACTGGGTCGAGGTCGACAACCACGACGACCTGGAGAAGGCCCGCCGCATCGCCAAGGGCTACTGACCGCAGGCTGCCGGACGTGGGCGCCCGCCCCGGGCGCCCGACCGAGCGAGGAGGCACATGCCCCTGCTGACGCGGATGCTCAACGCGCCGCTCTCCATCGACGTGCGGCGCGGTGCCGTCGCGGCCCTCGGCGAACTGCTCGCCGACCGGCGGATCGTCACCGAGGGACGGGTGGCGATCGCCGTCGGCCCCGGGCAGGGCGACCAGATCGCCGAGCAGGTCCGGCCGTCCCTGTCGGCCTGCGAGGTGTACCAGGTCGCAGGCGGCACGGTGGACGCGGCCGTCGAACTGGCGTCCAAGCTGCGCGCCGGGTCCTACGAGGCCGTCGTCGGGATCGGCGGCGGCCGGACGATCGACGCCACCAAGTACGCGGCGACGCTGTCGGGCATCCCGATGGTGTCGGTCGCGACGAACCTGTCCCACGACGGGATCTGCTCGCCGGTCGCCTCGCTCGTCCACGACAGCGGCAAGGGCTCGTTCGGCGTGGTGATGCCGCTCGCGATGGTCGTCGACCTCGACTACGTGCACGCCGCGCCCGCCCGGCTGATCCGCGCCGGGATCGGCGACGTGGTGAGCAACTTCTCCGCGGTGGACGACTGGCTGCTCGCGTCCGAGCAGTGCGGCGAGCGGGTCGACCGGATGGCGCTCACGGTGGCGCGCACCGCCGCCGAGGCGCTGCTGCACCAGCCCGGCTCGATCGAGGACGACCGGTTCCTCACCGTCCTCGCCGAGAGCCTGGTCCTGTCCGGGATGTCGATGGCGTTCGCCGGCGACTCCCGGCCCGCGAGCGGCGGCGACCACGAGATCCTGCACGCCATCGACCATCTCTACCCGGACACGGCCAACCACGGCGAGCTGGCCGGTCTCGGCGCCGCGTTCTGCTACCACCTGCGCGCGACCCGCCTCGGGTCCGGCGGGGAGCGGCTGCACGAGATCCTCGCCTGCCTCGGCCGGCACGGCCTGCCCCGGGTGCCCGGCGACGTCGGGCTGAGCACCGAGCAGTTCGCCGAGGCCGTGCTGTTCGCACCGCAGACCCGGCCCGGCCGCTACACCATCTTGGAATACCTCAATCTCGACAAGGGCGAGACCCGCAAGGCGGTGGAAGAGTATGTCCAGGCCCATGGAGGCTGAGCTCCCCGGGCATTCCGACGCGCCCCCGGAGGACGACCACCGGCCGCACCGAAAGGGCGCGAAGGTCGCCGACGTCCGCAGGTACGGCCAGCCCCCCGGCCTGAAGGACCGGCGCAACGAGGAGCACTGGGCGGGCCGGCTCTACATGCGCGACGTCTCCCCGTACTTCGGGTGGGTCGCGCTGCGCCTCGGCTTCAGCCCGAACCAGCTCACGTACATGATGATGGCGTGCGGCGTGCTCGCCGGCGTCGCGGTGTCGCTGCCGGTGGACCCGCTGTGGACGGCCGTGGGCGGCGCCGTCCTCATCCAGCTCTACCTGCTGCTCGACTGCGTGGACGGCGAGGTCGCCCGCTACCTGCGGCAGACGTCGGTGGCCGGGGTGTTCCTCGACCGCATCGGCCACTACCTGTCGGAGATCTCGCTGCTCGCCGGGCTCGGGTTCATGGCGCAGGGCGGCTGGGAGAACGGCGGCTGGGTGGAGCTCGGCCTCCTCGCCGCGCTCGGCGCCGCGCTGATCAAGGCGGAGACCGACAACGTCGTCGTCGCCCGCGCGAAGTCCGGGCTGACCGCCGACCCGTCCGGCGGGGACCGGGCGCTGCGGCCCCGCTCCACGCGCATCGCGCTGGCCCGGCAGGCCGCGTCCATGCTGCGCTTCCACCGGATCATCGGCGCGGTCGAGCTGTCGCTGCTGATCCTGGCGGCGGCCGTGCTGGACACCGTCCTCGGCAACGACGATCCCGTCGCGGTCCGCGTCCTGACGGTCGCGGTCGCCGCCGTCGCGGTGGCGCAGACGCTGCTCCACCTGGTCAGCATCCTGGCGTCCCGGAGGCTGAAGTGAAACTCTCCGTCGTCGTCCTGACCATGGGCAACCGCCCGGAGGAGCTCGCCCGCGCCGTCCGCAGCGCGCTGGAGCAGGAGCACGTGGACGTCGAGGTCGTCCTCGTCGGCAACGGCGTCGACCCCGTCGGCGACCGGGCCGATGCCGCGCCGTTCGACGACGAGCGCGTCAAGACCCTGACCCTCCCCACGAACCTGGGCATCCCGGGCGGACGCAACCGGGGCGTCGAGGCGTCCTGCGGCGATGTGATCCTGTTCCTGGACGACGACGGCTGGTACCGCTCCACCCGCCTCGGCGTCCACCTGCGCGACCGGTTCTCCGCCGAACCCGACCTCGGCGTCGTCTCGTTCCGCGTCCGCGACCCCGAGGGCGGGCGCGGCGAGCGCCGGCACGTCCCGCGGCTGCGCGCCGGCGACCCGGAGCGCTCGTCGCCCGTCACGACGTTCCTCGGCGGCGCCTGCGCGGTCCGCCGCGCCGCGTTCGACGCCGGCGGCGGCCTCCCGGAGGACTTCTTCTACGCCCACGAGGAGACCGACCTCGCCTGGCAGATCCTCGACGCCGGGTACCGCATCGTCTACGACGCGTCGGCGGTCATGTTCCACCCGGCCGTCCTGCCGACGCGGCACGACATGTTCTACCGCTACAACGCCCGCAACCGCGTCTGGCTGGCCCGCCGCAACCTGCCGTGGCCCCTCGCCCTCACCTACCTCGCCGTGTGGGTCGGCATGACGCTCCTGCGCGAGCGCAGGCCGAGCGCCCTCAAGCCGTGGTTCAAGGGCTTCGCGGAGGGCTGGCGCAAGCCCGCCGGGCCCCGCCGCCCCATCTCCTACCGCACCGCCTGGCGCATGACCCGGACGGGACGCCCCCCGATCATCTAGGGGGTCGTGACCGCCGCGAGGATGAGGTGGGTCAGCTCGGCGGTGATGTCGTCGAGGGGGATGTCCTGGTCGCGGGCGGACCAGTGGTGGACGAGGTTGTTGACCGCGCCGATGATGGCGATCATGGTGAGCCGGTAGTCGCGGTCGACGGCCTCGCCGCGGTCGACGGCCTCGCGGGCCATCGTGGTGAGCGAGTCCTCCCACTGGCCGCGCCAGCGGAAGCGGTGCTGCTCCAGGGTCGCGCTGACGCCGATGACCTCGACGAACGCGATGCGGGCCCAGCGGGGGTCGCTCGCGGTGACGGTGACGAACGCGCGGACGGCGCGTTCCACGCGGGTGCGGAGGCCGGCGCCGGCGGCCTCGGCGTAGGCGGCGGCGAGGGCCTGCGCGGCGCGCTCGTTGATGGTGCTGTGCAGCGCGGTGAGGAGTTCCTCGCGCCCGCTGAACTCCTCGTAGAAGTTGCGGGTCGACACGCTCGCGGTCGCGCACAGCCGCTCGATGGACGTCGCCGCGTAGCCGCGCGTGCCGAACAGTTCGAGCCCGGCGTCGAGCAGGCGCTCCCGCCGCTCGGCGCGGCGCTCCTGCGCGGACCGGCCGCCATAGCTGCGCCTGGGTGCGGGATTACGGCCGCTCATCGCTCTCCGTTCACCCGTGCGTAAAAGGGGGGCAGCGTCAGCCTAACTCTCGCCGGCGGGCACTTCTCACCCTCGTGTGGCGGGCCGCACCGGGCGGCTCCCCGCGCCCGGTGGCCCGGGCCGGGGCGCGGCTCAATCGGCCAGCAGCGTGTCGCGCCAATCCGGGTCGGCGGTGAGGACGGTCAGCCGCTGCGTCGCGCGCGACACCGCCACGTAGAGGACGCGCAGCCCGCGCGGCGACTGCGCGGCGACGGTCTCGGGCGCCGCGATGACGGCCGCGTCGAACTCCAGCCCCTTGGCGTCGAGGACGTCCAGGACCTGCACGCGCTCCGGCAGCCCCGCGCCGAGGCGCTCGCGGTCGCGCTCCGTCCACGCCGCGCCGCCGCCGGACTCTTTCGCGGCCATCGGGACGATGACGCCGATCGTGCCGTCGACCTGGCCGAGGAGTTCCTCGGTGGCCTCGCGCGCGGCGGCGGCCAGGCCGGCCTCGGGGACGACCCGGACGACAGGGTCGATGCCGGACGTGCGGACGGCGCGGGCCGGGCGCGCCTCGGGCAGCGCGCGGGCGAGCACCCGGGCCGACACGGCGGCGATCTCCGTGGAGTTGCGGTAGTTCGTGGTGAGTTCGTACTCGTGCCGGGCGCGGGGCGCCGGCTTGCGGGTGCGGCGGCGGCCCCGGGACGCCGGCCGCTCGCCGCCGAGCGCGGCCTCCATCGCCCGCCGGGCGGCGCCGAGGTCCTCCCAGGCGCTCTGGGCCGGGTCCTCGACGATGGTCCAGCTGGCCTGGCGCCCGCGCCGGCCGAGCATCCGCCACTGCATGGGGGAGAGGTCCTGAGCCTCGTCGACGACGATGTGCGCGTACTCGGGACGCTCCTCCACCACGCCGTCGTCCACCCGCCGGGACCGTTCGAGCCGCTCCATGGACGTGGTCAGCTCCTGCATCTCCGGCTCCCACGCCTCGTCCGCGACCTCCTCGCCGGTGAGGATGTTGACGCCGTCGACGACGAAGGGATCGTCCTCGGACGGGGCCTTGCGGCGGCGGGACGGGCGGGGCGGCGAGCCGAGCAGCGCGTCCAGTTCGTCCAGCAGCGCGACGTCCTGGTAGCTGAGCGGGGCGTCGCCGGCCCAGGACGCGGCGAGCGGCTCGACGTCGGCGCGGTCGAGGTCGCGGCCGGCGGCGCGGCGCAGCCGGGCCGGGTCGCCGAGGGAGCGCAGCACGTCCAGCGGCCGGCGGATCGGCCACCAGGCGACGAGGAAGTCGGTGAACGACCGCTGCTCGCGGACCCGCGCGTCGAACTGGGCGCGCTTCGGGTCGCCGCCCTGCGGGCCGCGGCCGGGCTCCTCGTCGAGGGAGGCGAGGCCGTCGGCGGCCAGGATCGCGTTCCACAGCCCCGTCTCGGCGCTCTCCTCCGCCTCGGCGGCCTCCGGCCCGCCGACGTCGTTGAAGCGGCGCCAGAGGGCGTCCAGGAGCAGCTCGGCGGCCCGGCCGCGCGCCGCGTTGACGCTGCCGCGGCTGCGCCGGTGGAGGTCGTTGCGGAGCCGGTCGAGGCGGTCGCGGCCGAGGGTGACGACGACGCCCTTGAACACGACGCGCAGCTCGTCGGGGGCGCCGGGCGCGTGGTCGGCGACGGCGCGGCGCAGCACGGTGACCATCGTGTCCGCGCCCTTGACGCGGGCGAGCCGCGGCGGGTCGTGGACGGTCGCGGTGGCCCCGTCGACGAGGTCGCCCAGCGAGCGCAGCGTCGCCGAACCCTCGCCGAGCGACGGCAGCACCCGCTCGATGTAGGCGGTGAACCGGCGGTTCGGGCCGATGACGAGGACGCCGCGCGACCCGAACCGGCGGCGGTGCCGGAACAGCAGGTAGGCGACGCGGTGCAGGGCGACGGCCGTCTTGCCGGTGCCGGGGGCGCCGCGCACCAGGACGGTGCCGTCGGCGGGGGCGCGGATCACCTCGTCCTGCTCGCGCTGGATCGTCGCGACGATGTCGCGCATCGCCCCCTCGCGGGCGCGGGCGAGGGAGGCGAGGAACGCGCCGTCGCCGACGATCGTCATGCCGTCGGCGGCGTCCGGGTCGAGGAGGTCGTCCTCCAGGTCGACGACCGTGTGCCCGCGCGAGTGCAGGACGCGGCGGCGGACGACGCCGCGCGGGTCCTCGGGGGTGGCGCGGTAGAAGTCCTCGGCGGCGGGCGCCCGCCAGTCGATCACGAGGGAGTCGTGCTCGCTGGTCCGCACCCCGATGCGGCCGACGTAGCGGACCTCCCCCGTCGGCCGTTCGCCGGGGGCGAGGTCGAGCCGGCCGAACACGAGGCCGTCGTCGGCGATGTCGAGGGCCTGGGCGCGCAGTGCCGCCTGGTGGACCATCGCGTCCCGGTCCACCAGCGAGCCCTTGGTGCCGGCGAGTGACTGACGGTAACCCTCGCGGATCATGGCCTGGGCGTCGGCGCGCATCTCCTCCAGCCGGGCGTAGGCGATGTCGACGTAGCGCTGCTCGGCGGCGATCTCTTGATCCTTCACCGTGCCGCCGGGGCCGGTCGGCCGCCCGGTGACCTGGGACGACATGCAGGCTGCTCCTCGCACGTGGGTCGCGCCGGGGACGTCCCCCGGCCCCCCGAAGGGGCGGAGGAGACAGCTTATTCGGTCGGCCCGGGGTTCAGCGCGGAGCGGCGGCCGCGCGGCAGGTGCGGGCGGCCCCTCCCCGGCCGGACGTGCAGGTCACCGGGCGGGCGCGCGAGCGAGCGGTCCAGCGCGTCGAGGACGCGGCGCGGCGGGGTCTCGCCGTCCAGGTGGACGCAGCGGAGCGTCACCCCGCGCCCGCCGTGCTCGCGCCAGAGCGCGGCGGTGTAGGCGGCCACCGCCCCGGACGCCGCGGCGGCGGCGCCCGTCGCCGCCGGGCCCGCGCAGAGGACGAGCTCGCCGGAGCCGCGTTCCAGCATGCCCGGCAGCACGGCCCGCACGACGTGCACGGCGCCGAGCACGTCCATGCGGAGAACACGTTCTATTTCGCTGAGCGGCTGGTCCAGGGCGGGCGCGGCCGGCGCTGTCGCGGCGGCGTGCACGACCCGGTGCACGGGGCCGGCCATCGCCACCACGTCGGCGAGGGCCCCGGGGTCGGTGATGTCGCAGGTCCGCACGTGCGTGTTGGGGGAGCGCAGTGCCGTCTCCTTCAGGCCGGCCTCGTCGGCGTCCACCGCGACGACGTCCCAGGCCGCCGCCGCGAGCCGCCGCGCGGCCAGCGCGCCGATCCCGCCCGCCGCGCCCGTGACCAGGGCCGTCCGCCTCACCGGTGCACCTCCTCGGCGCCCTCGAAGACCATCTGCAGGTGCCCGACCGTGCTGCTGCTGAGGGGCCGCGCGCGGTCCAGCCCCAGCCCGCGCAGTTCCTCGGCCACCGGATGGTCGCCCAGCATCACCGTCGCCCCGCCCGGACGGGTCCGGACCTCGGACGGGGTCAGCGTCCACGGCGTCCGGCGCGTGACGCCGTCCATGCACGAGTAGGCGTCGACCTTCGGCGCGGCGGTGCCGGCCGGCACCGGCAGGCCGGGCCGCAGCGCGACCTCGATCGCCGTCCGCCCGCCGAGCCGCACCGCGCAGCGCTTCACGCGTCCGGACAGGTCCATGGGGATGTCCGCGATCTCCTTGGGGAAGCCCCAGATCGTCCGCCCGGCCTCCAGTGTGAACTCCTGGTTGACCGGCAGCCAGTGGATGAACGCGCCGACGCCGCGCATCCGCCCGAGCAGCCCGGGGGGCTCCGCGCCGGGCGGGCGCACGAGGAACGCGACGGCGAACTCGTGGTACGGCCCGAGGTCCCCGTCCGCGTAGCGGACGAACGCCAGTGAGCAGATCGCCCGGCCGGGCAGCGGCTCCGCGACGTCCAGCCCGGAGTAGGCGATGACGGCCTGGGCGGCGCGGGCGGGGACGGCGAACATCGCCGACCCCACGGCGGCGTCGCGGATCCGCACCGGGAGGGTGACCCGCTCGCCCTGGATGGCATGCGCTTGCACGGTGCTTGTCACACCGCTTAGTAGAACAGGTTCTCGTTTTGCTGCCAAGAACCGGGGCTCACCCCTTCTCGGCCGCCGTCCGGATCCGGTCGAGGGTGGCGCGCATGCCCGCGCGGTTCACCGCGGCGCGCCGCTCCGCCGGGACGCCGGTGAAGAGCCTGCCGAGGAGCGAGACGAACGCGGCGCCCCGGTTGTCGCGGCGCAGGTCCTCCCAGTACTCGGTGAGCCGCGTACGCGGCGCGTCCGGCCCCGCCGGATCGTCCGAGACGTCCTCGACGCGGTATCCCCACAGCGCAACGGGCATCCCGAAGCTCGACACCCGGAACGCGAACGCCCGGCCCGGCACCGCCGCCGTCACCTTGCAGGTGGTGAACCACACCCGCCACCCGATGCGGTTGAACCCGACGAACCTCGTCCCGGGCTCGACCGCCTTCCCGCGCATCCACGTGGCGAAGACCTCGGGGCTCCACTCGCGCATCCGCCGCGGATCCGCGACGGCCGCGTACACCTCGTCGGGCCGCGCCGCGACGGCCACGCTCTCCTCGACCACCCACTCCCGTTTCATGCAGTATTTATTTCATTGGCCTCGGCGCCGGGCGCTGGGGGCCCTCCTTCAACGGCCAACGCGGCGATCGCCGCATCGCTTCGGCCCGCCTGGCGGCTCGCTGCGCGATCAGGGTTCGCGCAGGCTCGAAACCTGGCTTCGCACGCGATCGCAACGTCGAGGCCGGCGACGGCTGAGCTAACGCAGGTGAGCGAATCCGGCACTCCAACTCGCGTACCAGGTGCGGAACCAGGGGTGGGGCTCGGCGAGGGGGACGATGTAGGTGAGGGTCTCGGCGTAGTACCGGCGCTGGAAGTCCGGCGGCATCCGGTCGAGCGTCTGGACGTTGCTGGCGCGGTCGGCGAGCTTCACCTGGATCGCCTCGGCCGGGGCGTCGCCGAGGCGGCGCAGGTAGGCGGCCCTCGCGGCGCGCTTGGCCTGGCGGCCGGCGCCGCCCGCGGGCGGCTTGGTGACCCAGTCGACCAGCTCGGCGACCTCCGGGCCGAACCCGGCCTCCACGTCCTGAACGGACGCGGGGGTGTCCTCGACGACGTCGTGCAGCACCGCGGCCGTCAGCACGGAGGGCGTGAACACCCCGGCACCGCGCACGAGCACTTCGAGCGCCTCGAGCAGGTGCTCGACATAGGGCGCGCCCGTGGGGCGCTTCTGGTCGCCGTGCCAGCGCTCCGCGGCGGACACGGCCTTCTCCAGGGCGTCCACGTCGATCGGGAGGCCGGACGCCGCGATGTCCGCACGGGCCGTGTCCCAGGTGTGCCAGTGAGTGAAGACCTCCACGGTTCAACTCCGTTCTGTCGCGCCGGACGTCCGGCACACGGCATGGTGGGTGTCGTCCCAAGACACAGTAATCAGCGGGCCCGCCCGGCGGCGGGCACCGGGGATCGGCGGAGGGAGGCGGCGCGGTCGTGGTCGGGAGCCGGCAGCGGCCTGGTGGCCGACCGGAGTCCGTGGGCAGGGTCCGCGTCGCGCTCGGGCTGGTCTCCGCCGTGGTCGCCGTGGCGCTGTGCGTCGTGCTCGTCGACACCTACGTCCTGCGCGCCGAGTGGTGGCAGGTGCGGCACACCGTGACCGGCGACCCCGTCACCCCGCAGCGCGAGGTCGGGCCGCCGCCGGGCCCGCTCGCGGTGAGCTGGGAGCAGACCACCCGGATCCACCACGGCGCCGTCGCGGGCTACGACGGCGTCGCCCACCAGGTCGCGCTGGGGCAGGTCGTGACCGCGTCCGGGCACGGGCTCCAGGTGCGCGACGCGCGGACCGGCGGCGAGCGCTGGAGCTACCGGCGGTCCGGCTGGACGATGCTCGGCTGGACGTCCACCCGGTCCCGGCTCGTCGCCTACTTCGAGCGCAACGGCGATCGCGGCGACCGGCTCGTCGTCGCGTTCGACGCGCTGTCGGGCGGGCTGCTGTGGCGGCGGGAGGGGGAGCGCCCCGCCGCGGTGTCGCGCACGACGCTGCGCTGGCCCGCCGGGTCCGGCACCGTCCTCACCACCGACGACGGCCACCGCACGCTGTTCGGCGTCTCGGCCGTGACGGGGAACCGGGTGTGGCGGCTGGCGCTGCCGCGCGGCTGCCGGCTGTTCGAGGGCGGCGCGCACCCGTCCGACGGCCGGGAGGACCTCGCCGCGTTCGGCCTGGACTGCCGGGAGGACGGGCGGCGCCGCAGCCGGCTGCTGGCGGTGGACCCGGCCAAGGGCACCGTCCGCTGGGACGAGCGGCTCGGCTCCAAGGAGTCGCCCGAGGTCTCGATGCTGGACGGGGTGACGCTCGCCTCGGACGGGACGGCGCTGCGCGCGTTCGGCGAGGACGGCGACCAGTTCCGCGTCTGGAAGGGCGACGGGGTGTGCGGCGACCTGATGTGCCCGGGGGTGCTGGCGCCGGGGCGGCTCCTGGTCGTCTACCACCCCGACGGCGACCGTTCCGGCGACACCCGCATGGAGGCCGTGGACGTGCCGTCCGGGCGGGTCGCCTGGAGCCGCGACGTCCCGGCCTACGCGGCGCTCGCGCAGGCCGGCGGGCAGGTCTTCGCGCTGCGTCCGCGGCTGTCGGAGGGGCTGCTGCCGGCCGGCGTCGACATCGTGGCGCCGGGCGACGGCGGCGCCACGACCGCGCCCGCGCCGTTCCCGATGGACCCGGACCTGCCGGGCGCGCGGCCGTGGCTGGCGGCGGCGGGCGGGCTGCTGTACGTGGGCGTCCCGCAGGCCGCGCCCCGCCCGGACGGCGCGGCGCGGCTGGTCGCGCTGCGCGGCGGGCCCACCGGCACCGGCCCGGCCGAGCTCGGCGGCGTGCCGGTGGCCGACTGGCCGGACGCGTGCTCGCTGCTCACCGGCCCCGACCTGGCGGCGGCGCGGATGACCGGCTACCGCGCCGAGCCGAGCCGGACGTCCGCCGGGGCGGTGGAACTGCCGCGCCCGGTGTCGTGCACCTACGAGCCGCGCGACGAGGGCGGCGAGCGCGAGAAGGACGATCCGGACGGGGAGGGCGCCACGGCGAAGGCGAGCGCGTCGAAGCCGGCCACGCCGTCCGCGAGCCCGAGCGAGGACGCCGATCCGGCCGTGCGGGGCCTCACCGTGAGCGTGCGGTGGGTGGCGGAGACGGACGAGGCGGCGTCCCGGATGCTGGACGCCCTGCAGGCCACGCAGTCGCAGGCCCGGCGGCGCCGCGACATCGGCGGGGACGAGGCGTACGAGATCGGCCCGACCGCCGGCATGATCGCGCTGCGCGTCGGCCGGTACCTCGTGGTGGTGGAGGCGAACCGCCCGCCGGGGGCCGCCGCGCGGATCGCGAGGTCCGTCGCGTACCGGCTGCACCACCCGTCCTGACGCGGATGCGGCGGGGGCGGGGTCAGGACTCGGGGACGGGTTCCGGCGCGGGTTCCGGCTCGCGTGCCGTGTCGGGGGAGCGGCCCGCCCACGCCTCCAGCTGGGCGACGAAGCGTTCGGCGTGGACGGGCCAGTGGAACCGGGCTCGGGCCGCGTCGTAGCCGCGTTTGCCGAGCTCGGTGCGATGGTCGGGGTCGTCGCGCAGGTGCAGGACGGCCTTGGCGGCGGCGTGCGGGTCGCCGAACGGGACGACGACCCCGCAGCCGCTCGGTTCCACGATGTCGACCGCCGGCGGGTTCGGCGTGGTGACCACAGGGATGCCGTGCGCCATGTACTCGACGACCTTCGTCGGCATCGAGTGCCGGTAGTTGGGCTCGTCGTGCAGCAGCGCCAGCCCGGCCGTCGCGCCCTCGGCGATCCGCAGCGCCCGGTCGTTCGGGACGAACCCGTACCAGCGCACGATCCCCTCGCGCTGCGCGGCCCGCAGCGCGTCCCGGACGTCGGCGTCGGCCGCGCCGATCAGCTCCACGAGCACGCCCTCGGCGGCCAGCGGGCGGGCCATCTCGATCATGTCGAGCGCGCCGCGCGCCCGGGACAGCTGCCCGACGTAGACGGCGCGGCCGCCGGCCGGCGGGCCGGGCGGCGTGTCGGAGACGTAGGTGGTGTTGGGCACGACCGGGTGGTCCCCGCGGAACCGGGCCCGGTAGCCGTCCTCGGCGAGCAGCAGGCGGTGCCGGCGCTCGCTGCGCCGCTCCAGCCCGCGGACGACCGGGCGCAGCAGGGGCCGCGCCGGGCCGGGCAGCCAGCCCTTGGCCGACAGGGCGGCGGCGGTGTCCTCGTGGACGTCCCACACGACCGTCCGCTGCCGGACCTCGCGGGGGAGGGACACCAGCAGCTCGGGGTCGTGCAGGAGGACCACGTCGGCGTACGGGGCGTGCTCGGCGAGCGCCCGGTGGGCGGCGCGCAGGGCCCGGAGCCGCCGCCGTCCCGTGGCGCGCGGGATGTCCACGGGGCTGATCCGCCGCCACGGCGTCGCATTGCATGCCCGAAATGGCGCGATATATGTGACCTCATGGCCGGCGTCGAGCAGCGCGCGAATCTGCCGGTGCAGAATGCGTGCGTCCTCGGGATGGTGCACCACCGTGCAAACACAGACCCGCATCCCACTCACTCCGTAACGCGCAGGAATCGTCATCTACGCCGAGTCTCGGCCGCGAACGAGAACACCTGATGAACCGCCGCCGTCGCCGACATGTCCACCCCCGACCGATTCGTTGACCTGCGGCGTGTCGTTGCTTTCGGCGGCCGTATAACAACGACACGCCGCAGCTCGACGCGGGCTCAGAGGAGTTCCACGGTCTCCGAGTCCGCGTCGCGGGTTCGGCCGCGGGTGTCGAACAGCAGCCGCGCGTGCCGGGTCAGCACGTCCGCGTCGTAGGCGGAGTGGTCGGCCAGCACGATCGACAGGTCGGCGCCGCGCAGCGCGGCGGCGAGGTCGTCGCCCGCGTCGGGGACCGGCTCGCCGTCCACCTCCCAGGACGCGACGAACGGGTCGTGGAAGACCAGGTCGGCGCCGAGCCGGGCCAGCCGCCGCGCCACCGGGCGGGCCGGCGACTCGCGCTGGTCGGCGATGTCGGCCTTGTAGGTGACGCCGAGCAGCAGGACCCTGGCGCCCTTCAGTGCGCGCCCCTCCCGGTTGAGTAGCTGCTGCGCCCGCTCCGCCACGTACCGGGGCATCCGGTCGTTGATCTCCTGGGCCAGCTCCACGAACCGGAACGGGTAGCCCAGCGACCTGACCTTGTACGACAGGTAGTTCGGGTCGATCGGGATGCAGTGCCCGCCGACGCCCGGTCCCGGCCGGAACGCCTGGAACCCGAACGGCTTGGTGGCCGCGCAGTCGATCGCGTCCCACAGGTCGATGCCCAGCTCGTTGCAGAACACCGCCATCTCGTTGACCAGGGCGATGTTGACGTGCCGGTAGGTGTTCTCCAGCAGCTTCGCCATCTCCGCCTCGCGGGTGCCCTTGGCCTCCACGACGCGGTCGACGAACTTGCCGTAGAACGCCGCCGCCGCCGACGCGCACGCCGGGCCCAGCCCGCCGACGATCTTCGGGGTGTTGCGCACCCCGTAGACCGGGTTGCCCGGGTCGATCCGCTCCGGCGAGAACGCCAGGTGGAACTCCTCGCCCGCGACCAGGCCGGACGTCTCCAGGATGGGCCGGACGACCTCCTCGGTGGTGCCCGGGTAGGTGGTCGACTCCAGCACCACCAGCGTCCCCGGCTCCAGGTGCCGGGCGACCGTCTCGGCCGCGCCGCGCACCGCGGTGAGGTCGGGGCCGCCCTCCGGCGACAGCGGCGTCGGCACGCAGATCACCACGGTGCGGGCGCCGTCCAGGACGTCCTCGTGCAGGCTGGGGACGAACCCGGCCTCCAGCATCTGGCCGATCTCGGCGGCCGAGACGTCGTCGATGTGCGACAGCCCGGCCTTGAGCCCGGCGACGACGCGCGCGTCCCGGTCGAGCCCGCCGACCCGCAGGCCGGCCCGGCACGCCTCCCGGACGAGCGGGAGTCCCACGTAGCCGAGTCCGATGACCACAAGATCCATGCGCCCGGCTCCCTTCGGTCTATGTGCGTCGGTAGGCGGCCCGGTATCCGCGGGTCACGGCGCGCCAGGTGCGTTCCGCGGCGACCCATTCCCGGGCCGACCGCCCGATTTTCTGTCTCAGTTCGGGACTGTAAGCCAGGTCTTCCAGACAATTCGCCCATGCTTTCGCGTCTTCCGGAACTGTTAACGCGCCCGTCACGCCCGGTTCCACGATTTCCCGCAGAGCTTTGACATCACTGGCTACGAGGGGGATTCCCCCCGCCATCGCCTCGATCGGCTTCAGAGGAGTCACCAGTTGGCACACCCGGTCCGCCCGGCGCGGCACCGCGAACACGTCGAGGACGGCGTGGAATCTGCGAACGGACTCCATCGGAACCCGTCCGGTGAACACGGCGTGCACGCCGAGCCCGGCCGCGCGCCGTTCGAGCGCGCCGCGCTCCGGGCCGTCCCCGACCAGGAGCAGCGTGACGGGGGTACCCCGGTCGCGGAGCAGGGCGGCGGCGTCGATGAGCGTGTCGATGCCCTCGTAGCCGTAGAACGACGACGTCAGGCCGACCACCGTGGCGGACGCCGGGATGCCGAGCCGTTCGCGCAGGTCCCGGGCGTCCGGCAGCGGCTCCAGGAACGCCTCGTCCACGCCGTTCGGAACCGTGAAGATCTTCTCCTCGGGGACGCCCCGGGACGCGATCTCCGCCCGCATCGCCTCGCCGAGCGTGACGACCGCGTCCGCCTCGGCCATCCGGCGCGTCTCCAGCTCGCGGGTCAGCCGGTAGAAGGCGTCCGTCTCGCTGTGCGACGGGTCGCGGGACAGCCAGGAGTCCTCCAGGAAGCCGCGCACCTCGTAGACGACCGGAATGCCGTGGCGGCGCCCCAACTCCAGCGCGACGGCCGCGTTCAGATGGTTGCTGACGGCGTGCAGGACGGACGGCCGCAGCTCCTCCACCAGCCGCCCGGCCAGATCGGCGCCCTTCTCGACGGCCCGGACCGGGTCGCCCGGCGGCAGCCAGGGCAGCAGCCGGTGGTACGGGACGCCGTCGACGTCCACCCGCGCCCGCGCGTCCCCGACGCCCTGGCTGAGCGGGTAGCCGAGCCGCGTCACCACATGGGGGTCGAGGCCCGTCTCCCGCTGCGCGAGCGCGATCCGGTGCGTCCGGACGGTGTAGCCGGCGTTCGTGCACGGCAGCGCGTTCGTCACGAACTGCAGCACGGTCCCGCCGGGCCGGGGCCCGCGCCGACCGGTCGCCGGCGGCCGGGCGAGCAGCGCCCGCAGATCCTCGGTCTCGCGGCGGACGTCCCGGGGCTTCGGCACGGCCAGCGGGGAGCGCCGCAGCCGGGCGCCGAACGGGGTGCGCGCGGCCAGCCGCACGCCCAGCCGCGGCGCCCGCCCGGGATCGTCCCTGAGCTGCCGCCAGCCGAGTCCGGCCAGGTAGACGGATTTCTTCAGCACCGATTGGTCGACCACGGGGCCGGACGCTAAGCGACCCCGGTGAACAGAAGGGAAATTGTGTTGGCACCCATCGTGCACGTCCTCGGGGCGCGGCCGAACTTCGTGAAGGCCGCCCCGGTGATCGCCGCGCTGCGGGCCGCCGGCGCCGAACAGGCGGTGATCCACACCGGCCAGCACTACGACGCGCGGATGTCGGAGGTCTTCTTCGACGAGCTGGGGCTTCCCGAGCCCGATGTCAACCTCGGCGTCGGCTCCGGCGGGCACGCCGAGCAGACCGCCGCGCTCATGATCGGGCTGGAGGGGGAGTTCACGAGCCGTTCACCCGCACTGGTCATCGTGTACGGCGACGTGAACTCGACCATCGCCGCCGCCCTCGTCGCGGCCAAGCTGCACATCCCCGTCGCCCATGTGGAGGCCGGGCTGCGCAGCTTCGACATGACCATGCCGGAGGAGGTCAACCGGCGGGTCACCGACCAGCTGTCCGCGCTGTGCCTGGTCACGAGCCCGGAGGGGGTCGGGCACCTGGCCGCCGAGGGCGTCCCGGTGTCCCGGGCCCACCTGGTCGGCAACCCGATGATCGACACGCTGCTGGGGAACCTGGACGCCTTCGACACCGACGCCGTCCGGGCCGCCCACGGGCTGCCGGAGCGGTACGTCCTGGCGACCATGCACCGTCCCGCCAACGTGGACGCGCCGGAGACGGCGTCCGCCCTCGTCCGGCACCTGCACGGCGTCGCCGACCTCGCCGACCTCGTCATCCCGGTGCACCCGCGCGGCCGCGCGAACCTGCTCGCCGCCGGGCTGGACGACCACGACGGCGTGCACATCCTGGACCCGCTCGGGTACATCGACTTCATCGCCGCGGTGCGGGGCGCGGCGGCGGTGGTCACCGACTCGGGCGGGCTCCAGGAGGAGACGACGATCCTCGGGGTGCCGTGCCTGACCGTCCGTCCCAACACCGAGCGGCCGATCACCATCACGCACGGCACGAACCGCCTCGTCACCTTCGAGGAACTGGTGCCCGCCGCCCGCAAGGCCCTGGAGTCGGCCGCGCCGGCGGGCGACCGCAGACCGCCCCTGTGGGACGGCAACGCCGGCCCCCGCATCGCCGAAGTGATCATGGAGTTCCTGGGTGAGTGACGCGAAGGACGAGCGCGCGTACCAGCAGCTCGGAAGGCTGAGGTCCACGCTGCGCGAGCGCGAGGCGCGGCTGGAGGAGCTGGAGCGGCGGCTCAGCGCGCTGGAGACGTCGACGGCCGTGCAGTTCGGACGGCTCGTCGCGGGCGCCGCGCGCGACCCGAAACGCGGGAAGCGGCTGCCGCGCGAGCTGTACCGGCTGTGGCGCAAACGGAACGCGCCCGTGCCGGGCGGCGGCTCCGCGTCGGGCGGCGGCGTCCAGCCGGACCGCGTCGACCGTCCCGAGAACCGGCTGCTCGTCGCGGGCCCCTGCGAGGGGCTGATCGTCGCGGGGGTGCTGGCCCCGGGCACGGCGGCCCTGCTCGGCGAGCACGCCACGGTCGTCCCGCTGTACCCGCACGACGGCGCGATCGTCCTGGACAGGGCGGACGTGGACATGCTCGTCGTGGACGCGGCGGCCGGCGAACCCGGCGGGCCCTGGGCGTACCTGGGCGTCCCCGGCATGTACGACCGTGACCTCGCGCTGCACGAACTCCGGCGGATCGCCACGTCCAGGAAGCTTCCGACCGTCCTGTGGGGGCAGGCGCCGCCCGCGACCCTCGCGTCCCTGCCGTGGGACGCGACCGCCACCGCACCCGGCCGCCTCGCCGAACTGCTGGAACCGGCCCGTTGAAAGGAACCACCGTGCGACCACGTGCCCTCGTCTACGGCGACGTCGACCTGAACATGATCGACGGATCGGCGATCTGGGCCCAGGGCATGGTCCAGGCCCTCGCCCGCGCCGGCTGCGAGGTGACCCTGGTCCTGAAGGCGCCCGTCCGGACCGGGCGGCTCGTCGACCCGCTGCGCGCCCTGCCCGGCGTCACCGTCCGCAGCCCGCACGCCGAGGGGCTGTTCGACGCGCCCATGGCGCCGCGGCACGCCGCCGCGATCCTCGCCCAGATCGACGCCGAGAACCCGCACGACCTGGTCGTCGTCAGGGGCCGCCGGCTCGCGGGCAAGCTCGCCATGGGCCCCCTGGCCGGACGGCTCTGGACGTACCTGACCGACGTCCCGCAGTCGGCGGGCGAGTTCACCGCCTCCGCCAAGGCCGAGCTGCGCCGCATCGCGGACGCCTCCCGCCTGCTGCTCTGCCAGACCGAGGAGCTGCGCGGCTTCCTGGAGGGCGCCGTCCCCGCCACCGCCGGCAAGAGCGTCCTGTTCCCGCCGGTCGTCGTCCTCCCGTCCGACTTGGAGGCCCGTCCTCCCGGCGCCCCGGGCGGCCCGCTCCGCCTCGTCTACACGGGCAAGTTCGCGCCCCGCTGGAAGACCTACGAGATGACGGCCCTCCCGCGCATGCTCGGCGTGCGCGGCGTGGACGCCGAACTCCACATGGTCGGCGACAAGATCCACGAGGACCCCGCCGACGCGGGTTTCGCGACCCGCATGCGGACCGCGCTGGAGACCGGCGAGGGCGTCGTCTGGCACGGCGGCCACCCCCGCGCCGAGGCGATGCGGCTCACCGCGTCCTGCGACGTCGGGCTCTCCTGGCGCGACGCGTCGATGGACGCGAGCCTGGAACTGTCCACGAAGGTCCTGGAATGCGGCACGCTGGGCGTCCCGGTCGTCCTCAACCGCACGCCCATGCACGAGACGCTCCTCGGCACGGACTACCCGCTCTTCGCCGCCACCGAGGACGACGTCCTGGACGCCCTGACCCTCATCGGCAAGAACCCGGACGTCTACACCCTCGCCGCCGACCGCTGCCGCACGGCCGCCGCCGGCTTCACCCTCGACGCCGCCGCGGACCGCCTGCGCACCTGCCTCTCGCAGGTGTTCCCGGAGCCCTCCCCGGCCGTCCTGGCGGTCAAGGACCGTCCCCTCCGCGTCGGCGTCGCGGGCCACGACCTGAAGTTCTTCACCCGCCTGCTCGACTACCTGCGCTCCCGTCCCGACATGGAGATCCGCGTCGACCACTGGCCCGCCCTCAAGGCGCACGACGAGAAGCGCAGCCAGGACCTGGTCGACTGGGCGGACGTCGTCATCTGCGAATGGTGCGGCCCCAACGCCCTCTGGTTCGCGGCCCGCAAACGCCCCGACCAGCGCCTGGTGGTCCGCCTCCACCGCTTCGAGCTCTACGCGCCGTGGCCGAAGCAACTGGACATCGACGCGGTGGACCAGGTCATCTGCGTGAGCCCCCACTACACCGACCTGACCCGCGAGCTGACGGGCTGGCCCGCCTCGAAGGTCGTCACGATCCCGAACTGGGTAGACGACGCCCAGTTCGACCGCGCAAAACTCCCCGGCGCCGAACACCACCTCGGGATGATCGGCATCGCCCCGTCCCGCAAACGCCTGGACCTGGCGCTGGACGTCCTCGAAGAGCTCCGCCGCGACGACCCGCGCTTCACCCTCTTCGTCAAATCCAAGCTCCCCTGGGAGTACTGGTGGATCTGGCAGAAGGAGGAGGAACGGGCCCACTACGAGAAGGTGTTCCGCCGCATCCGCCGCTCGCGCCTCCTATCCGGCGGCGTCGTCTTCGACGCCTACGGCCGCGACGTGGCGTCCTGGCTGCGCCGCATCGGGTTCGTCCTGTCCACCAGCGACGACGAGAGCTTCCACCTGGCGCCGGCCGAGGGCATGGCGTCCGGCGCCGTCCCGGCCCTGCTCAACTGGCCCGGCGCCGACACCATCTACGACGCCCGCTGGATCCACGAGTCCCCGGCGGCGATGGCCGCCTCGATCTCCACCACAGTCGCCCTGAACCGCTGGCACCAGGACGGCGCCGAAGCCAAATCCCAGCTAGAAGCCGCCTACGCCCTCCCCGAAGTCTGCGCCCGATGGACCGACCTTCTCGCCGGATGAGGGAGAGGCGCCGGCGGGCAACGTCGCGGTGTAGGCGGCCATGGCGCGGCCGGCGGCGAGCAGCGGTTCGGTGGAGCGCTGGCCGCGGGCCAGGATGAACGCGCCCTCCAACGCGCTGATCAGCGCATAGGTCAGGGCGCGCGCATCCGTGCCGGACAGCCCCCGCCCGGCCAGATACCGGGTGCCCTCCTCCACCCACGAGGTGAGCACTTCAGCCGCGACCTCGCGGAGTTCCGGCTCGGTGTCGGCGATCTCGCCGGTGACGGTGCCGACGGGGCACATGTTGGCCCAGCCGGTGTTCTCGATGTCCTCGGCCGCCGCCGCGAACGCCGCCTCGACCCCCGTCGCGAGGTCGGCGTGCTCGTCCAGCAGCATCGGGAGCACCTGGATGTAGACGGCGCCGGTCTGCCGGAGGGCCGCCGCCGCGACCTCGCGCTTGCCGCCCCGGAAGTGGTGGTAGATCGACCCGGTGGGCGCCTTCGCCGCCCGCGCCAGCTGCTGGATGCCGGTCGCGGCGTAGCCCTGCACCCGCAGCAGCTCCGCCATCGCGTTCACGATGCGCTTGTCAGTCTCCACGCCCCCATGTTAGAACAGTTGCTCTAGAGCGATCGTTCTAATGGGGGCGACATGCAGAGCGTCACACTGCCGGCGGGCGTCATCGAGTACGACGAGACGGGCACGGGGCCGCCCGTCGTCCTCCTGCACGGCCTGCTGCTGGACCACACCATCTGGGACCGCGTGCTCCCGCTCCTCCCGAAGGGGTTCCGGTACATCCGCCCCGTCCTGCCGCTCGGAGCGCACCGCCGCGCGATGAACCCGGACGCCGACCTGGCCCTGCCCGGCCAGACCCGCATCGTGGCCGACCTCCTGGACGCCCTGGACCTGGACGGCGTCACCCTCGTGCACAGCGACTGGGGCGGCGGCCTCTTCCTCACCGCCCACGGGCTCGACCACCGGGTCGCGCGCCTGGTGATCCTGCCCTGCGAGGCGTTCGGCAACTTCCCGCCCGGCCTCCCCGGCAAGATGGCGACCCTCGCCGTCCGCGTGCCGGGAGCCGTCCCGCTCGTCGCCCGCCAGCTCCGCATCGGCTGGCTGCGCCGCAGGCCGATGCTGTTCGGGCAGATGGTGCGCGAACCGGTCCCGGACTCCCTCGTCCGCGGCTGGACCGAGCCGGTGCTCCGCGACCCGGCCATCCGGCGCGACCTTCGCGCCTACGGCCGAGGGGGCTTCGACAAGGCGACCTGCATCCGGAACACCCAGGCCCTGAGCCGCTTCGAGGGCGACACCCTGGTCCTGTGGTCCCCCGACAACCGCGTCATGCCCCCGTCCCACGGCCACCGCCTCGCCGACCTCATCCCCAACGCCCGCTACGCCGAGATCCCCGACGCCTACGTCCTGTCGATGCTCGACGCCCCCGAAGCGGTGGCCCGCGAGATGAGCGCCTTCCTGGTCTCGTAGCGGGTCGATAGTGCGTCGGCGTGCTTGACCGCCGTGCGGGGAAGAGCCCGGTCAGATCTTGATGACGGCGGCGCGTCCCCCGCACAGGGCTGCCAGGTCCGCGGGGTCCGAGGTGAGGATCGTGACCGGGCCGGGCGAGGTGAGCGCGGTGGCGCCGAGCATGGCGTCGATGGCGTGCTTGTGGCCGTGCAGGCCGGCGTCGGCGAGGAGGGCGGCGGCCTGGCGGGCGATGGGTTCGGTGACCGGCTCGACGACGAGGCGGGAGAGGGTCCACTCCAGGGCGGGCCGGTTGATGCGCGGGTGGACGACTTCCACCAGGGTCGCCGCCGAGGTGATCACGCGGAGGTCGTCGGCGCGGGCCAGGGCGAGCCAGCCGGTGACGTTGCGGTCGCGCAGAACGGCCTTGGCCAGGCCCTCGCTGTCGAGGACGAGGGTGCCGCCGGGCATGGCAGGGGAGCGGGTCACGCCGCGTCCGCCCCACCCTGTTCCCTGCGCACCTGGTGGAGCTGGTCGCGCAGAGCCTGGATCTCCTCGTCCGTGACGGGCCCGTGCTCGGCCTCGGCGACGGCGATGATCTCGTTGAGGTTGTCGCGTTCGACCTGGCGGGCGACGGCGGCCGCGACGTAGGCGGACAGGCCGGAAGGACCGCTGCGGGCCTTGGCGGCCTCCGCGATGTCGCGCGGCATGGTGATCGAGTACTTCCCGGTAGGCTCACTCATGCCATTTATCCTACCTTTGATGCTCCTTCCGAGTCGTGCATGGCCGGACGGGGGACGGCGGCGAAGGCGGGGAGGGCGAACCAGCCCGGGATCTGGCGGCGGAGAGGGCCGGGGCCTTGCAGGTCCACCGCGCTGGAGCGGAGGGCGGCGTCCCAGGTGAGGTCGCCGCGCCAGATCTGGGTCAGGTCGCGGAGGTCGGCGGTCACGGTCACGGAGACGTCGTAGCCGGGGTCGGCGTCGCAGAGGTCCGCGCTGCCGGGGGTGAGGACCAGCCACCAGTGGCGGTTGCGGGGCGGGACGTCCGGGAAGACGAAGAGGACCACGGTTCGGTCGGCCGGGATCGCGTCCGGGGTGATGTTGCGGCGCATGTCCCACAGCAGGAGTTTCGGGTCCAGGTCGCGGTCGCCCAGTTCCCCGATCCAGCGGACGCCCCACACCGCCAGGGCCTCCACCACCGGGCGCAGCTCTTCGCCGGCCGGGGTGAGAACGTAGCGGTCCTCCCGCCGCTCCAGGACCCCGGCGCGCACCAGCTGGTTCAGGCGTTTGGAGAGCAGCGTCGGCGACATACGGGGCACGCCCCGGCGCACCTCGTTGAAGCGCTCGCTGCCGGAGAGTAACTCGCGGACGATCAGCAGCGTCCACCGCTCGTCGAGCAGCTCCATCGCCTTGGCCACCGGACAGAACTGGTAATACGAGGCCCCCATACCTCGCACCTTAGGACGGTTCGCTCAGACCGGCTAGGTCCCGGTACAGATCCTGTACTAGGAGCGCACCCCTACGGCTTCTTAGCGTGGGCCCCACGAAAACGAGGGGAGAACGTGTCATGGGGGACACGCTGAAGGACGCCCACAGGGCGATGTGGGCGTCGGGCGACTATCCGTCGCTGGCGTCCGAGATCATCCCGGAGCTGGGGGAGGTGCTCGCCGAGGCGGCGGGGGTGACGGCCGGCACGCGGGTGCTGGACGTCGCGGCCGGGTCGGGCAACGCGGCCATCGCGGCGGCGCTCGCCGGGGCGGACGTCGTGGCGAGCGACCTCACGCCCGAGCTGCTCCAGGCCGGACGGGACGACGCGGCGAGGCGCGGCGCCAAGCTGGAGTGGAAGGAGGCCGACGCGGAGGCGCTGCCGTTCGGGGATGGGGAGTTCGACACGGTGCTGTCGTGTGTCGGGATCATGTTCGCCCCGTACCACCAGGCGTCGGCGGGCGAACTGGTGCGCGTCTGCCGGTCCGGCGGCACGATCGGGCTGATCAACTGGACGCCGGAGGGCTTCATCGGGCAGATGTTCGGCGTGATGAAGCCGTACGCGCCGCCGCCCCCAGAGGGCGCGCAGCCGCCGCCGTTGTGGGGGCGTCCCGAGCACGTCGAGGCACTCCTCGGCGACCGCGTCACCGGCGTGGAGTTCGAGAAGCGGACGGTGCGGGTCGAGCGGTTCGGGAAGCCCGAGGAGTTCCGCGACTACTTCAAGAGCCGCTACGGCCCCACGATCGCCGTCTACCGGCGCATCGCCGGCGACCCGGAGAAGGTCGCCGCGCTGGACGCCGCGCTCGCCGACCTGGCCCGTGACCAGGACGTCGGGACGTCCGGCCTGGTCCTGGAGTGGGAGTACCTGCTCGCCACCGCGCGCAAGCGCTGAACATGGGCGAAGGCCCCCGGCGCGTCGCCGGGGGCCCTTCGCTCGCGGGTCAGCCGGCGCTGCCCACCGTCACTCCTTTGTCGACGGGAAGCGCGGCGCGGTAGGTCTCGCGACGAGGGCGTCTACCCGGCTCCCCCCGAGGGCATGGCGTCCGGCGCCGGGCGGGACCTTGGTGGTCACGGTCGTCCGCACAGGCGGCCAGCCCGCCCGATCACACTGTGGGACCGGCTCAGCCGGGCACCTTCCAGGCCAGCCCGTGACCAGCAGCAGTGTCGGCCGGAGGATGTACTGGTCATCGCGGGACACGGCGGAGATCCGCCGATGCCCTCTGTGCCAGCGCAACCGTTACCGGGGCTTCTCTCCGTGGGCTGGCAGGATGGCCCGCCGTCGAGCTGAATCCGCTTGGTCGGCCGGGTGTTGAGGAGCACGCTGGCTATAACATGAGATGCATGGGGTTGTTCGAGATCCAGGCTGAGCCGGAAGTCGTCGACTGGCTCATGTCGCTCCCGCCTGCTCACCTGGCGCGGGTGGACGCGGTGTGCGGCTTACTCGCGGTTGAAGGCACCGGCCTCGGCATGCCCCTGTCCAGACCTCTGGGTGACGGCGTATGGGAGCTGCGGATCAACCTGCACCCCAAGGACATGCGGATCACCTACTGGTTCCCCGGGCACGACCGAATCGTGCTGTTGACGGTGTTCCGTAAGACCCGGGACGCCGAGCAGGCTCAGGTGAGACGGGCCAAACAGGCACAGAAGGTCTGCGAAGCCGAACACGACACCGACCAGATCATCAGCCTCATCGAGACTCCGGAGGGGTCATGAGCAGCCAGCGGACCAGCCCGCATGTTCTTCTTGGTGACCACCCTGGCCTGGCAGCCAAGCGTGACACCGACGAGTACCGGCTCGCCCACGAGGAGGCGTGTCTGGCGCTCGCCCTCGGCCGTGCCGTCTACGTCCGGCGGACCGAGTTGGGCATGTCCCAGACCGAGCTGGCCCGCCGTGCCGGGATGCGTCAGCCTGCCGTGTCCCGCATCGAATCCGGCGGTGGAGGGGTGCCGACCCTGGCCGTATTGAACAGGCTCGGGCACGCCCTCGGCTTGCGGTTCCGCGTCATCGTCGGTGAAGGGGACGCCGGGGCGGCGGAGACCGAGTTGCTCGCCATCGCGTGAAGACCCGGCCCCTGCCGCTCGGTCAGCACTCCGGCCCGCTTGGCGGGCAGGCCGGGCGGTTGCGGTGCATGCAGCGCCGGCGGGCTCGATGCCGGGCTTGCGGGTCACGCACGCGCCGGTGCATGGAGATTCTGGCGACCGGAACGGGGTGCGGGACAGCAAGGACCCGGATGGAGGACACCCCCCACCTTGTCCCTTGCGCAGTTCGCTGGTCTGATCGAGCAGGTCAAGCAGCACCGGAGCGGTAGCCGTGGCCGGTTGATCGTTCAGGCGGGCTTGGGCTTGGTGCCGCGCAGGATCTACTGGTCGTTGCCGAACACGCCGGAGATCTGGCTCTGGCCACCGAGGGCCTTGCAGCGTTCGGTGAGCCGGTGGCCGTCGATGGAGGACTGGTTGCGCTCGCGGGCCTTCGCGACGGCTTCCTCCTCGCCGGCTGCTGCGACGACGTCGCTCCACTTGGGAAATTCGTCATCGCTGCTCTTGGTGCGGGGGTGCGTTGACCTGCGGCATGTCGTTGGTATGGGTGCGCCGGAAGCAACAACACGCCGCAAATCAACGAATGGAGTTGGCCATGCTCGTCCGGGCGGCGGGGACGTGAAAACGATAGCGGGGCGCGGAGCTGGGCCGGAGGGGTTCATCGGGCAGATGTTCGGCGTGATGAAGCCGTACGCGCCCCCACCGCGCGCAAGCGCTGAACATGGGCGAAGGCCCCCGGCGTGTCGCCGGGGGCCTTTCGCTCGCGGGTCAGCCGGCGCTGCCCACCGTCACTCCTTTGTCGACGGGAAGCTCGGCGCGGTAGGTCTCGATCTTGGCGTTGAGCTTGGCGAGGCTCCGGCTGTAGTCGCGGCTGGACAGCCAGAACTTGTAGATGATGACGAGTTCGAAGGCCAGCAGGCCGGCGGCGCTCACCGCGACGACCGGGATGATCGCGCCGGAGACGATCGCGGCGGCGATCGGGGCGACGATGAAGACGCCCATCTGGAACTCGATGCCGCTGATCAGGTGCGGGCGGATGCGGCCCGCCATCAGGACGTTGCGGATCCGCGCGTACCAGGGGAAGCGCTGGTTGAAGCCCTGCTGGAGCGTCGCGATGGTCGGGTCGTCGGCGACGACCCGGTTCTCCAGGTCGGCCTCGGGGTCCTCGGTGAGGGCCTCGGCGGAGCGGAGGTCCTCGTCGTCTTCGGTGATCTCGCCGTTGGCGCGGCGGGCGGCGAGTTCGAGCTCCCTGGCCTCCGCGCGGGCCGCGTTCAGCGTCGTCCGCATCTGGGTGCGGACCTTGTAGATCTCCAGCGCGTCCATGTAGCGGAGCATGTCGAGGAACACGACCGCGATCGCCGTCCAGATGTAGGCGACGTTGTCCGTGGCGGCGTACTGCCCGGCCATGAGGGCGATCGCGCAGGCCAGGACGCGGACCCGGTCGAAGATGTAGTCGAGCCAGGCGCCGAACACCGAACCGGTGCCCTTCAGGCGGGCGATCTTGCCGTCCATGCAGTCGAGCGTGAACGACAGGTGGTACAGCAGCGCGCCGGCGAGCAGCCACGGCCAGGACGCGACGGCGAAGCAGGCGCCGGCGGCGAGGCCGAGGACCAGGGCGCCGACGGTGAGCTGGTTCGGGGTCACGCGCGTCCGGTTGGCCGTGAACCTGACCAGCCGGGCGGCGAGCGGGTCGACCAGGAGGACGGTCCACCAGGCGTCACGCGCCTTGTACGTCCGTTGCCGAACGTCGTCGAGCGTGAAATTCGCCATGCGGTTCATCCCTTTCATCGTGAGGAGCGGTCCGATGCTATCGCCGTCCGGTTCGGGGGACGCGCATTGTCGCTGATCCGTGACTGGCTCCCGCACATGGTGATCATTCCCGTGGGTAGCGTGGGCCGGGTGCGCGTCCGACTCATCGCCCATGTGCCGTTCGCCGGGGTTCTCGCGGCGGCGATCTGGATCCGGGTCATCGCGGTCCTCGGGTATCCGGCGCCGTTGTGGGCAGGCGACTCCAAGAGTTATCTGGACGCCGCGATCGAACTGCGGCCGGGCGAGTCACGTCCGAGCGGGTACCCGATCCTGCTCTGGCTGATCGAACCCTTCCACAGCTTTACCGTGGTGGTGTCCGTGCAGCACGCCATCGGCGTCCTCACCGGTGTCCTGGTGTACGTCCTGGTGGTGCGCGCGGGACGGGCGACCTGGCCCCTGGACGAGCCCGGACGCCTGGCGTGGCGCGTGTGGCTGCCCGCCGTCCTCGCCGCGGCGCTGACCGTCCCGGTGCTGCTGCCCGTCCACCAGATCTCCCTTGAGCACATGCTCATGTCGGACTCGCTGTTCGCGTTCCTGCTGCTCGCGGCGGTGACGGCGGCGCTGTGGCGGTACCGGTCGACGTGGTGGCTGGGCGCGCTGGCCGGCATGTTCGCGGCGTTCGCGGCGCTCACCCGGACGGCCGGCCTGCCGCTGATCGCGGTGATCCTCGGCGCGATGCTGGTGCGCCGCGCGGGTTGGCGGGCCTGCGTCTCGGCGGCGGCGGCGTTCGCGCTGCCGATCGTCGGCTACATGTTCTGGTTCCAGGCGGAGTACGGCCAGTTCAAGATGGCCAAGTCCGATTCGATCTGGCTCTACGGGCGCACCGCGGCGTTCGCCGACTGCGCGGTCATCGAGCCCCGTCCCGAACTGCGCATCATGTGCCCGGAGCTCACTGATCCGCGCGTCTCGCCCGCGTTCGCCGTCATGTGGACGAAGGACTCCCCGTTCCGCGAGATCCCCGGATGGGTCACCGGTGACGAGGCCGACCGGCTCGCCGGCGAGTTCGCCTGGGCGGCCATCGAGAAGCAGCCTCGCGACTACCTGGACGTGGTCGTCCACGACACGCTCATGGCGTTCAGATGGGACCGTGAGCCGTACCCCACCCCGTGGACGTCGCCGCAGTACGACTTCCCCAAGGGGGAGTCGTGGAAGGACGAGCAGGCGCTCCGCGCCGAGAAGTACGACCCGGACGGCGCCGAGACCAGGGTCGTCCGGCCCTGGGCCGATCGGGTCCTCGCCTACCAGGACGGTTTCGCCATGCCGGGTGCGATCCTCGGGATCCTGCTGATCGGCGGGCTCGCCGGCGCGCTCCCGCACATCCGGTCGCAGGGGAGATGGCGCCCGCTGGGGCCGGTCCGGCACTGGGGGACGGGCGCGCTGCTCCCCTGGGGGACGAGCCTGGCGCTGCTGGTGATCCCCGCCGCGACCGCCGACTTCGACTACCGCTACGTGGTGCCCGCCGTGCCGTTCGCCTGCCTGGCCCTCGGCCTGGCCCTGCTCCCGCCGCCCCGGCGCCCCCGCCCGCCCGCCGCCGTGCCCGTCCCCGTCGAACGGGAACCGGCGAAGGAGACGGCGGGCGCCGGCCGCGGCGCCTAGCGGCGGCCCGAATCCCGGCGGGGCGCGGTCCGCAGCTCGCCGAGCATCTTCTCCCAGTGCACGGCCACCACGGCGATGTCGAAGCGCTCCGCCGACGTCCGGGCGCGCCCGGCCATCCGCAGCCTGAGTTCCTCGTCGCCGATCAGCCGGGACAGCGCCGCGGCGAACGCCGCGGGGTCCTCGGGCGGGACGAGCAGCCCGTCGTGGCCGTCGGTGATGATCTCGCGGGGGCCGCGCGGGCAGTCGAACCCGACCACCGGCAGCCCGCAGGCGAACGCCTCGATGATCGTCATGCCGAACGGCTCGGCCCGCGACGACATCGCGAGGATGGACGCCTTGGCGAACTCGCCCTCCATGTCGTCGGTCGGGTCCATCAGCAGGACGTTGTTGTAGAGCCCGAGCCGGGTGATCTTGCGGCGCAGCTCGTCGCGCCGGGGGCCCTGCCCGTGGATCCGCAGCCGCCACTCCGGATGCTTCTTCACCACCTCGGCGAACGCGGTGACGAGCATGTCGTAGCCCTTGATCCACACCATCCGGCCGGCGGCGACGACGACCTTGTTCTCCTGCCGGGAGCGCGGATACAGCCGGGGCGGCAGCCCGTTCCCGATCGTGTACACCGGGCACGTCCCGGCCGGCAGCAGTTCCTCGTAGTCCGCGCCGTCGGCGACCGTGAGGGTGGTGAGCGCGTCGAGCCGCGGGTACCACTCCTCGAACTCGGCGGCCATCTCCGGCTCGTTGATGCCGAGTTGCAGATGCTCCTGCCCGACGACCACGACCTTGCGCGGCGCGAACCGCGCCGCCAGCAGGTTGAGCCCGGCCCGGGTCGTGACCAGCACGTCGGTGCGCGGCCGCCGCAGGAAACGGCTGATCCGGTCGTCGGTCCAGGCGCTGAACTTGTTGTAGCTGCGCTCCTGCGGGGGGATCAGGGCCGACGGCTCCGGCATCAGCCGCTCGGCCCGTCCGGTGTTCGGCCACGGGACCTTGGCGTCCGGCCGCAGGTCGACGAGGGAACGCAGCCGGACGCGGTCCGACAGCGGTAGGACGGGGCGGTCCCGGTCCCGCAGGACGCTCACGATCTCGACGTCGTGCCGCTGGGACAGCTCGTCCGCGAGCGTGAACGTGCAGCGGACGGTGCCGTCGATGGAGAACGCCTCGAGCAGCAGAAAGGTGATCTTCACTTGGCGCCGTCCTCGACGAGGCTGCACGAGACCGACAGCTGGTCACGGTCGGTGTAGTAGGGGCGGACGGCCATCTCCCGGCCGCCGTGCGCGGCGACCTGCCGCGGGTAGGAGAGCTTGCCCCGCTTGCCGGGCGCGTCGTCCAGCCGGGTGGCGAGGCGGGCGTGGACGTCGCCCACGTCGAGCCAGAGGTCCCAGATGGCGGGCTCCGCCGCGGCGAACTCGGCGACGTCGAGGCTGCCGCGGAACTCCGTCCCGTCGATTAACGCGTCCCGGCGCACCGTGGCGTCGCCGTCGCGGGCGGTGGCGACCAGCAGCGCGCTCTCCCCGGGCCGCGGGCCCGTGTAGGAGAGCCGCCCGACGATCGTGATCTCGCCGTCGCGCGGGTGCACCGCCACCACCTCGGCGTGCGGGGCGACCGTCCGGACGATGAGCGTGACGCTCCCGTCGGCCGCCCGCACCGCCCGGACGTGCCGGTCGCGGGGCAGGTCGGCGTAGGCGCGCAGCCCGTCCAGCGAGAAGCCGGGGTCGTCGGTCAGCAGCGGACGCTCCGTGCCGCCCGCCTCGATCACCGGGGCCCACTTGCCGGGCGCCAGCCCGCCGACGTCCAGGTCCACCGAGCACCGGTCGCCCGTGATGGGCTCCACCCGCGTCTCGCCCGACTTCCGGTGCCGCAGGACGAGGCGCCGCCCGTCCGGCACGGGGCCGGGCCACCGGATGTTCAGCCGGTCGTCGGAGCCCACCCTGCAATGGTTCGCTACCGCGTCCAAGGTCCGCAGCCTTCCCCGATTCCACCGATGCAGCCGCGAATTTTATCAATGCCCGGTTCGTTCCCGTTCACGGGTGGCGACCGGTCAATCCACTGAGCCGAAGACGCGGTCGGCGGTCCGTGCGGCGGCGTGCCCGTCGTCCAGGGGGCAGAAGCGGTCGACGAAGGCGTCGTAGCGCTCCTTGTGCCCGGCGGTGGCGGCGTCGACGTCGCGGATCGCGTCGAGCAGGTCGTCGGAGGTCTCCACGAGCGGCCCCGGCGCCTCGGCCTCGAAGTCGAAGTAGAAGCCGCGGAGCCGGTCCCGGTAGTCGGCGAGGTCGTAGGTGAAGAACAGCATCGGACGGCCCGTGTTGGCGTAGTCGAACATCACCGACGAGTAGTCGCTGATCATCATGTCGGAGATCAGGTACAGCTCGGTGATGTCCGGGTACAGCGACACGTCGCGGACGAAGCCGCCCGGGTCCTCGGGGACGCCGTCCACCACGTTGCTGTGCAGGCGGACGAGCAGCACGTGGTCGTCGCCGAGGACGGCGCGCGCGCGGTCCAGGTCGAGGCGCATGTCGTGCTTGTACCGGCCGCGGCTGTAGTACTGGTCGTCACGCCACGTCGGCGCGTACAGCACGACCCGCTTGCCCTCCGGGATGCCGAGCCGCGCCCGGACCGAGCGGGCGACGACGTCCGCGTCCGGGCTGTGCAGCAGGTCGTTGCGCGGGTACCCGACCTCCAGCATCTCGCCCTTGAACGCGAACGCGCGGCGGAAGATCTCCGTGCTGAACGGGTTCGGCGACAGCAGGTGGCTCCACTCGGGGACGACCGGCCCGTCCGGCTTCTTCTCCTTGCTCTGCAGCGCGGACTTCATCCCCGGCGCGTACGCGAAGTGGACCTCCTTGACGTCCCGCCCGATCTTCTTCAGCGGGGTGCCGTGCCAGGTCTGCAGGACGGTCTGGTCGGGGTGCCGCTGGAACCAGTCGCCGAGCCGGTGGTTCGTGACGATGTAGCGGGACGTCGTCACCGCCTCCTGCCACTCCTTGCCGTTCAGCCGCACGGCCCGCAGCGTGTCCGGCAGCTCGACCTGCGCGTCGTTGACGACCCACAGCTGTTCGAGGTCGGAGCCGCGCCGCAGCAGCTCCTCGTGGATCGCCTTCGGGCTGTCGGAGTACTGCCGGCCGTTGAAGCAGGAGAACAGCACGGCGTCGCGCAGCCCGTCGCGGGCGACGATGCGCCGCGCCTCCTCCCGGTACTTCGCGCCGGCGCTCTTCTCCTCACCGGACACGTCCCCCGTGACGGCGACGACGAGCCTGCCGTTCTTGGTCTCCAGCTCGTAGCCGCGCCGCGCGACCTCCTGCGGCCCCGGCAGGGCGCGCTGCGCGGCCTCCGTCAGCCGGACGGTCAGCGCCCGCTCGCCCGGCGGGCGGAACAGCACGTCCCAGCGGCCGGGGCGCAGCGGCAGGACGCCCGCGACGCCCGGCACGGCCGCCACCGGGACCTCCGCCCGAAGCCGGCCCGAACCGTCCGGGACGAGGTCGAACGCGTACTCCTTGCGGCGCCCGCGGCTGCGCACCACGATCTGCCCGGCGGCGTGCGCCGGATGCGTCGCCGCCAGCGCCAGCGTCCCGCCGGGACCCCACGCGACCTCGTCCACCGAGAGCCGCGTCGTGGCCCGCCGCACCCGCACGTACCCGCCCGGACCGCGCCCCGCGCTCACCTCCAGCGCGCCGAACGTGCGCCGCGCCTCCGCCACGCCCTCGGCGAGGACGAGCGGCCGGCCGTCCGCGGACAGCGCCCAGTCGCGGGTGTCGTCGATCGACTCGGGGTCGATGTCCACGTCGAGCGCGGCGGGGTCGACGCGGGCCGTCCAGCCGCCGGGCCGGGCCGTCACCGGGACCGGGACCCGGGAGTCGCCGAGCGTCAGCTCCAGCTCGGCGGGCGGTTCGCCGGCCGACTCGACCTCGATGAGCAGCGTGTCGTCGTCCCAGCGCAGCGCCGTCGCCCGGTCCCGGACGCGTTCCACCTCCACGACGAAGTTGCCGTCCACGACCTTGGGGACGACGCGCACGTCGTCGGCCACGTACCGGTACGGCGGGTGCGCGCCCGTCCCGGAGCCGCCGCCGCGCACCGGGCCCTGCCGGAACACGCCCGCGTTCAGCACCGCGGCGTGCACCTCCCAGGTGCCCTCGGCCCACGCGCCGTGCTCCTTCAGCTTCGCCGCGTCGAGGGAGAACTCGAAGCCGGTCCAGCCGCCGGACGACTTGCCCGGCTTCGGGGTCTGCCGCGCCTTCATGACGATCTTGCGGTCGCCGTTGCGCAGCGTCACCGTCTTGATCGACGTCCAGCGGCGGCGGGAGCTGACGGAGTTGATGTAGGCCTCGCCGGTGACGACGAGCCGGTCGTCCTCCCACCGGACCGCGTGCGCCCGGCCCCGCATCTTGACCTCGTCGCGCGCCCGGTACACCTCGCGCGGGACGTCGAGCTTGGCGTCCTTCCAGTACGGGTAGACGACGTAGCGGCGCACCGGGTCCCGGACGATCGACGGCGACGACTTGCCGCGCTCGTACCGGACGACCTTCACCAGCTCCATCGTGTGGCCCGTCTCGGCGAGGTGCCACTTCAGCCGGGTCAGCGCGGAGCACTCGGCGAACACCTTCGGCGAGACGCCCTTCGCGTACGCCGCGGCCTGCGCGACGACCTGCTCCCGCTCGTCACCGGACAGGTCGGGCAGGATGTCCAGGAACGTCTTCAGCTCGGTCGTGACGAGGGCGAGCTGCAGCCGCCGCAGGTCCTTGACGTCGCCGCGCTCGGCCAGCCACGCCGTCGCGAGGTTCGCCGCGCCGAAACCGTCCGCGATCTCCTGCAGCTCGGTGGTCGGCGGGTAGCGCCGCGACCGGCGGTGCAGGACGACGTCCGGTACCACGTCCACGGACTTCGCCAGGTGCAGGACCCGCACCATGACCGGCAGGTCGTCGTAGCGGCCGAGGTCGGGGAACTCCAGCCCGTGCGCGTCCCAGAAGGAGCGGCGCAGCAGCGTCCCGGTGATCTTCCGGTCGCGCAGCAGGTCGGGGCTGCGGTGCAGGTCGGTGGCCTTCGCCGGGTCCGCGGTGTCGCCGCGCGGCTTCCACTGCGACACCTGGCCCGTCCACTTGCGGGACGCGTCGGGGCCCTTCGCCAGCTCCGCGCCGGACGCCTCCAGCGCGGTGTGGAGCACGGCGACGGCGTCCGGCGGCATCGGGTCGCCGCCGTCGGCGAACAGCAGGAACTCGCCGCCGCTCTGCGCCACCGCGAGGTTGCGGGCCGCGCCCCGGCTCGGTGCGCCCTGCCGGATCAGCCGGAACCGGTCGTCGGGCAGCGCCGCCAGCGCGGCAGTGCCGGTGCCGTCGTCCACGACCAGGACCTCCAGGTCCCGGAACGTCTGGTCCGCGATCGACTCCAGGGCACCGCCGAGGTTCTCCCCGGCGCCGTGAGTGAGGACGATGACACTGATCCTGCGGGCGGACAAGCGACCCACTCCTTCGATCACTTCGGCCGGCCCCGGTGATGCCGGGGCGGTGACAGGGGGTTCACGCCGCGGGGGGCGTGCGCCGGATGCTACTGCGGTCCGGCGTCGGGCGTGGCGCTCTGCGGCGGATTCGCGATCTTCTCGCCGAGGAACACCCGGCGCACCGCGCGCTCGGCCGCGTCCCCGTCGTCCCACGGGCAGAACCGCGCCTGGAACGCCTCCAGGTTCTTGCCCGCCGCGTCGCCCCACGGGGCCTTCGACACGAACGCGTCGATGAGCTCGTCCTCGGTGTAGGCGACGACGCCGGGCGGGAACTCGGTGAGGTCGAAGTTCACGCCCCGGGTGAGCCGGTAGGTCTCCCAGTCGTTGGCGTAGATCACGATCGGCTTGCCGAGGTTGGCGTAGTCGAACATGATCGACGAGTAGTCGGTGAGCAGCGCGTCCGAGGCGATCATGAGGTCCTCGACGGACGGGTGCCTGGACACGTCGATCACCCGGTCCTCGGGCCAGCCGAGGTCGGCCGCCATGTCCTTCAGCTTGTAGTAGTAGTGCGCGCGCAGCAGGAGGACGTGGTCGTCGCCGAGCTGCTCGACGACGCGGCCGATGTCGAACATCGGCGTGTAGCGGCGCTGGTAGTCGCGGTGCGTCGGCGCGTACAGGACCGCGGTCTTGCCCTCGGGGACGCCGAGTTCGGCGCGCAGCCGCGCCTGCTCGTCCGGCGTGGCGCGCACGAGCCGGTCGTTGCGCGGGTAGCCGATCTCCAGCATCTCGTAGTGGCACGGGAAGCCGCGCTCCCACGCCTCGCTGGTCAGCGGGTTGGCGGAGATGAGGAAGTCCCAGCGGTCGGACCGCTCGATGAGGGCCTTGAAGTCCATGTCGGCGGCGCCGACCGGGTACTCCATCTGGTCCAGGCCCATCTTCTTCAGCGGCGTGCCGTGCTGGGTCTCCAGGTGCACCTGCCCCGGCCGCTTGACGAGGTGGTCGGGGAAGTTGACGTTGTTGACGAAGTACTTCCCGGCGGCGATCGTCCGGTAGTAGTCCGCGGAGCCGGCGACCACGTAGTCCACGCCCTCGGGCATGTCCTTGCGCCCGCCCGGCTTCACGATCCACACGCAGCGGATGTGCGGGGCCAGTTCCCGGACCTTCTCGTAGATCGCGGCCGGGTTGCAGGCGTACCCGCGGTACCAGTAGGCGGCGAAGACGGCGAGGTCCTCCTCGATCGGCATGCGCCGCCGCATCTGGTAGTAGCGCTCCTTGGCGAGCTCCTTGGAGCGCGTGACGCTGCGCCTCTGCAGCTTCCTGACCTTGCGCCCGCGCTTCTTGGCCTTGGCCGAGAGCGTCGGCGAGCTGAGGCGCTCCCAGGCCTTGAAGTCGCCCCGCTCGATCGCGCGGTGCTTGTCGGCGAGGCCCGGCTCGTCGTCCGGCGGCACGTGCCCCGCCGGCTTGTACCGGTTGTAGGTCTTCGACATCTCGGCGAAGAACCGCGGTTTCTCCGACGGGTACACGCGGTCGGCGCGCTCGAGGATGACGAGCAGGTGCCAGATCGTCCGGTTGAACATCAGCGGCCGGAGCGGGTCCATGTCCGGGCCGAGCGCGTCCATGAACGCCCAGATGCGGTCGTACTGGTCGAAGGCGTCGAAGTGCTTGGCGCTGGCCGTCTTCGTGATCGCGCCGCGGCGGCGCTGCCGGTAGACGTAGCAGACCCGGTCGAGGAAGCTGACCCGCTCGGCGGCCATGAGGAGCGGGTAGGTGATGCTGACGTCCTCGTAGTAGCCGCTGTTGAAGCGCAGCCCGTGCTCGATCATGAACTCGCGGCGGATCGCCCGGTTCCAGATCGAGGTGAACATCTCCAGGAGGCTCGGCCGCTCGGCGATCGTGAACACGTCCGGCGCGGGGGGCTCCCGGAACAGGTGGTTGATGATGCTGCGCTTGACCCGCCCGTTCCAGTAGGACCGCGCGTAGTCGAACATCAGGACGTCGGGGCGCGTCTCCCGGAGCCGGTCGACGATCGCGCGCACGGCGCCCTCGGTCGCGTAGTCGTCGCTGTCGAAGAACCAGACGTAGTCGCCGGTCGCCATGTCCATGCCGACGTTGCGCGCGTGGCCGAGGCCCACGTTCTCGGTGAGGTGCCGCACCCGGACGCGCGGGTCGCGCGCGGCGAACTCGTCGAGGATCTCACCGCAGCCGTCCGGCGAGGCGTCATCGACCGCGATGATCTCGAGATTCGGCAGATCCGGGTCGAGGATGGAATCCAGACACTGCCGGATGTACCCCTGCACCTTGTGCACGGGCACGATGATGCTCAAAGAGATGTCGTGATCACTGCTCACGCGTAGGCCAATCAGCTACTCGGTGAATCTGGACTATACCCGCAGATCGTAGGTAGATCTTATGTCCCGCCATGAGAGGGCTTGAGCAGCCATCGTCCCTTGGGTTCGACGGCCCAGCGGGTGAGACGCTGGACGGGCACGCTGGCGAGCAGGACGCCGAGCGCGAGACCGCCGGCCGTGACGAGGAGCAGGCCGAGCGGCGTCCGGAGGAAGCCGCCGTCGAGGACGCCGCCGTACTCCAGCCCCTTCACCACGAGACCGTGCAGCAGGTAGACGTACATCGTCCGGGTGCCGAGCGCGGTGTACCAGGCGCGCCCGCGCGGGACGGCCGCGAGGAACGCCATGCCGAGGACGGCGGCGATCACCAGCGCGAGCAGGCGGTACGCCATGCCCTCCAGCGCGCCGAAGCCCATGTGCTCGTAGCCGCGGTTCCACAGCAGGACTCCGCGCTCGACCTTCGGCACGACGGTGCCGAGCTGCCAGACGTAGGCGACCGGCAGCGCCGCGAGCAGCGCGGCGGCGCCGGCCCAGCGCGTCCAGCCGGGTCCGCGCAGCGCCTCGACGCGGTCGCGCCGGACCGTCAGGCCGAGGACGAAGAACGGCAGCAGCCCGGCGGTCCGGCACAGCGTCGAGTCGGAGTTGAAGCTCCAGCTCCCGGCGACCAGGCACAGCGCCACCGACACCGCGACCGGATTCCGCAGGTGCGACCACAGCGGGGCGCTCAGCCGCCACAGCACCAGCGCGACGAGGAACCACATCAGGAACTGCGGACGGAAAAGTTCGTGCAAGCGGAACTCGTTCCCCCTGATGACCACCAGCTGCATCCGGTAAAGGACGTCGAAAATCACATAGGGCACGATCAACGTCGGGAAAATAACCCGGAATTTCTCCGTCGACTTCATGAAGCCGCGGGAGAAGTAACCGGAGACGAACACGAACGCCGGCATGTGGAAGGCGTAGACGAGCGAGTAGACCGCGTTCACCGCGTGGCTGTCGTTGCGGAAGACCTCCCAGACGTGGCCGAGGACGACCAGCATGATCAGGAAGAACTTCACGTTGTCGAAGTAGGCGTCGCGCTGCTTCGGCGCGGGCGCGGGCGTCCCGCCGGCCGGGGCCCGGCCCACGGGCGCCAGGCCGTCGGGGACGGTGACGTCGGGAGCCGTGACGGCCGGCGCGGGGGCGGGCGGCGCCGGGGGACGCGGCGGGGGGAGGGTGTCCGTCATGGGTGTGCGCGCTTCCTACCGTCGGCCCGGCCGCCGGAGAGGTGTGAAGACCCAGGTCATCTTGGGTTCCAGGGCCCAGCTCATCGACCGGACGACGGGTTTGGAGCACAGCGCCGTCCCGACGACGAGGGCGCCGCAGATCACGATGATGGTTCCGGGCACGGTGTGCATCCAGTCCGCGCCCCACCAGCCGGTGAAGTTCAGCAGCCGGGTCACGAACCCGTGCAGTAGGTAGGCGTAGAGGGTGTAGGCGCCGAGCTGGGTGAACCAGTGGCGGCGGCGGGGGATCAGGCTGAGGAACGCGGCGACGAACACGGTCGCGGCGACGAACATGATGAGGCGCATCACGGTGCCGTTGAAGTTGCCGACGCCGAGTTGGTAGTGCGCGTGCTTCCAGTAGATCCAGCTCCGCGACATGTGGTTCATGACGAGGTACGTCCCGGCGAGGCCGGCGGCGAGGACCACCGCCCCGATCGGCCGCGCGATCGGCTTCTTCAGCAGCTCGAAGTGCTCGGGCCGCAGCGTGAGGCCGAGGACGTAGAACGGCAGCAGCCCGATGACGCGGTGGATGTCGAACGTCCCGCCGAGGTCGCTCATGTACGACAGCAGCGCGAACCCCAGCGCCACCGCGAGCGGCCAGCGGATCTGCTGCCACACCGGGGTGGACAGCCGCCACATGAACAGCGCGATGAGGAACCACGTCAGGTAGTACGGGTTCAGCAGGCTGATCTCCAGCGTGTTGCGCCCGGCCAGCCAGTCGTAGAGCGAGTAGGCGGTCTCGAACACCACGTAGGGCACGCCGACGTGGGTGATGAGCTTGCGCGCCTTGCCGCCGGCGAACGTCCAGTTCCGCGAGAAGTAGCCGGTGATCACGATGAACAGCGGCATGTGGAACAGGTAGATGAAGATGTACAGGCCCTTGGCCATCGGGACGTTCAGCAGGTTGGCCAGGGAGTGGCCCGCCACCACCAGCAGGATCGCGAAGTACTTGGCGTTGTCGAAGAACGGGTCGCGTTCCTTGCGCGGCTTGGCGGGCTGCGCGGGCGCGGGTGCCTGCGCGGTGCCGGCGGCGCCCGCCGCGGCCGGCGCCGCCGGGTCGGGGGACGGCGGGTGCGGGGGGAGCGGAGCGGTCTCGGCTCCGGAGGGCCTGGTGGTGTACGTCATACGCTGCCCGGGGTCAGGTGTCGCAGATGTTGTCGCTGGCCCGGATCTCGCCCTGCTGCTTCGGGATGCCGGCGCCGGCGCTCTTCAGATTCGTCCAGTTGCGTCCGACGACGAGGTCGACGACGCCCGGCGTGGCGCCCTTCCCGCGCGCCGTCGGCTGCGGTCCGCTCGGGATGAGCGCGGCGAGCGTCTGGGCCTGCTGGTCGGCACCGGAACCGTACAGCACCTTGGTGGCCGCGGTGGCGGGGGCGTTCCCGCCGACGGCCACCTGGAAGCCCTGCGACTCCAGGTCGTCGGCGACGCGCCCGGCCTGGCCGTCGACGCCGCTGCCGTTGTAGACCCGCACCCGGACCTGGCTCGGCGGGATCTTCGACGCCCCCGCCTTCGGCTCCTTGGGCACGGTCTTGTCGTTGCGGACGGCGGCGAAGAACGGCTGCGCGGCCTGGGAGAGCGCCACCCGGTTGATGTCGGCCGGGTCGGGCCCGGACGGGACGGTCACGAACCGCAGCTTGCCGGTGGTCATGCCGGACATCTCCTGGGCGATGTCCATCATGACCTGCGGTGTCAGCTCCTTGTCGGTGGTGAGCGACTTGGTGACCGCGTTCATCAGCGCGTAGAGCTTCTTGGGGTTGCTGAGCACGCCCGCGCTCATCGCCTGGCCGGCGAGGGCCCCCATGAACTTCTGCTGGCGCTTGATGCGGTCGGTGTCGGAGCCGTCGCCGAGCCCGTGCCGGACGCGCACGTAGGCCAGCGCCGTCTCGCCCGAGATCTTGTGCTTGCCCTTGGACAGCCGGAGCCCGGACTTGGGGTCGTTGACCGACTTCGGCAGGCAGACCGGGACGCCGCCGATCGCCTTCGTGATGGTCTTGAACCCGGTGAAGTCGACCTGCATGAAGTGGTCGACCCGGATGTTGGAGATGCTCTCGATCGTCTTGATGACGCAGGCCGCGCCGCCGTTGGTGAACGCCGAGTTGATCTGGGCGCGGGACTGCGCCGGGATCGTCCCGCCCTTGCGGCTCT
The DNA here is from genome assembly GCF_041463655.1 of Actinomadura monticuli. NCBI lineage: Bacteria > Bacillati > Actinomycetota > Actinomycetes > Streptosporangiales > Thermomonosporaceae > Actinomadura > Actinomadura monticuli. The sequence goes on from NZ_JAXCEI010000005.1 coordinate 92,878, forward strand.
TGCAGGACGGCATCGGGATCATCAGGTCGCGGGGGAAGCTGATGCCCATCGCCTGCCCGCCGCCGGGCGACAGGTGCAGCAGGATCATCGTGTCCGAGCGGGGCGCCTCGTTCTTCAGCGACCGGCCGTACTTGCCGTTGGCCCCCGCGCGGGTGTCCGACCCGAGCAGCAGGATGTTCATCGCGCTGTTCAGCTTCTTCGGCCGGTTGGGGCCGAGCTGCGCGTTGACGTCCTCGTGCGAGATGTTCCCGAACGCCTTGCGGTACAGGCCGTAGGCGGTGAGGGAGCCGGCCACCATGACCGCCGACAGCCCGATGCACACCCATCCGAGGATGCGCCAGCCGCGTCGCGGCGCCGGCTGCGGGTCGGCGTCGTCGACGTACTCCATGTACATCGGGTTGCTGTTCATCGGCTCCGGGTCCGGGGTCTCAGCGGTTCTTGAAGGTGCGGGAGGTCATCCCCCGCACGGGATCGCCCGCTTTCAGGGGTCGGGTGACGGGACTGGGGCAAGGAGAGCGTAGGTCAGGAGAGCCGGTACGGGGACCCGGATGCGTCATTCGGTCCGGGTGGTCCGGCCACCACCGTCACATGCTCCACGGTTGCACGTCGATCTAGGGTCGCTTTGTCAAAGTTTCGTTGGATTATGACGGAAGCACCCGAGGCTAGTGGTGCGAGCAGCGCGATCAGTACCCCGTCCAGTGTGGTGAACGGCATGTCAACCAGCAGGCGGTCGCGTGCGTCAAGCTCCCATTTCTCAGCGGCGTCGCGCGCGGCGCCCACCAGCTCCCCGGCGCTGAGTGTGGCCTTTGTCACATTCTGGGCGGCCACATGCAGCGCGGGAGCCCCGGGCGTCACCGCACGCCCCGGAGAGAACCGGTCGCCGTACGCGCGCACCTCCTCGGCGTAGTCGGTCACGCCGGGCGGGCAGTCGGCGAGCGGGCCGCCGAGCGAGTGCAGCGACAGCCCGACGATCTCCTCCGCCTCCCCGTCCGCGAGCACCTCGTCCAGCACCTCCTGCGCCGCCGCCAGGATGTACGGCCCGGACGAGCCGATCGGTTCGCCCGCGTCCCGTCCCCGCACGGCCGCCGGATCGACCGGCTCGGCGACGAGCCCCGCGGACCAGCACGCCAGCAGCCACACCGCGGTCTGCCAGTGCGGCGGCAGGACGAGCACGACCCGGTCGCCCGGCTCGGCGCCGAGGCCGTCCACCAAGAAGTTCGCCGTCTTGGCGACCCAGTTGTCGAACGTCCGCGCGGACAGCTCGACGCGTTCCCCGGTCGCGTCGTCGTAGAAGGTGACCAGGGGGGTGGACGGGTCGTCCGCCACCCGCTGCCGCAGCAGCTCGGCGGGCGTGGCCGCGCTCGGGTCGTGTGCGCTCATGGCCAGAGCGTATGCCCGCATGATCGTCCGAGAGCCACCACCCGCCCGCTGCCGCTACGCTCCGCACGGGTGGATGACCACCCGTTGAACCACGCAGGCGGACGAGCACCGGGCTCAGGAGCACGGGCACTGGGCTCACGAGTGCGGGCACTGGGCTCACGAGTACGGGGCGGGGAGATGAACGCTGGTCGGCTGCTCGTCCGCGTCACCGTCGTCCCGGCGCTGCTCGTCGTGGCGTGGCTGGCGGTGTCGCTGCCGCTGCTGATGGCGGGCGTGTTCCGGCCGGGCCCGGCGATCGCGCTGTTCGCGCCGGTCGCGGCGGGGGCGCTGTGGCTCGGCCTGCGGTCCCGGCCCCGCGACCTGCCGGACGGGCGGCGGGACGGCCCCGGGGGCGGCATGGCCGCGGCGCCGTGGTGGGCGACCGGCGGCGTCCTCGCGATCGCCGTCGCGTTCCTGGCGCTCCAGGTGGCCATGTGCTCGGAGCAGATCGTCGTCCGCCGCGACCCGGCGTCCTATGTCCAGTTCGCGACCTGGCTGGCCGACCACGGGTCGCTGCCCATCCCGCGCATGACGGACGCCTTCGGCGGCCCGGACGCCGTCCTGAAGTTCGAGAGCCCCGCCTTCTACCAGGACGGCGGCGCGATCGTCCCGCAGTTCATGGCGGGCATGCCGCTGGTCCTCGCGCTCGGCGGCTGGGTCGGCGGGACGCACGGGATCCTGCTGATGGCGCCGCTGCTCGGCGCCTGCTGCGTGCTGTCGTTCGCCGGGCTCGTCGCGCGGCTCGTCGGCCCGCGCTGGGCGCCCGCCGGGGCACTGCTGCTGGCGCTGACGCTGCCGATGCTCTACGTCTCGCGCAGCACGTTCAGCGAGCTGCCCGCGATCGTGCTGCTGCTGGGCGGGTTGTCGCTGATGGACGACGTCCGCCGGGAGCGGGGGCGGGCCGCCGGTACCAAGGCGTTCCTGGCGGGCGCCGCCCTCGGGCTCATCGTGCTCGTCCGCATCGACGGGCTCCGGGACGTCCTGCCCGTGCTCGCCTTCGCCGGCCTGCTCATCGGGCTCGGGCGGCGCACCGGCCCGTGGGTGGCCGGCGGGCTGCTGCTCGGCGCCGGCGCCGGGCTGGCCGAGGGCTTCACGCTGTCCCGCCCCTACCTGACCTACCTCGGGCCGTCCCTGAGGCCGCTGCTCGCGATCAGTGTCGCGGTGCTCGCCGCGACCGTCCTGATGGCGGTGCTGCTGCGCTGGGAGCCGTCCGCTTCGCGGCTGCGCGGGCTCGGCTCCGCCGTCGCGAGGGGCCGGCTGCCGGACGCCGCGGCCGTCCTCACCGTGCTGGTGATGGCGGGGTTCGCGGTCCGGCCGCTGGTGCAGACCGTCCGCCGGGTGCCGGGCACGCGCGACGACGAGCTGAACGTCCAGTTCATCGAGACGATCCAGCGGATCCAGCACCTCGACGTGGACGGCACCCGGCAGTACTCGGAGCTGTCCCTGTACTGGGTCGTCTGGTACATCGGCGTCCCGGCGCTGCTGTTCGCGACGCTGGGCGCCGCACTGCTGGCGCGGCGGCTGCTGCGCGGGCGGTCGCCCGAATGGCTGCTGCCCTACGCGATGGTCGTCTGGACGACCGCGCAGGTGCTGCTCCGGCCGGGGATCACGCCCGACCATCCGTGGGCGTCGCGGCGGCTGATCGGCCTTGTCATCCCCGGCCTGCTGCTGTTCACCGTGTTCGCGTCGGCGTGGACGGTGCGGCGCGTCCGCCGGGTCGGGTACGGGCCCACGCTGGTGAACCGGGGCGCGGTCGCCGGTGTCGCGCTGATGCTCGTGCCGATCGTGCTGACGTCCGGCGCCTTCATGGTGACCCGTACCGAGCAGCACGAGGTGGGCGCCGTGCGGGGCATGTGCGACGCGCTGCCGCCGAACGCCTCCGTCGTCGTGGTCGAGCAGTCGACCGCCGACCGGTTCCTGCAGGTCGTGCGGGGGATGTGCGGGCTGCCGTCCGCGCGGGTGAGCGGCGGCGCCACGCCCGCCGATGTGCGGCGCGTCGCCGCGGGCGTGTCCGGGGCCGGGCGGCGTCCGGTGATCATGGCGGCGAAGCGGGAGCAGGTCGCCCCGTACGGCGCCCCGGAACGGGTCCTGTACGTGCGGACACGGCAGGACGGGCGCACCCTCACCAAGCCCCCGGGCGGGACGTGGGGGCTGTCCATGGAGGTCTGGATCGCCGAGCCCTCGGCGTCCTAACGGCTGCCCGCGTTCGCCAGGACGAGTATCCTCGCGCTGCGTGAGCACCCAGTCTGCCGAGCCGAAGACCGAGACCGCGCCCGCCGAGACCGCGCCCCCCGAGGCCGCCGGGTCCGCCGGGTCCGCGCCCGCGGCGCCCGCCGAGCCCGCCGGGGCGGTGCCCTCGCCCGCGCCCTCGCCCGAGCCGGCGCGGCCGCCGGCCGGGCCCGTCCACGTCACGATCGTGCTGCCCTGCTACAACGAGCAGGACCACGTGATCGACGAGGTCGAGCGCATCTGCCGGGCGATGGACGGCAGCGGCAAGACCTACGAGCTGCTGGCCGTCGACGACTGCTCGACCGACGACACGCTCGCCCGGCTGCGCGAGGCCGAGCCCCGCTTCCCGAACATGCGGATCATGGCGTTCCAGCACAACAGCGGCTCGGGGACCGTCCGGCGCATCGGCTCCCAGCAGGCCCGCGGCGAGATCGTCGTGTGGACGGACGCCGACATGTCCTACCCGAACGAGCGGATCCCCGAGCTCGTGGAGGCCCTCGACGCCGACCCGTCCATCGACCAGGTCGTCGGGGCGCGCACCACCGAGGAGGGGACGCACAAGGTGCTGCGCGTCCCCGCCAAGTGGTTCATCCGCAAGGTCGCCGAGCGGCTCACCAACTCCAGGATCCCCGACCTGAACTCGGGGCTGCGCGCGTTCCGCCGCGAGGTGTCGCTGCCGTACCTGCGGCTGCTGCCGCCCGGGTTCTCCTGCGTCACCACGATCACGATCGCGTTCCTGTCGAACCAGCACCCGGTCCGGTACATGCCGATCGACTACGCGAAGCGGGCCGGGAAGTCGAAGTTCCACTTCACCAAGGACGCTTACCGGTACATCCTGCAGGTGCTGCGGATGGTCATGTACTTCAACCCGCTCAAGGTGCTGATGCCGCCCGCGCTGTGGCTGATCGTGATCGGGCTGCTCAAGGGCGTGTTCGACATGGTGGTGCACTTCGGCTACTTCGCCAACAACACCATCATGATCTTCGTGACCGGGTTGATCATCGCGTCGCTGGCCCTGCTCGCCGACCTGATCGTCCGATCGCGCGGCGACGTCTAGCGTGGCGGGCGGCGGCATGCGCATCGCGATCGTCGGACCGGCGTTCCCGTACAAGGGCGGCGGCGCCCGGCACACGACCGAACTGGCGCACCGGCTGGCGGCGGCCGGCCACGACGTCGTCATCGAGTCGTGGCGCGCCCAGTACCCGGGGTTCCTGTACCCGGGGCAGCAGACGATCTCCGAGCCGGAGGGCGAGCCGTTCCCCGGCACCCGGCGCCGGCTCGACTGGCGCCGCCCGGACGGCTGGTGGCGCGCCGGCCGCGCCCTGCGGTCCCGCGACCTGGTCGTCCTGGTGGTGCTGAGCACCGTGCAGGTGCCGGCCTACCTGGGAATCCTGGCGGGCATCCGGCGGAAGACGCGGGTGGTGGCGCTGTGCCACAACGTCCTGCCGCACGAGCGGAAGCCGTACGACGAGCCGCTGATGAGACGGCTGCTGCGCAAGGTGGACGGCGTCCTCGTCCACACCGAGGCGCAGGCGGAGGTGGCGCGCGGGATCACCGGCCGTCCCGTGCGGGTGGCGCAGATGGCCCCGCACCTGCCCGCCGAGCGGGCCCCCTCCGAGGGCGACGGTTCACAGGGCGGGGCCAAGGTGCACCGGCGGTTGCTGTTCTTCGGGCTCATCCGCCCCTACAAGGGCGTGGACGTCCTGCTGCGCGCCCTCGCCGAAGGCCCGGACGACGTGTCGCTGACCGTCGCGGGCGAGTACTGGGGCGACTGCCTGGACGACCTGCGCGAGCTGGCGCGGTCGCTGGACCTGGAGTCGCGGGTGGAGTTGCGGTCGGGCTACGTCCCGGCCGCGGACGTCCCGGGGCTGTTCGCCTCCGCCGACGCGGTCGTCCTGCCGTACCGGATGGCGACCGCGTCGCAGAACGTCCTGATGGCCTACGAGCACGGCCTGCCAGTGATCGCCACCGACGTGGGCGGGTTCGCGGCCCAGGTCCGCGTGGGCGTCGACGGGCTGCTCTGCCCGCCCGACGACGTCGCGGCGCTGGCGGCCGCGCTGCGCCGGTTCTACGAGCCGGGGGAGCCGGAGCGTTTCCGCTCCGGCGTCCGGCCGGTCGACGACGGCCCGCTCTGGGCCGCCTACATCGACGCGCTCACAGGTGCGGTTCGAGAACCTTCATGAGGGCGCGCTTCGGCTTGGCGCCGACGATCTGCTCGACGACCTCGCCGTTCTTCAGCAGCAGCAGGGTCGGCAGGCCCATCACGCCGTACTTGTTCGGCGTCTGCGGGTTCGCGTCGTAGTCCATCTTCGCGATCTTGATCTTGCCGTCCTGCTCCGCGGCGATCTGCTCCAGCACCGGAGCGATCATGCGGCACGGCCCGCACCAGTCGGCCCAGAAATCGACCAGTACGGGAGTGTCGCTCTTCAGGACCTCGTCCGCGAACGTCGCGTCGGTCACGGTGATCGGGGCCGTCACGGTCCCTCCTTCGTAGGCTGCGTATCCCTCACAAGCTGCTTGGAGGGCGGTTCATTCCCGGCGGGCGGGGCGGTGCGTCCCAGCAGGATCGCGACGCCCGCGTTGACCAGGTCGGCGATGGTGAGCAGCACCCGGGACGCGATCGCGACCACGACCGGGGCGCCCGCCGGCAGCACCGGCGTCAGCACCACGGTCAGCGCGGCCTCCCGCGCCCCGATGCCGCCCGGCGCGATGAAGACGAGGAACCCGGCGACGAACGCCAGCGCGTAGGCGCCGGTCGCGACGAACGGCAGGCCCGGCCCGTCGCCGCCGACGGCCATGCACAGCAGCCAGGTGTGGACGCCGAACAGGGCCCAGCCGAGGACCGTCCAGCCGATGGCCCGCAGCGTGACGCCGAGGCTCACCGGGTGCTCCAGCGGCGGGCGCCGGATGAGCCGGAGCATCGTCCCCAGCGCCCAGGTCACGATCTTCGGGTGCAGCAGCACCAGCAGGACGGGCGCGAGCAGGAACAGCCACCAGTACTCGTCCCGCGCGGTCTTCGACGTCAGCGGCAGCGTCACCGCCGCGACGGCCAGGCCGCACGCCGTGGACGTCGCCACCGCCAGCAGCGTCGAGCCGAAGCTGCGCTCCGGCGGCACCTTGTGCTCGCGGGTCATCTCGATCTGCGTCACCAGCGCCCAGACCTTGCCGGGCACGTACTTCCCGAGCTGGGAGATCCCGGAGATGCGGAAGATGGCCCGCACGGGCAGCGGCGACCCGAGCCCGGCGAGGAACTCCCGCCAGCCGAGCATCCAGACGAAGAGCCCCGCCAGCCCCGCGGCGAGCGCGCCTGCCAGCGCGGCCCACGACATCTGCTCGAATGCGCGGACCGTCGCGTCCCACTGGGAGGCCACGCTGTAGGCGCAGAACGCCAGCGCGAGCAGCACCAGGAGCACGCGCAGCGCCCGCACGGCGACGACCTTCATCTTCACCCGCCCAGCGTAGGCGAACGCGACCTCCCACCCGTCCGCTCGCCCTACAGTTGGGGGCGATGAAGATTTCGGATGTGGTCGCCTTCATGGGGCACCAGGTGCACGTGTGCCGGTACCGCGAGGCGGGGACGCTGCTCGACTGGATGGGGCGCGACCTGCGCGGCAGGCGCGTCCTCGACGTCGCGGGCGGCGACGGCTACTGGGCGGGGCGGGCGCGCAGGCGCGGCGCCGAGGCCGTCTCGATCGACCTCGCCCGCACCAAGATGGTCTACGGGCGGACGCTCGCGCACGCCCCCGCGCTGATCGAATGCGACGCGCTGCGGCTCCCGTTCGCGGACGGGTCGTTCGACGCGGTCCTGTCCGTCTGCGCGATCGAGCACTTCGACGACGGCGGCAGGTCGCTGGACGAGATGGCGCGGGTGCTGAAGCCCGGCGGTGAGATCTTCATGTCCGCCGACGTGCTGAGCCGCGCCGACGCCTGGCCGAAGCTGCGCGACGCGCACAAGGCCAAGTACCACGTCCAGCACACCTACACCCACGACAGCCTGCGCAAGCTCATGGACGAGCGCGGCCTCGACCTGGTGAAGCACAGCTACCAGTTCCGCACGGCCGCCAGCGAGCGCCTCTACCTGTCGCTGTCCACCTACGGGGGCAAGGTCGGCTTCAACGCCGCCGCGCCGCTGACCCCGCTCGTCGCCCTCGCCGACCGCAAGGCGCCGAACGAGCGCGGCAGCATCGTCCTCGTGCGGGCGCGTAAGAGGTAGCCAGCGGGTAGGGGCCTCATCGTGAATCGCGTGGAACGAGGTCACCCGAGCGCACGCCCGGCGGGCGTAGGCTCGGGGAGTAAAGGGTGATCTACGCCACCGCGCTGGATGGGGGAATGGACCGTGGCGCCTCGAATTCTCCTCGACGCCACCGCCGTGCCTGCCGATCGCGGCGGGCTCGGCCGGTACGTGGACGGGCTCCTGTGCGCCCTGCACGCGCAGGGCGCCGATCTCGCCGTCGCCTGCCAGCGGGCGGACGAGAAACGCTACGAGGGCCTCGTCCCCGGGGCCCGGGTCGTCGCCGGCCCGGCGACGCTGGCGCACCGCGCCACCCGCCTCGCGTGGGAGCAGACCGGCCTGCCGCACGTGGCCGAGCGCGTCGGCGCGGACGTCATCCACCTGCCCACGTACACGATGCCGGTGAGCGCCCTGCTGCCCACCGTCGTGACGATCCACGACGTGACGCTGTTCGCGGAACCCGAGCTGCACGACCCGGTCCGCACGTCGTACATCAAGTCGGCGACCCGCACCGCGGCGCGCCGCGCGACCCGGCTCATCGCCCCGTCCCGCGCGACCCGCGACGAGCTGGTCAGCGTCCTCGGCGCCGACCCGGCGCACATCGACGTCGCCTACCACGGCGTCGACCACGAGGTGTTCCACCGGCCGTCGGAGGCCGAGACCAAGCAGGTCTCCGACCGCCTCGGCCTGCACGGCCGCCCCTACGTCGCCTACCTGGGGGCGCTGGAGCCGCGCAAGAACGTCCCGAGCCTGATCCGCGGCTGGGCGCGGGCCTGCGCGGGCCGCCCGGACGCCCCCGCCCTCGTCCTCGCGGGCAGCGGCGGATGGGACGACGAGGTCGACGCGGCCCTCGCCACCGTCCCGCTGGACCTGCGCGTCCTGCGCCCCGGCTACCTGCCGTGGCCGTCCCTGCCCGGTTTCTTCGGCGGCGCCCTGGTCGTCGCGCTTCCGAGCCGCGGCGAGGGGTTCGGCCTGCCCGTCCTGGAGGCGATGGCATGCGGCGCGCCCGTCCTCACCACGCGCCGCGGCCCCCTCCCCGAGGTGGGCGGCGACGCGGTCGCCTACACCGAGCCCGACCCGGCCGGCATCGCGTCGGCGCTCGCCGCGCTGATCGACGACCCGTCCCGCCGCGCCGAGCTGGCCGAGGCCGCCCACGCCCGCTCCCAGGAGTTCTCCTGGTCGGCGTCCGCCGAGGCGCACATGGCCTCCTACCGGCGCGCGGTCGACCAGTACGCCGCATCCCGCACCCACTAGGCTCTCTCCGACCTCGCGCGGAGAAAGGAATCGAGTGGAAGCGATCCTCCTGGTGGGTGGCCAGGGCACCCGCCTGCGCCCCCTGACGATCTCCACCCCGAAACCCCTGCTCCCCACCGCCGGCGTGGCGTTCCTGGCGCACCAGCTCGCCCGTGCCCACGCCTCCGGCGTCGAGCGCATCGTGTTCGCCACGTCCTACCGCGCCGAGATGTTCGAGGCGGCGTTCGGGGCCCACGCGCACGGCGTCGACCTCGCCTACGTCAGCGAGAGGGAGCCGCTCGGCACCGGCGGCGCCATCCGCAACGCGGCCCGCGCGCTGACCTGCGGCCCGGACGACCCGGTCCTGATCCTGAACGGCGACATCCTGTCGGGCCATGACGTCCGGGCCCAGGTGAAGCTGCACGAGGAGGCCGGCGCGGCGGTGACCCTGCACCTGACGGAGGTGGACGACCCGTCCCGGTTCGGCTGCGTCCCGACGTCCGACGACGGCCGGGTGACCGCCTTCCTGGAGAAGACCTCGCACCCGGTCACGAACCAGATCAACGCCGGCTGCTACGTCTTCCGCCGCTCCGCGATCGACACGATCCCCGAGGACGAGGTGGTCTCCGTCGAACGCGAGACCTTCCCCAGCCTCATCGCGTCGGGCGCCCTGGTCATGGGGCACGTGGAGTCGGCCTACTGGCTGGACGTCGGGACCCCGGAGGCGTTCGTCCAGGGCTCCCGCGACCTGGTCCTGGGGGCGCTCACCTCTCCCGCGATGCCGGGCGACCCGGGTGAGCGCCTGATCCTCCCCGGCGCCCAGGTGGCCCCGGGCGCTGTGGTGCGCGGCGGCACGACGGTGGGCCGCAACGCGGTGATCGAGGCGGGCGCCACCGTGGTGGGCAGCGTCCTGCTGGAGAACGCGTTCGTCGCCGAGGGCGCCACGGTCTGCGACTCGGTCCTGAGCCGCGGCGCCCGGGTGGGCCCCGGCGCCGTCCTGGACGGCGTGGTCCTCGGCGACGGCGCGGTGGTCGGCCCCGGCAACGAACTACGCCCCGGCCTGCGGATCTGGCCGGGCATAGAACTCCCCCCCACCGCCATCCGCTTCTCCACCGACGCCTGACCCTTACCCGCCGGGGGCGGGGAGTTCTGCGGTGATGTGGAGACCGCCTTCGGGGCGTGGGGTGAGGGTGAGTGTTCCGTCGTGGGCGTGGGCGATGGTCTTGACGATCGCCAGGCCGAGGCCGATGCCCGCCTGGTCGGAGTGCATGCGCTCGGTGCCGCGCTGGAACGGTTCGGTGAGTGTCGCGGCCAGCTCCGGGGTGATCTTCCCGCCGGTGTTCTCGACGGTCAGCACCGCCGTCCCGGGGTGGACGCTCGTCTTCACCCACACGGTGCCCTCTTCGGGCAGATTGTGGACGATCGCGTTGTGCACGAGGTTCGTCGTCAGCTGCAGGAGCAGCGCGTGCGACCCGAGAGCGGGGGTGATGTCACCGGAGGACTCGATGGTGACGCCGTGCTTCTCCGCCAGGGGGAGGAGCGTCTCCGTGGCTTCCTCCGCGACGAGGGAGAGGTCGACGCTCTCCCGGGTGAAGGACCGCCGGCTGGCGCGGCTGAGCAGGAGCAGCGCCTCGGTGAGGTCGATCGCCCGGGTGTTGACGGTGTGGAGGCGTTCGATGATCTCGCCGGCGTCCTGCGCCGGATCGGCGCGGGCGACCTCCAGGAGCGTCTTCGAGATCGCGAGCGGGGTGCGCAGCTCGTGCGAGGCGTTGGCCGCGAACCTCTGCTGTTCGGCCGCGAGCCTCTGTTGTTCGGCGACGTGCGCTTCGAGCCGGGCGAGCATCATGTCGAAGGCGTCGGCGAGCTCGCGGAACTCGTCCATGCGGCCCGGCAGCCGGATCCGCTGGGAGAGCGACCCGGTCGAGGCCAGGCGCGTGGCGTCGGTGATCCGGGACAGGGGGGCGAGCATGCGGTCGGCGAGGATCCATCCGCCCAGGAGGCCGAACACCAGCAGGAACGCCAGCACGATGACCGCGATCGGGACGAACGAACGCAGGATGAGGCGGCGGTTGATGAAGATCTCACCGGTGCTGTAGATCGCACCGTTGGGCAGGCCGCGCAGGAAGTAGAGCCCCACGGCGATGAGGATCAACGCACCGGCGAGCATGAGGAACCCGGCGTAACTGAGGGTGAATTTGAGGCGGACGCTCGTCCCGGGCTCCCTATCCATGCGCGGCTCCTTCAGGCCCGCCGTCGGGCGGCGTGTCGATGCGGTACCCGGCGCCGGGCACGGTCGCGATGATCCAGGGTTCGCCGAGACGCTTGCGCAGCGCCGAGACGGTGATGCGGACGGCGTTGGTGAACGGGTCGGCGTTCTCGTCCCACGCCCGTTCCAGGAGTTCCTCCGCGCTGACGACGCCGCCTTCCGCCGCGACGAGGACTTCGAGGACGGCGAACTGCTTCCTGGTCAGCGCGACGTAGCGGCCGTCCCGGTAGACCTCTCTGCGGAACGGGTCCAGCCGCAGGCCCGCGATCTCCCGCACGGGGGGCCTGCTGTGGGCGCGCCTGCGGTCGAGCGCCCTGAGCCTGAGCGCGAGTTCCTGCAGTTCGAAGGGCTTCGTCAGGTAGTCGTCGGCGCCGAGTTCGAACCCGGACGCCTTGTCGTCGAGACGGTCGGCCGCGGTGAGCATGATGATCGGCATGCCGCTGCCGGAGGCGACCGATGCGCCGGGCGATCTCGTCACCGGACGGCCCGGGGACGTCGCGGTCGAGGATCGCGATGTCGTAGGCGTTGACGCTCAGCATTTCCAGGGCGGTGTCGCCGTCCCCCGCGATGTCGGCGGCGATCGCCTCCAGGCGGAGGCCGTCGCGGATGGCCTCCGCCATATAGGGCTCGTCCTCGACGATCAGCACGCGCATGCACCCTAAGTTACGAGCCGCCGCATATCGTCGGCGTATCTAAAACCGCATACGCGCCGGCAACATCCCGCTGCCTTGACTAGGCGGTATGCCTCGAACCGCACCACCGACGCACCGGGTCCGCTGGCTCGTCATCGTCTGCGTGACGGCCGTCCTGGCGGCGGCCGTGGCGGCCCTGGCCCATCGGCCGCTCACCTCCTCGTCGTCCTCGCCGCCCCTGGGGCCTTCGTTGTCGGCGCCCGCCTCGTCCTTCAGCGCGGTTCCGCCCTCGAACGCACCTCGCCGTAAGCGCCGTGGCCCGGTCGGGAAGGCCGACGGGCTCGTCTCCGACGGCGTGACGGTCTTCAACGACCGGTTCCCGGCCGTCGCCAACCTCGATCCGGACCTGCTCCGGACCCTCCGCCGCGCCGCGAGGGACGCGGCGGACGACGGCGTCACGTTCTACGTCAACAGCGGCTGGCGCTCCCCGGAGTACCAGAAGCGGCTTCTGCGCGACGCGGTCGCCAAGTACGGGTCCGAGAAGGAGGCCGCGCGATGGGTGGCCACCCCGGCGACGTCCTCCCACGTGTCGGGGGACGCGGTCGACATCGGGCGCACCGACGCGGCGTCGTGGCTGTCCGGGCACGGCGCCGAGTACGGGCTGTGCCAGATCTACGAGAACGAGCCCTGGCACTACGAACTGCGGGCCAAGGCGATCGACCGTGGCTGCCCGCGCATGTACGCCGACCCGACCCAGGACCCGAGGATGCGGCAGTGACCGGTGGAGAACAAGGACAGACGATGCTGCGGCGAGAGACGTCGGAGACCGGACGGGCCGGCGCCGGGGCCCGCCGCGCGGCCGTCCGCCGGGCGCTGCGTCTCGCCGCGCGGCCGGGGCCCTGGCGGCGCGGCCCGGTCCTCGCGGCGCTGGCGCCGCTGCTCGGCCTGTTCATGCTGCTGCACGCGGAGATCCCGAACCGGGTCGGCAACGTCGGCAGCCTGGTGGAGACCTTCCTGCCCTGGTTCGGCCTGGCCGTCCCGGCACTGCTGGCCGGGGCGCTGTGGCGCCGTTCCGCGTCCGCCGTGGCCGCGCTGCTGGTGCCGGTCGTGGTGTGGCTGCACCTGTTCGGCGGGCTGCTCAGCGACAAGTCCCGTCCGGGCGGCGATGTCACCGTGGCCAGCCACAACGTCGGCGCCGACAACCCCGACCCCGCTCGCACCGCCCGCGACCTGGCCGCGTCCGGCGCGGACGTGCTGGCACTGGAGGAGCTGACCGAACGGGCACGGGGCACGTACGAGAGGGAGCTGGCGAGGACGTACGCGTACCACGCGGTGCTGGGGACGGTCGGGCTGTGGAGCAGGTTTCCGCTGTCGGACGTCCGCCCGGTCGACATCCAGACCGACTACGGGCCGCTGGCGGCGGCCAGGCCGGCCGACGCCAGGATGAGCCATGCCCGTGCGCTGCGCGCCACGGTGGCCACGGAACACGGGCCGCTGGCGGTGTACGTGGCCCACCTGGGGTCCGCACGCGTGAATCTGAGGGCGGGCTTCTGGACGGTCCACCGTGACCGGAACGCGAAAGCGCTCGGCGAGGCCGTCGCCGCAGAGCGGAACGGGCGGGTGGTGCTGCTCGGCGACCTGAACGGCACCATGGACGACCGCGCGTTCGCCGGCCTCACCTCGCGGATGCGCTCGGCCCAGGACGGGGCCGGAGACGGCTTCGGCTTCACCTGGCCCGCGAGATTCCCGGTGGCTCGCATCGACCAGATCCTCGTCAGAGGCGTGGAACCGGTGAACTCGCGCGTCCTGCCCGCCACCGGCAGCGACCATCTGCCGGTAGCGGCCGGAATCAAGTGGTGAGACGGGGGGTGTGGCACGGTGGTGCGGACGAGACGTCCTCGGGGGTGGTGCCGGTGTGAAAATCCGACCACGGCAGATCGCGCTGTACCGGACGGGTGACGCGGCGCTGCTCGAACGCGGGTCGGCGGTGATCGATCGGGCGGGGCCCGTGCCGCGTCTGATCGTCCGGACCGGTGACGGGCTCGTGGTGCACGAACTGAGGCGCGGCGGTCCTCTCGCGGAGCCCGCTGCGGTGTTCCCCGGGGACGTGCGCGGGCGGCCGATCGTCGGGACGGGCCCGGTGGCACCGGACCTGTCGCACGCCGTCCTGGTGGACGAACACTCCTACCGGATCGTCACCCCGGACGGGACGCTGCTGTGGAGCCGGCCCGCGGCCGGCTCGGAGGGCGTCCCCGTGCTCTACGCGCAGTGGGTGCAGCCACCCGGCGCCGAACCGCGACTGTGGCTGGCCGTCAACGCCGATCGAGGAGTCTGCCTGCACCTGCTGACCGTCGCGGGTGAGGTCGTCGACCGGCTGGCAGTGCCGGTCGATGGCCGCCACCTTTTCGTGGGGCTCGCGTTGGACGCGGGCGGACGGCCGGTGGCCCTGGGCGTCCGCCCGGGTGCGGTCGCGATGACGTTCGGCGTCGGGCGCGACGGCGTCCTCTCGCCCGCCATGAACCGCACACTGCTGGACGCCGACCCGGGCTCGGGTTTCGTCACCGTCGGGCGCAGCGACGACGGCGAGACCACCGACGTCCGGTGGCACGGCCCCGACGGGGCGGACCCGGTCACCGCGGTCACCTGCACCGACCTCCCGTCTTCGGACATGCACATCCGGCCGTACCTGTCCGGCTCCACCGGCGGCGTCCTGCGCGACGGCGCCCTGCTGCTCGCGCTGGAGGACACATACGACGAGATCGACGTCGAGGTCTTCGGCCCGGAGCGCTGGCGCGAGTCGAGCCACTGGCTGGTGACCCCCGGACGTTCACCCGCCCTGATCGAATATCCCGATCAGGCCCACGCCGCCGACCCGGGCCCGGCCGTCCCCCTCCGGGACGGAACCTGGCTCACCCACGACCACGACACCCTCCACCACTGGACGACCGCCCCCTGACACCCACCGCCCCGTCGGGGATCGGCGTCACGGGGCTCGACGGTCGAGCAAGGCCAGTAGGCGGGACGCTTGGCTCGTCAGGGCCTTTGCGCGGGTCTGCGGATCGCCCCGGTCGCCGCCCATGATCCTCAGCATCCAGAACGCGGCGAGCAGGCGGCGGCAGCTCTTCAGTTTGTCGGCCTCCGCCGCGTCCAGGTCGAAGCGTTCCAGGACGCGCTCCATGCCGGGCCCGTCCGCCGTCCGCACCGAAATGTGCTCGGCCAGTTCGGCCAGCTCGTAGGGACGGTCACTGCGGCCGGAGTACTCGAAGTCCACGAGGCGGACTTCGCTGCCGTCCCAGAGGAGGTTCGCCAGGTTCCCGTCCCCGGTGCCGAAAACGGGCCGCGTCGGGTGTTCGAGCACGGCCTCCAGTGCGGGCTGCCGGAGCCACACGCTGGCGCCCCGCCTCTCTGCTTCACCCTCGGGGCAG
This sequence comes from Actinomadura monticuli, assembly GCF_041463655.1. Lineage (NCBI taxonomy): Bacteria > Bacillati > Actinomycetota > Actinomycetes > Streptosporangiales > Thermomonosporaceae > Actinomadura > Actinomadura monticuli. The sequence continues at coordinate 108,313 of NZ_JAXCEI010000005.1, forward strand.
AGAGGCGGGTCACTTCCGAGGATGTGGCCGTACTTCGCGTCATCGTCCGGCTAGGCCGCGGGGCCACCAACAGAGACCAGGCTGGTGTTGGATGCGAGGGAGATGGCGCTGTGGCCGCGCAACCGCACCGATCGTCCGATCGGCCCCTCGGTCATGTGCTGGGCAACGCGCCGATGGATCACGCTCGGGCTGCATGGGACTGAGCTGATCAAGCCGCGCCGCTCCTGACAACAACGAGGTTGAGTTGGCCAATGCCGAGTGGGTGGGGCGGTACAACACCGTCGCCTGCGCGGAGATCGGCCACACCCCACCGGACCACTACCGGCAACGCCCAAACCAGCAGCTCACAGCCACAACCCAGTATCTCCACTTAACCCGGTGTGGTTCATTCGTGAAGAGCCCGGTTGGGTCAGACGCCCTCTTCCAGGAGTTGGGCGGCAGCCTTTGGTTCCATGACGTTGAACCAGGCTTGTTCGGGGCCGAAGAGACTTCGCTCTGGAAGTCTGACTGCGGTGTCCCAGAGTTCGGGGTCGCAGCCGGGAACGTGCCGCAGGATCACAGCGACCAGATCGCCGGGGACGGAGCCGGTGATCTTCACGGCGACGTAGGTCTCGTTTCCGTCGTCAGCACGGACAACGATGCCCAGCCGGAAGCCGGGCAGATCGGCAGCGTGCTCGTGACCGTCGTGCAGAGACCCACGCGCCAGCTCGCGGATCACCTTGATCAATCGGCGGACTAGGCGGGTGCCTGCTTCCAGCTGGTGGCGCTTGTGGTCGTCGCCGGTCGGCAGCAGATGACCGATATAGGTTCTGCCGCCGAGCGGTTTGGCGTTCTCCGCGTTGTAGCGTGCACGAGCCGCTTGGGATTCGCGCATGAGAACCCGGTAGAAGTCGTCGCCGGAGCCGTCCTCGCGTATACCGGCGGCGATTAGCCAGGGAATGTTCGTATCGGGCCAGACGGCGCCGCGCCACCGCCGGACCTTGACCTTGAAGACCACCTCGTCATCTATCGCGCGGATCCGTTCGTGGCCGACCTCGTCCGTCGCGAACTGGGCGCGGGCCTTGGCCAGCAGGGGGTGGTCGATCTCGTCTAAAGGCTGATCAAGCGGAGGCAGCGGAAGGCCGAGGTCGTCCAGGAGCGCCCGCAGCGTCGGCCGAGTCGGTTCCATCGATCAGGTGTCCTCGCTGATCCCGCCGAGTCGCTCGATGTCCTCGGCTGGGATGTCGGTCAAGAGGGAGACGCTGGAGGCGGCCGACCCGTCAAGCTTGCGGAGTTTGTCGAGCATGGCCTGACGCATCTCCTCGCGGCGGGACGCCAGGTAGACCCTGACAGCCTCACCCACCAGATCCTTCTTGGTCATCCCGAGGAAGTGGGCACCATCAGTGATCAGCTCATCTGTGTCCCGGTCCACCTTGAGCGGCGCGCTCACCCGTCCCGCCGTGGGCTTGGTGACAGCCACACGATCACCTCCAAGTACCTTGGTACCCCATGGTACTTCGATACCACCTGGATGTGGAATCGGCAGGTGGAGGAACCGCGGCCGGGGCAGCGCGAAGTTGCACAGAGCGCAGGTTCGGCCTTGTCTCGACGTGCTGAGCGACCAACTGGTCGGCGAGGACGGCCTGTAGTTGGGTGATCTTTGCTTGGGCTTCGGTGAGTTGGGCTTCGAGGCCTGAGGCTGCGTCCTGACTGCCCTGGTTGGCGCGGATCTTGGCTAGGGCTTCCAGGGCGGTTTCGTCGGCGGTGGGGAGGGTGTGGAGGTAGCGCTCGGTTGTGGAGATATGCGGCTCGACGTCCAGGTCGGCGCTGATCGGTACCGGCGCGACATCTGGGGCGTGTTCGTGCAGAAGGGTCAGGGCCCGCCACTCGCGACGCGGCTCGTCGTTGCGCCGCGAGCGGTAGCGCTTGACCACCACGTCGGGCCCCAGTTCGATCACGTGCGTGCTCGACCGGACGTCCACGTACACCCCCATCATCGCGACTAACCGCATCCCAAGATCCCAGAGGTGTAGGTCGCAGGGGCGGCATGGTCAGGCGCCACCGAGGTAGATCGAGCGGGCTCATCGCGGTGAGGAGGTGGCCGGGACCAGGGTGGTGTCGAGGTGGTGGATGAGGAGTTCGGTGGTTTCTTGGAGGTCGATGAGGGGGCGTCGGAGGTAGCGGTGCGGTGTGGACCACCAGCAGAAGGTTCGGCGGTGGACCCAGACGTTGAGGTTGGGGAGGACGAGGACGGACAGGCCGTCGTCGATGGTGCCGCTCGTTCCCTTGAAGCCGCGCCGGGTGAGGTTGAGGAGCAGGTGGTGCGCGGCGGTTCCGGGGTGGACGCGGTAGTGCAGGCCGGGCCAGTCGTCGGGGAGCGGCAGCGCGAACCAGACGGTCTTGCCGGGGACGGACGCGGGGTCGACGCGGGAGCGGGTTGGGGTGCTGCCCCAGGCGGCGGTGACTTGGCGGACGAGTTCGAGGCCCTTGCCGTGCTCGTCTAGCAGCCCGGCCCCGGAGGTGTGCGGTGTGGTCGTTCGCGCGCCGTCGAAGACGGAGACGATGAGCTGGGGAGATGGGACCGTCCGCGCCCAGATCCACAGTTCCGGCTGGGTGGGCGGCCGGTCGCCCCGCGCGCACCCGGCGTGCCGTAGTGCGTTGGTCGCGGTCTCGGACACGGCGAGCTTGCCGTCCTCGATCACGTCCGGGTCGAGCCGGAGCTCGGACATCGTCTGCCGGACGAGGCGCCGTGCCATCGCCGGCCCGCTCTCGTCCCCGGGCAGCCGCCACGCGCACAGCCCCCCGGCCACCAGCCCCCACGCCCCCTTGACCTCCACGAGACCTACCTCCTCCATGCCATCGCCGAATTCATACAGAAAGCGACATATGTATCACTCTCTGTTTCGTGACTCGGATCACATGATGCGAGCTTGGGATCGTGTCCGCAACTGTTTTAAAGAAGGAACTAAAGATCCTTTCGGTGAGCTTCCTTTGAACGGCTTGAGGCGTGACTACTCAGCGGGCATGCTCGGTCACATGACAACCAGGCCACCCAGTGTTCGTGAGCGCCGTCTCGCCAGTGAATTGCGGAGGCTCAGGGAGTCCACGACGACGCTGAACCTGGAAGAGGCCGCTGAGCGGCTCGGGTGGAGCAAGACCAAGCTCTCCAGGATCGAGAACGCGATCCGCAGGGTCACCGTGGCCGAGGTCCAGCAGATGCTGGCCCTCTACGGGGTGAGTGGACCCCGCTTGGACGGGCTCGCCCGCTTCGCTCGTACAGCCAGGCAGCGCGGCTGGTGGGACGTCTACGAGAACAGCCTGCCTGCGGACTATGCCACCTACATGGGGCTGGAGGCTGAAGCCGAGTGGCTCAACTCCTACACGATGGGACTCGTGCACGGCCTGATGCAGACCGAGGACTACACCCATCACGTGGCTAAGTCGATCTTGATGCGCTTCTCGCCGGCCACAGAAGTCGAGCGTCGCGTCGCGGCCCGCATGGCGCGACAGCAGGCGTGGGTGGAGCGGGAAGATCCCGCGCGACTCTGGTCAATCTTGGACGAGACCGCGCTCAGGCGGGTCATAGGCGGTCGGGAGGTGATGCGTGCCCAGTACAGACGCATGATCGAGTTGACCGAGCAGCCGAACGTGATGTTTCAGATCATGCCCGTAGCCGCCGGTGGGCACCCCGGAGTCGTGGGCAGCTTCGCTGTGCTGGGATTCCCTCAACGGTTCACCCCGAACGTGGTGTACGTCGAGAACATGACGAGCGCTCTCTACATCGAGGACGAGAAGGAAGTGCACACGTACTCGCTGGCATTCGAGCAGATGGCGGCCATGGCGCTGAGCCCCGAGGAGTCGGTGGCTATGCTCGAACGGCTAGCGCGACAATGAGCACATGGAGGGACAAATTGTCCAGTCCCCGTCTTCACCGCACTGACTTTCGTAAGAGCAGCCACAGTGAGGGTGCGAACGGTTGCGTCGAGACCTGCGTCCGCGACGCGCAGCACTTGGTTCGGGACTCCAAGGACCCCGAAGGCGGGGTCTTGGCCCTGGGGCGGGACGCGTGGGCGGCCTTTGTGTCGAAGATCAAGCGGGGCGGATACGACCTTTGAGGCAACCCGATCAAACGCCGTACCTCGCGCGCACCTAAGGATCACGCAGCTCGGTCCGTGCCGTCGTGGGGTGGACGGTGGCGCCGGTCGCGGTGACGAAGTCGCGGACCGCCTGGTCTGCCCTGGCGGCGTCCCGGGTGGCTTCTTCTAGCGTGCTCGCGTCGTGGATCAGGCCGGTGAGCTCGAATGCCCGCTCCGCCAGTGCCACGATGCGCGGGTCGGTGGACGCCGTCCGCAGCAGGAAGAGTGCGTGCTGAACCGCAGAGCGCTCGCGGAAGGACGCTGCGTGCGCGTCGCGTGCGGCTGAGGTGCCGGGCGATCCGAGGCGCCGGCGGATGTAGTGCAGTTCCGCGCGGCGGTAGTGGGTGAGCGCGTTGGCCAGGGCGTCGTGGGCCGCCGCTCGGGCCGCCCGCCGTCGTCTCTCAAGGCGTCGGGCGTTGACGCGGATGAACAGGACGGAGGGGAACGGCAGGCTGAGCACGAGGCCGAGCGCTATGGCGAGGGCGTCCTTGACGCTCATGGGTCCAGTTTGCCCGGTGGTGGCACACTGGGGCGCGGCAGCGCCGAAGTGCGGACGGTCGAGGGGATGGTGGGTGGTCGGTGGCTCTCGTGCCGTCCGGTACCCCTGCCCCCCGTTCGGCCGGGGAGAAGACCGCTGGACGTCTCCCCGGCCGGGTTCGGGAGTGGCGGCCGCCTTGGCCGCTCGATCTGCACGGGACGCTTTCGCCGCACCAGCGCGGGCCTCATGACCCGGCGTTTCGCGTCGAGCGGGACGGGTCGGTCTGGCGCGCGTCCCACACGCCGGACGGGCCGGGGACGCTGCGGCTCCGGTGGGCCGGGAACGTCGTCGAGGCGACGGGGTGGGGGCCCGGTGCCGAGTGGCTGCTCGACGGGGTGCCGGAGCTACTCGGGGTCGATGACGCGCCGGACGGGTTCGTCGCGCGGCATGACGTGGTCCGGGAGCAGGCGCGTCGGCGTGAGGGGCTGCGCATCGGGCGGTCGCGGCGGGTCTTCGAGGCGCTCGTGCCGGCCGTCATGGAGCAGAAGGTGCTCGCGCAGGAGGCCTGGCGCGGGTGGGGCCACCTGCTGCGCCGGTTCGGGGAGCCGGCGCCGGGGGCCCCGCACATGCGGGTCCCGCCGCCGCCCGAGGTGTGGGTCCGGATTCCCTCGTGGGAGTGGCACCGGTCCGGGCTGGAGGCCGTCCGGGCCCGGACGATCATCGGGGCCGCGCGGGTCGCGAAGCGGCTGGAGGAGGACGCCGGGGAGGCGCGGCTCCGGTCGCTGCCCGGTGTCGGGGTCTGGACGGCGGCCGAGGTCCGGCAGCGGGCGGTCGGCGATCCCGACGCCGTCTCCGTCGGCGACTACAACCTGCCCGGCCTGGTCGGCTGGGCGCTGGCGGGCCGCAAGGTCGACGACGCCGGGATGCTCGAACTGCTGGAGCCCTACGCCGGCCATCGGTACCGGGTCACCCGGCTGCTGGAATCGTCCGGGAGGCGCCCGCCGAGGCGCGGCCCCCGTTTGGCCGTCCGGGACTATCGGTCGTTTTGACCGGGTCCGGGGCCGAGCGGCGGCGGAGCCAGAAGTTGTTCGGGGTCCAGTCGAGTCCGTCGCGGCTGTCGGCGCCGAACAGGGGGCCGAGGACGGCGAGGGCGATGATGAGGGCGAGCACGTACAGCATGGTCCTGCTCCTTTGGGATCGCTGGGGGCGTTCCCGCGCGGGGCGATCGGTGGAGCCGGGGTGTCCGCCTCTTTCCGTCGCACCTCTAGTTTGACTCCGTCCAACGTTCAGGTCCAGCGACCTTTTCTGGAGGGATCGTGTAAGAATCGCTTCACTATGTTGGATCTCGGCCGGCTCCGGGTGCTGCGGGAGCTCAAGCTGCGCGGGACGCTCGGGGCCGTGGCGGACGCGCTCGGCTACACGCCGTCCGCCGTCTCGCAGCAGCTCGCCCAACTGCAGAAGGACGTGGGCGTCCCGGTGGCAGAGCGGCGCCCGAGCTGCCTCCGCGGCGCTCCCTGATGCGGCGCTCCCTGATCACGCCTTCCAGGACGCGAGCGCCTCGTCGATCTCCTCGCGGGTCGGGAGGCGGAGCGACTCCGGCGCCTTCTCCGGGAGGTCGTACTCGCGTGCGTACGGGGCGGCGAGGGAGCCGTCGGGCGTCCGGAAGCCCGCCCGCTGGAGGGTGTCGCGGGCCGAGCGAGCGCCGAGCGCGGCCTGGAACGCTTCCGCCGCGTCCCGCCGGCGCGGGTCCTTCGCGGTCACGGCGAAGGGGTGGTCGAGCATCAGCGTGCCCTCGTCCGGCATGAGGCTGACGACGGGGTTCGGGCGGTGGGTGCCGTTGTAGGCGACCACCGCCTGCTCTGTGCTGACGGCGAGGGGACGGCCGAACCGCTCGGCGTCGGTGAGCCCGGCCAGGGTCGCGGCCTGGCCGCCGTTCTCGCGGAGGGCGCCGGCGACGTCCGCGTCCTTGTCGATCTGCCCGATCGCGAGCATGGCGATCGTCCCGGTCATGCCCGCGCCCGGGTCGGCGGCGATCCGCGTGAGGGCCAGCCCGTCCGCTTTGCCTTTGAGGAGCAGTTTCCAGCTGATGTCGACGCCCGCGTCCTCGAACTCGCCCTCCACCGGACGGGTCGTGGCGAGGACGACCGGCGTCGACGCCACCGACGGCGCCGTCGACGGGACGGACGTGTCGCCGCCCTCCCGGACGATCGCCAGCCACAGCGACGACTCCGGCACCCACGCGTCCACGCGTCCCTCGTAGGAGGCGGGCGCGACCGGGGTGACGCGGGCGCGGACGCAGCGCCCGCCCACCCGATGCGTCTCCACGTTGAAGCGGGACGCCACGTCGCTCAGCGCGGGCGCGATCTCCGGCTGCGCCGCGACGGTGATCCGCAGCGGCGCGCCGGAGCAGGCGGGCGCCGAGAACAGCCCGGACGCCCACGCGCCGCCGACGGCGCCCGACAGCAGCAGCGCCACGGCGGCCCAGGCCGCCGGGCGCCCCCACAGCGGGCGTCCGTTGTCGTCCACGCGTCTGTCATACATGACCGCGCGTTCACTTGCGGCGTGTTGTTGTTATGCAACCTCTCTTAACAACAACACGCCGCAGGTCAACGGGAGAGGGGGGTCAGAGGGAGGCGGCCGAAGTTGCCGATGCCGTCCGTGCGGCGGGCCGCTTCCAGGCGCTCCGCCGCAACCTCGCCGTACAGGGTCGTGCGCTGTCTCGCCGGACGTCCCGCGAGCCGGGCGATCTCCTCCAGGTCGCTGATGGGCTTGAACGAACCGTTCTCCGACCCGGCCATGCGGCTGATGGTCTCCTCCATCAGCGTGCCGCCCAGGTCGTTCACGCCCCCTTGCAGGACGCGCGTGCACAGTTCGTCCCCCAGCTTCACCCACGACGTCTGGATGTTGGGGATCGCTCCGTGCAGCAGGATCCGCGCCAGGGCGTGGACGGCCACGTTCTCCCGGACCGTCGGCCCCGGACGCGCCAGCCCCGCGAGATAGATAGGCGAGTTGTGGTGGACGAACGGCAGCAGCACGAACTCGCTGAACCCGCCCGTCCGCTCCTGGATCGACCTCAGCAGCTTGATGTGCGCGACCCAGTGCGACGGGGTGTCCACATGCCCGTACATCATCGTGGACGTCGTCGGAATGCCGATCTCGTGCGCGGTGGTGACGACCTCGACCCACTGGTCGGTGGGGAGCTTCCCCTTGGTCAGCACCCAGCGCACGTCGTCGTCCAGGATCTCGGCGGCCGTCCCCGGCAGCGAGTCGACGCCCGCCTCCTTCGCGGCCTGCAGCCACTCCCGGATGGACAGGTCGGTCCGGGAGGCGCCGTTGACGACCTCCATCGGGCTGTACGAATGCAGGTGGATGTCGGGCGCCCGCCGCTTCACCTCCCGCGCGAGGTCGAAGTACGCGGTACCGGGCAGGTCGGGATGGATCCCGCCCTGCATGCAGATCTCGGTGGCGCCGGCCGCCCACGCCTCGTCCACCCGGTCGCCGACCTGGCTCAGCGACAGCGTGTAGGCGTCGGCGTCCGTCCGCCGCTGCGCGAACGCGCAGAACCGGCAGCCGGTGTAGCAGACGTTCGTGAAGTTGATGTTCCGCGTGACGACGTACGTGACGTCGTCGCCGACGGCATCGCGCCGGAGCCCGTCGGCGAGCGCGGCGAGCGCGTCGAGTTCGGGCCCGTCGGCGTGCAGGAGGGCGAGCGCCTCGTCGTCCGACAGTCCGGCGGGGTTCTGCTCCGCGCGCGCGAGCGCGGCCTTGACGTCGGCGTCGAACCGCTGGGGGGCGGACATGCGCTCCCTCAGCGCGTCCCAGTCGCCGTAGACCTCGTCGAAGTCGTCGCGCCGGTCGCTCGTCCGCCCGGTCGTGTCGATCGACGTGTGCAGGTCCGTCCGCCCGGACGCCTCGAACCCGCCGTCGGGCTCCTGCCAGGGACGCCCCTCGACGACGGCGTCCTCGCGCGCCAGCCCGGTCTCCGGGTCGGCCAGCGCCGCCACGTGCCCGATCAGCCGCGGGTCGAGCCACGGCTCGCCCCGCCGCACGTACTCGGGGTAGATCGTCAGCCGTTCCCGGAGCGCGAAGCCCGACTCGGCGGTCCGCTCGGCCAGCTCGTCGATCTGCGGCCACGGCCGCTCGGGGTTCACGTGGTCGGGCGTCAGCGGCGAGACGCCGCCCCAGTCGTCGATCCCGGCCCGGAGCATCAGCGCGTACTGGTCGGCGACCAGGTTCGGCGGCGCCTGCACGCGCGCCTTCGGCCCGAGGACGAGCCGCGTGACCGCGATCGTCGCGGCCAGCTCCTCCAGCTCCGCGTCCGGGGTGTCGCGCATCTTGGTGTCGGGCTTGGCGCGGAAGTTCTGGACGATCACCTCCTGGATCGCCCCGTACTCCCGCGTCGTCCGCCGGATCTCGAAGATCGCGTCCGCGCGCTCCTCGACCGTCTCGCCGATGCCGATCAGGATGCCCGTCGTGAACGGGACGTTCGTGCGGCCCGCGTCCTCCAGGACCCGCAGCCGGACGGCCGGGTCCTTGTCCGGCGACCCGAAGTGCGGCCCGCCCCGCTCGCTGAACAGGCGCGTCGCCGTCGTCTCCAGCATCATGCCCATGGACGGCGCGACCGGCTTGAGCCGCTGGAAGTCGCGCCACGTCAGCACGCCCGGGTTCAGGTGCGGCAGCAGGCCCGTCTCCTCCAGCACCCGGATCGCCATCGCGCGCACGTACGAGAGCGTGTCGTCGTAGCCGTGCGCGTCCAGCCACTCGCGAGCCTGCTTCCACCGGTCCTCGGGACGGTCCCCGAGCGTGAACAGGGCCTCCTTGCAGCCCATCTCGGCGCCGCGCCGCGCGATCTCCAGCACCTCGTCCGGGCTGAGGTACGGCGCGTCCAGCCGGTGCGGGACGGTCGCGAACGTGCAGTACCCGCAGCGGTCCCGGCAGAGGCGGGTCAGCGGGATGAAGACCTTGCGGCTGTAGGTGATGACGCCCGGACGGCCGGCGGCGTCCAGACCGGCGTCCCGGGTGCGGGACGCGTAGGCGAGCAGATCGTCGAGCTGCGCCCCGCGGGCGCGCAGCAGTGTGGTGGCCTCGGATCGGTCCAGTGTCTTGCCGTCACGCGCGCGGGCCAGGGCCCGACGAAGAGCGGAACTCATGCCGTCCATGCGGGCACTCTATGCCAATCGTCATAATTCGCGCCGCGCCGGGGGCCGCGAACGGCCCCGCAGAGAGGCCAGCCCCGGACGCCCGCGATCTATTCCCGCATCGCCGCCCGCCTGGGGGGCGACCCCCGGACCCCCGTCACGAGGTCAGCCGATCCTCGCGCCGCCGGCGCGTCGCCGCGGTCACCTGACCTCGATGAACGCCTCCGCGCTCCGCGCCGGGCGATCGCGTGGCGGCGCGGCAGCGTGGCCGACGCCGACGGCGCCCATCGGGTCCCACTCGTCCGGCAGGTCCAGCACGTCGCGGACCACGTCGCGGCAGAACATCGTGCTCGACACCCAGCACGAGCCGAGCCCCTCGACCGCCAGCGCGACCAGCAGGTTCTCCACGCCCGCGCCCGCCGCCACGACGAACATCTCCCGCTCCGCGCGCGACCGGCGCTCGTCCGGGTAGGCGTGCGAGCCGTCCATGACCAGGCACGGCACCACGAGGTAGGGGGCCCGCCGCAGCACCTCCCCGCGCCGCAGCCGCTTGGTGATCGACTCCTCGGAGAAGCCGTCCCGCCGCAGGTCGGCCTCCCAGGCGTCGCGCATCGCGTCCAGCAGCCGCGTCCGGGACTCCGCCGACTCCAGCAGCACGAACCGCCACGGCGTCGTGTGATGCGGCGCCGGCGCGGTGATCGCGGCGCCGACGGCCCGCCGCACCGCCGCCGGGTCCACCGGCTCGGCGGTGAACTCGCGGATCGTGCGGCGCGCGCGAAGCACGTCCGCCGACCCGAACCGGAACATGTCCTCGGACGGCGGACGCACCAGCGCCCGCGCCCCCGGCCCGTCGTCCGCCGTCACCAGCCCGGCCAGGCCCCGCACGACGGCGATCGGCACCCCGTCGAGCTTGCCCTTGACCAGCTCCCCGGCGGCCGCGATCTCGTCCGCGACGGCGGTGATGGTGGCGTCGAGCCGGTTCCCGTAGAAGTCCTCGCGCCCGCGCAGGTCGCTGAGCGGCTCCAGCCCGGCCACCCCGATCGCGGCGTCCGTCAGCCCGTTCCGCCAGGGCCGTCCGAGCGTGTCGGACACGATCACGCCCACGTCCACCCCGGCCCGCTCCCGCAGCCCGGCCCGGATGCGCCGCGCCGACGCGTCCGGGTCCTCCGGCAGCAGCAGCACGGTCCCCGGCCGGGTGTTGGACGCGTCCACACCGGCCGCCGCGAGCACGAGCCCCTGCCGCGTCTCCACGATCCGCGTCTCGCCGCGCGCGTGCGTCCGCCGCGCCACCACCCGCACCGTCTCGGCGTCGATGGCCTTCTCCCGGTCGTCCGCGACCAGGACCCGGCCCTCCGCCTTACTGACGATCTTGGACGTGACGACGAGGACGTCACCGTCTCGCAGGACATCGGCCGGGACCAGGGCCGCGATGTCGTCGCCCTCGGCGACCTCCGGCAACCCCGGTACGCCGAACACCTCAAGCCTCACGCGCCGTCCTCCGCCCGCTTCAACTCCAGTGCCAGATCGAGCGCCGCGCGCGCGATGTCCGCCGTCGCCCGCTCGTCGCTCATCAGCAGCGGCCGGGACCGCACCTCGATGCCCTCGACCCGCACGTCCGCGTCCGCCTCGTCGACGAGCCAGCCGTCCAGCAACCCGAGCCCGTAGAGTTCGGCGACGGCCCGAGCCGACGTCTCGACCCCGATCGCCGCCAGGCAGGCGTCGGCCATGCCCCGCACCGGCGTCCCGCCGATGATCGGCGAGACCCCCACCACGGTCTTCGCGGCGATCGCGTCCCGGATCCCGGGGACCGCCAGGATCGTCCCGATGCTCACCACCGGGTTGGACGGCGGGAACAGCACCACGTCGGCGGCCTCGACCGCCGCGAGCACGCCGGGCGCGGGCTTGGCCTCCTGCGCGCCGACCGCCGTGATCGACAGCGCCGGGACGGACGCCCGCAGCCGCACCCACCACTCCTGGAAGTGGATCGCCCGCCGCCCCTTCTCGTCCTCGATGACCACGTGCGTCTCGACCTGGTCGTCGGTCATCGGGAGGAGCCGCACGCCCGGCTTCCACCGGTCGCACAGCGCCTCGGTCACCGCCGACAGCCCGTACCCGGCCGCGAGCATCTGCGTCCGGACGATGTGCGTCGCGAAGTCCCGGTCCCCGAGCCCGAACCACCCCGGCCCGACCCCGTACGCGGCGAGTTCCTCCTTGAGGGTGAACGTCTCGTCCGTCCGCCCCCACCCCTGCTCCTCGTTGATGCCGCCGCCGAGCGTGTACATCACGGTGTCCAGGTCGGGGCAGACCCGCAGCCCGAACAGCGAAATGTCGTCCCCGGTATTGCCGATGACGGTGATCTCCGCCTCCGGGGCCGCCGCGAGCAGCCCCCGCAGGAACCGGGCCCCGCCGATCCCGCCCGCCAGACACACGATCTTCATGCCACAAACCCTACGGCGCTCCGCCCCCCGCCCACGCGACGATCGACCCCCTCTTGGACGGACGCACACCAGCGACCCGACCCCAGTAAGCACCACCAGGCACAATTCCAAAGCAATCCAGCCCCCGAGACACGCCCTCTTGGACGAGGCACATCTCACCCTCAAGAACTGAGCAGAAAGATTGGCGGGGACCCGAGCCGACAACCACGGGCAGGCACGCGGAGGGCGCTCCAGCGCCCGGAGCGGGCATGCCCGTCGACGCGGGCGACCACAGCGACGCCACACACACCCGCACGGGCACAAGAGACCGCAAGGGCGGCGTGAGGATCGCCTGCGTCGCAACGGGGGTTCCAGGGGTCGCCCCCCTGGGCCAACTCGTGTGGGGGGTCGCCCCCCCACACGAGACTGTGCAAAGCTTTGGCGTGTAATGGATTGCCTCGGTCTGGAGAATTCACCGTGAACAAGGAAGCCGTCCAGCGCCTGCGCGAACCGGCCGCCTGGGTACTGCTCGCAGCGGCGGGGCTGCACTTGCTCGCGGGCCTCATCTCCCTTCTGGGCGGCGACGGGTCGTTCACGTCCCGCGCGCTCGGCGAGACCGCGGGCGGGACGTTCCTGCAGATCGTGCTCGTCGGGGTGCTCGTCCTCGCGGTGCTCCTGGTGACGTGGGGCGAGACGCAGACGCCGCAGGCCAGGACGATCACGATGGGGGCGCTCGGCGTCCTCGGCGGCATCGCCCTGTTCGGGGTCATCTCGTGGCTCAGCGGGATGCTCGCGGACTCCGAGTACATCTCGGCGCTGACGAAGCTCTCCGCGTTCCTGGAAGGCGCCGGGAAGCTCGCGATCGTCGGTGTGGGCGGATGGTTCGTCTTCACCGTGTTCCAGGGGATGCAGCCGGCGCGCCCGCAGCAGCAGATGCAGCAGGGCTACCCCGACTTCGGCTACCAGCAGGGCCAGCAGGGCCAGCAGCAGTACGGGCAGCAGCAGTACGGCCAGCAGGGCTTCGAGCAGCAGCAACAGCAGTACGGGCAGCAGCAGTACCAGCAGTACGGCCAGCAGGCGGGCGGCGAGGGGCAGCAGGCCCAGCAGCAGTACGGGCAGCAGCAGTACGGCCAGCCGCAGCAGTACGGCCAGCAGGACTACCAGCAGCAGTACGGCGCGCAGGGCGGCGGCTACCAGGCGGGCCAGTCCGGCCAGTCCGGTCAGCAGGGGCAGCAGCCGGCCGCCGACGAGGAGATGGGCGAGTGGACGCGGGCCTACGGCGGCTCCGGCCAGGACCCGCAGGGCACCCAGCCCGCGCCGGGGCAGGGCGAGCAGGGCGGCGACTGGTACCGGGACAACCGTCCGCCGCCGCCGCAGTGATCCAAGCCCGCCGGTGACCGCCCGATTAACCGATCTTCAGGTAAACACCATCCCGGCATAACCCGTTTTGTCGCCCAGGAAAGCTCTCCGGCTTGACGGGGCAGTCGCTACACGCGTGTAATTTCGTCCGTGTAGTTTCAATGCCTTCTCGGGGGAAGGAACCGGAGGGAAGGCATTGACCAGGGGGTTCCACGGGCAGGGAGGTGCGCTGTGAGCGAGGTGGTCATCCCGCTGGCGCACGGCACAGACGGCGACGGCGAAGAGTTGGGCTGGCAGGAGCGCGCCCTGTGCGCGCAGACGGACCCGGAGGCGTTCTTTCCGGAGAAGGGCGGCTCCACTCGCGAGGCCAAGAAGGTGTGCCGGGCATGCGAGGTGCGTACTGAGTGCCTGGAGTACGCGCTGCAGCACGACGAACGTTTCGGCATCTGGGGCGGACTCTCCGAGCGGGAGCGGCGCAAGCTGAAGCGCCAGGCCGTCTAGGACGGCGAGGACGCATCGAGCCGCGCGCCCGGATCTCGCGGATCCGGGCGTGCCCCGCGCGGCCGCGCGTACAGTTGGCAGCCGTGCCGGCCCCGGAGCCGGCACGGCTGCTGTACGTTTCCGCCACGACCCTGTCGTCCCACAGATCGAGCGATCCTTGGCCCCCACTCTCGATCGCCATGTCGTCACGGCGGTCCTCGTCGCGCACGACGGCGCGCGCTGGCTCCCGGAGACGCTGAAGGCGCTGCTCACGCAGGCGCGCCCCGCGCAGCGCCTCGTCATCGTGGACACCGGAAGCCGCGACCGGGGCCCCGCCGTGCTCGCCGAGGTCGCCGGCGAGGGGAAGATCCTCACGCTGCCGCGCACCACCGGCTACGGGGAGGCGATCGCGGAGGCGCTCCGGCAGGACGCCGCGTCCGCGCCCGTCCCCGACGACGACCCCGGGAACCCGCGCACCGAGTGGATCTGGCTGCTGCACGACGACTCCGCGCCCGCCCACGACGCGCTCGCCCAGCTGCTGCGGACGGCCGGCACCGACCCGAACGTGGCGGTGCTCGGCCCGAAGGTCCGCGACTGGGACGACCGGCGCGTCCTGCGCGAGGTCGGCGTCACCGTGGACACCGCCGGGCGCCGCGAGCGCGGCCTCGACCAGGACGAGTTCGACCAGGGCCAGCACGACGGCGTCCGGGACGTCCTCGCCGTCGGCAGCGCCGGGATGCTGGTCCGCCGGGACGTGTGGGAGCGGCTCGGCGGCTTCGACGTCGAGTACGGCATCTTCCGCGACGACCTCGACTTCTGCTGGCGGGTGCACGCCGCCGGGCACCGGGTCGTGACGGCGACCGACGCGGTCGTCTACCACGCGGAGGCGTCCCGGCGGGGTCTCCGCGAGATCGGCATGACGGCCGAGCATCCGGCGCGCCGCGACCGCCGCAACGCCCTGTTCACGCTGCTCGCCAACCAGCCGCTCCCGGCGATGCTGCGCGCCGCCGCCCGCAACGTGTGGGCGTCGCTCGTGCACGCCCTCTTCCTGCTGGTCACCAAGCGGCCGGGCGCGGCGCGCGAGGAGCTGCGCGCGCTCGCCGACGTCCTGCGCGACCCGGGCCGGCTGCGGCGGGCGCGGGCCGCCCGCGCCGACGGCCGGACCCGCGTGCACCGCACCGTCCGGCGCTTCCAGCCGCGCTGGCTGGTGCTGCGCCGGGCCGTCGAGGCGGCCTCGGAGTACCTCGCCGCCCACGAGCGGGAACAGGAGGAGCAGGAGGACGACATCACGGCCGACGAGCCGGGCCCGATCCGCCGGTTCCTCGCCCGCCCCGGCGTCCTGCTCGTCCTCGCGCTGACGGCCGTCGCGGTCGCCGCCGAGCGGTCCCTGCTCACCGCCGCCGGACGGCTCGGCGGCGGCGCGCTCGTGCCCGCGTGGGGCGGCGCGAGCGACCTGTGGGAGCAGTACCTGGCCGGCTGGCATCCGGTCGGACTCGGCACCGACGCGGGGAGCCCGCCCTACGTCGGCGTCCTCGCCGCGCTGTCGACGGTGCTGTTCGGCAAGCCGTGGCTGGCCGTGTCGATCCTGCTGCTCGGCAGCGTGCCGCTCGCCGGGCTCACCGCCTACCGCGCGTCCCGGCTGCTGATCACCGAGGCGCCGGCGGCCGGCCGCCGCGCCCGCGCCGCCGGCCGCCGCATCCCCGTCGCCGCCGTCCGCGCGTGGTTCGCCGCCGTGTACGCGCTGCTGCCCGCCGCGACCGGCGCCATCGCGGGCGGACGCCTCGGCACCGCCGTCGTCCTCGTCCTGCTCCCGCTCATCGGCCTGTACGCGGCCCGCGTCTACGGGCTGCCGCGCTCGGAGGCCGCCCGGTTCGACGCCGCGACGCGGCGCAAGCGCGCGGGACGGGCCGCCTGGACGGTCGCGCTGCTGCTCGCCGTCGCGACCGCGTTCGTCCCGCTCGTCTGGGTCGTCGCCGTCCTGGCGGCCGGGATGGTGTGGGCGCTGCTCGACCGGCCCGCGCACCGGCAGGGCCGCCGCGACCTCCTCATCGCGCTCGCCGTTCCGCCGCTGCTGATGCTGCCGTGGACGGTCGGCCTCCTGCTGCACCCCTCCCGCCTCCTCACCGAGGCGGGCCTGCACCGGCGGTTCGAGCCCGCCACCGCCGCCGACCTGCTGGCACTCGACCCCGGCGGGCCCGGCACGCCCGCGCGGTGGGCGCTCGCGGGCCTGCTCGCGGCGGCCGTGCTGGCGCTGCCGCTGAGCGGCCGCCGGGGCGGCGTCCTCGCCGGCTGGCTGCTCGCGGTGTTCGGGCTGCTCGTCGCCGTGCTGACCAGCGCCGCCACCGTCACCAAGGGCGCGGACACGGCGCCGGTCTGGCCCGGCGTGGCGCTGATCTTCGCCGGGACGGGCGTGCTGCTCGCCGCGACCGCCGCCGTCCAGCGCGCCGCCGAGCTCCTCGCCGGCACGCACCTGATCTACCGGGCGGGCGGGGCGGCCGTGGTGGTGGTGGCGCTGACCGCGCCCCTGCTGTCCGCCGGGTTCTGGGTGGCCGGCGGGGCGGGCGGGCCGCTCGGCAAGGTCGACCCCGACACCGTGCCCTTGTTCCTTCGCGCGCCGGGCGGGCCCAGGACCCTCGTCCTGCACCGGGAGCCCACCGGGCGGATCTCGTACACCGTCCTCAGGGACGAGCGTCCGAGACTGGGTGAATCAGAGGTCGCGGTGGACGGCGAAGCCCACGAACGCCTGGACGACCTCGTCGCCGGCCTGGCCGCAGGACGCGAAGGCGACGACGGCCCCGCGCTCACCCGGATGGGCGTCCAGTACCTCCTGGTACCGCACCCCCGGAAGGACCCCATCACCAAGGTGCTGGACGCGTCGCCCGAACTGAGCCGTCTCAGCCGCACGGGGACGTTCGCCGTGTGGCGGCTCCAGGCGGAGTCCGCCCGCATGATGCTCCTGGAGGGCTCCGCGGTCACGCCGCTGCCGGCGGGCCGCGTCAACGCCCGCGTGCAGATCCCGCCGGGCACCGGCAAGCGCACCCTGCTCCTCGCCGAAGCCGGCGACGGCGGCTGGCGGGCCACCCTCAACGGCGAGGAGATCCGCGACCGGCACACGGTCGACGGCTGGGCGCAGGCATACGACATCCCTCCCGACGGAGGCGAGTTCAAGCTGACACGGTCGGACAAGATGCGGCATACGTGGGTCGTCATCCAGGGCATCGCCGTCTTGCTCGTGGTCGTCCTCGCTTTGCCCGGAGCCCAGGCCGACACCTTCGGGTTCACCGGCGACCGGGAGCGGCGCCATCGCGGACGGCGCGGGGGACGCCGCGGACGCCGCCGCGCGACCCGTGCCCGCGTCCAGCATGAGGCGGCCCCGGAGCCGGTGAAGGAACCCAGCCCCGAGGAGGTGTCCTGACCCGTGGACAAGGTTCTGCGCCTCCTCGGCATGCGCTACGCCACCGCCGCCCTGATGCTCGTCGCCGTCGCCGCCCTGTACGGCGCCGCGACGTTCTCCCGTCCGGGCGGGGCGTCCGAGAAGGGCCGCACGGCGCCCGTCGCCCACGCCGTGATGGTCTGCCCGGGGCACGAGGGCGGGCGGCTGGCCGTCCAGTCCCTCTCCCAGAAGGGCGGCGGGCGCGTGGACATGACGCCGACGAGGGGCGGCTCCCCGGTCGCGTCCATGGCCACGGCCGGCCAGAGCTGGGAGAAGGACACCAAGTCCGGCCAGGACTCCTACACCCTCCGCGCCACCGGGGCGATCGCCGCCGGGCTGGAGGCCGAGCAGACCACCCACCGGGGCGGCGGCCCCGACCGCGGCCTCGCCGGCGCCCGCTGCGCCACCCCCGGCACCGACCTGTGGTTCATGAGCCCCGGACCCGACTCCGCCGACGACCTCGACCTCTACCTCACCAACGTCGACGGGCAGCGCGCGTCCGTGAACCTGAGCGCCCTGTCCGGCGAGGGCCCCCTGGACACCCCCGAGGGGCAGGCCATCCTCGTCGAGCCCTACACGACCAGGATCGTGAGGATCGGCGACTCCGCCGAGGGCCTCGGCGACATCGTGCAGTCCGCCGCCGCCCTGACGCTGCGCGTGCAGACCACCAGCGGGCGCGTCGCCGCGTCGGTGCGCGCCCGGATCGGGAAGAAGAAGGGCATCGAGTGGCTGCCGCAGTCTCCCCGGCCCGCGGCGTCCGTCGTCGTCCCCGGTGTGCCGGGCGGTGACGGGCAGCGCCGCCTGCTGGTCTCCGTCCCCGGCGAGGCCGATGCCCGCATCAAGGTCCAGGTGATCACGCCGGGCGGCGCGTTCGCCCCGCAGGGACAGGACGTCCTGGACGCGCCCGCCAAGACCGTGACCGCCGTCCCGCTGACCGGCGCGCTCTCGGGGAAGGCCGCCGCCGTCCGGCTGGTCGCCGACCGTCCCGTCATCGCCGGCTTCGCCGCCACCCGCGGCGCCGACGTCGCCTACGGTACGGCCACCGCGCCGCTCACCGCGTCCGCGCCGGGCGTCGCCGCCGACAACCGGTTCGACTCCTCGCTGATCCTCACCGCCCCGTTCGGCGCGGCGACCGTCCGGATCGTCACCATGAACGCCGCTGGGAAGGGCGCCCCGCAGGACGTCGCCATCGAGGCCGGACGCACCGTCGAGGCCGAACTCACCGCCCCGGGCGAGGGCGGCACCTCCTACGCCGCCGTCATCACCCCGAAGCCCGGTTCGGGCCCCGTCTACGCGTCCCGCGTCCTCGGCAAGGGCAAGGGCGACGACTACCTGTTCACCGTCCTGCCGATCACACCCGCCCCGATGACCTTCCACCTCCCGGACACGGCCGACTCCCAGACGGCGCTGACGCCGGGCTGAGCCATCGCGGGGGGCGACCACCGCACCCCCGACAAGGGCGGGCTGACCGTCGTCTTCCGCTGCGCTCAGTCGTCGGGGAAGTCGTAGCTCGGGTCGACGGACTCGGGGGAGAGGCCGAGGAGGTCGGCGACCTCCTCGACGAGCAGGTCGCGGATGAGGCGGGCCAGTTCGGCCTCGCCGGAGGCGCGGGCCTCGACGGGGCGGCGGAAGACGACGATGCGCACCGGCAGGCCGTCCTCGGCGGGGAACGTGCGGCCGAGAGGGGCGGGGCCGGTGTGCCCCGGTTCGATGTCGGGGACGTCGTCGACGGCGAACTCCACCCGGGCCAGCTCCCGGTCCCAGCGCTGGACGAGCCGGCGCACCTCGTCGTCGACGAGGTCGTCGAACCGCTCCGCGCGGGTCCGCGAGACCGGCGCCTGCGGGGGCGTCAGAGGACCACGGAGGCCACGACCGTGCCGGTCGCGGCGCCGTCCGCCTGCCACACGGGATCGCACGCGTCCAGCCTACCTCCGCTGCCCCGGGCGGCCGGTGGGAGTGCCGGGGTCGCGGAGTCGCCAGAATCCGGACGGTGAGAGTTCGGGGCCGTACGGAATGTAGTTCTTACCCCGGAAATCACCCGGTAACGGCGACACGGGCGCCAGGGTGGTGGCGGAGCCAGTGGGAGGGAGGTACGGTCAGCCATCGTGAGCCCCGTCCGCACCTGCTCCCGCACCGCCTGCAAGGCGCCCGCAGTGTTCACGCTCACGTACGTCTACCGCGACTCCACCGCGGTCCTGGGGCCGCTCGCCACGTACGCGGAGCCGCACTGCTACGACCTGTGCGCGGAGCATTCCGAGCGGCTCACCGCCCCGATGGGGTGGGAACTGGTGCGGCTCCCCGTCGAGGAGGAGACCGAGCCCAGCGCGGACGACCTGGAGGCCCTCGCCGACGCCGTCCGGGAGGCCGCCAAGCCGGCGCCCGGAACCGGCCACGAGCCCGTCGGGCAGGGGACGGAGGTCGGCCGCCGCGGCCACCTCCGGGTGCTGCGCTCCGAGCCCGCCGCGACCCAGCCCGGCCAGGAGTAGGCGCCCGCCCGCCGGGCGGCGCCGCGGCGACGTCGCGGCCGGTCGCGTCCGCCCTTCCCGGTAGGCTCGTGAACCCGGTTTCCCGGGGCACAGGTTCTTCCGGGGCACAGATTCTTCCGGGCACGGGTTCTTCGGACAGGGAGCAGGAGTGGGCGACCTCGGCAAGATCTTCAAGGCGTACGACATCCGCGGCGTCGTCCCGGACGAGCTCGACCCCGCGATCGCCGAGGCGGCCGGGGCGGCGTTCGTGCGGGTGACCGGCGCCAAGGCGGTCGTCACGGCGCACGACATGCGCGAGTCGTCGGTGCCGCTGTCCGAGGCGTTCGCGCGCGGCGCCACGTCCCAGGGCGCGGACGTGATCGAGGCCGGGCTCGGCTCCACCGACCTGCTGTACTACGCCAGCGGCAGCCTCGACCTGCCCGGCGCGATGTTCACCGCGAGCCACAACCCGGCCAGGTACAACGGGCTGAAGCTGTGCCGCGCCGGGGCCCGCCCGGTCGGCCGCGACACCGGCCTCACCGAGATCCGCGAGATGATCGAGGACGGCGTCCCCGGCTACGACGGCGAGCCGGGCACCGTGTCGCGGCGGGACGTCCTCAAGGGCTACGCCGAGCACCTGAAGACGCTGGTCGACCTGTCGTCGATCCGGCCGCTGAAGGTCGTCGTGGACGCTGGCAACGGCATGGGCGGCCACACCGTCCCGTCGGTGTTCGAGGGCCTCCCGATCGACCTGGTGCCGATGTACTTCGAGCTGGACGGCACCTTCCCCAACCACGAGGCCAACCCGATCGAGCCGGAGAACCTGCGCGACCTGCAGGCCAAGGTCCGCGAGACGGGCGCCGACATCGGGCTCGCGTTCGACGGCGACGCCGACCGCTGCTTCGTGGTGGACGAGCGCGGCGAGATCGTCGCCCCGTCCGCGATCACCGCGCTGGTCGCGACGCGGGAGCTGGCCAAGCACCCGGGCTCCTCGATCGTGCACAACCTGATCACGTCCAAGGCCGTCCCGGAGATCGTGTCCGAGCACGGCGGGACGCCGGTCCGCACCCGGGTCGGGCACTCGTTCATCAAGCAGACGATGGCGGAGACGGGCGCGGTATTCGGCGGCGAGCACTCGGCGCACTTCTACTTCCGCGACTTCTGGTTCGCCGACTCCGGCATGCTGGCGGCGCTGCACGTCCTCGCCGCGCTCGGCGAGCAGGACGGCCCGCTGTCGGAGCTGCTCGGCGAGTACACCCGGTACGTCGCGTCCGGCGAGATCAACAGCGAGGTCGCCGACCAGGACGCCGCCGCCGCGAAGGTCAGGGACGCCTTCGCCGGGCGGCCCGGCGTCGAGATCGACGAGCTGGACGGCCTGACCGTGAGCGACGAGTCCGCCGGATGGTGGTTCAACCTGCGGCCGTCCAACACCGAGCCGCTGCTGCGCCTCAACGCGGAGGCGGGCGACGAGGCGACCATGGCGGAGATCCGCGACGAGGTTCTGGCCCTGGTCAGGGCAAAGTGACGACCGGGTCGGGCACGACCCACTGTAGGGAGAAGTGACGCTGCGATGACGATGAAGCTGGACTCCTGGCTGCTGGAGATCCTCGCCTGCCCGAACTGCGGCGGCGACCTGCGGGCCGACGAGGACGCCGACGAGCTGGTGTGCACCGGTTCGTGCGGCTACGCCTACCCCGTCCGCGACGACATCCCCGTCCTGCTCGTCGACGAGGCGAGGACGCCCGCCCCGTGACGTGCCCGGGGCGCGGCACCGGCCGGACCGAGGAGCGAGGCACGAGCGACGAGGGAGGCCGGCGCCGGAAGGGCGCCCCGAGCCGCCGAGCGGAGGCGGGGTCATGAGCGCGGGGCTGGACCCCGCACGGCTGGAGGACGCGGAGGCCGCCGAGGCGGCCGATCCCGGCGGGATGCTGCGGCAGGTCGCCTCGTCGGCGGCGCAGGTGCGGGAGGCGCAGCGGGCGGCGGCGGAGGCGGGCGTCGGGACGCTCGCCGAGGACGGCCGGCCGCGCGCCGTCGTGGTCGCGGGTATGGGCGCCTCCGGCATCGCGGGCGACGTGCTCGCGGCGGTGTGCGGCGCGGGCTGCGCGGTCCCGGTGCTCACGGTGCGCGGCCACCGGCTGCCCGGCTGGGTGGGCGCGGCCGACCTCGTCATCGCGGTGTCCTCCTCGGGGAGCACCGAGGAGACCCTGGACGTCGCCGCGGAGGCGGCCCGGCGCGGATGCCGGCTCATGTTCGTCGGCGCGGCCGGTTCGCCGCTCGCCGACCTCGCCGCCCAGACCCGCGGGATGTTCGTCCCCGTCCGGTCGGCGGGGCAGCCGCGTTCGACGCTGTGGGGCCTGGCGGTCCCGCTGCTCCTGGCCGCGCGCACGCTGCGCCTGGCGGACGTGCCGGACGCGGTGCTGGAGTCCACGGCCGCGCGGCTGGAGGAGGTCGCGCACAGGTGCCGTCCGTCCAGCGAGCCGTTCGTCAACCCGGCGAAGCGGATCGCCCTCGACCTCGCCGGGGACGTGCCGCTGGTGTGGGGCTCGTCCGACGTGGCGGGCGCGGCGGCGTACCGGCTGTGCGCCCAGCTGAACACGAACGCCAAGTACCCGGCGGTCTTCGGCGCGCTGCCGGAGGCGCTCCACGACCAGGTGATGGCGTTCGACGGCTTCTTCACGCGCGGCGGCTCCTCGTCCGGCCCGCCCGATCCGGACGACTTCTTCCGCGACCGGACGGAGGACCCCGAGCACGGCCTGCACCTCGTCATGCTGCGGGACGTGGAGGAGCATCCCCGGGTGCGCGGCCGGTGCGAGGCGTCCGCCATGATGGCCCGCGACCGCGGCGTCGCGGTGACGGAGATCCGCGCCGAGGGCGAGCACCCGCTGGAGAGAATCGCGACACTGATCGCCCTGGCGGACTATGTCACGGTTTACTTGGCTATCGCGCTGGGCGTGGATCCGACGCCCGTGCCTGCCATCGAAGAGCTCAAAGCGAGGATTACCTAGATGAGTGCTGAGGGTGGAACGAAGGCCATCGTCGCCGCGCTGGCCGCCAACCTCGGGATCGCGGCGTCCAAGGCCGTCGCGTTCGCGTTCACCGGTTCGTCGTCGATGCTGGCGGAGTCGATCCACTCGGTGGCCGACTCGGGGAACCAGGGGCTGCTGCTGCTCGGCCGCAAGCGGTCCGAGCGCGACCGGACGCCGGAGCACCCGTTCGGCTACGGCCGCGAACGCTACTTCTACGCGTTCGTCGTCGCGGTCGTCCTGTTCACCGTCGGCTCGGCGTTCTCGCTGTACGAGGGCTACCACAAGATCTCCCACCCGGAGCACGTCAAGGCCCCGGTCTGGGCGTTCGCGGTGCTGATCGTCGCGATCGTGCTGGAGACGTTCTCCTTCCGCACCGCGATCAAGGAGTCCAACCAGGTCCGCGGCGAGCAGTCCTGGTGGTCGTTCATCCGCCGCGCCAAGGCGCCCGAGCTGCCGGTCGTCCTGCTGGAGGACCTCGCCGCCCTGGTCGGCCTGTTCCTCGCGCTGTTCGGCGTCTCGATGGCCGTGGCCACCGGCGACGGCGTCTGGGACGGCATCGGCACCGTGGCGATCGGCGTGCTGCTCGGCGTCGTCGCGACGATCCTGGCGATCGAGACCAAGAGCCTGCTGATCGGCGAGGGCGTCGACCCCGACACCGAGCGGACGATCGTCGAGGCGCTGGAGTCGGTGGAGGAGGTCGCCCGCCTGATCCACATCCGGACCGAGTACCTCGGCCCGGAGGCGCTGCTGATCGCCGCGAAGATCGCCGTCTACCACGACGACACGGCCGCCGAGGTGGCGCGGGGCATCGACGCGGCGGAGGCGAGGATCCGGGCGCGCTGCCCCGAGGCGAAGCTGATCTACCTGGAGCCGGCGCTGGACGAGGCGTCCCGCACGGGCGCCGCGGAGGCGGGGGCCGCGGCGGAGGCGGGGGCGGGAGCGGCACCGGAGGCGTCGGCGTCGTCCTGACGCCGCGCGCAGCGGCCGGAAGAGAACACGGGACCCCTCGCCGGGCGGCCGCCGCAGTGCCGGCCGAACCCCAGCCCAGGCGAGACCGGCGGATGCCTCCGCGGATGCGGACCGCGGCCGTCCGGCGAGGTGCTTCCCCTGCCTCCCCGCCCGGACCCCTGAAACCGGGCGGTTCTGGTGTGACCGCGGCGGCCCCGCCGAACCCCCTACGTCGGCGACGGCCACCGTCGCGGTCACGGTTAAGACATTACGTTCGCGGGACTCTCCCCGACGTCCCCCTCAAGGAGGGATCCCGCGTGGTACTCCAGGTGGACCCGCCTCCTCCCTATACATCCGCACGGTGAGGTGGCGGCACGCCGTACGGGTCAGTATTGAGGGGTGACTCCCGAAGACAAGGCCCGGACCGGACCCGACCCCGCGGGGTTCGGCCCAGCCGTCGCACACCACGCGTGGCGGCTGTCCGGCCGGATCGTGGCGGGCGTCGGGCAGCTGCTGCTGTGGATCCTCACCGGGATCGGCACCCTGCTGCGTCCCCTGGCGGTGCGCCTCGCCGCGCGGCTGACCGGCGGCGCGGGACGCCGCCCGGCTCCCGGCGCCCCCGGCACGCCGCCCGGCGCCGCAGGGCCGACGGCGCCGCTGCCCCGCTGGATCAACACCTGGCGGGAGGTCGTCGGGTCCTGGTACTTCGCCCCGCTGACCGGGCTCGCGCTGACCATCGCCGCGCTGGCCGAGCTGGCGCCGCAGGTCGACTCGCCGCTCAGCCTCGCCGGCGGGTTCGCGGTCGCGGCGACGCTCCCGCTCGTCTGGCGCCGGGAGAACCTGCGCCCGGTCGCGGCGGTCGTGCTCAGCGCGGTCGCGGCGAGCCTGCTCACCGGGCAGATCCTGCTCATCACCACGAGCTTCGCCGCGCTCTGCACGCTGTACGCGCTGGGCCGGCAGCTGCCCCGCCAGTCGACCGGCGTCCTCGCCATCGGCAGCGTCGCCACGATCGCGGTCGTCTACCTCGCCGCCGGGACGCTCGGCGAGATCCCGTGGCCGGCCCCCATCGTCGCCGTCCTCGCCGCCATCGGGCTCGGGGACGCGCGGCGCGTCGTCGAGTCCGCGGGGCGGACGGAGGCCGAGGCCGCCGAACGCAACAACGAGACCCTCACCCGGCTCACCGCCGTCCAGCGGGAGCAGGCCGTCATGCGGGAGCGCGCCCGCATCGCCCGCGAGCTGCACGACGTCGTCGCCCACTCCGTCTCCATGATCGCGGTGCAGGCGGAGACGGCCCCGTACACGATGGACGACCTGTCGCCGCAGGCCCAGGCCGGCTACACCGAGATCGCCAAGACGGCGCGGGAGGCGCTGGTGGAGATGCGGCGGCTGCTCAGCGTGCTGCGCGCCGACGCCCAGCCCGAGCCGGACGCGGCGAACTCCCCGCAGCCGCGCCTGGACCGGCTGCCCGACCTCATCGAGCAGCACCGCGGCGCCGGCGGGCACGTCGACCTCGCCGTCCACGGCGACCCGCGCGCCCTGTCCACGACGGTCGAGCTGTCGGCGTACCGGATCGTCCAGGAGGCCCTGACGAACGCGCGGCGGCACGCGCCCGGCGCGGGCGTCCACGTCGACCTGATGTTCCTGCCGGACCGGCTGGCGGTCCGCGTCCGCGACGACGGCGCCTCCGCGCCGACGCAGGTGCTGAACCGGGACGGCTCCCAGCCCCGTACCGCCGTACTGGACGGGCGCACCCGCCTGGAGTCGCCGGAGTCCGGTGGCGGACACGGCCTCGTCGGGATGCGGGAACGTGCGACCATGCTGGGCGGGCGGTTCTCCGCCGGGCCGGCCACCGAGGGCGGGTTCCTGGTGGAGGCCGAGCTTCCGCTGACGAGGGAGGGGAATTCCATCCGTGGACACGGTTCGCAGGCGCCCCCCGGACATCGCCCCTGACCGGCCCGCCGGCCGTCCCGCGAGGCGGCGGACGTGATCAACGTGCTGATCGTCGACGACCAGACGATCGTGCGGGCCGGGTTCGCCGCCCTGCTCGCCGCGCAGGACGACATCACCGTCGTCGGCGAGGCCGGCGACGGCCGCGAGGCGGTCGCGATCGCCTCGCGGAGCCGTCCCGACGTCGTCGTCATGGACATCCGGATGCCCGGCATGGACGGCATCGAGGCCACCCGCCGCATCCTCGCCCTTCCCGGCGCCGAGAACGTCCGCGTGCTGGTGCTGACGACGTTCGACGTGGACGAGTACGTCTACGACGCGCTCGCCGTCGGCGCCAGCGGCTTCCTGCTGAAGGACGCGACCGCCGACGAGCTGGTCTCCGCCGTCCGGGTGGTGGCGCGCGGCGACTCGCTGCTGGCGCCGCAGGTCACCGGGCGGCTCATCCGCGAGTTCACCAAGCAGCGCCGGAACCGTCCGCAGGCTCCGGCGGAGCTGGCGACGCTCACCGCCCGGGAGACCGAGGTCCTCGTGCTGATCGCGGGCGGGCTGTCCAACGGGGAGATCGCCCAGCGCCTCGTCGTCAGCGAGCACACCGTGAAGACGCACGTGGCCCGCGTGTTCACCAAGCTCGGGCTGCGCGACCGCGCGCAGGCGGTGATGCTCGCCTACGAGTCGGGCGTGGTGGTACCGGGCGAGAACGCCGCGAACTAGCCGCCGTAGGGCGGGTGGCCGCCGTGCGGCGGGTACCCGGGCTGGTCTGGGCGGGATCGTAGCGGTCAGCGCCGGCGCAGCAGGCGCATCGCCTTCTCCTTCTCGAAATCGAGCGCGCGGGTCGGCGGCGCGGACAGCCGTCCGATGCGTTCGCCCAGTTCACGGACGTGCGCCTGCACCTGCGGCTCGGCCAGGACGCGCAGCCCGAACGCCAGTTCGGCCGGGCCGATGTCGTAGCGCTTCTCCAGCGCGAGGGCGAGCGCGACGGCCCGCAGCTCGGCCTCACCGAACCGCCGGTGGCCGTTCCCGCGCCTGGCCAGGGCCGTCTCGCGGGTCACGGGCAGCAGCCCGAGGGCCTCCCGGTAGCGGAGCATGCGGGGCGAGGTGCCGAGCCGCCGGGCGGCCTCCGTGATGCGCATGGAGCGATTCTGACAAATTCGTGTCAGAAAGTCGCGTCCGGGCGTGCCTTCCCGTGCCGTCCGGCCGTAGACTCGCGGCGTTGACGCGGCCCGCAGGCGCCCGTCAAGCCTCGCCCACCGGCCCGCACACGCCGACGGCGCGCCGATGACCAAGGGAGCAACGAAAGCATGGACTACAAGGTCGCCGACCTGTCGCTGGCCGACTTCGGACGCCGGGAGATCCGGCTCGCCGAGCACGAGATGCCGGGCCTGATGGCGGTGCGCGAGGAGTACTCCGCCGCCAAGCCGCTGCGCGGCGCCAAGATCATGGGCTCGCTGCACATGACGATCCAGACGGCCGTGCTGATCGAGACGCTGGTCGAGCTCGGCGCCGACGTCCGCTGGGTCTCCTGCAACATCTTCTCCACCCAGGACCACGCCGCCGCCGCGGTCGTCGTCGGCAGGGACGGCACCGTCGACGACCCGAAGGGCGTCCCGGTGTTCGCCTGGAAGGGCGAGACGCTCGAAGAGTACTGGTGGTGCACCGACCAGGCCCTGCAGTGGCCGGACGGCACCGGCCCGAACATGATCCTGGACGACGGCGGCGACGCGACCCTCCTCGTCCACAAGGGCGCCGAGTACGAGAAGGCCGGCGCCGTGCCGACCGCGTCCGAGGACGACCCCGAGGAGTGGGGCATCATCCTCGACACCCTGCGCCGCACCATCGCCGACAAGCCCGGCCGCTGGACCGAGACCGCCGGCGCGATCAAGGGCGTCACCGAGGAGACCACGACCGGCGTCCACCGCCTCTACGAGATGGCGAAGGCCGGCACGCTCGCGTTCCCGGCGATCAACGTCAACGACGCGGTCACCAAGTCGAAGTTCGACAACAAGTACGGCTGCCGGCACTCCGTCATCGACGGCCTGAACCGCGCCGTGGACGTGCTGATCGGCGGCAAGGTCGCCGTGGTGTGCGGCTACGGCGACGTCGGCAAGGGCTGCGCGGAGGCGCTGAAGGGCCAGGGCGCCCGCGTCATCGTCACCGAGATCGACCCCATCTGCGCGCTCCAGGCCGCGATGGACGGCTTCCAGGTCACCACCCTGGACGACATCGTCGACCAGGCCGACATCTTCGTGACGACCACCGGCAACTTCAACATCATCACGGCCGACCACATGGGCCGGATGAAGCACCAGGCGATCGTCTCCAACATCGGCCACTTCGACAACGAGATCGACATGGCCGGCCTCGCCAGGACCCCCGGCATCGAGAAGATCGAGATCAAGCCGCAGGTGCACGAGTGGCGCTTCCCCGACGGCCACTCGATCATCGTCCTCGCCGAGGGCCGCCTGATGAACCTCGGCTGCGCCACCGGCCACCCGTCGTTCGTGATGTCCAACTCGTTCACGAACCAGGTCATCGCGCAGATCGAGCTGTTCACCAAGACCGACGAGTACCCGATCGGCGTCTACGTCCTGCCCAAGCACCTGGACGAGAAGGTCGCCCGCCTCCACCTCGACGCCCTCGGCGTCAAGCTCACCGAGCTGACCAAGGAGCAGGCCGCCTACATCGGCGTCCACGTGGAAGGCCCCTACAAGCCGGACCACTACCGCTACTGAGCCCATCGCTTCGCCCTCGGCGTCAGGCGCTGGCGCGCCTTCCTTCAACGGGCGAAGCGGCGATTGCTGCATCGCTTCGTCTCGCCTGGCGGCTCGCTGCGCGATCAGGATCTCGCAAGCTCGATCCTGCCTTCGGACGCAATCGCGACGCTGAGGTGGTCGCGGGCCGGGGTTAAGGACGTCGCACTGCGGATTCACGTGGTGCTGACGTTGTCGGGATGATGGCTGCCGGGCGGGGTGTCCCCGTCCGGCGGCCGCGTCTGTGGGGAGTTCATGAGCGATATCGCGGACGGTTCGCTGGCCTACGAGGGCGTCAAGCGGATCGGGTGGGCCGAGCGGAGCATGCCGGTGCTGCGGCAGATCCGGGAGCGGTTCGCGGAGGAGCGACCGCTGGACGGGTTCAAGGTCGCGGCGTGCATGCACGTCACGACCGAGACCGCCGGGCTCATCCGCACCCTCCAGGCGGGCGGGGCCAGCGTCGCGCTGGCGGCGTCCAATCCGCTCTCCACGCAGGACGACACGGCCGCGGCGCTCGTCCACGAGTACGGCGCCGAGGTGTTCGCGCGCGCGGGCACCGACCGCGAGGGGTACTACGTCCACATCCACCAGGCGCTGGAGACCGAACCCGACTTCGTGCTGGACGACGGCTGCGATCTCGTCAACACCCTCCACATCGACCGGACCGACCTGCTCGGCACGGTCAAGGCCGGGTGCGAGCAGACGACGACCGGTGTGATCCGGCTGCACCAGATGGCGCGTGAGGGCGCGCTCAAGTTCCCCATGGTCGCGGTCAACGACACCGACACGAAGCACATGTTCGACAACCGCTACGGCACCGGCCAGTCGACGCTGGACGGGATCGTGCGCGCGACGAACACGCTCCTGGCCGGGAAGACCATCGTCATCGCCGGGTTCGGATACTGCGGCCGCGGCTTGGCCGAGCGGGCCCGGGGCCTGGGCGCGCGCGTGGTCATCACCGAGATCGACCCCGTCAAGGCGCTGGACGCCGCGCTGCAAGGTTTCGCGGTCCAGCCCATGGCCGAGGCCGCCCCGGACGGCGACGTCTTCATCACCGTCACCGGGAACCGCGAGGTCGTGAACGCCGACCACCTCGCGGTGATGAAGGACGGCGCCATCCTCGCGAACTCGGGGCACTTCGACGTCGAGATCGACGTGCGGGCGCTGAGCGACATGGCGGTCGAGGTGCACCGCGGGATCCGGCCGCAGACGGACGAGTACGTGCTCGCCGACGGACGGCGCCTCGTGCTGCTCGCCGAGGGCCGTCTCGTGAACCTGGCCGCCGCGGAGGGCCATCCGGCCGCCGTGATGGACATGTCGTTCGCCGACCAGGCGCTCACGTGCGCGTGGCTGGCGAAGTCGCACGCGACGCTGTCCCCGGCCGTCCACGAGGTGCCCAAGCACATCGACACGGAGGTCGCGCGCCTCAAGCTGGCGTCGATGTCCATCTCCATCGACCTGCTGACCCCGGACCAGGAGGACTACCTCCACTCCTGGCGCATCGGCTCCTGATGCCGTCGGGGACGTACCTGCATCTCGACGAGGGCCTGGAGGAGCGTTTCCAGTGCGCGCCGGGCCCCGGCGGGTGGCGGTACACGTCCCGGAGGGACGACGGGTTCCGCGTCGACCTGGTCGTGGACGCGCGGTGGCGGCAGATCCGCGTCGAGTTCGTCACGTCCGGCTGGTGGCTGCGCGGCGGCCTGACCGGGCCCGAGCTGGCGTGGGTGCGGGCGTCCGGGGAGACGGGCACCGAGCACGCCGAGCGCGCGGCGGGATTCGTCTCCGACTCGCCGGGCTTCCTCGTCGCGGTCGCCCGCTCGCTGGGGTTGGACGAGGGGGCGCAGACCGACGTCCGGCTCGTCCAGGTGAGCGGGACGTCGCTGTCCGCGCTGACGACCCGGTGGCGCTGGCGGCTCGCCGGGACGTCAGCCTACGAGACGGAGACCGAGCCGCTGCCGGTCGCGGAGTACGAGGTCACCGATCTGGCCACGGGCGAGGTGGAGACGGTCCACCTGGCGGGCGACGTCGTCCTGGCCGCCCCGGGGATCGAGCTGACCGATCTGGAGTCCCCGCCCAACCTGCTCGGCTGACCGCCGCCCCCGTGGAAATCCGGCTGCGCCGCGACGTGCTTCGAGCCGGCGACCCGGGCGCGGCCGGGGGCGCGTGTTCGCTATCTTTGTCCCTCTTCGTGATCAAGGAGGCGGACATGCAGGGCCAGGGACGGGCACCGGACTGGCAGGCCCCGACCGGCCCGCCGCCCTCTTACGGCCCTCCCGGGCCAGGGTCCGCCCCGCCGCCCGCCAAGAAGCCCTCGCCGCTCGTGTGGGCGGTCGTCGGTCTCGCGGCCGTCTTCTTCGTGGGCGCCACCGGGTTCATGCTCATCAAGAGCGGCGGCGGGCTGGACGGCCCGGTGAAGGCCGAGCAGTGCGTCGACACCGGTTTCGGGATGGACGCGGGCAACCGCATCCCCGCGAGCCTCCGGGTGGACTGCGACGACTCCGGCGCCAAGGCCACCGTCCTCAAGATCACCGACGAGGGCGAGGCGTCCGGCCTGACGATCACGTCCCGGGCCGAGCCGGACTGCCCCGAGGGGACGGACGGCGTCACCAACGTCCGCGGCGAGGCGACCGACGAGAAGTACTACGAGGCGTGCGTGCGCAACCTCCAGGGGCCGCACCCCGGCGACCCGGGCGCGGGCGGCGCGTTCCTGTCCGTCGGCGACTGCGTGAGCAGCGGCGCGATCGGCTTCGGCAAGGAGCAGGCGTGCTCGAAGCCGAACTGGTACGGCAAGATCATCGCGCGGGTCGGCGCGGAGTCGTCCTGCCCGGCGCGGACGCTGGAGATCATGAAGATGCGGTCGTTCGGCGGCGGCGACCTCGCCAGGCCGGTGCTCTGCCTCGGCCCCGGCGGCGGCGTGCTGGCGACCGGCGACTGCGTCGCGGACCCGTCCTTCAAGATCGGCGGGCCGGGCAAGGCCGACTGCGGGTCCGGCGAGGCCATCGCCAAGGTCGTCGGCCGCGTCAGGACGCAGCAGGAGTGCCCGGACGGCGCCACGCACTACATGACCAGCGAGAACGCCTACCTGCCGGTGCTCTGCCTGAAGAAGCTGCGCCCGACCCTCGACGAGAAGCTCCGCTCCCTGCCCGGCTAGGGCTCCGAACCACGTCCGTGATTGACGAACCGTCAGCCGCCCGGCGGGTACGGAGGCTGCTGCGGATGGGGGCCGGCGGGCGGCTGGGGCGCGTGCAGGACGTTCTGGTACGGCCCGGCGCCATAGTTGGCGGGCGGCAGGAACCGCGGCTGGCCCGGGGCGGGGGCGCTGAACGGCGGCGGAGCGGGCGGGCCCGGCCGGACGGGCCCGGCGGGCATCGGCGGGCCGGCCACCGCCATCGCGGGGGCCGGAGCGGCGGCCGGCGGGCCCCAGACGGGGAGGCCGAGGCGGCGCATGCGGCGGGCGCGGCGCTCGGCGAGGCGCAGTTCCTCGCGGTGCCGGCGTTCGGCGAGCACCGCCGACAGCAGGATCTCCGGCCGCACCCCCGCCGGCGGCGGCGGGCTGATCACCGCGACGACCTGCGAGGCGATCCGCTCGCCCAGCGCGTCGCGCACCTCCGGCAGCAGCTCCCAGAACCGCGACAGGTACTGCCGGGCCGTCATCGCCAGCTCGTCCGACAGCATCGAGATCTCCAGCGTCCGGGCCCACCAGGCGAGCTGCGGCGGCATCACCGCGACCGGCCCGAACAGCACCGACGCCGGGACGCGGTCCTGGATGACGATCGTCCCGGCGAACAGGTCGCCGAGCCGCTTGCCGCTCCGGTTGCAGAACGAGGTGATCAGCGCGGGGGAGCCGTAGAACGTCCAGAACTCGATGAACCCGGCCAGCGCCCGCACGAGGGCCTGCCGGAACCGGACCGGCCCGCCGTCGTCGCCGACCACGCGGAGCCCGACGATCATCTTGCCCAGCGTCCGGCCGCGCGTCAGCGTCTCCAGCAGGCACGGGTAGCCGACGAGGACGGCGACCGTGCCGAGCAGCGACAGCCCGATCGTCCACGCCTCGTCCGCGACGAGCGTGGTCATCGCCGTGACGTAGACGACGAGGTAGAGGGCGATCAGCTGGAAGACCAGGTCGAGCAGGAAGGCGCAGCCACGGCTGGCCAGCCGCGCGACGCGCAGGTCGAGCGCGACGGCCTCGCCGGTGACGAGTTCGGCCATGTCCTGATCCTCCAGGGTCGGGGGTAAGTCCATTTTGCCGCTTCGGTAAGCCGACACGTTAGTCTCGCCGGGTGGACGTCGACGCCTACGTGGCCGCGCACAACGCCGAGTGGTTGCGCCTGGAGCATCTCATCAACCGCAGGCGCCGGCTGACCGGGACCGAAGTGGACGAACTGGTCGAGCTGTACCAGCGGACGGCCACGCACCTGTCCGCCGTCCGGTCCAGCTCGCCCGACCCGCAGCTCGTCGGCCGGCTGTCGTCGCTCGTGGCGCGCGGCAGGGCCCGGGTCGCCGGCGCCCAGGCGCCGCTCTGGCGGGACGTCACCCGCTTCGCGACGGTGTCGTTCCCGGCGGCCGCGTACCGGGTGAAGTGGTGGTGGCTCGGCAACGCCGTCCTCGGCAACCTGCTCGCCCTCGCCCTGGCGATCTGGGTCGTGCACAGCCCGGAGGTGCAGGCGAGCATCGCGACGCCCGACGAGATCCGCGAACTGGTCGACCACGACTTCGCGAACTACTACACCGAGCATTCGGCGGCGTCGTTCGCGTTCCAGGTCTGGGTGAACAACGCGTGGGTGTCCGCCGTCGCGCTGATCTTCGGCATCATGCTCGGCATCCCGACCCTGTTCGTCCTGGTGGCGAACCAGGTCAACCTCGGGCTGATCGGCGGCCTGATGTTCGCCAACGGCAAGGGCGACGTGTTCTTCGGGCTGATCCTCCCGCACGGCCTGCTGGAGCTGACCGCCGTGTACCTGGCCGTCGCGGGCGGCCTGAAGCTCGGCTGGACGGTCGTCGACCCCGGGCCGCGCCGCCGCGGCCAGGCCCTCGCCGAGGAGGGCCGCGCCGCCGTCAGCATCGCCATCGGCCTCATCGGCGCGCTGCTCGTGTCCGGCCTGATCGAGGGCTTCGTGACCGGCTGGGTGCACGTCACCTGGCTGCGCATCGGCATCGGCGTCGTCGCCGAGATCGCGTTCCTCACCTACGTGATCGTCCTCGGCCGCCGCGCCACCCGGCAGGGCGAGACCGGCGACGCCGACCTCCGCCCCGACCTCGCCCCCGTCGCCGGCTGACCTGTCACTCAAAGGCATCCTGAGGTGTTGGACGGCGCGTCCAGGCCCCCGGCTTTGACGTCGCGCACGAGCTTCCGGAAGGTCGCCTGTGAGAGCGCGAACATCGGCCCGTGCGGGTCCTTGCTGTCCCGTACTCCGATGTTCCCCGGACGTCGCGCAACCTCCACGCAGTCACCGCCGGACGTGTTGCTACGCTTCGCCTTGCGCCAAACGATCATCGGTAGGTCTCCAAAGCTCTTTCGAGGGCGGCCCGGGTTGAGCCGATTCCTTCCGCTGTGTCGCTGATGCGGTCGTACCTTACTGCGTACCGCTGGACGTCTCCTGGGTCGGTGACGAGGCGTCCGCGTTCCGGAGCGTCCGCGAATGCGACATCCCTATCTTCCACCGTCATGATGCGGAATGAGCCGTCCAGCCCGACATGGGCCCCCGAAGCTCGCTCGAGAACACGCATGTTGACGTTGGGTAGGTCCGCAGCCGTGAGCAGGTGATTGATCTGCTCGCGCATCACGTTGGTGCTTCCCACGGGCTGAGCGAGCACGGCCCAACTCAAGATGACGGTCAGATGCGGCGGGTCGGGCTGCCCGAACACGGCTTCCTGCCGAGCGAGTCTCGTCTTCACAGCCCTTTCCACGTCGTCCACCATCCCTGAAGAGAGTGCGGCCCGCGCGTAGTCCTCCGTCTGGAACAGGCCCGGGACCAGGAGCGCCTCCCACATGCGGTGACGTGTCGCCCGTGCCTCGTGCCACGTCAGTCCGGTGAACCAGTCGCCGTCATCGGACGCTTCGGCCCAGCGCACGAGCCGCGCGAACGGGATCACGGGCTTCCAGATCTCGTCCAGCCGCTCCGCGTACCTGACCGACAGATGGATGGACGCGTTCTCTACCCGGGAAACATAAGAACGATGGCACCCAATTTGATTGGCGAGCGCTTGGCCGGTCAAACCGGACAATTTGCGGAGCCGCAGCGCTTCAAGGGCTATGAAGTGCCAGATTGAACGGTCCGGGTCTAGTTCGTTACGCAGTGACACGGAAACCTCCGGGGGTTACTGAGGTTCGCGAACGTAGAAAAGATATCTCGCGGCGGCTCATTCTGTGTGGCGTACGGCACAGATGTCGAGCCGAGGCGCCGGGGATGCCGCCCCGGGAGCGGAGTATCAGATGATCGCGTTCAAACCGGATATCGAGAAGATCAAAATGGCGCGGGATCACGTCGCCGCGATCGCGGCCGGCTGGCCGGTGGACGAGTATCTGGTGCGGGTCGTGGCCTCGGAGTTGATCACAACGCGATCCGGCACGCGGTGACGGACGAGGTCCGGGTGGACGCTCGTTCGGACGGTCGCGTCTGCGTGGTGGAGGTCTGGGACGGCGATGGCAGGCTTCCGGTGGTGTGCCGCCCCGGCCCGGACGCGGTGGGCGGCCGGGGGCTGGTGATCGTCGGGGAGCTCGTCACGCGGTGGGGCGCGGTGCGCGATGACCGGGAGGGTGGCAAGACCGTCTTCGCGGAGTGGACCGTCCCGTGAGCTCGCCAGAGCAGATCGCCGCCGATTCGCTCTACCAGCGCGCCGTCCTGCGCGTGTACGGCCCGTGGCTCTCCTCGGACGTGCCGCCCGACTCGGAGCGCCGCCGGGCACTGGCGCGGGTCCGGCACGCGCGGCTCGTTCTGGCCATGCGCGGCACGCCTCTTCCTCCGGACCCGCCCGCCGAAGTCAGGTTCAACCAGATGGGAACCCCCGATGAAGAGGCAAGCGACAGGCTGACGATCATCGCGTGTGGTGCGGGGCGCCACTCGTGTTGATCTGCGGCGTGTTGTTGGTATGGCGACGCGGATAACAACAACACGCCGCAGGTCAACGGCGTCCCGAAGAGCGCCGCAACCTTCTTTGGGATCCGATCAGAGCCTGCCCGCCGCCTTCAGGGCCAGGTAGGCGTCGGCAAGGGCGGGGGCGATCTCGTCGGGCGGGGCGTCCACGACCTCGACGCCGTGGCCGCGCAGCTCCGCGGTGAGGCGGCGGCGCTCGGCGCGGGCGCGCTCGGCGGCGGCGGCGTCGTACACGGACGCGAGGTCGCCGCGCCCGGCCGCCATCTCGCCGACGCGCGGATCCGACACCGCCGCGATCATCACCAGGTGGCGGGAGGTGAGCTGCGGCAGCAGCGGCAGCAGCCCCTCCTCCAGCGCGGCCGTGTTCAGCTCGGTGAGCAGCACCA
This sequence comes from Actinomadura monticuli, assembly GCF_041463655.1. NCBI lineage: Bacteria > Bacillati > Actinomycetota > Actinomycetes > Streptosporangiales > Thermomonosporaceae > Actinomadura > Actinomadura monticuli. The sequence goes on from NZ_JAXCEI010000005.1 coordinate 144,346, forward strand.
CCAGGCACCGCTGCCGGACGCGCGCCATCAGCGTCGACACCATCCCGGCGGCGTCGCATTCGAGCAGCTCCGGCTCCAGCGGCGCCATGGCGTGCACCATCGCGGGCAGCAGGTCCGTCCGGGACGCGCCCTCCACCCGGACGCGGACCCGCCGGTCGTAGGCGAGCAGGTCGACGCGGTCGCCGGCGCGGGACGCGAGCGCGCCCAGCAGCAGCGCCGCGTCCATCGAGCAGTCCAGCCGGGGTATGTCGCCGACCCGGCCGGCGGACGTGCGGCCGGTGTCGAGCACCAGGTAGATGCGCCGGTCGCGTTCGGGCCGCCACGTCCGGACGACGACGTCGTTGCGCCGCGCGGTGGCCCGCCAGTCGATGGACCGGACGTCGTCGCCGTCCACATACTCGCGCAGCGAGTCGAACTCGGTGCCCTGCCCGCGGATCAGCGCCACGTGCGCGCCCGTCAGCTCCCGCAGCCGCGCCAGCTTCGCCGGCAGGTGGCGGCGGGACGGGAACGCCGGCAGGGCGCGCACCGTCCAGGGCGCGGCGCGCGACAGCTGCCGCGCCGCCAGCCCGAGCGGCCCGACCGAGCGGACGACGACGGTGACGGCCTTCCGGTCGCCGCGCCGCGTCGGCGTCAGCGTCATCTCGACGCGGCGGCGCTCACCGGCGGGCACGTCCACCCTGACCGTGCGGGGCGCGGCGCCCGCGCTCGGCGGCCACACGTCCCGCAGCCGGGCCTTGAGGCGCCGCCGGCCCTGGTTCTCCACGATCAGCGACACCCGTGCGGTCTCGCCGAGCCGCACGTTGGTGTCGCCCGCGCGGTGGAAGCGCAGCGCCCGCACGTTCCCGGCGAGGAGCAGGTCGGCGACGACGCCGAGCAGCAGGACGCCCCACACCGCGAGCAGCGCCCACCAGTGCGGCGCGAACAGCGGGACGAGCGCGCCGAGCAGGGCCAGCAGCCCCAGGCGCCCGGTCAGCGCCATCAGCGCGGGGCGGGGACGTGGGCGAGGATGCCCTCCAGCACGCCGTCGGCGGTCGCGCCCTCCAGCTCCGCCTCGGGACGCAGCTGGACGCGGTGCCGCAGCGTCGGCCTGGCCAGCGCCTTCACGTCGTCCGGCGTCACGTAGTCGCGGCCCGACAGCCACGCCCACGCGCGGGACGTCGCCAGCAGCGCCGTCGCGCCGCGCGGCGAGACGCCGAGCTGCAGCGACGGGGACTGCCGGGTCGCCCGGCACAGGTCCACGACGTAGGCGGCGACCTTGGGGTCGAGGTGGACGGTCCGGACGGCGGCCTGGCCCGCGGCCAGCTCGCCCGCGCCCGCGACCGCCTTCACCTCCGAAAGGTCGCGCGGGTCGAAACCGGACGCGTGCCGCTGGAGCATCGAGATCTCCTCGTCCCGCGTGGGGACGGGGACGGTCAGCTTGACGAGGAACCGGTCGAGCTGGGCCTCGGGCAGGGGATAGGTGCCCTCGTACTCGATCGGGTTCTGCGTCGCGCACACCACGAACGGGTCGGGCAGAGCGCGCGCGGAGCCCTCCACCGAGACCTGGCGCTCCTCCATGGCCTCCAGGAGGGATGCCTGCGTCTTCGGGGGCGTCCGGTTGATCTCGTCCGCCAGCAGGAGGTTGGTGAAGACGGGACCCTCGCGGAACTCGAACTCGGCCGTCCGGTTGTCGTACACCAGCGACCCGGTCACGTCGCCGGGCATCAGGTCCGGGGTGAACTGGACGCGCTTGAAATCGAGGTCGAGGGCCCGCGACAGCGTCTTGATGAGCAGCGTCTTCGCCGTGCCGGGGACGCCCTCCAGCAGCACGTGGCCGCGGCACAGCAGCGCGATCACGAGACCCGTCACCACGGAGTCCTGGCCGACGACCGTCTTGGCGACCTCGCCGCGCAGCGCCGTCAGCGCCGCGCGGGCCGTCTCGGCCTGCCGCCGGGCCTCCTCCGACGGCGCCCCGGCCCCCGTGCCGCCTTCGGGCACATCGTCCTTCCCGAGCTCTACAGGGGTGTTCAAGACTGGCGTACCTGCCTTTCCAGGTCGTCGAGGACGTCCGAGAGGGCGATGAGCCCGGCGTCGTCCAAGGGTTCGGGGCCGAACAGGGCCGCCCAGACGTACGTCTCGTCGTAGGGCGTGCGGCGGGCGACCGCCGTGACGATCTCCTGCGCGGCGGAGGGGTCCTGCGCGCCGCCGCGGGGCAGCCCGAGGAGCGGGACGATCCGTTCGCGGGCGCCGGAGCGCAGCGCGTCCGAGGCGCGGTCGCGGGCGTGCCCGGCCCGGTAGAGGCGGGCGCGTCCCTCGACCGCCTCGGCGGACCGGACGACGACGGGCAGCGCCTCCGCCACGACGGGGCCGAGGCGGCGGGCCCGCCACAGCGCCACCAGCAGCACCGCGACCAGCAGTTCGAGGAAGAACAGCTTGACGCCGAACGGCAGCAGGTCGCCGAGCGACTGCTGCCCGGCCGCCTCGCCCGGCTCCGGCAGGCCCGGGTCGAGCCACACCGTCGAGGTGCCGCCGCCGGCCAGGTTCATCGCGAGCGCGGCGTTGCCCTCCTCGGTGAGCCGCCCGTTGGTCAGCGGGGCGGTGGCCCCCAGCACGGTCACCGTGCCGGACCCCGTCTGCACCTGGACGACCCGCGCGCCGCCGTACCGGGTCTTGTAGCAGGCCGTCCCGGGACCGGTGATCTCGTAGGTCTCCGACTCGTGGAACGCGACCTTCCCCGCGAGGGACGCGACCGGCAGGGCGCAGCCCGGCACGGCGGTCTCCTCGAAGCTCGGGCCGGCCCTGCGCACCTGCGGGACGAGGTCGTCCAGCGCGTACGCCGTCGGCCGGATCAGCAGCAGGTCCACCTGCACGCCGCTCAGCATCCGCAGGTCGTCGTCGGTGAGCCGCTCGGTGCGCGTCACCACCAGGGTGCCGCGCGGGTCGGCCGCGATGAGGGCGTCCTCCATGGTCCGCGTGACGGTCACGCCGGTGCCGTGCTGCCGCAGGATCTCCGTGAGCGCCTTCGCGCCGTCCTGCTTCGGGGAGTCCGGGTCGAGGGTCTCCGCCGACGTCGACGGGCGCAGCGCCGCCAGGACCACGGCGATCACGAGCATCGCGAGGAGCGCCGCGACCACGCCGCGCGCCGACCGCCAGCGGCGGCCCGCGACCTGCCGCGCGGACGGCTCCGCCGGCCCGCTCGCCGCCGGTCCTCCCGCCGCCGGGGCCCGGGTCACCACCGCGGGCCCCCTTCCTCGCCGGCCCCGGCCAGGCTGAGGTCGTCGGCCTCCAGCGGCTTCGGCTTCGTCGCCCGCAGCCGCTCGTCCAGCGCCTTCATCACCGCGTACCCCTCGACCGTCCCCGGACGGTCGCCGTACCAGACGTCGTCGAAGATCCGCACGCCCGCCGCCAGCTCGCCGGCCAGCTCCGGCACGGCCTCGCCCGCCTCCGCCGCCAGCTCGTCCGCCGTCCGCCCCGGCCGCGCCGCCAGCACCGCCCGCTCCTCCAGGTCGCGGGCGATGGCGCGGAGCCGCTCGCGGATCGCCTCGGCCCACATCCCGGCGGCCGCGTGCCGCTCCGCCGCGTCCCGGTGGTCGAGCGCGGTCGACGGCTCCTCGTCCAGCAGCGGGTCCTTGCGGGAGCGCGGGTTGCGGCGGCCCCACATCAGCCACACCACCAGGCCGACGGCGACGAGCGCGATCACGACGATGATCGCGATGGACGTCCAGCCGCCGCCGCTGCCCTGCGAGTCCGGGTTCGGCGCCTGGCTGGACAGCTGGCGCAGCCACTCGGTGAACTCGTCCCACCAGCGCTCCAGCCAGGACGGCTTGTCGCGCTGGTAGACCTGCTTCTCCAGCTCGCGGCGGGCCATCTCGCGGGCCTCGTCGCGGCCGATCGGGTCGAGGATCACGGGTTCGCTCCCGTCCAGGGATGGGCCGGCGCCGGATCGGTCCGCCACAGGTCGACGAATCCGTCGTCACGATCGGGGGGGCCGGTGCGCTCGGCGCCGGCGACCGCGGCGGCGGAGCGTCCCCGGATGCGCAGGTCGAGGTCGAAGCCCTCGCGGCGCATCCGCCGGTCCATGTAGAGCAGGGCGATCACGCCCGCGTCGAACGGCAGCACCACCGACCAGCTCACGATCCGGCCGGCCGTGTCGACCGCGAGCGCCCCCATCGTCGCGCCGCTGCCGGACGCGTCGCCGAAGAAGACCAGCTGGATGATCAGGAACGGGATGCGGAGCGCGAAGAAGCCCATGAACACGGTCACGAGCAGGGCGAGCAGGAGCGTCCCGCACGTCCGGAACCACCGGCCCTTGGACAGCGTGACGGCCCGGCGCAGCGCGCCCGTGACGGTCTGCCGCTCCAGGACCACCGCGGGGACCGCCTGGACGAACAGGATGTAGAGCCACACCATCAGACCGATGCCGAGCGGGAACCCGATGATCGCCGCGACCGCGCCGAGCGCCGGATGCGCGTCCACGGCGATCAGCGCGAAGAACGGCACGATCGGCAGCACGAGCGCGCCCAGCGAGATCCCCATGACGGCCGCCGCGGTGGCGGCCAGCCGCCCGAGCCTCGGCCGGGCGTCCCGCCACGCCTGCCGGGGCGCCATCGGCAGCCCCACCAGCTCGCGGCCCAGGATCGGCGCCACCAGGCCCGACATCAGCAGGATCCCGTACGCCGACAGGACCAGGCCCAGCACCGTCAGGGTGACCTGCGCGCCGAGCGACTCCAGCAGGACGTCCGGGGTGACCTCGTCGCGGGCGTCGCGGCCGATGAAGAAGTACGCGGCGACCGAGCTGGTCACCTGGATCACCGTGCTGATGGCCACCGCGAGGCCCAGCGTGGTGCGGGGCCGGCGCCGGATCCCGGCGATCGCGCCGTCCAGCATCTCCGAGATGGACAGGGGACGGAACGGGACGCCCCGCACTGCATCGGCGGCGCCGGCGTCGTCGTCCCAGCCGTCCGGTCCCGGCATTCTCGGCTCCCTGCGATTTCCCTGCGATGTCTGAGCGGGTCAGGTCATCCTGTCACGGGCGGCATGTCAACCTTGTGCCGGTTTCAGGAGTCACCTCTACAATTCCGGAGCCGCCCACCGGATGCGGGGGAGCCATGTACGACGCAAACGCGGGTAACCTTGCACGCCAAGGTATATCTCTCCCTGGCAAGGTGGCGCCGGAGCATCGCGCCCCACTCCACCGAACCCCGACTTTGTGACGATGAGGGCCATGAGAGGACGTGTACTGGTCGTCGACGACGATCTCGCGCTCGCCGAGATGCTCGGCATCGTGCTGCGGGGCGAGGGCTTCGAACCCTCGTTCGTGCACGACGGCGACAAGGCGCTGGAGGCGTTCCGGGAGACCCGGCCCGACCTCGTGCTGCTCGACCTGATGCTGCCGGGGGCCGACGGCATCGACGTCTGCCGGCAGATCCGCGCCGAGTCCGGGGTGCCGATCGTCATGCTGACGGCCAAGAGCGACACCGTGGACGTCGTCCTCGGCCTGGAGTCGGGCGCCGACGACTACATCGTCAAGCCGTTCAAGCCCAAGGAGCTCGTCGCGCGCGTCCGCGCCCGGCTGCGCCGCACCGACGAGCCCGCGCCCGAGACCCTGCAGATCGGCGACATCGCCATCGACGTCGCCGGGCACTCGGTGAAGCGCGGCGACCGGCACATCCCGCTCACGCCGCTGGAGTTCGACCTGCTCGTCGCCCTCGCCCGCAAGCCCCGCCAGGTGTTCACCCGCGAGGTGCTGCTGGAGCAGGTGTGGGGCTACCGCCACGCCGCCGACACCCGGCTCGTCAACGTGCACGTCCAGCGGCTTCGCGCCAAGATCGAGAAGGACCCGGAGCGCCCCGAGATCGTCGTCACCGTGCGCGGGGTCGGTTACAAGGCCGGGCCGGCCTGATTCCCGCGGACCCCCCGTGAACGCGGACATGAGGAGGGCCACGCGCTTCGTGCGGCGCGGCCTGGGGACGGCGCGGCGCTTCCTCGCCGGCGCCGTCGGCTCCGCCTACCTGCGCTGGCGCCGCTCCATCCAGGTCCGCGTCGTCACGTCCACGCTGTTCATCTCGGCGATCGTCGTGGCGATCCTCGGCGCGTTCCTGATGCAGCAGGTGTCGTCCGCGCTCATGGACGGCAAGGTCAAGGCGGCCCGCCTCCAGCTGGACGACGGCCTGGCCCAGGTCCAGCGCGACCTCGGCAACTCCGCCGGGGACGGCAGCAGGCTCAACTCCACCATCGACCGCCTCAAGTCGCGCAGCGGCCCGTCCGGGCTCTACGAGGTCTACATCCGCGACACCAACGAGCAGTACTTCGACGGGTACACGACCAACGAGCTGCGGCCCGAGAGCGTCCCGAAGCGGCTCCGCGAGGAACTGAAGAGCGCCCCCGCCGGATCGCCCGCCTACACCTACGGCAGGCTCTCCTACCTCGGGGGCAGGCCCGACGAACGCGGCCTCATCGTCGGCGGCCGGACCGGGCAGTTCGAGCTGTACTACCTGTTCCCGCTGACGCAGGAGCAGCAGACGCTCACGAACGTGAGCCGCTCGCTGGCCGGGGTGGGCATCGTCCTGGTGCTGCTCCTGGCCGCCATCGCCTCGCTCGTCACGCGGCAGGTCGTCATACCGGTGCGGCTCGCCGCCCAAGGCGCGCAGAGACTCGCCGCGGGGCGCCTCGAAGAGCGCATGAGGGTCCGCGGTGAGGACGACCTGGCCCGCCTCGCCCGCTCCTTCAACGACATGGCCGCCAACCTCCAGGAGAAGATCGGCGAACTGGAGGACCTGTCCCAGGTGCAGCGGCAGTTCGTCTCCGACGTCTCGCACGAGCTGCGCACGCCCCTGACCACCATCAGGATCGCCGCGGACATGCTCTACGAGTACCGGGACACCTTCGACGACCCCGCCGTCGGACGGTCCGCCGAACTGCTGCAGAGCCAGTTGGAGCGGTTCGAGTCGCTGCTCGCCGACCTGCTGGAGATCAGCCGGCACGACGCGGGCGCCGCGACGCTGGACGCCGAGTCCCTCGACATGCGCGACCTCGTCCTGCGTGTCGTCGGCGACATCCAGGGGCTCGCCGAGCGGAAGGGGAGCAAGGTCGTCCTGCAGCTTCCCGGCGAACCGTGCATGGCCGAGGTCGACCGCAGGCGCGTCGAGCGCATCCTGCGCAACCTCCTCGTGAACGCCGTCGAGCACGGCGAGGGCGAGGACATCGTCATCTCCGTCGCCGCCGACCGCGACGCCGTCGCCGTCGCCGTCCGCGACCACGGCGTCGGCCTCAAACCCGGGGAGGGGCAGATGGTCTTCGACCGCTTCTGGCGCGCCGACCCCGCCCGCGCCCGCACCACCGGCGGCACCGGGCTCGGCCTGTCGATCTCCCGCGAGGACGCGCAGCTCCACGGCGGCTGGCTGCAGGCGTGGGGCGAACCCGGCGCGGGCTCCCAGTTCCGGCTGTCGCTGCCCCGCGTCGCCGGCGCCGAACTGCGCGGCTCGCCGCTTCCGCTCGTCCCGCCCGGGGCCGGCGACGCCCGCCTGCTCTTCGCGGAGCTGGAGGCAGGCGAATGAGCCCCTGCGCCCACCGGGTCGCCGGCCTGCTGACGCTCGCCGTGCTCGTCCTCGGCGGCGCCGGCTGCGCGAGCGTGCCGAGCGGCGGGCAGGTCATCAGCGGCAGGCCCGCCGAACGCGCCGAACGCGTCGACGACCCCTACGTCCGGCTCATCCCCGTCAAACCGCGGCCCGACTGGGGGCCCGCCGAGATCGTCTCCGGGTTCCTCGCCGCGTCCGCCAGCTTCGACGACGGCCACAAGGTCGCCAAGATGTACCTGAGCGGCCAGACGTCCTGGAACCCCGGGCTGCGGCCCTTCGTGACCGTCCTCGCGAGCCGCGTCACCGACCCGCACGTGATCAAGGCGTCCGGGAACCAGGCCACCGTCCGGATCACCGGGGAGGAACTCGGCACGATCACCGCCGACGGGCAGTACACGGCGTCCCCGAAGAGCCTCGACGCCGCCTTCCAGCTCGCCAAGACCCCGCAGGGCGTCTGGCGCATCACCGGCCTGCCCGGCGACGAGAAGTCCGGCCTCCTGCTCACCAAGGACGACGTCGAGCGCGCCATGCGCACCGTCAACCTGTTCTTCTTCGCGCCCGACCGGCACACCCTCGTCCCCAACGGGATCTTCCTCCCGGTCGCGAACCGGCAGTCGCTGCCGACCCAGCTCGTCCAGGCCCTGCTCACCGGGCCGACGTCCTGGCTCGCCGGCGCCGTCGACAGCGCCTTCCCCAAGGGCACCCGGCTGCGCCGCACCGTCCAGGTCGACAAGGAGATCGCGACCGTCGACCTGACCAAGGAGGCGCGCGGCGGCGACATCGAGCGGATGTCGGCCCAGCTCAGCTGGACGATGCGGCAGCTGTCGGAGATCAAGCAGTGGCGGCTGCGGATCGACGGGGAGACCGTCGCCCCCGACGGCATGGACGCCACCCAGCCCATGAACGGGTGGGAGGAGAACTCGCCCGACGGCCAGTCGCCGCACGATGGCGCCCACCAGAACGCCTACGTCGTCGGCCCGTCCGGCTTCCTCGGCACCTTGGAGGGCGACCGCGCCCAGCCCGTCGTCACCGGCCCCGCCGGGCGCCTCTCGCGTCCCGCCGTCTCCCCCGGCTACCAGGAGTTCGCCGGCCTCAGCGCCGACGGCACCCAGGTCCTCGTCGCCGCGCCCGTCACCGGTTCGCCCGCCCCCCGCGTCCTGCTCACCGCGCACGAGGGCGCCCGCTTCACGGCCCCGTCCTGGAGCCGCGACGGCACCCTGTGGATCGTGGAGAGCAAGAAGGACGAGTCGTGGCTGTGGGTGCGCCGCCCCGGCAAGGGCGCCGTCCGCGCCGCCCACTGGGGCCTCGGCGGCCGCGAGGTGCTCGCCTTCCGCGTCGCCCGCGACGGCGTCCGCGCCGCCGTCATCGCCCGCATCGACGGCCGCCCCCAGGTGCAGCTCGGCCGCATCGCCCACGACCCCGACGGCTCCCTCGACGTCGGCTCCTTCCTGCCGGTGAGCTCCGAGCTCCAGGACGCCGTCGACCTCGCCTGGCGCGACTACAACACCTTCGCCGTCCTCGGCCGCGCCAAGCGCGACTCGCAGACCCTCCCGTTCCTGATGCCGATCAGCGGCAGCGCCATCACGTCCCTGGGCGTCGGCTCCCTCGGCGAGCCCCGCACGATCGCCGCCGCGCCCGGCGCCCCGATCCTCATCGGCACCCGCTCGTCCGGCAAGGACCAGATCTGCCGCCAGCGCACCCCCACCAACTCCTACAGCCCCTGGATCTGCCCGACCCCCGCTAAGGACCCCGACTACCCCCGCTGACCCGGGGTCGTCCACAGTCGCGGGAGTGCGGGACCGGCGGCGGCGCGGGGCGGCATCGTCGGAGGCATGGGGCTTCTCGACGATGTGATCGACCTGCTTCTGCCCGCGCGGTGCGCGGGGTGCGGGCAGGAGCCCGTGCTGCTCTGCGACGCCTGCGCGAGGCCCCTGCGCGCGCCTGCGCGGCCCGCCAGGCCCGCGCCGGCCGGTCTCCCTCCTCCATGGACGGTCGCCGCCTACGAAGGGCCCCTCCGCGCGATCCTGGCGGCCTACAAGGAACGCGGCCGGACGGCCCTCGCCGCGCCCTTGGGCGAAGCCCTGGCGACGGCCGTGCGAGCCGCCCTGCCCCCGGCCGCCGGTGCGGACGTCCGGGCGCCTCCGGTGATGGTGTGGGTTCCCTCGGGGCGGAGAGCCGTTCGGCGGCGCGGGTACGACCCCACGCGGGGCGTGGCCGAGGTCGCGGTGCGGCGGCTGCGCGCGGACGGCGTGCCGGTGACCATGGCGGACGTCCTGCGGCAGCGCGGGCGAGTCGCCGACCAGGCAGGGCTGACGGCCGTGCAGCGCGCGGCGAACGTGCGCGGCGCCGTCGAGGCGCGGGCCTGCGTCGCCGGGCGCCGGGTCGTGCTCGTCGACGACGTCGTCACGACGGGCGCCTCCCTGGCCGAGGCGGCACGGGCCCTCCGCGCGGCCGGCGCGGACGTGACCGCGACGGCCGCCATCGCCGCCACCCCGCGCCGCCACCCCCGGTGACCCGCCGCCCCGCCCGTCCCACCCGGGTGGGGAAGTTGGGCAATGGTGACATTCTTCACTTTTCTTCGAACGAGAGGCGGTTAGCTACATGGAGTAGCCGGGAAGTGTCCGGCTTGTCCCGGCTTGGTGGGGTGTCCGGGGTGGTTCAAGTCACACCGCGTCATGAAGGGGGGAGAGATTTTTGACACTGACCTGAGGGTCGGCATAGCTGACCTGGGCGAAGGGCGAGCATCGGGAACGCCGGGCGCGCAGGGGTTCACGGCTGGTGATGGGGCTCCTGGGGACGGCCGGAAGAGCCGCTGCGGCAGTCGGCGATGACGGTCCGTGAGTTTTTCCTCCGTCCACCCTCCTGACATTCGTCGCGTAAGGGGTTAGCGTTCCTGACATGGCACCCGCCCGGGTCCGTGGTTGCGTCGGATCGCAGTGCTCGTCAGGAGCACGGCAGACGATCCGGCTAGCCGATGCCAGGCGCAGGCGAAACGGCCCACGTAAGGCGACTTCTCGTCGACCGATCACGGTGCGCCTTAGAGGTAAGTCCTGCCCCATCGGGGGATCCGACATCCCCCGAACCGGGAGAAGGGCAGTAGTGGCGAGAGCGCCGCGAGCCCCTCAGCAGGCGGATGTGGGGACGAAGACCAGGTCGGCCGGGCGGGTGCGACCCACCGTCCTGTGGTGCCCGTCCGGGACTGTCAGGGGTCCCGGCCGGGCGACAAGCTCAACCGGGAGAAGGGGGGTCCCGCGTGGACATCACCGTGAGGGGCCGGCACACCGAGGTCAACGACAGGTTCCGCCGGCACGTCGACAGCAAACTGGCGAAGATCGAACGGCTTGACCAGAAGGTCATCCGCGTGGATGTGGAGGTGTCCGAGGAACGAAACCCACGGCAGGCCGACCAGCGCGAACGGGTGGAGCTGACGATCCGCTCCCGCGGCCCGGTGATCCGGGCCGAGGCCGCCGCCGACGACCGCTACGGCGCCCTCGACCTCGCGCTCGACAAGCTGGAGTCCCGGCTCCGGCGCGACTCCGAACGGCGCAAGGACCACGGCCTCAAGAACCAGGGCAAGAGCCACGGCAAGGGCCGCGCCAAGCTCGCGACGATGGAGACGCTCCCCGAGACGCTGCCCGAAACCGTCCCCGAACCGGCGCGGACCCCTGCGAAGCAGGCGGAGGTGGAGACCGAAGCCGTCGCCCAGGACGAGAGCCTCGTGCCGATCCCCATGGACGGCGACGGCCCCCTCATCGTCCGCGAGAAATTCCACCAGGCCGAGCCGATGGGCATCGAGCAGGCCCTCTTCGAGATGGAGCTCGTCGGCCACGACTTCTTCCTGTACCGCGACAAGGCCACCGGGCACCCCTCGGTCGTATACCGGAGAAGAGGCTGGGACTACGGAGTCATCAGGCTTGTCGAAGAGTGAGCCCCTCCATCTCGGTGATGCGGCGGACGCGCCACGTCACCGCCGGAACCATGTCATGATCTGAATAGGCGCATCAGCCGATCCACGGACGCGGCGCGTCCCGGGAACTTCCCGGGGCGCGCGGCGGTCGAACGGGAGACACCCCGGCTCGAAATCCCCAGGGTTCGTCCCCGGACCCCGTAAGTTCCCGAGGACGACCCGATGGGCGACAACCCTCCGGTAATTCCAGATCGCTGAACAGTGAAGGGGGGAAGCGGCGTCTCCTCCACGCCGCGACTCTGGTGAGCGAGAATCCCGAGACTCGCGACGCCGCGGCGGTGCCCCGTCAGGCCGGCGCCGACGCCTCCTCCGCCGGCCGCGACGCGGCGCGGTCGGCCGACGCGGCCGATCCCATCCGCGTGCTCATCGTCGACGACCACGCGCTGTTCCGCAGGGGCCTGGAGATGGTCCTCCAAGGCGAGGAGGACATCGAGGTCATCGGCGAGGGCGGCGACGGCCACGAGGCGGTCGAGATGGCCGGCGACCTGCTGCCCGACGTCGTCCTGATGGACATCCGGATGCCGCGCCGCAGCGGCATCGAGGCGTGCACCGCCATCAAGGACGCCGCGCCCAGCGCGAAGATCGTCATGCTGACCATCAGCGACGAGGAGGAGGACCTCTTCGAGGCGATCAAGGCGGGGGCCAGCGGCTACCTGCTCAAGGAGATCTCCATCGACGAGGTCCCGCAGGCCGTCCGCGCCGTGCACGGCGGCCAGTCGCTGATCAGCCCGTCGATGGCGTCCAAGCTCATCACCGAGTTCGCCGCGCTGGCCAAGCACAGCGAGGAGCGCACCCAGCAGGTGCCCGCGCCGCGCCTCACCGAGCGCGAGATGGAGGTGCTGCGGCTCGTCGCCCGCGGCCTCGGCAACCGGGAGATCGCCCGCGAGCTGTTCATCTCCGAGAACACGGTGAAGAACCACGTCCGCAACATCCTGGAGAAGCTCCAGCTCCACTCCCGGATGGAGGCCGTCGTCTACGCCGTCCGGGAGAAGCTCCTGGAGATCACCTGACCGGCCGCCGGCCCCGTCCCGTCCGCTGATCGCCCGGGGCGGGGGAGACCGGTAATCCGGTTTTGTCGGTGTCGTGTCGTAGCATCGCGGGCGTGGTGGATGCAGGTACGTTCGGCGAGGTCGAGCTCGGCGCGGACGAGGCGCGGCGGCTCCAGTTGCGCGCGCAGGGGTTCCTGGGGGCGCGTCCGAGGGGCGGGGTCCCCGCGATGCTGGAGCGGCTCGGCGCCGTCCAGCTCGACACGATCTCGGTCCTGGCGCGGTCCCACGAGCTGGTGCCCTACGCCCGCCTGGGCCCGGTGAAGCGCGGCGACATCGAGGCCGCCTACTGGGGCGACGGCTCCCGGCAAGCCCGCGGAGGCCCCAACGGCGGTGCGTTCGAGTACTGGGCGCACGCCGCGTCCGTGATCCCCATGGCCGACTGGCCGCTGTTCGCGTTCCGGCGGCGCGCGTACCTGCGCCGCGGCTGGCGCTGGCACAAGGTGCCCGAGGGCGTCTGCGACCAGATCCGCGCGCGCCTGAAGGCCGACGGCCCGCTCACCACCAAGGAGCTCGGCGGCGCCAAGGCGAGCGCCGAGTGGTGGGACTGGAGCGACCACAAGATCGGCATCGAGTGGCTGCTGGACATCGGCGAGGTCGTCTGCGTCGAGCGGGTCGGCTGGCGCCGGGTCTACGACCTGGCGGAGCGGGCCGTCCCGTCCGGGCTGCTCGCGCGGGACCTGGACGACGACGCCTGCCTGACCGCGCTGACGGCCCGCGCCGGACGCGCGCTCGGCGTGGCGACCCGCGGCGACCTCGCCGACTACTACCGGATTAAGCAGGACCAGGTCGACCGCGTGATCGAGGCGACCGGGCTGGTCCCGGCGCGGGTCGCCGGATGGTCCCAGCGCGCCTGGGCCGACCCCGCCGCGCTGGAGGTGCCGCCCCGGGGCAGGCACGCCACCACCCTGCTCTCGCCGTTCGACTCCCTCGTCTGGGACCGCGCCCGCGCGTCCCGCGTCTTCGGCTTCGACCACCGCCTGGAGGCGTACGTCCCGAAGGGCAAGCGCGTCCACGGGTACTTCGCGATGCCGCTGCTCGCCGGGGGCCGCCTCATCGGACGGGTCGACCCCGCCCGCGAAGGCCGCACCCTCATCGCGCGCCAGGCGTCGCTGGAACCTCGGGCCATCCGCACCGCGGCGCGCACGGAGACCTCGGCCGCGGCCCTCGCCACCGCCCTCTGGCGCGCCGCCGCCTGGGTCGGCTGCGACGACGTCCGAGTGGAGCGCACCGCCCTTCCCGCGGCCCTCATCGAATCCGCCCTGAGCGCGGCTGCGCCAACCTGACCACCACCCTCATTCCGGGCAGTACGGTACGGCCCGGAATGAGGGTTGGGGGCTGGTTGTTTTTGCCTGTATACGCGAAGTGGCCGACCCGGCAGGGGCGGCCACTTCCCGGGGGACGGTCAGCCGTGGGGGGATTCCTGGGTGTCGGTGGAGATGGGCCGGTCGAGGACCTCGCCCGCGTCGCCGCCGCGCCGCTTGGACGAGCGGGCGCCGAACAGGGAGTAGTCGACGATCTCGGGGATCACGCGGGGCGCGTCCACGACGACGTCGGCGAACAGGTGCACCATCCAGCTGACCAGCAGGCCGGCGACGATGATGCCGGCGCCGACCCACACCATGACCCACAGGGGGCCGAGGCAGAGCGCGACGCCGCCGACGACGAAGCCGACGAAGATGACGGCGACGGCGACCCAGGAGCTCGGGCGGCCGGCGTGTGAACCCTCTGAAGACATCTGGACTCCCTCCCGTGAGGTGTGAAAGATCCTCTCCGGGACCCGGAAAATCAAACGGAAGCCGCTGTGGATTGCGCTGTGGAGTGACCTAGACCATTCTGGGTCTCGCCTACGATGGCATCGTACGTGTGGTGTGCGTGCCGCCCTGAGCGGTGAACCACGATCTGCAAGGAGCCTTCGAGAGTGCCGCCAGTCATCGACAAGATCCTTCGTGCGGGCGAGGGAAGAACCCTGCGCAAGCTCAAGAAGCTCGCGGATCAGGTCAACTCGATCGAGGAGGACTTCCTCGAGATGAGCGACGCCGAGTTGCGCGAGCTGACCGACAAGTACCGGGAGCGCATCGCCGACGGCGAGTCCCTGGACGAGCTGCTGCCCGAGGCGTTCGCCACGGCGCGCGAGGCCGCGAAACGCGTCCTCGGCCAGCGCCACTACGACGTCCAGGTGATGGGCGGCGCCGCGCTGCATCTCGGGAACATCGCCGAGATGAAGACGGGTGAGGGCAAGACCCTGACCTGCGTGCTCCCCGCCTACCTGAACGCGCTGTCCGGCGACGGCGTCCACGTGGTCACGGTGAACGACTACCTGGCCAAGCGCGACGCCGAGTGGATGGGGCGCGTCCACCAGTTCCTCGGTCTCGAGGTCGGCGTCATCCTCCCGCAGATGACCCCGGACGAGCGCCGCGCGGCCTACAACTGCGACATCACCTACGGGACGAACAACGAGTTCGGGTTCGACTACCTGCGCGACAACATGGCGTGGAGCCTGGAGGAGTGCGTCCAGCGCGGCCACAACTTCGCGATCGTGGACGAGGTCGACTCGATCCTCATCGACGAGGCCCGGACGCCGCTGATCATCTCCGGTCCGGCCGAGCAGAACTCCAAGTGGTACTCGGAGTTCGCCAAGATCGTCCCGCGGCTGAAGCGCGCCGAGCTGGTCAGCACGGCCGGCCAGGTCGACGAGTACGGCCCCGGCGACTACGAGGTGAACGAGAAGAAGCGCACGGTCGGCATCACCGAGTCCGGCGTCGAGAAGGTCGAGGACTGGCTCGGCATCGACAACCTGTACGACTCGGTGAACACGCCGCTGGTGAGCTTCCTCAACAACGCGCTGAAGGCCAAGGAGCTGTACAAGCGCGACAAGGACTACGTCGTCATGAACGGCGAGGTCCTGATCGTCGACGAGTTCACCGGCCGCATCCTGCACGGCCGCCGCTACAACGAGGGCATGCACCAGGCCATCGAGGCCAAAGAGGGCGTGGCGATCAAGGACGAGAACCAGACGCTCGCCACGATCACCCTGCAGAACTACTTCCGCCTCTACGGCAAGCTGTCCGGGATGACCGGCACCGCCGAGACCGAGGCGGCGGAGTTCAACAAGACCTACAAGATCGGCGTCGTGCCGATCCCGACGAACAAGCCGATGATCCGCGATGACGTCGCGGACGTCGTCTACAAGACCGAGCAGGCCAAGTTCGAGGCCGTCGTCGACGACATCGCCGAGCGGCACGAGAAGGGCCAGCCGGTCCTGGTCGGTACCACGTCGGTGGAGAAGTCCGAGAAGCTGAGCAAGATGCTCAAGCGGCGCGGCATCCCGCACCAGGTGCTGAACGCCAAGCACCACGAGCAGGAGTCGGCGATCGTCGCGGAGGCGGGCCGCAAGGGCGGCGTCACCGTCGCGACGAACATGGCGGGCCGCGGCACCGACATCATGCTCGGCGGCAACCCCGACTTCCGCGCCGACCTGGAGCTGCACCAGCGCGGCCTGAACCCGCTGGAGAACGCCGAGGAGTACGAGGCGGCCTGGCCGGAGGCCCTCGAGAAGGCCAAGGAGGCCGTGAAGGGCGAGCACGAGGAGGTCGTCGAGGTCGGCGGCCTGTACGTCCTCGCGACGGAGCGGCACGAGTCGCGGCGCATCGACAACCAGCTGCGCGGACGGTCCGGCCGGCAGGGCGACCCGGGCGAGTCCCGGTTCTACCTGTCGCTGGAGGACGACCTGATGCGGCTGTTCAACTCGGCCCGCGTCGAGTCGATCATGACCCGGCTGAACATCCCGGACGACGTGCCGATCGAGTCCAAGATCGTCAGTAACGCGATCAAGTCGGCGCAGAGCCAGGTCGAGCAGCAGAACTTCGAGATGCGCAAGAACGTCTTGAAGTACGACGAGGTCCTGAACCGGCAGCGCAAGGTCATCTACGCCGAGCGCCGCAAGGTGCTGGAGGGCCAGGACCTGCACGAGCAGATCCGCGGCATGATCGACGAGGTCGTCGGGGGCTACGTCGCGGGCGCCACCGGCGAGGGCTTCGCCGAGGAGTGGGACCTCGACAAGCTGTGGAAGGCGTTCAAGCAGCTCTACCCCGTCTCGCTGACGGTGGACGAGCTGGTCGAGGAGGTCGGCGGCGACATCTCCGGCCTGGACGCCGAGACCCTCGCCGAGAAGATCCGCGAGGACGCCCAGGCGGCCTACGACAAGCGCGAGGAGGAGCTCGGCGCGGAGGTCATGCGCGAGCTGGAGCGCCGCGTCATCCTCTCGGTGCTCGACCGCAAGTGGCGCGAGCACCTCTACGAGATGGACTACCTCCAGGAGGGCATCGGCCTGCGGGCCATGGCGCAGCGCGACCCGCTGGTCGAGTACCAGCGCGAGGGCTACGACATGTTCAACGCGATGCTCGACGGCATCAAGGAGGAGTCGGTCGGCTACCTGTTCAACCTCGAGGTCGAGGTGGAGGAGCAGCCGGAGGCCCCGGCGGTCGGCGCCGCGCCCGTCTCGGTCGCCAAGTCCGCCCCCGCCGCCGGCGCGGAGGAGGACACCGTCCCCGCCGACGACGTGGAGGAGGCCGACGAGGCCCCCGCCATCAAGGCGAAGGGGCTGGAGAAGCCGTCCCGTCCGAAGAAGCTGGAGTACTCGGCGCCCACCGTGGACGGTGAGGGCGGCGTCGAGCTGCACAGCGAGGAGACCGACGACGAGTACGCGGGCGTGAACCGCAACGACCCGTGCCCGTGCGGCTCGGGCAAGAAGTTCAAGCGCTGCCACGGCGACCCGCGCAACAAGAACAAGTAGGGCCCGCGCGAAGCGGCCTCCCGGACGTCCGGGAGGCCGCTTCGCCGTGTCAGGGGGCGGTCGTCTCCAGGGCCGTGCAGCGCCACCGCCCGCGCGTGTGCGCGAGCCGCAGCGCCAGCGCGTGGACGCGTCCGGCCACGACGACCACGGCGACCGCCTCCGCCACCGCCGGGGAGGGCCGCTGCACCCTGCTGGACAGCACCTTCGGCGGAACGACCCGGTTGCCGCGCACCCCCGTGCTCCCGTGCGAGGCCACTTCGCGGCACACCGCCGGGACGGCGACGAGCGACAGCTGATGGACCGGCCGCGTCCCCGCCAGCACCTCCACAATGAGCCGCACGGCCGCGTCGGCGACCGCCCGCACCTCGGCCCCCATCCCGTCCCCTGGCCGTACGACGCGCAGCCCAGGCCCCCGCACCGGTACCGTCACCGGCCGGAGCGCGAGCGCCCCCTCGGTGGCCGGCGGACGGTACCGGACGATCCGGACCGCGGACTCGCCTGAACGTCGACGCATGAGAACCTCCTGGCTCGTTTGAAGACAGGAGTCGCGGAAGCCCCGGAAAATACGTCCTGGCCATGTCCGGCCTCCGCCGTAACGCGGAACGCACGGCCGGAGGCGAAAGGAGAGGCGGCGGGACGCCGGTGGGCGTCCCGCCGCCTCTTGGGAGCGGGTCCCGGACGGGGTGCGGGGAGTCCGGGACCTCGGGAGCCGGGCCGGTGGGCCGCCGGCCCGTGGAGCGCCGCGACGAGGGTGAGGGGAGTCGCGGCGCCCCGGGGAGGGTCAGCCGCCGGCGGGTGCCTCCTGGGGTTCGCCGGTGTCCTTGCGTCCCCGCTTCTTCTTCTCGCCGCCGGCCAGTTCCGGGCTGGCGGCCGGGTCGGCGGCGGTCGACTCCTCGCCCTCGGGCTCCCGGCCCGGGGTCGCGAAGTCGAACTTCGTGATCAGGAATCTGAAGATGAAGTAGTAGAGGAAGAAGTACAGGACGCCCATGCCGAGGATGAGCACGAGCCCCGAGGTGTTCTCCTTGCGGGCGTTCAGCAGCAGGTCGATGAGCCCGGCGGAGAAGCCGAAGCCGAGCTTGGCGCCGGCCGCCTCCAGGACGGCCATCGAGATGCCGGTGAGGACGACGTGCACGCCGTACAGGACGGGCGCGACGAACATGAACGCGAACTCGATCGGCTCGGTGACGCCGGTGACGAACGCGGTGAGCGCGGCGGAGATCATGATGCCGCCGACCGCGGGGCGCCGGTGCTTGGGCGCGGCGTGCCAGATGGCGAGCGCGGCGCCGGGCAGGCCGAACATGAGCACGGGGAAGAACCCGGCGAGGAAGCCGCCGGCGTTGGGGTCGCCGGCCAGGTAGCGGTTGATCTCGCCGTGGACGACGCCGTCCGAGGTGTTGTAGTCGCCGAACACGAACCAGATGAGCGAGTTCGGGATGTGATGGAGGCCGAAGGGCAGCAGCAGGCGGTTGATGACGCCGTAGATTCCGGCGCCGGCGGCGCCCGCCCCGGTGATCCACTCGCCGAAGTCGGTGAGCCACTGGCCGAAGTAGGGCCAGATGAAGCCGATCACGATGCCGAGCGCGAGGCCGGCGACGGCGGTGATGATCGGCACGAACCGGCGTCCGCCGAAGAAGGCCAGCCAGGTCGGCAGCTTGATCCGGTAGTAGCGCTGGTACAGCAGCGCGGCGATGACGCCCATCAGGATGCCGCCGAGGACGTCCGTCGGGTTCTTCGCGCCCCAGTCGATGACCTGCGCCTGCGCGCCGTCCGCCACCTTGGTGATGAGGACGTTGCCCTTGAGCTCCTCGGTGTGCGAGAACATGATCTTGGAGACTCGGTCGAAGACCAGGTAGCCGACCACGGCGGCGAGCGCGGTGGAGCCGTCGGACTTCTTGGCGAAACCGATCGCCACGCCGACGGCGAACAGCAGGGGCAGGGCGGCGAACAGTGCGTTGCCGGCCTCGCCGACGATCTCGGCGACGCGGTCCCAGCCGAGTCCGTCGGCGCCGAGCATGTCGGGCTGGCCGAAGCGCAGCAGGAGGGCGGCGGCGGGCAGGACGGCGATCGGCAGCATGAGGCTGCGGCCGATCCGCTGCAGCACCGCGAGGGCGCTCGACCTTCGGCGTGGTGCGGAGTCCACGGTTGTCGCGGTCATCGCGAGGTTCCTCCTCAGGGGTTTCAGGAGTGCGGCGGGGGGTTTCCGAGGGCCGTGTGGATCTGGTAGCGGTCCGCCCTGTAGGTCGACACGCCCAGCTCGGCGCACACACCTCCGGTGTACGAGCGGCGTTGCAGGAGCAGCACGGCGCTGCCGCGGGGGATCTGCAGGTGCCTGGCGTCGGCGGCGTCGGCCAGGCTGGCGTCGATGGTCTGGTCGCCCGCGTCGAAGACCAGCCCGTACACCGCTTCGAGGACGCCGTACAGGGAGCGGTCGGCGAGCCGGCGGTCGAGCAGGTCGGGGGCGAGGGAGGCCAGGATGTGCGCGCGCTCCAGGGCCATGGGCTCCCCGTCGGCGGTGCGCAGGCGTTCGATGACGTGGATGTCGGTGCCGGGTTCGACGCCGAAGATCCGGGCGAGCCGCGCGTCGGCCGGGACCGTCCGGCGGTCGAGGTCGATCGCCCCCGGCCGCAGCCCGCGGGCCAGCATGTCCTCGGTGAAGGAGACGAGCCGCAGCGGCATCTCGATCTTGGGACGGGCGACGAACGTGCCCTTCCCCGGGACGCGGTAGAGCCGCCCCTCGGAGACGAGCTGGTCGACGCCCTGCCGGACGGTCATGCGGGACAGCTCGTACCGGACGCACAGCTCGCGCTCCGAGGGGATCGGGGCGTCGACGGGCAGTTCCGCGCTCTCGATGAGGTCGAGAAGGATGGCGCGCAGCTGGAAGTACTTCGGTACGGGACTGTGCGGATCGATGGTGGTCACGGGGGTCCTCGATGGCCGGGGGCCGGATCGACGGGGTTCGCCATGTTCGGGCGGATGTTGGGGACGGACGGTGGTTCGACGATATTCGGTTAGGTTCGGACTGGTCTAGGCCGGACTAGACCACAGGATCGAAAGGCCTGTCAATGCACGAATTCATAACGACCCGGTCACGGGATCGCCCCGCCAAGATTGGAGAATCCGCAGGTCAGGACGTCCTTGCGGACGCGGCGTCCGGTTCGGTTCCGCCGGCCTGACCGCGTCCGGCGACCGCCGCGGTGCGCGCGGTGAACGACCCTCGCGCGCGAGGGATCCGGCGGCGGACGAGTTTCGCCCCGCATCTTCATCTCCCTCCGAATCGTGGAGTATGGTGCGTACTGGTCTAGTCCGGACTAGACCAGTCGAATCCGGAGGAACGACCCGCGATCGATCGCGTCACAGAGAGCGCGCACCATGGCATCACTACTGATCACGGCCGACCGCTTGATCATCACCCCCGCGGGCACTCCTACCCGCGTCGTCTCCCCGGGATACGTCCGGGTGCGGGACGGGGTCATCGCGGAGGCCGGCGAGGGGCGTCCGGCCGGTGAACCCGACGTCGACCTCCCGGACGGCCTGCTCGCTCCCGGTCTGATCGACCTCCAGGTCAACGGCTTCTTCGGCCACGACATGGTGGACGCCGGCGAGGCCGGCTGGCGCACCGTCGCCTCCCGCCTCCCCGAGACGGGCGTGACCGCGTTCCTGCCCACGTTCATCACCGCGCCGGTCGAGGCCCAGGCCGCCGCGCTGCGCCGCACCCGCGACCTCCTGCCGCGCCTGCCGGCCGGGACGCGCGTCCTCGGCGTCCACCTCGAAGGCCCGTTCCTGTCGGAGAGGCGGAAGGGCGCGCACAACGCCGCGCACCTCACCGACCCGGAGCCCGGCGCGATCAAGACGCTGCTGGAGACCGGCCTGGTCAAGCTCGTGACCCTCGCGCCCGAACGCGACGGCGCCCTGGCGGCGATCCGCGCCCTGACCGCCGCCGGCGTCCTGGTCAGCGTCGGCCACAGCGACGCCACCGCCGACCAGGCCGAGGCCGCGGCCGACGCCGGCGCCCGCATGGTCACGCACATCTTCAACGCGCAGACCGGGGTCGGTCACCGCGATCCGGGCGTCGCCGTGCAGGCGCTCATCGACGACCGGCTGCACCCCGGCCTCATCCTCGACCTGCACCACGTCGCGGCCAAGGTGGCGCGGCTGGTGTTCCGCGCCGCGCCGGGACGGGTCGTCCTCGTCACCGACGCCGCCGCGTCCGCCGGGATGCCGCCCGGCACCTACGACCTCGGCGGCGAGCCGATCACGATGCCCGCGGAGGGCCCGCCGCTGCGCGCCGACGGCACGATCGCGGGCTCCGGCCTCCGGCTGGACGAGGCGGTCGGCAACGCGATCGGCCTCGGCCTCGACCCGGCCGCCGCGGTCGACGCCGCCACCCGGGTTCCGGCCGACCTCATCGGACGTTCCGACCTCGGCCGTATCGCGCCCGGCGCCGCCGCCGACCTCGTCTGGCTCGGGCCGGACCACCGGGCGCGTACCACGTGGGTCAACGGGCAGAAAGTCTTCGGAGGGAGATCATGACCAGTCAGATGCGCGCCGAGATCGGTGAGCAGCCGGACGCGCTGCGCCGGACCATCGACGCGCTCCTCCCGCGCACCGCCGACATCGCGGCGCTCGCGCGGGGGACCCGGCAGGTGCTGTTCATCGCGCGCGGCTCGTCCGACAACGCGGCGGTGTACGGGCGCTACCTGGTGGAGGCGCACGCCGGCCGGCTGGCCACCCTCGCCGCCCCGTCCATCGCCACGACCTACCGGCGCCGGCTCGACCTGGACGGCGTGCTGGCCGTCGCGATCAGCCAGTCCGGCAAGACCGAGGAGATCGTCGAGACCCTCGACTGGGCGCGGGACTGCGGCGCCCGGACGGTCGCCGTCACCAACGGCGCCGGGTCCCCGCTCGCCGAGGCCGCCGAGGTCGCGCTGCTCACCGACGCGGGCGACGAGATCGCCGTCCCGGCCACCAAGACCTACACGACGCAGCTCGCCGCGCTGTCGGTGCTCGGCCTCGGCCTCGGCGCGGACGTCGCGGCCGGCGACCTGCGCCGCGTTCCCGGCGAGGTCGCCCGGATGATCGCGCTGACCGAGGCGTCCCCCGCGCTGCCCGAGATCGTCGAGGAGCTGGCGAAGGTCCCGGGCGCGGTGGTGTCCGGGCGCGGCATCGCGTTCGGCACCGCGCTGGAGCTGGCGCTGAAGATCAAGGAGGCGTGCTACCTGCACGCCATGGGCCTGTCCTACGCCGACCTGCTGCATGGCCCGATCGCCGTCGTGGACGCGCAGACCCCCGCGCTGCTCGTCGCGGCCGACGCCGGCCCGACGCTGTCCGGGACGGTCGCGCTGGCGAAGCGGGTCGTGGGCGCGGGCGCCCGCGCCTACGGCGTCGGCGGCGGCGCGGAGCTGGCGGCGGCGTGCTCGGCCGCGCTGCCCGGCCCCGCCCTGCCCGAATGGGTGGCGCCGCTCGGCCTCATCGTCCCCGGCCAGATCCTGGTCGAGAACCTGGCCCGCCGGCTGGGCGTCGACCCCGACGTCCCGCGCGGCCTGAACAAGGTCACCCAGACCGACTGACACGCCCCCGACAGAGAAGAGACGAGCAATGGACAAGGCCGAGGCCATCATCGCGGCGCTGGGCGGCGCCGACAACATCATCGAGATCGAGCCGTGCGCGACCCGGCTGCGCACCGAGGTGGAGGACGCGGGCAAGGTCGACGAGGCCGCGCTGAAGAAGGCGGGCGCGTACGGCGTCATGCGCAGCGGCACCGTCGTGCAGGTCGTCGTGGGCACCGAGGCCGACACCATCGCCAGCGACATCGAGGACATCCTCGACTGACCGGAAGGCCCCCAATGACCCGAGTACTGTCCCCGGTCACCGGCCGGGTCGTCGGCCTCGCCGGCGTCCCGGACCCGGTCTTCGCCCAGGCCATGGTCGGCCCGGGCACGGCGGTCGACCCCGAGCGCGGCCCCGGCCACGCCATCGCCCCCGTCACCGGAAAGATCGTCAAACTGCACCCGCACGCCTACGTCGTGGTGGACGCCGAGGGCCACGGCGTCCTCGTCCACCTCGGCATCGACACCGTCAAGCTGAAGGGCGAGGGGTTCGACCTGCTCGCCGCCGAGGGTGACGAGGTCGCGGCCGGGCAGCCGGTCGTCGGCTGGAACCCGGCCGTGATCGAGGCGGGCGGCCGCTCGCCGGTCTGCGCGGTCGTCGCGCTGGACGCCGGCGCCGACGCGCTGTCGGACGTGGTGGAGTCGGGCGAGGTGACGAAGGGGGCCGAGCTCTTCACATGGCGGTGATCGGGCTCGGCGCGGCGGTGTTCGACCTCGACGGCACCCTCGTCGACACCGAGCCGCGCAACCGCGTGATGTGGTCCCGGCTGTTCGACGCGCACGGGGTGGTCCACGACGAGGCGCTGATCGCCTCGTTCGCGGGGCGGCGCGGGCAGGAGGTGCTGCGCGACGTCGCGCACCTGTTCCCCGGCCGGACGGTCGAGGAGCTGTTCGAGCAGGCGCTGTCCTACGAGTGGCTGCCAGGGATGCCGGCGGTGGCGCCCGTCCCCGGCGCGGTCGACCTCGTCCGGGCGCTGGCCGACGCGGGCGTGCCGCTCGCGGTGGTGACGTCGGGCCAGCGCCCGTACGCCGAGCGGCTGCTGGCCGAGCTGGGCGTCCGCGACCTGCTCGACCTGGTGGTGACCGGCGGGGACGTCGTCACCGGCAAGCCCCATCCGGAGGGGTACCTGGCCGCCGCGCGCGACCTGGACGTCCCGCCGGCGGAGGCGGTCGGGTTCGAGGACGCCCCGGCGGGCGTCGCGGCCGTGAAGTCCGCGGGCATGACCTGCGTGGGCGTCATCACCACGCAGCCGGCGGGCGCGCTCGCCGGGGCCGACCACGTGGTGGCCGATTTTCAGAAGGTGGACGTCGTCCCCGGTCCGGCCCTGCGGGTGCCGGGCCTCGGGACAGGACTGAGTGGGAGTGTGCGGTGACCGAGCGCAACGTCAAGATCGAGTCCAGGGTGGGGCTGCACGCGCGGCCGGCCGCGCTGTTCGTCCAGACCGCGGCCAAGGCCCCGATGGACGTGACGGTGGCCAAGCGCGGCAGCGCCCCGGTGAACGCCAAGAGCATCCTCGCGGTGCTCGGCCTGGACGCCCGGCACGGGGAGGAGATCGTCCTGTCCGCCGACGGCGAGGGCGCCGACGCGCTGCTCGACGATCTGCAGAAGCTGCTGTCCACGCCGGAGCCCGAGGGGGTCTGAGCGGTGCCGGACGTATTGCGGGGCGCGGGGGTCAGCCCGGGGGTCGGCGCCGGGCCGGTGCGGAAGCTCGCCGGGGACGTGCCGGAGCCGCCCGCCGGTGACCGGCACGGCGGCGACGCCGCCGCCGAACGCGACGCCGCGCTGGCCGCGCTGGAGGCCGTCGCCGCCGACCTGGAGGAGCGCGGGGAGCGCGCCGCGGCGGCCGGCAACCCCGACGGCCGGGACGTGCTGGACGCGCAGGCGCTGATGGCCCGCGACCCGGGCCTCGCCGACGGCGTCCGCGCCAAGGTCGACGAGGGCGTCGCGGCGGCCCGCGCCGTGTTCGAGGCGTTCGGCGTCTACCGGGAGATGCTCGCCGGGGCGGGCGAGTACCTGGCCGCCCGGGTCGCCGACCTGGACGACATCCGCGACCGCGCGGTCGCCCGGCTGCTCGGCCTGCCGGTGCCGGGCGTCCCGGAGTCGGACGAGCCGTTCGTGCTCGTCGCCCGCGACCTCGCACCGGCGGACACGGCCGTCCTCGACCCGGCGAAGGTCGTCGCGTTCGTGACCGAGGAGGGCGGGCCGACCAGCCACACCGCGATCATCGCCCGGACGATGGGCGTGCCCGCCGTCGTGGCGCTGCCGGGCGCGGCGTCGCTCGCCGACGGGACCCGCGTCCTCGTCGACGGCGCCGCCGGGACCGTGCGCCTCGACCCGTCCGGCGAGGACGTGGCGGCGGCGCGGGCGGCGGCCGCGGCCCGCGCGTCCGCGCTGGCCGAGGTCACCGGGCCGGGCGCCACCGCGGACGGGCACGCGGTCCCGCTGCTGGCCAACATCGGCGGGCCGAAGGACCTGGAGGGCGCGCTGGCGAACGGCGCCGAGGGCGTCGGCCTCTACCGCACCGAGTTCCTGTTCCTGGACCGCGCGACCCCGCCGTCCGACGCGGAGCAGGAGGCGGCGTACCGGACGGTGCTGGAGGCGTTCCCGGCGGGCCGCGTGGTCGTCCGGACGCTCGACGCCGGCGCCGACAAGCCGCTCGCGTTCCTGCCCGCGCCCGGCGACGAGCCGAACCCGGCGCTCGGCGAGCGCGGCGTGCGGATGTCGTTCCGGCACCCGGACGTGCTGTCCGCGCAGCTCGCCGCCCTCGCCCGCGCCGCCGCCGGCCTGACCGCCGAGCTGCGGGTCATGGCGCCGATGGTGACGGACGCCGGGGAGGCGGCCTGGTTCGCGGAGCGGTGCCGGGACGCGGGCATCGAGCATCCCGGCGTCATGATCGAGGTGCCCGCCGCCGCGCTCCGCGCCCGGGACGTCGCGGGCGAGGTGGAGTTCTTCAGCATCGGCACCAACGACCTGACGCAGTACGCGTGCGCGGCCGACCGGCAGGTCGGCGGGCTCGCCCGCCTCCAGGACCCGTGGCAGCCCGCCGTCCTGGACCTGGTCGCCCCCGCGGCCGGCGCGGGCGTCCCGTGCGGCGTCTGCGGCGAGGCGGCCGCCGACCCGGCGCTGGCGTGCGTGCTGGTCGGCCTGGGGGTGACGTCGCTGTCGATGAGCGCCCCGTCCCTGCCGCTGGTGCGGGCCGCCCTGGCCCGGCACACCCTGGAGCAGTGCCGCGCGGCGGCACGGGCGGCGCGCGAGGCCCGGACGGCCGAGCAGGCCCGCGACGCGGCGCGCGCCCACCTGCCCGCCCTCCCCTGACCACGCTGCAACGCGGTGGGTCAGGCGGTGATCTGCCAGTAGGTGCCGGTCTTGCGGAGGGTGTAGGTCGCCGCTAGGAGGCCGCCGGGGCGGGCGGGCTCGGCCTTCCAGTCCAGGTCCTCGAAGCGGACCGTGTAGGCGCCCTGGCCCGGCCCCGGCTCGCACAGCGGTACGGTCACGCCGCGCAGCGCCAGGAGGTCCTGCGGCCGCAGCCTCGCGCGGGCCTGCGCGAACCCGGTGCGGCACGCGGCGGGCCCGCCGAACGCCTTTCGCTGGTAGGCGGGCGTCAGGTAGGCGCAGACCCGGGCGTTCCCCACCGCGACGCCGCGCAGGTACTTGTAGAGCGCCAGCCGCGCGGGGAAGCTCTCGGCTCCGGACGTCGCCGCCGTGTCGACCACCTGAGAGTCGCCGGGCTCGGGGGTGAGCGGCGGCATCGTGACCTCGTCCTTCCCGCCGCAGGCGCTCAGCAGCGGCAGCACGGCCAGGACGGCGACGAGAAAAGGACGGACGGGCACGGAGACCTCCCGGGGGGAAGAAGGCGGCCCGATCCTCCCAGGAAGCGGCCCGCCGCCGCTACCGGTACCCCGATCCGTAGCCGACCTGACGCCCGCCGGCGGGCACCGGGAGCCGGCCCACCGGACGCACCGCGCCGCTCAGCACCCCGGCCAGCGCGTCGACGGACACCGCGCCGGCGGAGTACGTGGCGAGCGCCGCCGCCGCGCCGCCCGCCGCGTCGAGGTCGTAGGGGCGGCCGAGCGCCGCGACGACCACGGGTTTCGGGCCGAGGGCCCGGACCCGCGCGGCGGTCGCCCGCCCCGCGTTCTCGGTGGTCAGCACGATGACGTCCGCGGAGCCCGCGGCGGTGGTCGCGACGCCCCGGCGGCGCAGCGCCGCCTGGAGCCGGGCCGCGCCCGGCCCGGACACGGCGACCTTCCTGCCCTTGAGCGGCAGCACGCCGCCCTTGTTGCGGACGAGGGTGACCGCGTGCTCGGCGACCCGCCGGGCGGCGGCCCGGTGCTCGGCGGTGCCGATCGCCGCCCTCGCCTTCGCCGGGTCGACGGCCGTCCCCTGGAACAGGCCGCGCCGCTGCTTGAGCGCCAGGATCCGGATGACCGACTCGTCCAGCCGCTTCTCGCTGATCTTCCCGGACCGGACGGCCTTCAGCACCGCGTTGTAGGCGCGCGGCAGGCTCGGCGGCATCAGCAGCTGGTCGGCGCCCGCGGCGATCGCCCGGACGGGCACGACCGCGTCGCCGTACTTCTCCCGCACGCCCGCCATCTCCAGCGAGTCGGTCGAGATGACGCCCCGGTAGCCGAGCTCGTCGCGCAGCAGCCCGGTCAGCACGGTCTTCGACAGCGTGGACGGATCGCCCGACCGGTCGAGCTTCGGGACGACGATGTGCGCGGTCATGACGACGTCCACGCCCGCCGCGATCGCCGCCCTGAACGGAGGCGCGTCCAGCCGCTCCCACTCCGCCCGGGAATGCCTGATCACCGGCAGGCCGGTGTGGCTGTCGGTCGCGGTGTCGCCGTGCCCGGGGAAGTGCTTGGCGGTGGCGGCGACCCCGGCGTCCTGGTAGCCGGCGACCGCGCCGGTCACCATCGTGGACGCGAGCGCCGGGTCGGACCCGAACGAGCGCAGCCCGATCACCGGGTTGCGCGGGTTCACGTTGACGTCGGCGTCCGGCGCGTAGTCGAGGTTGATGCCGACCGCGTGCAGCTCGGTGCCGGTGACGCGGGCGGCGGCGCGGGCGTCCGCCGGGTTCCGGGTCGCGCCGAGCGCCATGTTGCCGGGGAAGCGGGTGATGAACGGGGTGCGCGACACGATGCCCTGCTCCTCGTCCACGCCGAGGAGCAGCGGGATCTTCGCGGCCTTCTGCAGCGCGTTCGACTGCGCGGCCGTCCCGGCCGGGGAGCCGAAGTTCTCCGGGAAGTAGATCAGCCCGCCGACGTGGTACTTGCGGACCTTCGCGAGCCCGTCGGCGCGGCTGGAGAACCGCGGGACGAACAGCTGCCCGACCTTCTCCCGCACGCTCATCTTCGCGACCCGGGCGGGGATCCACGCGTCCGGCGCGGTCGTCGGCGCGGACGGCGACCCCGAGGGCGCGCCGGACCCGGCGGACGGCGTCCGCCCGCCCTCGCCGCTCCCGCCGCCACCGCAGCCCGCGACCCCGCAGGCGAGCAGGGCCGCCGCCGCGAGCGCGAGGGGACGTGAAAAACGCACCTGACCAGGCCCCCCGACGTGGTCTCGGTTCCTCGGTCGCATCGGACGCCCGCGACGCTAGCCGTTCCCCGTCCCGCTGTCGACTCGATCAGCGGGGCCGCGCCGGGCACGGGCGCCACGGCAGCGGTCTGGCGGCTCTGCCGCCACCCTGGTCACAGGGTGATCACGATGGACCCCGGACTCGCACGGAGACTGCGGATCGTGTGGGGTCCATCGCGATGAACCGGACGGCCACGATGCCGTCCATCCGCCGGCCGGCCGGGTCGGGGAGCAGCCGGACCGGGGCCGGGTGGCCTTCCGCCGCGCGGGCGGGACGGCTCAGCCGGGCAGGGGGTGGCCGAGGCGGCGCAGCGCCATCCCGGCCGCGCCGACGGCTCCGTCGCCGGCGGAGCGCGGCGCCTCGGCGAAGCGGTCGCGCAGCCCGGTGCGGACGGCCTCGGCGACGGGGCCTTCACGGAGCACCGAGCCGTGCATGACGACCGGTGCGCGGGGGTCGGACAGGGCCGGGCGCACGGCGTCGACGTCGCGCAGCAGCCACTGCGCGGCCTCGTCGGTGATGCGCCTGGCCACGGGATCGCCGGCGGCCGCGGCGGCGGCGACCACCGGGCCGAGGCGGCCGAGGGCCGCGGGCGGGCGGCCGTACACCTCCTTGATGATCGCCTGGGCGAGCCGGGGGTTGGGCGGGACCCCGGGCGGCTCGGGGGGCCCCGGCTCGGGGCGCCCGGGCGCACCGGGGGCCGCCGGGTGTCCCGGCGGCCCCAGCGAGCCGGGCGGCCCGGTATGCCCCGGGTGGCCCGGCGGGCCGTGCGGCCCCGGGGGTCCGGTGCCGTGCTGCTGATGCGGGACGGACGGGGGACAGGGGGCTTGGGGGGCCAGCAGGGCGGTGCCCGTGCCTCCCCCGCCGGGGTGCGCCCCTCCGGAGCCGAGCGACGCGGCATGCGGCAGCACGGAGACGCCGGGCTGAGCCTGCGGCGCCAGGGAGGCGCCGGCCATGGCCAGCGCTCTCGGGCGGGGAGGCCGACGCCGTTCACCGTCGATCTCCGCGACCACCGTGGGGCCGAGCAGCGCTCGGGGGACCGCGTCGGTGAGCAGGGTCGGAGAGCCGCGGCCGTCGTAGGCGGCGAGCGCCGCGCGGACGGCCTCCTTCCCGAGCCACACCGCCGAACCCTCGTCCCCGACGAGCCAGCCGTAGCCGTCCGCGCGCTGCACGATCGTCCCGTCGCTGATGACCGCCGCGCCGGCGCCCGTGCCGGAGAACACAACGATGCCCCTGGGCTCGCTGGTTCCGGCGGCGAACGCCACCGCGATATCGGTCACCACCGCGGGCGAGCCGCGCAGGCCGACGGCCTGCCAGGCCTGCCGCGCCGCCGTGACGGCGGCGGGCCGCCCGGCGGAGCCGGCACCGGCGATGCCGAACACGCCGGTGAGGATGTGGGTTCGGTCCAGGTCCCCGAGCGCCTCCCGCAGGGCGCTGGTCAGCGCTCCCGCGGTGTCGCCTCCGGAGTTGGGGTTGGCCCCCGGGCCGGTGCCGGAACCGGCCAGGGCACCCCCTAGCGTCAGCACGACGCAGCGGGTCTTCGTGCCACCCGCGTCGATACCGACCACGTAAGGACCGGCCAAATGGGTCAACACATGGCGACCGTAGCCTTTTCTACCGTTGACGTGACATCCTGTGCGTAAGAAAATTTCCTCCATGAGGAAACCCATCGGCCCTGACCAGGGCCCCGAGCGGGGGATCACGGGGGAGCGCGGAGCACCACCGGATTCGGCGGCGTCCGGAAGGGACGCGACGCCGCTGAGCACCGTGGTGCGGGTCCGCTCGCTGCTCCCCTCGCTGCCCCCCGCCGAACGACGAGTGGCGCAGCGCGTCATCGACGACCCCGAGGGGGTCGCCAACTCCACCATCACCGAACTCGCCCAGAACTGCGGCACGTCCGAGACGACCGTCATCAGGTTCTGCCGCGCGATCGGGTTCCACGGGTACCCGGAGCTGCGGCTCACCCTCGCGACCGAGGCCGGGCGCGCGCAGAGCGCCTCCGGCGGCCGGGTCATCGGCAGCGACATCAGCCCCGACGACTCCCTGGAGCAGATCGTCGAGAAGGTCACCTTCGCCGACGCCAGGGCCGTCGAGGAGACCGCGGCGCAGCTCGACATCAAGATGCTCGAACAGGTCGTCGACGCCGTCGTCGCCGCCGACCGGGTCGACGTCTACGGCGTCGGCGCCAGCGCGTTCGTCGCGGCCGACTTCCAGCAGAAACTGCACCGCATCGGCCGGGTCTGCTCGGCCTGGGCGGACGCGCACATCATGCTGACCAGCGCCGCCGTCCTCGGGAACGGCGACGTGGCGATCGGCATCTCGCACACCGGCGCGACGGTCGAGACCATCGACGCGCTGGAGGTCGCGAAGACCAGGGGCGCCACGACGGTGGCACTCACCAACTTCCCCAAGTCCCCGATAGCGGAGGCGGCCGACCTGATCCTGACGACGGCCGCCCGGGAGACGACGTTCCGCTCCGGCGCCACCGCCAGCCGGCTGGCGCAGCTCACGGTGGTCGACTGCGTCTTCGTCGGAGTGGCGCAGCGCACCTACGGGCCGACCCGCAAGGCCCTGGAAGCCACGTTCGAGGCGGTCCGCGGACGGACCGTGCGACCCGACCGGAGGCGTCGGTGATCGATTGCGAGCTCCCCACCGAGGGCCGGAACCCGCGGACCCTCGACGTCGACACGCTGCCGACCATGGAGGTGCTGCGCCTGATCAACTCCGAGGACGCGACCGTGCCGACGGTCGTGGCCTCCGTCCTGCCCGAGGTCGCCCGGCTGGTGGACCTCGCGGTGGAGTCCCTGCGCGGGGGCGGCCGCGTGCACTACTTCGGCGCCGGGACGTCCGGCCGGCTCGCGGTGATCGACGCCGCCGAGCTGCCCCCGACGTTCGGGATCTGGGGCCGGGTCGTCGCGCACCACGCCGGCGGGCCGGGCGCGCTGTCCAAGGCGGTCGGCGACGTCGAGGACGACGCCGACCTCGGCCGCCGGGACGCCCGCGACGTCCGGCCGGGCGACGTCGCCGTCGGCATCGCGGCGAGCGGCCGCACCCCGTACGTGGTGGGGGCGCTGCGCGCCGCCGCCGCGGCGGGGGCCCGCACGGCGCTGATCAGCTGCAACCCGCACACCCCCTACGGGGACGAGGTGGAGGTGCACATCGGACTCGCCACCGGGCCCGAGGTGATCAGCGGGTCGACCCGGATGAAGGCGGGCACGGCGACCAAGCTCGTGCTCAACTCCTTCTCCACCACGCTGATGATCAGGATGGGGCGCACCTACTCCAACCTGATGGTCAGCGTGAACGCGCTGAACGCCAAGCTGCGCGCCCGGCTGGTGCGCATCCTCACCGAGGCGACGGGCATGGACGCCCGCACCTGCGAGAACGCGCTCACCGAGGCGGGGGGGAACACCCGCGTCGCGCTGGTCTCGCTACTCGGCGAGGTGCCCGCGGCACGGGCGACGACGGTGCTGGAGGAGGCGGACGGCGGCGTCCGCGAAGCCCTCCAACGGCTCCGCTCGGCCTGACGCCGGACCGGCCGGGGCCGCGAGCCCGAGCCGGGCAGTCCGGGCCGACCGGGCTGACCGGGCCGGCGGGGGACGGGGAAGGACGAACGGGGCGAGAGGACCGGGGACCGGCGGGCACGGGACCGGCGGACCGGGGGAGACGGACCGGCGAGGGAGACGCCGGCCGGGCGGGGATTCCGTGATCATGCGATCGTCCCCCGACGGATCGCATGATCACGGACGAGCCGCCGGTGCGGGCGCCGCGCCCGCACCGGCACGTCCCCGGCGCCGGCTCACTTCCCGTGCCGGCTCACTTCCCGTGCCGGCTCACTTCTCGTATCGGCTCACTTCTCGTAGCGGCGCAGTTCCTGGCGGGCGACGGTGCGCACGTGCACCTCGTCCGGGCCGTCGAAGATCCGCATGGCGCGCACCCAGGCGTACATCGCGGCGAGCGGCGTGTCGTCGCAGACCCCGGCGCCGCCGTGCACCTGGATCGCGCGGTCGAGCACCTCGTGGGTGATGCGCGGCACGACCACCTTGATCGCGGCGATCTCGGACCGCGCGCCCTTCGACCCGTGCCTGTCGATCAGCCAGGCCGTCTTCAGGGTGAGGAGCCGCGCCTGCTCGATCGCCATCCGCGACTCGGCGATCTGCTGGCGCACCACGCCCTGCTTGGCGAGGGGCCCGCCGAACGCGACCCGGTCGACGGCGCGGCGGCACATCAGCTCCAGCGCCCGCTCCGCCATGCCGAGCGCCCGCATGGCGTGGTGGATGCGGCCGGGGCCGAGCCGCGCCTGCGCGATCATGAAGCCGTCGCCCTCGCCGGCGATCAGGTTGGACACCGGCACCCGGACGTCCTCGAACACGATCTCCGAGTGGCCGTGCTGGTCCTGGTAGCCGAAGACCGGCAGATGCCGGACGATCGTGAGGCCGGGGGCGTCGCGGGGGACGAGCACCTGCGACTGCTGCCGGTGGGCGGGCCCGTCCGGGTCCGTCTTGCCCATCACGACGAAGATCTTGCAGCGCTCGTCGGCGGCGCCGGTGATGAACCACTTGCGGCCGTTGATCACGTACTCGTCGCCGTCCCGGACGATCGACGTCGTGATGTTGGTGGCGTCGGAGCTCGCCACCTCCGGCTCGGTCATCGCGAACGCGCTGCGGATCTCGCCGTTCAGCAGCGGCTCCAGCCACTGGCGCTTCTGCTCGTCCGTCCCGAACATGTGCAGGACTTCCATGTTCCCGGTGTCGGGGGCGGCGCAGTTCACCGCCTCCGGGGCGAGGTCGGGCGAGCGCCCGGTCAGCTCGGCGAGCGTCGCGTACTCCAGGTTCGTCAGCCCGGACACGTCCGGCAGGAACAGGTTCCACAGGCCGCGCCCGCGCGCCTCGGCCTTCAGCTCCTCGACGACCGGCGGCAGCGCGTGCGGGTCGTTCTCCGCGCGCCAGGCCGCGTACACCGGCTCCGCCGGATAGACGAACTCGTCCATGAACTCCTGGAGGCGTTCCTGGTAGTCGCGTGCCTTCGGGCTGAGTTCGAAGTCCATGGCGGCATTCTGGCAGAACGTGATTCGGTCATCGGGGGCGGGATCGCCTACCATCGGCCCGTGCCCTCCGAACGACCGGTCAAAGCCGTCATCACCGACTGGGGCGGCGTTCTCACGTCCCCCCTCGCCGACGCCATCGCCGTCTGGCTCGCCGCCGACCGCATCGACGCCGAGCACTACAAGAACGTCATGCGCGCCTGGGTGAAGCAGGCCTACGACGGCTCCGGGACGAACCCCATCCACGGCCTGGAGGACGGCTCCCTCGCCGCGCACGAGTTCGAGCGCCTGCTCGCCGCCGAGCTGCTGACCGTGGACGGCGGCCCCGTCGAGGCCGCCGGGCTCATCGCCCGCATGTTCGGCGCGTTCGCCCCCGTCGAGCCGATGTACGACGCGCTCCGCGCGGCCCGCGCCGCCGGGACCCGCACCGCGCTGCTGTCCAACTCGTGGGGCAACGAGTACCCGCGCGACCTGTTCGCCGAGCTCTTCGACGCCGTCGTGATCTCCGCCGAGGTCGGGATGCGCAAGCCCGACGAGCGGATCTTCCGGCACGCCCTGGACCTGCTCGGCCTGGACGCCGCCGAATGCGTCTTCATCGACGACATCGAGCACAACATCCGCGCCGCCGAGGCCCTCGGCATCCGCGGCATCCACCACACCGACCCCGACGACACCATCGCCGAGCTGCGCGGCCTCGACCTCCTGCCCTGACGGTCTGGCAGACTGCTGCTCGCTATGCGCGTCTACCTGCCGTCCACGCTCACGCTCCTCGCCGGCGTCCACGCCGCCCGGGAGATCGGGCCCGCGCCGCTCGCCGCCCACGCCGTCACGCCCGCGCTCCGCGAGTGGTACGCGGGCGGAGACCTGGAGGAGCTGGAGTACGCGGCGCTGTCCGCCGCCGCCCGCGCCTCGCTCCGGCTGCTCGCCGCCGACCCGTCCGCCCCGCGCCGCCGGGTCGTGCTGGCCGCCGAGGTGCCGGACGCCGCGGTCGCCTGGGCCCCCGGCGACACCGGCCCTGCCGTCCGAGGGGGGACGACCCCCCACGCCCGGAGCGCCTTCGGGGGTGGCAACGGCGACCGCGCCCTGGTCGAGCTGTCCGCCGCCGTCCCGTGGAAGAAGATCGCCTCCGGCCATGTGGACGACCCGGACGCCGTCCCCGACGTCACCGCGGCCGCCCTCGCCCTCGCCGCCGCCGACGCGGGCGACGACGACGCCCGCTTCACCGTCGACGGCGCCGAGGGCCACGAACTCCTCTGGTACGCCACCCAGGAGCTCCCGCATCTCCTTGACTGACCGGCGGGGCCACGCGCGTATTTCGTCCGCTCGCTGACGGGTAGGTCCCCCGGCGTATCGACAACGCCGTCGGATCGCAGGGAGCCGTCAGATGGACGCCGTCACCAACGTGCCGGTACCGGCGAACGAGCCGGTGAAGGGGTATGCGCCGGGCAGTGCCGAGCGGGCCGCGCTGGAAGCCCGCATCAAGGAGCTCGGCGGAACGCAGACAGAGCTGACCATGACGATCGCCGGTGAGCAGCGCATGGGCGCGGGCACGCCGATCGACGTCGTGGAGCCGCACGACCACGCGCACGTCCTCGGCCGGATGGGCGACGCCACCGAGCCGGACGTGACCGAGGCCGTCGTCGCCGCGCGCGAGGCGGCCCCGGCGTGGCGGGCCATGGCGTTCGAGGACCGCGCCGCGATCTTCCTGCGCGCCGCCGAGCTGCTCGCCGGGCCGTGGCGGGCCACGCTGAACGCCGCGACGATCCTCGGCCAGTCCAAGTCGGTGCAGCAGGCCGAGATCGACGCCGCCTGCGAGCTGATCGACTTCTGGCGCTTCAACGTCGGGTACGCGCAGCGGATCCAGGAGCAGCAGCCGCTGTCGCCGCCGGGCGTGTGGAACCGGCTGGAGTACCGGCCGCTGGAGGGGTTCGTCCTCGCCATCACCCCGTTCAACTTCACCGCGATCGCCGGGAACCTGCCGACCGCGCCCGCGCTGATGGGCAACGTCGTCGTGTGGAAGCCGTCCCCGACCCAGCAGCTCGCCGCGCACTTCACGATGCGCCTGCTGGAGGCCGCCGGGCTGCCGCCCGGCGTCATCAACATGGTGACCGGCGAGGGGAGGGCCGTCTCCAACGTGGCGCTGCGCCACCCCGACCTCGCCGGCCTGCACTTCACCGGCTCCGTCGCCACGTTCCGGAACCTGTGGCGGACGATCGGCGAGAACATCGCCGGCTACAGGGGCTACCCGCGCATCGTGGGCGAGACGGGCGGCAAGGACTTCGTCGTCGCGCACCCGTCCGCCGATCCGGCCGTGCTGAAGACGGCGCTCGTCCGCGGCGCCTTCGAGTACCAGGGGCAGAAGTGCTCCGCCGCGTCCCGCGCCTACATCCCGCGCTCCATCTGGGACGGCATGCGCGACGAGTTCTGCGCCGAGGCCGAGTCCCTCACCATGGGCGACGTCGCCGACGACCTGTCGCTGTTCATGGGCGCGGTCATCGACGAACGCGCCTTCGCCAAGCACCGCGCCGCCATCGAACGCGCCCGCGGCATCGACTCCATGAAGGTCCTCACCGGCGGCGAGCTGGACGACTCGCGCGGATACTTCGTCCGCCCCACGGTCCTGGAGTCCGCCGACCCGGCCGACGAGATCTTCACCCGCGAGTACTTCGGCCCGATCCTCGGCGTGCACGTCTACGACGACGGCGACTACGACGCCGTCCTCACCCAGATGGAGGGCGTCTCCGAGTACGGCCTCACCGGCGCGATCATCGCCGACGACCGCGCGGCCGTCGCCGCGGCCACCGACAGGCTCCGCTTCGCGGCCGGGAACTTCTACATCAACGACAAGCCGACCGGGTCGATCGTCGGGCAGCAGCCGTTCGGGGGCGCCCGCGCGTCCGGCACCAACGACAAGGCGGGCTCCGTCTTCAACCTCACCCGCTGGACGAGCGCCCGCTCCATCAAGGAGACGTTCGTCCCGCCCACCGACCACCGCTACCCGCACATGGGACCGTAGCCCCGCGGACGGTTGCGGTGGGAGCGCGGAGGCCGGACGATAAGCTCGCTGACCGCCGCGGGCGCCGGGAACGGCGCCCGCCCACGCTCCTCCTACCGCGCATGGGAACGGGATGTCGACGCTGAACCGTCTGGTGCTGTGGAACATCGATCACACGCTGGTCGACGTCGGGCGGGTCACCCGGGACGCCTACGCCGAGGCGTTCCAGCGGACCATCGGACGGCCGCTCGTCCGGCTCGCCCCCACCCCCGGCCGCACCGAGTCCGAGATCATCTTCGAGACCCTCGCGTTCAACGACGTCGTCACCACCGACGACCACCTGCCCGCGTTCTTCGACGCGCTCGCGGAGGCGTTCGCGTCCCGCCGCGACGACCTGCGCGCCCACGGCCGGGTGCTGGCGGGCGCGGGCGAGGCCGTCGAGGCGCTCGCCCACGTCCCCGGCGTCGTGCAGTCCGTGCTGACCGGCTCGATCCAGCCGAACGCGATGCTGAAGGTCCGCGAGCTGGGCCTCGCGGACCGCCTCGACCTGGGCGCGGGCGGCTACGAGAACGGCGTCTACAGCAAGGCCGCCCTCCTCGAACTGGCCCGCACCCGCGCCGGCGAGCGGCACGGGGCGGCCTATCCCGACGCCGCGACGGTCTACGTCGCCGACTCGCCGCGGGACGTGCAGGCCGCCCACATCGCCAGGTCCCCGATCATCGCCGTCGCCACCGGCAGCGCCACCGAGGCCGAGCTCCGCGCGGCCGGGGCCGAGGTCGTCCTCGGGACCCTCGCCGACACCGACGCCGTCGTCGCCGCCGTCGCCGACCTGACCCGCATCTAGCCGCGTCCCCGCCCGGGGCCTACTCGCGAGTACGGAGGGTGTGGCGGGGCGGGATGCGCCGACCTGGCATTGTGTGGGGCTCCAGGATTGTCCGCGCGCATGCCCTGACCTGGGATGGGACGGGGTTCGCGCGGGCAAGGGGCGGGCGGGTCCGGCAGGTTGCGCGCTGTGCGGGCCGGGCCGATATTGGGATGGCCGCGCGCCGTCGCGCGGCGGGGAGGGGAATGACGATGGCCGGTGGGGTGTCCGAGGGTTCGGCGCTGTGGGAGCCGTCGGAGGGGGTCGTCGCCGACGCGCGGGTGACCCGTTTCGTTCACTGGCTGTGGGAGCGCGGCGTCCGGGCGGAGTCCTACGACGACCTCTGGCGCTGGTCGGTGACGGAGGTCGACGCGTTCTGGGACGCGGTCTGGTCGTACTTCCAGGTCGTCGGCGAGCGCGGTGACGGCCCCGTCCGGACGGGCGGCCCCATGCCGGTGGACGGCCTGAAGTGGTTCCCCGGCGCGACCGTCAACTACGCCGCCAACGCGCTGCGGCGGGCCGGGGAGACGCCCGACGAGACCGCGGTGATCTTCCGGTCGGAGGCCGGCGGGCACCGAGTGCTGACCTACCGGGAACTGGCGCTGCACGTGGCGGAGGTCCGCGCGGGCCTCGCCGCCCTGGGCGTCGGCAGGGGAGACCGGGTCGCCGCCTACGTCCCGAACATCCCCGAGGCGCTGATCTGCTTCCTGGCGACGGCGTCGCTCGGCGCGATCTGGTCCTCGTGCTCGCCCGACTTCGGGTCGTCCTCGGTGATCGACCGGTTCGCGCAGATCGAGCCGAAGGTCCTCATCGCCGTGGACGGCTACGCCTACAACGGCAAGCGGTTCGACCGGCAGGAGGTCGTCGGGGAGATCGAGGCCGCGCTGCCGAGCCTGGCCGCCACGGTCCTGATCCCCTACCTCGACCCCGCCGCGACCCCGGACGGCCTCCGCGTCGGCATGCACTACGGCGACCTGCCCCGCCCCGGCTCCGACACGCTGGAGTTCGAGGACGTCCCGTTCGACCATCCGCTGTGGGTGGTCTACTCGTCCGGCACGACGGGCCTGCCCAAGCCGATCGTGCACGGGCACGGCGGCGTGGTGCTCGAACACCTCAAGGCCCTGTCGTTCCACCAGGACCTCGGCCCGGGGGACGTGTTCTTCTGGTTCACCACCACCGGCTGGATGATGTGGAACTACCTCATCAGCGGCCTCCTGGTGGGCTCCACCATCGTCATGTACGACGGCGCCCCGCTCGACCTGTGGTCGCTGGCCGCCGACAGCGGCGTCACCTACATGGGCGTCGGCGCGCCCTACATCACCGCTTCGGCGAAGGAGGGCCGCCGCCCCGGAGAGGAGCACGACCTGTCCGGCCTGCGCGGCATCGGCTCCACCGGCTCGCCGCTGCCGCCCGAGGGCTTCGCGTGGGTGTACGAGGCCGTCGGCAAGGACCTGCTGCTCGGCTCGTTCTCCGGAGGCACCGACATCTGCACCGGCTTCGTCGGCCCCTCGCCCCTGCTGCCGCTGCGCGCCGGCGTGATCCAATGCCGCGGGCTGGGCGCGAAGGTCGAGGCGTTCGGCGAGGACGGCACGCCGGTCATCGGCGAGGTCGGCGAACTCGTCATCACCGAGCCGATGCCCTCGATGCCCGTCTTCTTCTGGAACGACGAGGGCGGTGACCGCTACCGCGACTCCTACTTCGACATGTACCCGGGCGTGTGGCGGCACGGCGACTGGATCAAGATCCTGCCGGACGGCGGCTGCGTCATCTACGGACGCTCCGACTCCACCCTGAACCGCGGCGGCGTCCGCATGGGCACGTCCGACTTCTACCGGGTCGTCGAGGCGTTCGACGAGATCGCCGACAGCCTCGTCATCGACACGGGCCGCCTCGGGCAGGAGGGCCGGCTGCTCCTCTACGTCCAGCTCGCCGAGGGCGCGTCGCTGACCGACGAGCTGGTGGCCGGCCTGCGGCGGGAGATCCGCTCCGCGCTGTCGCCCCGGCACGTCCCGGACGAGATCACCGCCGTGCCCGGCATCCCGCGGACGCTGTCCGGCAAGAAGCTGGAGGTCCCCGTCCGCAAGATCCTCCAGGGCACCCCGGTCGACAAGGCCGCCAACCGCGACTCCATGGCCAATCCCGAGGTGCTCACGCACTTCACCCCGTAGGTCTACTCCGCCCAGGGCTTCCAGCGCTCGGTGTCGATGGCGAAACCGAGCGGCTCTGGGAGCTTGATCGTCTCGCCGAACTTCCAGGTGTGGAGCGGCTCGTACGTACCCGCCTGGACGTCCGGCTCGCCGTAGAGCGTCACACCGGCCGCGCGGGAGTCACGGTCGACCAGCAGGTAGAAGGGTATGCCGGACCGGGCGTAGTCGCTCCACTTGGTGCCGCTGGCCCGGACGAGCCGAGGGGGGCGGTCGCAGCTCGCGTTGGACGGTGAGGTGATCTCGACGACCGCTTCGACCTCGTGGGGTAGCAACTGCCTGCGGTCGTTGTCCCATAGCTGTGCGGCCGCCGCCTTGTCCATGATGATGAGGTCGGGAACGCAGCCGTCCTTGACCGGAATGAGATTGAGCTCGGTCGTCTGCACGGCCGCCCAGCGAAACTCCGGATGGTCCCGTTCCGCCTGGTATACGGCGTGGTCGATGGCACTCGCCACCAGGTTGTGCGGAATGGACGGACTGGGGGACACGACGATCTCTCCTCCGACGACCTCGACCCGGCTGCCGTCGTTCGGGAGGTTGATCTCGCCGGCGAGTTCACCCCTCACCCAGAGGGCGTATGGGGTGTCCGACAGCGTGTAATGCACTACGGCTGCGACTGCCATGACACTGAGCTCCCTGTTGATGACGGATGGTGACATCGTACGGGTGGAGGCGCCCTAGTTTACCGAGAACGCGTGATCCCGGCGGGAAGCGGCGGGTGGGAGGCGGCAGGCCGGTTCGTTTCGCTTGGGTGACATCCTGCTCGGTCGTGCCGCTGTCGTAAGCGACGCCGTTAGGGTGGGTATCCCGTTGGATCGGGTGAACCTTCCTCGGGGGGCAGGCGTCACACAGTCGGAGGGGTGATCCGGGCCCGGGACCACGCGGCCCGTCGATCCAGAGAGGGACGGTTCCACGCATGGAGGTTGGGGCGCTACGGTCCGGAGACCCGGATCGGCTGGGGTCGTACGCCCTGATCGGACGGGTGGGCGAGGGCGGCCAGGGGACGGTCTTCCTCGGTGCGGCCGAGGACGGCCGGCAGGTCGCGATCAAGCTGCTGCACGCCGAGCTGACGTCCGACGACAAGGCGCGCGCCCGTTTCCTGCGCGAGCTGGAGACCGCCAAGCAGGTCGCGCCGTTCTGCACGGCGCAGGTGATCGACGCCGACGCGACCGGCGACCGGCCCTACATCGTCAGCGAGTACGTGCGCGGCCCGTCGCTGAACCAGCAGGTCCTGGACGAGGGGCCGCTCGGCGGCGCGGCGCTGGACCGGCTCGCGGTCGGCACCGCGACGGCGCTCGCCGCGATCCACCAGGCGAAGATCGTGCACCGCGACTTCAAGCCGCACAACGTGCTGATCGGCCCGGACGGCCCGCGCGTCATCGACTTCGGCGTCGCCCGCGCGATCAGCGCCGGCACGACGCTGACCAGCCGGGTGATCGGCACCCCGTCCTACATGGCGCCGGAGCAGATCAGCGGCGACGAGGTCGGCACGCCCGCGGACGTGTTCTGCTGGGCGGCCACGCTGGTGTTCGCGGCGACCGGGGAGCCGCCGTTCGGTCAGGACACCATCCCCGCCGTGATCAACCGGATCCTGCACGAGGAGCCCGACCTCGGCGAGCTCGACGGGCCGCTGCGCGAGCTGGTCCTGGACTGCCTGGAGAAGGACCCGGAGCTGCGGCCCGGCGCGCGGCAGGTGCTGATGCGGCTGCTCGGGCACGAGGAGGTCGCGCACCCGCGGCGTCCCGCCGCGGCCGTCCGGTCCGGCGCCCCCGACGAGACCGCGATGCTCGCGGCCGGGTCCGTGCGGGCCGCCGAGGCCGGCGACGAGGACTTCGCGCCCGTCGCCGCCTCCTTCGACGACGCCCCGTCCTTCGATGCCGCCCCCTCCTTCGACGACGCCTCGTCCTTCGATGACGCCCCCTCCTTCGATGACGCCCCGTCCTTCGACGACGCCCCGTCCTTCGGCGACGACGGCCTCCGCGACGGCGTGTTCCATGAGGAGCAGGCGCCGGCCGCCTTCCACGGCGCGGACGCGCCCGACCGCACCGGCCCGGTCGGTGACGGCTGGGCCGCCGGCAGCACGCTGCCCCCCGACCTCGTCGTGGTCGGGGAGCCCGGCGCGCGCGGCCGGCTGCGGGGCATCCTCGCCGGGTCGGGACGTTCCGCCGTGCTGGCCGGGGCCGCCGCCCTGTTCGTCGCGATCGTGGTGGTCTCGTCCGTGCTCGTCCTCGGCGCCGGCGACAAGGGCAAGGCCGGCCAGAAGGTCAGCGACCCGAGCGCGCCGCCCGCCTCGACCGACGTCGTGCCGAGTTCGGAGCGGCCGACGCAGCAGCGGCCCGTCCAGCGGTCGACGACGCCGTACCACTCGCAGTCCCCGTCCGAGAGCCCGTCGCCGTCCGACAGTCCCGCGCCGTCCGACAGCCCCGCCCCGTCCGGTACGCCGACCAAGCCGACGCCCACGAAGACGACCGACAAGCCCAGCGA
Organism: Actinomadura monticuli; assembly: GCF_041463655.1. NCBI lineage: Bacteria > Bacillati > Actinomycetota > Actinomycetes > Streptosporangiales > Thermomonosporaceae > Actinomadura > Actinomadura monticuli. The sequence continues at coordinate 186,481 of NZ_JAXCEI010000005.1, forward strand.
CCCGCCGACCGACCCCGAGACCCCGCCGACCGACCCGGAGACCCCGCCGACCGACCCGGGCGGAGAGGGTACCGGCGCGGGCGGCCAGAGCGGCGCCTGACGTCCTCGTTCGGGCGCTCCGGCATGGGAACCGGCGCGCGGGCCGGGCTGCCTGGCAGGGTGGCATAGGCCACGTTGACCTTGCTGCAGAGCAGGTCGGCTTTGCGGCGATTCCTGGCTACGCTCGTGCAGTGAGCGGCGCCACAACGAGGTGGCGAAGGGTCTCAAGGGGAGTTGTTGATGAGCGGCATGCTCGATCAAGCGAAGGACGACCTGCTCCGGCGGGCCGCTGAGACGTGCGCGCAGCGCCCGGGGGCGCGCGGCGGGGACGCGGAGGAGGTCTTCGACTACCTCGGCCTCTACTACCGGCAGGTCGCCCGCGAGGACCTCCTGGCGCGCGACCCGGCCGACATCTGCGGCCCGGCGATGGCGCACCGGTCGCTCGGCGAGGAGCGCCCCCAGGGGCGCGCGAAGGTGCGCGTCTACACGCCCACGCTGGAGGAGTACGGCTGGGACCCCGGCCACACGGTCGTGCAGGTCGTGACCGACGACATGCCGTTCCTCGTCGACTCGGTGACCATGGAGCTGAGCCGGCACCACCTGGCCACGCACCTGATCGTCCACCCGCTGCTCGGCGTGGACCGCGACGTCGCGGGCCACCTCAAGGCGTTCCGCCACAAGCTCGACAACGACAACGACGTCGACGAGTCGTGGATCCACATCGAGGTCGACCGCACCAGCGACCGGGCCGTCCTGGAGAAGCTGGAGAACGACCTCCTGCGCATCCTGCAGGACGTCCGGGTCGCCTTCGAGGACGAGTCCAAGATGCGCGCCCGCGCCGGCGAGATCGCCGTCGCGATCCAGGAGCGCCGCCCCCCGCTGCCGGACAAGGAGCTCGCCGAAGGCGTCGAGCTGCTCGACTGGCTGGCCGACGGGCACTTCACCTTCCTCGGCTACCGCGACTACACGCTGACCGACGACGACACCGCGCTGCGCCCCGAGCCGGGCACGGGCCTCGGCCTCCTGCGCAGCGACAAGCGCGAGTCCGACAGCTTCGCCGCGCTGCCGCCGGAGGTCCGCGAGCGGGCCACGGAGAAGCGCCTGCTGGTGCTGACGAAGGCGAACTCCCGCTCCACCGTCCACCGCCCCCTGTACCTCGACTACATCGGGGTGAAGAAGTTCGACGCGTCGGGCGAGGTCATCGGCGAGCGCCGCTTCCTCGGCCTGTTCACGCACGTCGCCTACAGCGAGTCGATCGCGCACGTGCCCGTCCTGAAGCGCAAGCTGGACGAGGTGCTGGAGCGCGCCGGGTTCACCCCCGACAGCTACGACGGCCAGGACCTCATCGAGGTGCTGGAGAGCTACCCGCGCGACGAGCTGTTCCAGATCTCCGTCGAGGACCTGCTGAAGATCTCCCTCGGCGTGCTGCGGCTGCGCGAGCGCCGCCAGCTGAAGCTGTTCCTCCGCAAGGACCTGTACGGGCGCTACATGTCGTGCATGGTCTACCTGCCGCGCGACCGCTACACCACCAAGGTGCGGCTGCGCATCCAGGACCTGCTCAAGCAGGCGTTCGAGGGCGTCAGCGTCGACTACAGCGCGAACGTGACCGAGTCGATGCTGGCCCGGCTGCACGTCGTCGTGCGCGGCGAGCGGGGCCGCCCGCTGCCGGACGTCGACGTCGACGAGCTGGAGGAGCGGCTCGCGAACGCCACCCGCTCCTGGGAGGACGACCTCGCCGACGCCGTCATCGAGCAGTGCGGCGAGGAACGTTCCGGGACCCTCGGCCGCGCGTTCGGGGAGGCGTTCCCCGAGGGCTACAAGGCCGACTTCCCGGCCCGCACCGCCGTCGCCGACCTGCGCCGCCTCGACGACCTTTCCGGGGACTCCGACACCTCGATCAACCTGTACGAGCCGTACAACGCCGAGCCGGGCGAGCGGCGGCTGAAGATCTACCGGCTGGGCGAGCCGATCTCCCTGTCCCGGGTCCTGCCGCTGCTGCAGAACATGGGCGTCGAGGTCATCGACGAGCGCCCGTACGAGATCCGCACGTCCGACGGCCGCCGGTTCTGGATCTACGACCTCGGGCTGCGCTACGTCCCGCCGGCGGACGTCGCCGAGGAGGCCATCAAGGACCTCTTTCAGGACGCGTTCATCGCCCTGTGGCGCGGCGAGATCGAGAACGACGGGTTCAACGCGCTCGTCCTGCACGTCGGGCTCAACTGGCGCGAGGCGATGATCCTGCGCGCCTACGCCCTGTACCTGCGGCAGACCGGCACCACCTTCTCCAAGCGGTACGTCGAGCAGGTGCTGCTGCGCAACGCCGCCATCACCCGGCTGATCGTCCGGCTGTGGGAGAGCCGCCTCGACCCGTCCCTGCAGGGCGGCGAGGAGGAGCGCAGCGCCGGCATCGCCGAGGAGCTCCAGGGCAAGCTCGACGAGGTCGCCAGCCTCGACGAGGACCGCATCCTGCGCGCCTACCTGTCACTCGTTCAGGCGACCTTGCGCACGAACCACTACCAGGGCAAGCCGTACCTGGCGATGAAGTTCGACCCCGAGCGCATCCCCGACCTGCCGCTGCCGCGGCCCACGTACGAGATCTTCGTGTACTCGCCGAAGGTCGAGGGCGTGCACCTGCGGTTCGGGTCGGTGGCGCGCGGCGGGCTGCGCTGGTCCGACCGCCGCGAGGACTTCCGCACCGAGATCCTGGGCCTCGTCAAGGCGCAGGCGGTGAAGAACACCGTGATCGTCCCGGCGGGCGCCAAGGGCGGCTTCGTCGGCAAGCAGCTCCCCGACCCGTCCGTCGACCGCGAGGCGTGGCAGAAGGCCGGCATCGCCTGCTACAAGGACTTCATCTCCGGCCTGCTCGACCTCACCGACAACCTCGTGGACGGCAAGGTCGTCCCGCCGCCGAACGTCGTCCGCCACGACGGCGACGACACCTACATGGTCGTCGCCGCCGACAAGGGCACCGCGACGTTCTCCGACATCGCCAACGGCGTCGCCGCCGACTACGGGTTCTGGCTCGGCGACGCGTTCGCGTCCGGCGGGTCCGTCGGCTATGACCACAAGGCGATGGGCATCACCGCCCGCGGCGCCTGGGAGTCGGTCAAGTACCACTTCCGCGCGCTGGGCAAGGACGTCCAGAGCGAGGACGTCACCGTCGTCGGCATCGGCGACATGTCCGGGGACGTGTTCGGCAACGGGATGCTGCTGTCGGAGCACATCCGGCTCGTCGCCGCGTTCGACCACCGGCACATCTTCGTCGACCCCGACCCGGACGCCGCCGCCTCGTTCGCCGAGCGCCGCCGCCTGTTCGACCTGCCGCGCAGCAGCTGGGCCGACTACGACACCTCGCTCATCTCCAAGGGCGGCGGGATCTTCCCCCGCACCGTCAAGTCGATCCAGGTCACCCCGCAGATGCGGGCCGCGCTCGGCATCGCGGACGGGGTGAAGGCGCTCACCCCGTACGAGCTGATCCGGGCCGTCCTCAAGGCGCCCGTCGACCTGTTGTGGAACGGCGGCATCGGCACCTACGTCAAGTCGTCCCTCGAGAACAACGCCGACGTCGGCGACAAGGCCAACGACCCCGTCCGGGTGGACGGCGCCGAGCTGCGCTGCAAGGTCGTCGGCGAGGGCGGCAACCTCGGCGTGACCCAGCTCGGCCGCATCGAGTTCGCGCGCGGCGGCGGCATCGTCAACACCGACTTCATCGACAACTCGGCGGGCGTCGACACGTCCGACCACGAGGTCAACATCAAGATCCTGCTCGACCAGGTCGTGCGGGACGGCGAGCTGACCGGCAAGCAGCGCGAGGGCCTGCTCTACGAGATGACCGACGAGGTCGGGCGGCTCGTCCTGCGCGACAACTATGCGCAGAACGTGGTGCTCGCCGCGGCCCGCGCGCAGGCGCCCGCCATGCTGCACGTCCACGCCCGGTACATGCGCAAGCTCGAACGCGACGGCCGGCTGAAGCGGCGCCTGGAGTTCCTCCCGGACGACAAGGCGCTCGCGGAGCGGCGGCATTCCGGGCTCGGCCTCACCGGCCCTGAGTTCTCCGTCCTGCTCGCCTACGCCAAGCTCGCGCTGGACGCCGAGATCGTCGTGTCCGACCTCGCGGACGACCCCTATCTGGAGTCGTGGCTGGTCGACTACTTCCCGACGCCGCTGCGCGAGCGGTTCCGCGACTACATGGACCGGCACCCCCTGCGCCGCGAGATCATCACCACCGCGGTGGTGAACGACGTGATCAACGCGAGCGGCTCCACGTTCGTGTTCCGGATGAACGAGGAGACGGGCGCGTCGTCGTCCGACATCGCCCGCGCCTACCTCGTTGCCCGCGACGTGTTCCAGATGCCCCGCTTCTGGGAGGCCGTCGAGGGCCTGTCCGGCCAGGTGGAGGAGTCCACGCAGGTCGCGATGCGGCTGGAGGCGCGCAAGCTGACCGAGCGCGCGTCCCGCTGGCTGCTGCACAACCGGCGGCCTCCGTTCGACATCCGGGAGAGCATCGACTTCTTCAGCGGCGGCGCGGAGACGCTCGGCGCGCACGTGTCCAAGCTGCTCGTCGGGCTGGACCTCGCCGCGTACGAGCAGCGCCGCGACGGCTTCGCCGATCTGGGCGTCCCGGAGGAACTGGCCGAGCAGTGCGCCGCGTTCGTCCCCGCCTACTCCACCTTCGACCTGGTCGGCGTCGCGCACGATACGGGACGTCCGGTGGAGGAGGTCGCCGAGGTGTACTTCGACCTCGCGGACCGGCTGCAGCTCTCCCGGCTGCGCGAACGCATCATCGCGCTGCCCCGCGACGACAAGTGGCGCTCGATGGCCCGCTCGGCGCTCCGCGACGACCTGTACGCCGCCCACGCGGCCCTCACCCGCGACGTCATGATCACCAGTGAGCCCGGCCGCCGGCCGGAGGAGCGGATGATCTTCTGGGCGGAGAAGAACAGGCCGGCCGTCCAGCGCGCCCAGCAGACGCTGAGCGAGATCTGGGAGAGCGACAGCTTCGACCTGGCGACCCTCTCGGTGGCCCTGGGCGCCATCCGCACCCTGGTGACGGCGAGTTCCCTCCCGTCCGCCGAGTCCTGACAAAGCGCGGTCCGGCGCCCGCCTCGTCATGAGGCGGGCGCCGAACCGCCGTCAGCGGGCGGACACCAGGGAGACGGATTCGCCGAGGACCCGCGCCTTGCCGGACGGCGGCGCATACCCGATGGCCAGCCATTCCCAGCCCGCGCGAACCGTTCTACCCGCCTTGTCGTCGTTCTTGGCGAGATAGTCGCGCATCTCGCCGGGAAGGGCGTCGCCTGTGCCTTCGCCGAGCGTCTGCTCCTGCTTCAACCCGTACCAGACGAGCGACCCGCCGTCCTTCGTGCGCAGGCCGTACGCCTTTCCCGGACCGGGAGTGAACGTCCCACTCTCGGACGTCCAGTCACCGATCCTCTTCGTACGGGCGCTCCGCGAATAATCGTCCGGTATGAGGCCGGACTCGTCACCACGGGACAAATACGCGGCGTGCGCCGCGGGCAGCCCGCGATCGGGGACCGGAATCGCGTGCCCCTGCGCTTCGTAGGCGAGTTGAGGCGGCTTCCCCTGGAACGTGAGCCAGTGCGCGGCGCGCCACCCGTCCTTCTTCCCGGTCTTGACGAAGACGCCGAGGACCTGCTGCTCCTTGCCGCCCGACCGTTCCAGCGCGGCAATGCCGAACCACCGGGGAAAACCGTCCAGCCTGGGAACGTAGAAGACGGGATTGGCCAGCGAGATCTCCGCCGACTCGGGCAACCTGCCATAGGTGTGCACGCGAGCGGTGACCGGCCCTTCCAGCGCGCCCGTCACGGTCTCGCGCCAGAGCCGCTCGTCCCCGGACGTGATGGCCTTGTTGTGCCGTTCCGTCCAGTCCTTGAGAATGCCGGCCGATTCTTCGGCCGTGACCGCGGGCGTTCCGGCCGGTTCCGTGCTCCCCGGACGCCCCTGCATCCCGCCGCCCGAGCATCCGGCCAGGAGAGCGACCCCGAGCCAGCTCAGGACAACGCAGGACGCACGGCCCACGGCGCACCCCAATGGACGAATTGTCGGTCTTGTTCGCGCCAGTGTAGGGCCCGCGCGCCCGCGTCCGGCGCCGGTCAATGGGGGTCGGAATAACCCGCCGGGTGCCGGGGTGGGACCGCTGCAGCGGTCAGAAGAGCGGGCCCGCCCGGCACCCGGCGGAGTTCAGGAGCCGTTGGCGGTGACGGCCTTGCGGTACATGCCGCTGACCGTGGCGCGGCCCTTGGGTGGAACGGTGGCCAGGTACTGCACGAGGACGGTCGTGTCCATGCGCGTTCTGGCGGTCCTGGTCGGAGCAAGCCCGACGAGGTCCCCGCTCACCGCCAACCTGCCCCGTTTCGTGGCGGAGTACGCCTCGTTCTGCTTCAGGACGTACCAGACGAGCGCTCCGCGGTCCTTGGTGCGCAGCGCGAAGACCTTGTACGGGGCGGCGGAGAACCGGGACGAGAGCGTCACTCCACGTCCGGCCAGGGCCCGCTCGCCCTGCTTCAGCGCCTTGTAGGTCTCGCTGGTCTTCGCCCCGTCGGCGAGGAGCGCGGCGCCGGACGCGCGGGGCCCGTCGGTGAGCAGCGCGGCGTGCGCCCGCGGCAGCTTCCCGGGCGCGACCGCGAGGTCCGTCGCGGCCGGGTCGACCGGCGTGGCGAACCCGGCCGGGTCGAGGGCGATCTTGCTCAGCGCGGGTTCGGTGGGATAGGGGTCGGCCGCCAGCAGCCACGGCGCCCCCGCCGCGGCCTGCGTGAACAGCAGCGCGTGCCGGACCGTCCGGTCGCCCTTGCCGGTGGCGGCGTCGGCCGCGAACCAGTGCGGGTAGCCGGGCAGCCGCGGGATGTAGAACGTGGTGTCCGTGAACGCCATCTTCGCCGGACGCTGCCGGACGGCCCGCCGGAGCTTCAGCGCGGCCGTGTCCATCGACAGTTGCGGATCGGCTTCGATCGTGGGCAGCGTCCTGGCGCTGAGCCGGTACCCCGCGCGGTTCGCCCCCTTGGCGTAGGACGCGAGCACCTGCCGCGCCTGCGCCTCGGTCAGCGCGGGCGCCCCCCGGGGTCTGGCCGCCTCGGCGGGCGAGTCGGACCCGGAGCAGCCGGCGGCCAGCGCCGCGGCGAGCAGGGCGGGAATGAGGATCGGAGCAGGAGTGCGTGCCATGAGGCCCCCCGAATGGCGACGGTGTTCCGGACCACGCGCCATCCTCGCAGAGTGACCGTGCAGTCACTCTGCGAATGGGAAAGTCCGCCCCGGGGTGGCCGGCGGGATCAGGCCGTCGCCTCCTGCTGGCGCATCCAGCGGATCTCGGCCTCGATGAACTCGTCGAGGTCGCCGTCCAGCACCGCCGTGGGGTTGCCCGCCTCGACGCCGGTGCGCAGGTCCTTGACGATCTGGTACGGGTGCAGCACGTAGTTGCGGATCTGCGTGCCCCAGCTCGTCGTGCTGCTGCCGCGCAGCTCCGCCATCTTCTCGGCCTCCTCCTGGCGCTGGCGCTCCAGGAGCTTGGCCTGCAGGACGTTCATGGCCGTGGCCTTGTTCTGCAGCTGGCTGCGCTCGTTCTGGCAGGACACCACGATCCCGCTCGGGAGGTGCGTGATCCGCACCGCGGAGTCGGTCGTGTTGACGCCCTGGCCGCCGGGCCCGGACGACCGGTACACGTCGATCCGCAGGTCGTTCTCGTCGATGTCGACGTGGTCGCTCTGCTCGACGACCGGGACGACGTCCAGGCCCGCGAACGACGTCTGCCGCCGGCCCTGGTTGTCGAACGGCGAGATCCGCACCAGCCGGTGCGTGCCGTGCTCGCCGCGCAGCGTCCCGTAGGCGTAGGGGGCCTTGACCGCGAACGTGGTCGACTTGATCCCGGCCTCTTCGGCGTAGGACGTCTCGTAGACCTCCGTCGAGTAGCCGTGCCGCTCGGCCCAGCGCAGGTACATGCGCTGGAGCTGCTCGGCCCAGTCGGCCGCGTCCACGCCGCCGGCCTGCGCGTTGATGGTCACCAGCGCCTCGCGCGAGTCGTACTCGCCCGACATGAGCGTGCGCACTTCGAGCTGCTGGACGGCCTTGTGCAGCGCCGCGAGCTCCTCGTCGGCCTCCGCGCGCGTGTCGGCGTCGTCCATCTCGCCGGCCAGCTCGTACAGCGTGGCGGCGTCGTCGAGCCGCTGGCGCAGGCTCTCCACCCGGCCGAGCTCGCTCTCCAGGTGCGACAGGCGCCGCGTCACCGACTGGGCGTGCTCCTGGTCGCTCCACAGGTCGGGGTCGGCGGACTGCTCGCGCAGTTCGGCGATGTCGCGGCGCATGGCGTCGAGGTCCAGCACCTGCTCGATGCTGCTCAGCGTCGCGCCGAGCTCCTTCAGCTGCTCTTCGGGTTCGATGCCTGCCACGGTCCGAGCTTATCGCCGTCCACGCACTGACCTCGCCGCGATGCGTACGCTTGGCGCTGACGCCGGTGCACCGGCCGGGCTCGGGTGGATGGCAGAATCACGGGCCGAGGAGGCCGGCCGAGGACGGCCGGCACGGAGTTCGGTCCGGGGGACGGGTCTTGCACAGCTTCCTGCGGGTGATCGCGGCCGCGGCGCCGCTCACCCTGGCGCTCGCGGCGACGGGCTGCGCCGGGGGCACGCCGGCGGAGGCGCGGCCCACCGTCAGCGTGCCCGAGACGTCCCCGCCGGCCCCGGTGCCGCTGACCCCGCAGGTCGCGGAGCAGGCGTTCCGTACCTATGTCACCGACGAGGACGTGGCCCGCGCCGCCGGCGACGAGCGGCTCGCGCTGACCTGGACGTCCGACGGCCAGGCCCAGCTCACCGCCGCCGAGTTCCGCAAGGCGGCCTACGACGGCGACCCCGTGCGGCGCTTCGCCTACGGCAAGCCCAGGCTGTACGTGCCGAAGCTGAAGGACGCCTCCTACCCGCAGTGGTTCGTCGTGTCGGTCGACCGTTCCGTCCTGGGCGAGCCCAAGAGCAGGCGCAAGGCGCTGATGGCGTTCGTCCTGCGCGGGCCGTCCGACCGGTGGAAGCTCACGCTCGCGGCCCTCCTGCAGGACAAGGCCAAGGAGCCGGAGGTCGCGGTCGGCGACGACGGGTACGCGGAGGCGCTCGGCACCGACGACGCGTCCCTCCTGATCCGTCCCCGCGACGTCGGCGGGATCCAGGCGACGATCGCCGCGGAGGGCGGCGGCAGCGTCGCCGCCAAGGTGATGAAGTCCAATGCGGTGACGACCGGCTTCTACAAGGACGCCAAGCACGCGAAGAAGAAGGCCAAGAAGAAGGACCTGACGCTCCAGGTCGTCTACACCGCGACGCCGTTCCCCTACTTCGGGCTGCGGACGGAGGGCGGCGGCGGGCTGGTCGTCTACTCCCTGTTCCGCAACACCTCGCTCGTCGCCAAGGACCCCGGCACCCCCAAGCCCGAGATCCCCGAGGACGCCGAGCACCTCCTGGACGGGACGGTCGAGGGCAACGAGGTCGACACCACCTCGACCCTGCACTTCGCCGCCTACGACCCGCCGAAGGCCAAGAAGGACAGGCCGCAGCCGAAGGCGCACATGATCGCCGACGACGGCGCGGTGACGAAGGCGGCCACGCCGCCGCTCAAGAAGCCGTGACGGGGTGGGGGCCTCAGCCGTAGACGCGGCGCAGGACGAGGGCGGCGAACAGCAGCGCCACCAGGGCCGCCAGGACGAGCGCCGGCGGGATGGACGGGCCGTGCCGGTGCAGCTCCGACCGGGCCTCGCGGCAGGTGGGGCAGCGCCCCTCCACCACCGGGTTCGAGCACCGAGCGCAGATGAGATGTTCGCAGCTCATGTCGTGGGCCCCAATCTCCGGGATCGGTACGTGGGTCCGTGCGGGGAAGCGTCCGCTTCTTCGGTGTCCGTCCACTTATTAGGTATCTTTCCCCATCATCCAGCGTAGCCGGACTGTATGGTCGTTCCGGCAAGTCCGGGAGCTTGACGGTAGGAAACGGCCGGACGTCGGGAGACGGATCACATGGCACTGTTCGGACGGAACGCACGCATCGGGCTGAGCGACCTCCCCGCCGGCCCGTACCGCGCCGAGTGGGACGAGGTAGTTCCCGGTCCCCTCTACACTGCTCGAAGGCTCCGCGTCCCACCAGGTCGTGAAGCTCCCCAACCCCTACAGCGAACCGCCGTGATGCAGCCGTGATCCATTTCGACAACGTCACCAAGGTCTACCCGAGCCAGAACCGGCCCGCCCTGCAGCATGTGAACGTCGCCATCGAGAAGGGCGAGTTCCTGTTCCTGGTGGGTCCCTCCGGCTCCGGTAAGTCGACCTTCCTGCGCCTCATCCTGAAGGAGGAGCGTCCTTCCCAGGGTCACGTGCACGTGGCGGGCAAGGACCTGAGCAGGCTGACCAACTGGAAGGTGCCGCACCTGCGCCGCAGGATCGGCTGCGTCTTCCAGGACTTCCGCCTCCTGCCCAACAAGAACGTCTTCGAGAACGTCGCGTTCGCCCTCGAGGTGATCGGCAAGCCGCGGCGCTTCATCGGCAAGGTCGTCCCCGAGGTCATCGACCTCGTCGGCCTGGAGGGCAAGGCCCACCGGATGCCGGACGAGCTGTCCGGCGGCGAGCAGCAGCGCGTCGCGATCGCGCGGGCGTTCGTCAACCGGCCGATGATCCTGCTCGCGGACGAGCCCACGGGGAACATCGACCCCGCCACATCGATCGGCATCATGAAGGTGCTGGACCGCATCAACCGGACCGGCACCACCGTCGTCATGGCCACCCACGACGCCGCTATCGTCGACGCCTTCCGCAAGCGCGTCGTCGAGCTGGAGGACGGCCGCGTCGTCCGCGACCAGTCCCGCGGCGTGTACGGCCAGGCGTACTGACCCATCTGAACCAACGATTCCCGCCGGGGCGTACGACAGCCCGAGGCGGGGACCGCCCGCTTCGGGCCGCGTTCCCTCATGAGGCCGCCCGGGTTCCGGGCGGACCCAAGGCGATCAAGGACAGCGAGGCATGCGCGTACAGTTCGTTCTCCAGGAGATCTGGATCGGTCTCCGCAGGAACATGACGATGACGATCTCCCTCGTCATCACCGTCGCCATCGCCATGGCGCTCTTCGGCACCGGGCTCCTCCTGCGCGAGCAGGTCGCCTCCTCCAAGAGCTTCTGGTACGACAAGATCGAAGTGTCGATCTTCCTGTGTGCCAAGACCAGCTCCAACCCGAGCTGTCAGAAGCAGGACGTCACCGACCAGCAGCGGCAGACGCTCAAGGCGAGCCTGGAGAAGATGCCGCAGGTCTCCAACGTCGAGTACGAGAACAAGCAGCAGGCCTACGACCGGTTCAAGGACCGCTTCGCCGGCTCGCCCGGCTTCGTGGAGAGCACCCGCGAGGGCGACATCCCCGACTCGTTCCGGGTCAAGCTGAGGAACCCGGAGGAGTACAAGGCGGTCGCGCAGGCGATGCTGGGCCAGCAAGGCGTCGACACGGTCATCAACGAGCAGGAGATCCTGAAGCGGTTCTTCCGGATCCTCAACGGCCTGCAGGTGGCCGCGCTGACGATCGCGCTGATCCAGGTGATCGCGGCGGTGATGCTGGTCGGCAACACCGTCCGGCTGTCGGCGTTCAACCGGCGCCGCGAGACCGGCATCATGCGGCTGGTCGGCGCGTCCAACACCTATATCCAGATGCCCTTCATCCTGGAGGGCGCCATCGCCGGCCTGATCGGCGGGTTGTTCGCCTCCGTGCTGCTGGTGTTCAGCAAGAAACTGCTGATCGACAGACTCGCGGGGGACGTCCAGCTCGTCAGCCAGCTCGGCTGGAGCACGGTGATGGCCGTCATCGTGGTGTCGATCTGCTTCGGCGTGCTGCTCTGCGCCGTCGCCTCGTTCCTGACGTTGCGCAGATACCTGAAGATCTGACGTCGGTGCCCGGATCCGGGGCAAGTGCCGGATCCGGCCCGTCCCGTCGCCCTACACTTGCCGCATGGTCCGGCCCATGACGCTGCTGAGCCCGTGCCGCCGTTGAGGGGGCGGCGGGGGCGGGCGCTGCGCGGGGCGGCCGTCGCGGCGGCGATCGTCTGCGCGTACGGCGCCGGGCTCGTGAGCGGGTCCGGTTCGCAGCGGCACGCGGCCGTCGCGGGCGGCGGGTCCGTCCTGGACGAGGCCGCCACGCAGATCGGGCGCCGGGCCGCGGAGCCGGTCGGGCGCGGCGAACTCGACCGCGCCGCCATCGAGGGCATGCTGCGCGGCCTCGGCGACGAGTGGGCGCACTACTACCCGGCCAGCGAGTACGACGACGTCGAAGGGCGCCTGACCGGCCGCTACAGCGGGGTCGGCCTGTGGCTCGGCGGTTCCGGCGGCGCCGCGGACGGCGGCCGTGTGGTGGTCGCCAGCGTTCAGCCCGGCACCCCGGCCGCACGTGCGGGCGTCCGCGCCGGGGACGCCGTGACCGCCGTCGGGAACGAGCCCGTGACCGGCTGGGACGTCTCGCGCGTGGCGGAGGCCCTGCGCGGACGCCAGGGCGACGCCGTCGAACTAACCGTGGAGCGCGACCGTCGAAACAAGCGGTTCCATCTCGTCCGCACACCGGTTCCCGGAGGAAACGTCACCGTGACCGACCTGCAGGACCACGCGCGCCTCATCCGCGTCGGCGCCTTCACCCGCGGGACGGGACGGGACGTCCGAGCCGCCGTGACCGGGTCATCGCCGCCCGGCCGGCCGACCGGCGGCGTCCTGCTCGACCTGCGCGGCAACCCCGGCGGCCTGCTGGACGAGGCGGTCGAGACGGCGTCGGCGTTCCTGTCCGGCGGGCCCGTGGTGACCTACGAGCCGCGCGGCAGACCCGTCCAGCGGCGCACGGTCACGACGCCGGGCGACGCCCGCACCCCGGTCGTGGTGCTCGTCGACGCCGGCACCGCCAGCGCCGCGGAGATCGTCGCGGGCTCCCTGCGCGACCGGGACCGCGCGGTGATCGTAGGATCGCGTACGTACGGGAAGGGCTCGGTCCAGGAACCGATCGGGCTCGCCGACGGGTCGGTCATCGAACTGACCGTCGGTCGCTACCGCACCCCGGGCGGCCGTAGCCTCGACGGGGTAGGGATCGAGCCCGACGTGGAGGTGTCCGCCGACCGTCCGCCCGGCGCGGCCGAGCGGCGCGCCCGGACGGTGCTGCGGGGCCTGAGCGCCACGCTGCCGGGCAAGGACTGACGAGGGCCGGACGAGGACTGAGGACGTGGCACGGGACACCGGGCGCAAGAAGGACAAGAACGACACCGGGCGCAAGATGATCGCCCAGAACAAGCGGGCCCGCTACGACTACCACATCGACGAGACGTGGGAGGCGGGCATGGTGCTCATGGGCACCGAGGTGAAGGCGCTCCGCGCCGGCCGCGCCTCCCTCGTCGACGGCTACGCCCACGTGATGGACGGCGAGGTGTGGCTGGAGCACGTCCACATCCCCGAGTACACGCAGGGCACCTGGACGAACCACGCGCCGCGCCGGCGCCGCAAGCTGCTGCTGCACAAGCGCGAGATACAGAAGATCATCGCCAAGTCGTCCGAGCCGGGGTGGACGCTGATCCCGCTCGCCCTGTACTTCAAGGACGGCAAGGCCAAGGTCGAGATCGGCCTCGCCCGTGGTAAGAAGTCCTACGACAAGCGCCAGGCCATCGCCAAGCGGGAAGCCGACCGCGAGATGCAGAAGGCGGCGGCGGCCCGGTTCAGGAGACGGTGAAGGGTGTCGATGAAGAACCGAGGCCGGCGGCGGGGGACGCGCCGTGTTCCGCTGCGGCCGATCGCGCTGGGCGGCGGCGCCCTCACGGTGTGCGGCCTGGTCATCGCCACCATGATGCCGGGCGCCCGCGCCGAACCGTCCGCGATGCCCGCCGTCCGCGACTTCCTGATCGCCTGGCAGGTCGGCAACTACGACGCCGCGGCCCGGCAGACGGTCGGCTCCGACCGGGAGCAGGTCGCCGACGCCCTCGCCCGCGTCCGGCAGCAGCTCGACGCGGCCTCGCTGCGGCTGTCCCTCGGCACCGAGGTGCAGGGCAGCGGCGTCGACCAGATCGTCAAGAAGGGCGACGAGGCGGACGCGCGCTTCACCGTCAAGATCGACCTCGGTGAGAACGGCCAGCCGTGGGAGTACCCCGGGCTGATGCACCTGCGCCGCGTCGGCGGCAAGTGGAAGGTCGTCTGGAGCCCGTCCATCATCCACACCAAGCTGAAGCCGGGGCAGCGGCTCGCCGTGGTGAGCGAGGTGCCGAAGCGCGCCGCCATCACCGACACCCGCGGCCGCCCCGTGCTGCAGGAGGTCGGCGCCTACAACATCGGCGTGTACCCCGGCCAGCTCGCCGACCCGGCGAAGACCCTGGACCAGCTCGCCAAGCAGACCAAGATCGACGGTGGCCGCCGGCTGGACGCCGAACGTCTCCTCGGCCGCGTCCGGTCCGCCCCGCCGCAGGACTTCCTGCCGCTGCTGACTTTGCAGGTCCCCGCGCACAATGCCCTCGTCCGCCGGCTCAACGCCGTCCCGGGCCTCCACCTCACCCCGGTCCGGGCCCCGATCGCGCCCGCGTTCGCGCCCGAGCTGGTCGGCGCGCTCGGCCCCGCAACCGCCGACCGCCTCCAGCAGGTCGGCGCCCCCTACCAGCCGGGCGACACGATCGGCGTCAGCGGCATCCAGCTGCTCCAGCAGCGCCGCCTCGCCGGCACGCCGACCGTCCGGGTCGTCGCGCAGGACGAGACCGGCAAGAACACCGAGGAGCTGCGGTCCTGGGAGGGCCTGCAGCCGGAGGCGGTCCAGACGACGCTCGACCCGGGCTACCAGGCGCGCGCCGACTTCGCGCTCGCCGAACTGCCCTACGCGGCGTCCATGGTCGTGGTGCGGCCGAGCACCGGCGAGGTGCTGGCCGCCTCCAACCACGGGACGAACGGCGAGAACCGCGCCTTCGAGGGCCACTACCCGCCCGGGCTGACGTTCGGGATCGTGTCCGCGGAGGCCCTGTTCTCCCAGGCCAGGCTGAACCAGTCCACCGAGACCAGCTGCCCGGGCAGCCTCACCGTCGGCGGCAAGACGTTCACCAACACGGCCCGCGGCGACACCACCCTCGCCAACGCGTTCGCCGCGTCCTGCAAGACGACCCTCGCGCAGCTCGGCGCCAAACTGGACGGGCCGGCCCTCGTCCGGGAGGCGGCGCAGTTCGGCATCGGCAAGAACTGGGGGCTGAGCGTCCCCGCGTTCACCGGCTCGGTGCCCACCCCCGCCAACGACGGCGATAAGGCCGCCGTGATGGTCGGCGAGGGCGGCGTCGAGGTGAGCCCCCTCTCCATGGCCCTCGTCGCCGCCGCCGCGCAGAACGGCTCCTGGCGGCCCCCGTACGTCCTCAAGGACATCCAGAAGACCGTCCAGGCGCCGCCGCCGCAGAACCTCCCTTCCGAGTCGATCGTCAACCTCAAACGCGTCCTCAGCCGCACCGCGACCCGCGGCAACGCCCACGGCGCCCGCGTCTCCAGCGGCGTGGTCGGCGTCGCCGCCCTCGCCACCAGCGGCGGCAGGACGATCTCCTGGTTCGTCGGCTCCGACGGCGACGACCGCGCCTTCGCCATCGCGGTCGAGGGCACCGTCAACACCAACAGACTCGCCGTCAGGTTCCTCACCGGCCGCGCCTGAGCCGGCTTTTGGATCTCTTTGCATCCGGGACGCAACCAACCGGCCGCCCCCGGACGTCGTTACGGGTGACTGGGTAACCGCTCGGGGGGTTGCGGCCCCAGTCGCCGTGATGAGACCAGAGCCTCGTCTCGGGGGAGGCTCTGCCGTCCGGACCGGCCCGACCCTGCCGGTCGACCCCGGTGGGCGTGACTCAGCTCGCGCCCATCGGGGTTCACGGCCCTCCCGGCCGGGAATCACATTGCCCAGGTACGCGTTGACCTAGTAACGTCGGTATGCGGACGTCCCCGGACGGCCGCTTTGACAACTCAACATGGGGGTGACCGGCTTCGACTTCGGTCGTTCGAGCCAGGGGAAGCGGGTCGAGGGTTGCTGTCGTGACCTCGTTAATCCTGTGACAGCAAACCAATAACTGCCAACAAGAAGCAGTCCGAGTTCGCCCTCGCCGCCTGAGCGAGGAGCGAACTCTGTCAGCCCGGTAGCGTCTCCGAACCGGGGTCTGGCATCGTAAGGAGACTCCACCTACCAGTCCGGTCGCGGGGCCGGTAGGGAAAACCAACAGCGACTGAGCCCGTCGGCGACACGCCTGCGTGAGCGCCGGGACTGAGAAAACGCCAAGCAGGCTGCACCCGGAGAAGCCCTAGCCCATCACCGAAGGACGCGGGTTCGATTCCCGCCACCTCCACTTGTCATGACAGACACGGCCCGACCGGACCTCCTCCGGTCGGGCCGTGCCTGTTTGTCTGTTCGCTCGCCTGGTACCGCCCATGGCCGGCGCCGCTCCTTCGGCCGGTTGACGGATGTCGCGGTTGTGCGAGGCACTAGGGGTGCTCCAGTGCCCAGGCGCAGATGGCGGACAGCGGCTCCTGCAGCGTTTTGCCGAGTGCGGTCAGGGTGTACTCGACATGCTGTGGGGCGGTCTCCTTGAGTACCCGTCGTTCGACCAGCCCGTCGCTTTCCATGCCCCTCAAGGTCTCGGTCAGCACCTTTTGGGTGATGCCGGGCAGCCTGCGGCGCAGCTCGGCGTGCCGCTGCGGTCCCGCGAGCAGCGCGTAGATCAGCAGTACCCGCCACTTGGCGGCCATTCGCTCCAGCGCCTGCCGGGTCGCGCAGCTTTCTTCCAGGACGTCGGGTATCACCAGTGCCATGGGGTTCTCCTCCGGAAGGGCACTTCAAAGTGCCTTCTGGCCGCTCCGGGATGCGGGTGCCTAGTGTCCCGGTCATGACAGAGCTTAGAGTCCACACTTACACGGCGGCAGAGCCCGGGATCTTCGTCAACAGCTACCTGCTCGAGACGGCGGACGGCGTGGTGCTCGTCGATGCCGGGCTGCTGGTGTCGGACGCGCGGGCGCTGGCCGAGCGGCTCGGGGCGCTGCGCAAGCCACTGCTCGCGGCGTTCGTGACGCACCCCCACCCGGACCACTACAACGGGCTGCCGTACGTGGCCGGCGACGATGTGCCGGTCTACGCGACGGCGCTGGTCGCCAAGACGATCGAGCGGACCGCGGTCGCCAAGCGCGAGCAGTGGGAGCCCACCTACGGCGCGGAGTGGCCGGACCGGTTCCGCGTGCCGGATCGGCCGCTGGAGGGCGGCGGAGCCGTGGAGGTCGCCGGGCTGCGGATCCGAGTGCACGACCTCGGCGCCGCTGAAAGTCACGCCGACTCCTACCTTCTCGTCGAGGCGGGCGAGAAGCGGCACGCCTTCATCGGCGACCTGGCCTTCGACGGTGTGCACTCCTACACGGCGGACGGGCATTCCGGCGCGTGGCTGGACGTGCTCGATCGGCTGGTGGACGAGCTGGCCGGGGCGCCGCTGTACCCGGGACACGGCGCTCCCGGCGACACGGGCCTTCTGACCCGGCAGCGGCAGTACCTGCTGATGTACCGGGAGGCGGTGGGGCGCGTGGCCGCGGGCGCGCCGAGTCTGAGCGAGGCGCAGAAGCTGGAGCTGACGCAGACCATGACTCGTTTCCTGCCGGGGGCGCCGCTCGGGTGGCTGGTCGCCTTGGGCGCGGACGCCGTTGCCGCCGAGCTCGCCGCCTCTTCGTCCTTCAACGCCCGGGAGGGCTCATGACCACGGTCAGGACCGAGCTGATCACCTTCGGCAGCGATGGCGTCGAACTGGTGGGCGAGCTCCGGCTTCCGAACGCGGACGGTGCGCGACCCGCCGTCGCGTTCACCGGTCCGTTCACCGGGGTGAAAGACCAGGTCGTCGGCACCTACGCCGAACGACTCGCTCAGGCCGGGCTGGTCGCGCTCACCTTCGACCACCGTGGTTTCGGGGAAAGCGGCGGACGACGCCAGCATGAGGACGGCCAAGGGAAACTGGCCGATCTGAGGGCCGCCGTCGGCGTGCTGGCCGGTCGATCCGAGGTGAACTCGGCCCAGATCGGCGTGGTCGGCGTCTGCCTCGGCGGCGGTTACGCGGTACGAGCCGCCGCAACGGACCCTCGGGTCAAGGCGGTGGCAGGCATCGCGGGCGCCTACAACAGCCCGGCCCGGATCGTCCAGACGATGGGCGTCGACGCCTACCGGTCCGCACTCGGCGGCTTCCTGGACCGGTACGAGGAGTACATTCCCGCCGTGGCGCCCGACGGCGCCGAGGCGGCGATGGCGGGCGACGAGCCGTACGCCTATTACGGCACCGCCCGGTCTGCCTCGCCCCACTGGCGCAACGAAGTCACGAGAGGATCGCTCCACTCCCTGATGACCTTCGACGCCCTCGGCGCGGCCGATCTCCTGGCCGTCACTCCGCTCCTCATCGTCCACGGAAAGACCGACGCCTACTGCTCGCCCGAACTGGCTCGAGAGTTCTACGAACGCAAGCCGGGGGACAAGGAGATCCTCTGGCTGGACGCCGACCGGCACATCGACCTCTATGACGTGGAACCGCACGTCACCGAAGCCGCTCAGGCGACCGCCGACTTCCTTCACCGCCACCTCGCACCCTGACGGGGCGAAGTCCGGTACGCGCGGACTGTCATGAATCCTGGCCTCGCCAGACGGTGTCGGTAAGAGCGTCCCGGACGCTGGACGCGACCACCTCCACCGGCGAAGAAGCCGCCGGTCAGACGAGTTCTGGCCGGCGGCTTCTCGTGTGCGCCCACTTGGGGCGCGGGGCGCTGTCTACTGGGAACTCTTCGCGTGGCTGTCCGCTGGTTCGGGGGCGGCGGGGGCGTTGGCGTCTGGAACGAGCGGGGCCCGGTCGTCCTCTACGGCTTCGGCGTCCAGGGCCGCGCTCGCCGAGCCCGGGGCGGACCGCTTGCGGGCGACGAGTTGGCCGCCGGCGTACGCAGTTCCGCTGCGGGCCCAGACCAGGCCGGTCCCCAGCACCGTCGCCATGGCCACGGCGACCCCGGCCACCACGTCCAGGACGTAGTGGTTGGCCGTCACGACCACGACGACCGCGGTGGTGATCGGATGCAGGAGGAAGACCCACCGCACGCGGTAGCGGTGCAGCATCGTCATGATCACCAGCGCCACCCACAGCGCCCATGCCATGTGCAGGGACGGCATGGCGGCGTACTGGTCGGCGGGCACCGGGGGGCTGTGGGTGGTGCCGAATCCGGCATGGGCCACCGAGTCGATGTACCCCCTGTGCGGAAGCAGGCGCGGCGGCATCACCGGCAGGACGAAGAACACCAGGAGCCCGACCAGGTTCGTCAGGACGAGGGCGTTGCGCGCGGGCCGGTAGATGTCCGGGCCGAAGAGGTAGCAGGCCAGCAGGACCCACATGGTGAGGCCGGTGTGCATGTGCTGGTAGAGCCAGACGGCCACTTGCGCCAGATCATGGTGCTCGTGCAGCCAGCGGTTGGCGTCGACTTCGAAGTCCAGGGCGAGGTGGTCCTCGATGGCCAGGATCTCCCGGCCGTGGGAGAGCGCCGCCTCGTACCGGGTGTGGGCCATCTTCCGGACATAGCCGTAGACCTCGAGCAGGACGAAGACGATCGCCAGTTCGCCCACCAGCCATGGCCGCTTCCGGCGCAGCCGAGGAGCACCGGTGTCACGACCGGTGCGTCGCCCCACGGGGCGCATGATTTGGGCGCGGACGGTTCAGCCTCTTTCTTGCTCCGAACGGCCACGACGAGACCTGCGCGATCCGCTCAACGGCCGACCGTATACGCCGCCCGCCCTCCGGTGCGCACCGGGGGCTGATCACCGCCTCCCGCGCGGCGCCGCCGCGCGTCCACCCCGGGGAGAGCACCGCGGTGCGGGGGCCCGGCCTGAACAGGTGATCGGAGACGCTCGTCCATGCAGTCCTCTCAACAGGAGGCGGCCCGCCATTACCGGCGAGCCGTCTTCGTACCTGGCGGTGGTCGCCGTCCGCGCCCCGTCCCTGCGTCCTGAGTCGGGAACGCATGAGTCCTCAGGCTTATAGGGGACAAACGGCGTACGACAGATCGGAGAATACGCCGCCGAGCCGTCCCGCCGCTCCGACTCTCCATAGGTGTGCGCGTCAGCCGGGTATGCGATCCGGGGCCCGGAGTGGCGGCGCTCATCAACTCCGGACGACTCTGTGAGCCATTCTGCTGGGCTGACTCCCTTCTCATGGCGGCGGAAGCTCTGCGGGGCCGCGGCGACCGCAGAGGCGAACTGAGAGCGGCGTGAGCGGGGTCCCGCCTGACCGCCCGGTTTCGGGGAGGCTAGATTTCGCGGGTGAGTGTGGAGTTGGCGGTGGGCGCCCGCGTGATGGTCCGGCAGGTCCGGCGGGACGACGAAGCGCGGTTCGTCAAGCTGGCGCGCGCCAGTTCCGCTTTCCACCGGCCATGGGTCGCTCTGCCCGAGTCGGCTGAACAGTTCGCGACGTATCTTGCGCGGTTCGACGAGGGCGACGCGGTCGGGATGGTGATCTGCCTGCGCGAGGGCGGAGACATCGTCGGGACCGTCAACATCAACGGCATCGTCCGCGGCTGCTACCAGCGCGGCACGCTCGGGTACGCGGCCTTCCTGCCTTATGCGGGACGGGGGTACGTGAACGAAGGGGTCGGGCTGGCGGTCACGTATGCCTTCGAGGAACTGCGCCTCCATCGGGTGGAGGCGGACATCCAGCCGGAGAACTCCGCGTCCCTCCGGCTGGTGCAGCGGCTCGGGTTCCGCAAGGAGGGGTTCTCGCCGGGGTTCATCAGGATCGACGGGGTGTGGCGGGACCACGAGCGCTGGGCCCGTACCGCCGATCATGTTTATTGATCTTGCAAACTAGACATACTGCCGCAAAATAGCTCCGTGTCGTTGATCTCGGCAGGAGGTCGGCAGGTGGTCGTCCGCAGCGGCGAGCCCGGCACGGAGTGGCCGGACGACCTGGACGTGCGCGCCCTCCTGGAGAGCGGGTGGCGGCCCACCCCGATCGGCGACTTCATCCTCAAGGTGCACAGCCGCTGCAACCTCGCGTGCGACTACTGCTACATGTACGAGATGGCCGACCAGGGATGGCGGAGGCAGCCGCGGCGGATGTCCCGGCAGGTCCTCGAATGGACGGCGCAGCGCATCGCGGAACATGCCCGGCTGAACCTGTTATCCGAGGTCCAGGTCGTCCTGCACGGCGGGGAGCCGCTGCTGGCGGGTCCCGAGCACCTGCGGCGTGCGATCGAGATCATCCTCGCCGCGTGTGAGCCCGACGTCCGCGTCGGTTTCAGCGTCCAGACCAACGGCGTCCTGCTCGACACCTTGTTCCTGGACCTGTTCGCCGAGTACGGCGTCGCGGTGGGCGTCAGCGTGGACGGTGACGAGGACGGCCACGACCGGCACCGGCGGCGCGCCGACGGCCGCGGCAGCTACGCGGCGGTCCGGGCCGGGCTGGAACGGCTCACCGACCCGCGGTACCGGCACCTGTTCGGCGGCCTGCTGAGCACGATCGAACTGCGCAACGACCCGATCGTCACCTATGAGTCGCTCCTGGCCCTGGCGCCGCCGGAGATGGACTTCCTGCTGCCGCACGGAAACTGGGACGAACCGCCACCGGGACGTCCGCCGGACGAGTCGACGCCCTACGGCGACTGGCTCATCGCCATCTTCGACCGCTGGTACGCCGTCGAGGCCGCTGACGTGCGCATCCGGCTGTTCAGCGAGATCATCAGGCTGCTGTTCGGGCGGATGTCGGCCAGCGAGGCCATAGGACTGTCCCCGGTGGCCGTGGTCGTGGTCGAGACGAACGGTGAGATCGAACAGGTCGACACGCTGAAGTCCGCCTACGAGGGGGCGGCGGGGACACGGCTGCACGTATCGCGCGACACGTTCGACACCGTGCTGTCGCTCCCGTCCGTCGCCGCGCGGCAGATCGGCCGGCGGGCGCTGTCGGCGCAGTGCCTGGCCTGCCCCGCGCAGGAGGTGTGCGGCGGCGGCCTCTACCCGCACCGGTACCGGTCGGGAACCGGGTTCCGCAACCCGTCCGTCTACTGCCACGACCTGTTCAAGCTGATCAGCCACATCCGGGACGTGCTCAGCCGCGACCTCGCGGCCGAGCGGGCGGCGACGGTCGGCTGAGGCCCGTCAGATCGGCGGCGGGTCGAAGTCGGCGTCCAGCCGGCGTCCCTCCAGGAAGACCTGGGCGTCGGGATGATCCAGCGTCAGGGTGCGGCGGTAGCCCTCCTCGATGCCGACGGACAGCTCCGCCGCCTCCTCGTCCCGGCCGAGGGCACGCAGGTGCGCGACCGTGTTCGCGGCGGCCGACAGCGACGTCGGGTGGTCGTCGCCCAGCAGCGCGCGGAGCCGCCGCAGGGTGCCGGAGCAGAGCCGGTACGCCGCCTCCACCTCGCCGACGTCGGCCAGGTCGCTGGCCAGGTTGATGGCGACGGTGAGGGAGTAGTGGTGGTTGCGGCCCAGCTTCAGTTCCAGGCCCGCCAGCGCGTCCTCGTCTATCTTCCTGGCGACCTCCGGGTCCCCGGTGATCCGCCGCAGGAGGGCCAGGTTCCCCGCGCAGGCGTGGAAGTACGGGTGCTCCCTGGTGTAGACGCGCGGATAGCGGCGGACGGTGTCGTCCGCCAGCACCAGCGCCTCCTGGAACTGGCCGATCGTCCGCCGGATGTTCGCCAGGCAGGTCGCGGCCGCCAGCGTGTCGGGGTGTTCGAGCCCGAAGGTCCGCACGTAGCGCTGGTGGATCTCGTCGGCGAGTTCGAGAGCGCGGTCGTAGTCGCCCGCCCTGCGCCACGCGATGGACAGGTCCTTGCCCGTCCGCAGCGTCCACGCGTGCTCGGGGCCGAGGCGCTCGACGCCGTAGGCGTAGGCGTCCTCGCCGAGGTCGCAGGCCTCGGAGAAGTCGCCGCTGAGCCGCACCGCCCTCGCCAGCCCGGTGTAGATGTTGAGGTACGAGGCGGGGTCGGGCGGCGAGTCGCTCGCGCGGATCCCGCGGATCACGCCTTCGAGAAGCGTCCGGGCGTTCACGTAGTCGCTCTTGAGCCCGTGGTCGAGCGCCACGCTGTTGACGGCGCGCCAGGTGTTCCAGTGATGCTTTCCGAACTTCGACTCGAACCGCCGCAGCGTCTCCTCGTCGAGCTCGTGCGCCTGCTGGAAGTCGCCGCTCGCCCGGAGGTCCGCCGCCCGTCCGCGCAGCGCGCGAAGCGTCGTGTCGTGGTCGCGCCCCAGCGCCTTCTCAGCGGCCTGATGGGTCTCCAGGTCGTGGTCGGCCGCCTCGTCGTACTGCCCGAGTTCGCGCAGGAGGTTGCCCAGCTCCACCTTCAGCGTCAGGACGTCGTCTTGATCGGCTCCGGAGGTCGAGGACCACTCCTCGATGAACGACTGCACGAAGGTCTGGGCCGAGAGGTAGTCGGACGAGGCGTAGAGAAAGCTGATCATATTGAGCGCCAGTTCGCGCACCACGGGTGCCTGGCACTTCGCCACTCCGGCCGGCCCGAGGTGCCCGAGAGCGTTGAGATAGATGTCCCAATTGCTCGCGTCGCCGGGAGTCTGCGGGGTGTAGTTGGCCAGCAGCAGGTGCACTTCGTGGCGGAGCCGCTCCTGCTCCGATTCCTGCAGTTCGTCGCGGACGAGGGCCTGGATGAGCCGGTGCACCTGCAAAGTCCGGGCCGGGATGTCCAGCCGGGCGAGGGCGAACCGTCCGAGTTCGCCGATGGCCCGGCCGAGCCGGATCGGGTCGGCGATGAGGTCGGACAGTTGCTTGCTCAGTCCGGGGACGACCCTGCTGAAAGCGTCTCTGGGAATGGGCTCGGGACCGAAGAACGCGCAGTAGCGCAGAAGATCCAGGGCTTCGGGCAGTTTCTCCTCCAGGCTGGCGACCGAGAGCGCCCAGGCGGCCGTCATCGACGCGGGATACTCGCTCGGCTTCCCCTGCGACAGCAAGTGGCTCGTCTGCTGCGTCAGGAGCCGCAGGTACTCCGATACCGCGATTCCCGTCTCGGCCTGGAGCGCGCCGGCCTGCTCCAAGGCGAGCGGGAGGTCCCCGAGTTCCTCGGCGAGCCGGTCCGCGTCTTCGGGGGTGATGGCCCTCGGCACCCGCCTGGTAAGGAATTCCACGCTTTCCCGGCGGGTGAAGACATCGATCGGAACGGCGTCGACGACGCCCGCCCAGCGATGGTTGCGAGACGTGATCAGCACGTGCCCGGGACCCTGCGGCAGGATGTCGGACAATTCCTCGGGCTCGTCGGCGTTATCGAAGATCAGCAGCCAGTCGCGGTAGGGCTCCCCCCGGCGCAGCGCTTCCAGCACGGCGTTGGCCGCCTCCTCGACGCCGCTCACCGACGCCGACGGAAGACCGAGGCGCGGCGCCAGGCTCGCGAGCGAGGACCGCACCAGGACGGGCTGGTCCGCCGGGATCCACCAGACCAGGTCGTAGTCGGACTGGTAGCGGTGGGCGTACTCCACCGCCATGTGGGTCTTTCCCACGCCGCCGAGCCCGTGCAACGCGTGCGGCAGCACCGCCGTGACCCGGCCGCCCATGCCCTCGCGTAACCGTGCGAGCAGATCCGCGCGACCGGTGAAGTTCTTGTTCCGGGGAGGGATCTTGCCCCAGACCTGGGGAATCCTGGACAACGGCTCGGGCTGTGAATTGCTCACTCGATCCCCCTGCGCCATGCCGGTGCCCCGCCGGGCATCGTGCATCACGACCTGGTCAAGTAATTACGTTCAACGAAGATAGTGTAATGAGGCTGATCGTTCCACACTGTGTCACGTGACACGCTGTTCCGGTATCGGTTTTCGGATGTCTGTATCTTTGTTTCCCGGCGTCCATATGGTGGCCGCATGAGGATTGGTCTATGGCGCCGGGGCGGAATTCCTGAGATCATGGCGGCAGTCGGCCCTGCCGTAGTGTCCGCGGGTGCTCATGTGGACGTGCCCCGCGCCACCGGCGCAGAGGAGAGATAGATGTCGCAGGCCACCACCGGCGTCCAGCGTCCCTTCCGCCCCCTGAGCGACGACGTTCCCGCCCTCTCCGGATCCCGTACCGGTCCAGGGATTACCCGGGTGGCGAAGGAGTTGCGCAGGACAGGTTGCATCGGTGCCAAATTCGACAACAGGGCGACATGGGGACTTGCGGCTGAGGAGCCGCAGCGCTGATTCGTGCGCCTGAGCGGCCGGGAGTGGCGGACATCGCTCCGGACGGCCGTTCCGGCAGGCGGGGCGTCCGGGATCGTTACCGTTGGGAAATGGCGATGCGTTAGTCTCGGGAGACTCGGGCATCGTAGACCCGATGCCGCTGAAGATCTCCAGCGGATACCCGCTCACTGGGGGCGGAATGATGACCGCGCTAGCTCCTCCGGACGGACGGCGTCCCTTCGTGGGCGAAAGCGCGTTCGGCGAACAGGACGCACCGATCTTTCACGGAAGGGCGGCGGAGGAGCGCCGGGTCGCCGAGTTGTGGACGGAGAGCCGGTTCACCGTTCTCCATGGTGGAGCCGGTGTCGGCAAGACGTCCTTGCTGTGCGCGGGCGTCATCCCGGCGCTGAAGGCCGAGGGCGCCCATGTGCTGCCCGCGGCGGACATCTCGCACCGGCCGTCCTTCCCACTGGCGGCGCTGCCCGAGCACAACGTCTTCCGCCTCGCCGTGCTGGCCTCGTGGTACACCCGCGCGTCACCGGTGCACATCTCTGAGATCACGGCCGGCGCCTTCTTGCGGAAGCACCGCCGGAGCGACCGGCTGGGCCACCGGCTTCCGGTGCTCGGGGCGATCGACGGGGCAGAGGGGCTGCTGCGCACGTCTCAACGGCACGAACAGGACCGCCGCGACTTCCTGGACGAACTGGCGACGGCGATGAAGGAGATACCCGACCTGCATCTGCTGCTCGTCGTGCGTGAGGACGCGGTCGACGAGGCCGTGGACCTCGCCGGTCGGCTGGGGCAGGCCGGCCCCGCCGTCCATCGCCTGGGACCGCTGACGCCGGAGGCGGCGCACCAGGCCATCGCCGCGCCTCTCGAAGGCGCCGGAACGTCGCGCCAGGCCGTCGCGAGAGCCCTCGTGCGGGAGTTGCGGACGGTGCGTTCAGCGGGCCGCGTCCAGCGAATCGCCCGAATAGAGCCGGCCATGCTTCAAATCGTGTGTGCACGCCTCTGGGAGGAACTGTCCGCCGACACCGAGATCGCCGCGGAACACCTGTGCGCCGAGGTGAACCGCGTGCTGGCGGACTTCTGTGCGAGCAGTCTGGCGACGATCGTCGCCGACCAGAGTCTCCGCTACGAAACGGTGCTGTCCGGGTTCCGTTCAGCGTTCGGCGGGCCGCAGGGCCGCGCCGGTATCCCCGAGCAGCGCCTCTACAAGGACGTGCCCAAGGCGGTCGTGGACGCCGCGCAGGACTGCCACCTCGTCCGGGCCAGGGTCCACGACAAGGGCCGGTACTTCGAGTTGCTACATCCCCGGCTGATGGATCCGATCCGCGAGCTCGCCGAGGGAGCGGTCCCCATCCACCGGCCGGGGCCTCAGGCTCGCCTGCGGCAGGCGCACCGGGCCTTGTCGGCGGGCGACCCCGAACTGGCGCGGCGGCATGCCGAGGCGACCATCCGGGCCTGCGGCGAAGGCGATCTCCGGCTTGTCGCCGACGCGAGGACGTTCCTCGGCGACATCGCCTGGGAAGAGGGGTACACCGAGACGGCGCTCGGGCGGTATCAAGAGGCCGCGGAGATCTTTGAGGCCGTCCCGGACAACGCCGCGGTGGGCTGGCAGCTGGCCGGAATCGGACGCATACTGCTGCCGAGCGACCCCGCCGAGGCAGTGCGGCATCTGCAGGCCGCGGCGAGCAGGCTGCCCCACGAGTTGTCGGTGCAGACCGCACTCGGACGGGCGCTCTTCCAGTCCGGGCGGAAGCGCGCGGCTCGCGCGGTGCTCGAAGGCGTACTCGGCCGCGACAGGGAGAACCGCGAAGCCCTTCGCGCCACGCGCGCCATGACCGGCATCGGTTGACGCACTGGGCCGAAGCGCCCCCCAGCGGATCCAACCTGCTGTCCGCGCCGTCATCGGTGATCGTGTCCGCCTACCGGCCGAGGGCGTGAAGCCGAACAGGCGAGGCCCAGCCGGATCATACTGAACACGCCATTCCAGTGCTTTCTCCTTAGAGAAACATGGGAGATGATATAAATTTCGCGCGATAGCCTGACGCTGATGATATCAAGGCGCATGCTTGTCTGGTTTGGGGCCTTGTCTCCCGGATGAGGTCGATGTCTGTTTGACTACTATTTGGGCGCCGGATTCGTGTGTGCGCTAATGCGCTAAGGAGTGCAATCGGTGCCCACAGTTCCATCGAGGCTCGACACGAGACCGGTCGGTCCGCGGCGCCGGTCATTGCGGAACGTGTCGAAGCGGCGTTGGAACTTTGCTATTATCTCCGGCGCATCGGCGGTTTCGCAGCTCGGTTCGATGAGCGTGGCCGCCGCCGGTCCGCTGCTGGCCCTCTCGCTCACCGGGTCCCCGGTATTGGCCGGATGCGTCACCGCCGCCAGCGTACTCCCGGAACTCCTGCTGCAGGTTCCGGCGGGCCTGCTGGTCGATCGATTCGATCGCCGCCGGGTGATGTGGTGGAGCCAGGCGGTGCGGGTGGTCTTCGCGATCGTCACCTGCTTATCTTTGGCGTGGTGCGACTCGGCCGCCGTCCTCATCGTGATGGCACTTGTCGATGCCTCTTGTACGGTCTTCTATGAGGTGGCGGAGATCGCCACGGTTCCGAACCTCGTCTCGCCGAGGTCGTTGAAGGCCGCGATCGGCAGCAATGAGGCGAAACTCAACGCTTCGATGCTCCTCGGCCGTCCATTGGGCGGTGCGTTGCTCACGGTCAACGCATTGGCGCCCTGGATCGTCGCAGCGTGCACCTCACTGTTCCCGATTTTCGGATTAATGCTCATTGAACTGCGGAGGCGCCGAAGACTTCGTGCGTTCTGGGTGGCCGCACTGCACCGCCTGTGCGGACGCCGGATGGCGACGGATGACCGCGGGCTCGTCGTGCCGGCCGCCGAAGCCGACGAGGGGCCGCCGGTCGCCGCCGGCAGTGAGCCGCCTCCGCACGTCCCGACGCTCAAAGACGTGCTGAGGCTGCTCGCCCGCGATTCCTTCACGCGCGCGGTGCTCGCGGTCTGCGTACTGGCGAACTTTCTTTTCCAGGTCATCGTGCTACTGCAGATCTATCTGGCCGAACGGCAGGGTATCCCTAGTTACCAGGTCGGCCTGCTGCTTTCCTGCTCGGGTATCGGAGGAGTCGTCGGCGCGGTGGTCTCCCCCTGGCTCATCCGCCGCACGTCGCCTTCCGCCGTGTCGGTACTGGTGGGCGTGGTGGCCTGGATCCCCCTGGTGGCCGTGTCCACCCTCCCGCAGAATCCTGTGGTCGGGCTGTCCATGTGGGGACTGTGCAGTGTGGTCGGTGTGTACATCAACGTGGCGCTCAGGACTCACCAGGCCGTGGCCTTCCCTAACGGCCAGTTCGGCAGGATCATCGGTCTTTCTCGTTTCTTGAGCGTCGGTGCGGTGGCGCTCGGCGCCCTCAGCGGCGGCTGGATCATCCGGCTGCTCGGCGTTCATGGGACCGGGCTTCTCGTCAGCGGGATGTTCTGCGCGATTCCGGTGATGCTCATGGCCCTTCATTTCGGTGCCTTGCGCGGCTCTCTCATCCATGTCCCCTGGAATAGGGCGACCGTGGCGGCACTGAGAACGGCGGTCAGGACTGCGCGGGACGATGATCCCAGACCGCTCGGGGAAGTGGAGACCCAGGCCAAGGCTCCGGTGAACTACTAGGCGCCCGCCGGAGGCGGTTGGTCGGGCTCGGCGGCGGGTTGTTGCCGGGGGCCGGTCGCGAGATCCTGTTCAGAGTGTGTCTCAGGACGCAGAATCCGGCGGCTCGTGCGTCATAGTGTGGCGCTCGGTCTGGGGCGCCCACTGATTGGCCGGCGGGCGGCCCTCCGTCGCACACGCGGGCGGGGCGGAGGCGGAGCGATTGGTCACGTCGCTGAACGTCGATGATCAGCATCGGCTCGTTGAGGCGATCCGTCGTATCGACGCGATGAGCGTCCAGCGGGAGCGCGCGGTCCATGTGCAGGCGCTGGAGCGGGATCTCGGGCATCGGCTGGACTATGCGCGTCACGACAAGGAAATGCTCGACGTGTGGGCGCTGGTCGACGCGCTGCTCAACTATCCGGGCGCGGCGCATGCCCTTGTGCGGATTCTCAGGACGTTCTATCCGAGCAGCCTGCCGGTGCGGGCGCTGGGCGAGCTCGTCGCCGAGCTGCTGCCCGAACCGTGGCTCGATCAGGCCGAGCGGCGCGAGCTGCATGAGTTGATCACTTCGCTGGAGCGGGCGGACCCGAGCCTGTCGCATCTCGGCAGGTTTCCGATGCTCTACCGGCGTGCGGTCGGGCCGGCCTGGCCGCAGCTCGACCGGGAGGTCCGCAGCCTGCACGACGTCGTCGCGCTCCTGGAGGAGATGCCGGCCGGGCGGGACGGCGCGCCGCCGCTGCTGCTGTTCGTGAGCGATCTGGCGGAGTACGCCGGGTATCCGACCGCGACGCCGTTCCGCGACTGGGTGCGCCGCCAGGTGGAGGCGCAGGGCCTCAACGGCGCGGTCGTGGGGCGGGGCCGGTTCCCGGAGGTGCCGCGGGCCGAGCCGGAGCCCGCCGAGAACTATCTGATCATCGAGTGCGCGCCGGACGCGCTGGAGGCCGACCGCTACCTGGTCACCGCGTGGCTCCAGGTGGGCCGTGAGCCCGGCAGCACGCTGCGGTGCGGCGACGAGCCGCTGCCGCTCAGCCGGATCCCCGAGCTGCTGGAGCGGCTGCTCACCTCGGAGAGCTCCGTGATCGGACGGCCCAGCCCCGATCTCACGATCGAGTTCCTCCTGCCGCGCGCCCTGCTGGACGAGCCGGTCGAGCAGGCCATGATCAACATCGCCGGGTTCGAGCACCGCATCGGCATCCGGTACCCGGTGATCGTGCGCAGCCTCGACCGGATGCGCATGGCGGCGCTCCACCACGAGTGGCGGCACAAGTGGGACTGGCTGTCCGGCCATTCGGTCGACGCCCCGGTCTGCCTGCTCGGTCAGCCCGGCGAATACGACAAAGAGGAGCTCTACTCCAAGCTCTCCGGGACGTCCACGGCGGTCCTCGCGCTGGCGTTCCCGCCGTGGAGCCGTGCCGACGACGAGCCGGACGAGCACTGGGTCGGGCTGGTCGCCGGCGTCCCCGTCGTCGCGTGGTGCCGGGACGGCCGCGACCCCGCCCAGTTCGCCAGGGAGGTCAAGGGGCTGCTGGCCGCCGACGTGATGAAGCTGCCGCGCCGCGCGATGGACCTCCGCCGCCAAGCCCTGTCGGGCGGACTCGCAGGTTCCGGATCCGGCCATCTCGGGCTGAATCTGACGCTCCTGTTCGATGATGCCGATCGCATCCCGGAGCCGTACGTCCGGCTCCGGCCACCCGCATAGCCCCCCATCCCCGGAAGGCCGTCCCATGACGACAGAACCAGAGATCAGTGGCCTCGACGGCGACTGGCGCATCTACCGGGGCGACAGCAGTCCGCATGAACGGGTGCGGCGGCTCCCGCCGCCCCCGCCGTGGCGCAGGTTCAGCCCGGCCGACGCGGCCGAGGGACGCCTCGCGCGGGACCTGCAGCAGGCGGTCTCCTACCGGCCGGACGAGTCGGCGGTCGACCGGGTCAACGCGGCGATCCTGCTGCGCCGCCCGCTGCTGGTGACGGGCAAGCCGGGATCGGGCAAATCCACGCTGGCCTACAACGTCGCCTACGAGCTCGGGCTCGGCTCCGTCCTGTACTGGCCGATCACGAGCAACACGACACTGCAGACCGGTCTTTACGACTACGACGCGATCGGCCGGCTGCACGAGACCAGCCTGCGCGGTGCGGGCGGCCGGGCCGACACGGGCGAGCCGCCGGACATCGGCCGCTATATCCGGCTCGGTCCGCTCGGCACCGCGCTGCTGCCCGGCGATCTGCCCCGAGTCCTGCTCATCGACGAGCTGGACAAGAGCAACATCGACCTACCGAACGACCTGCTCAACGTCTTCGAGGAGGGCCGCTTCACCATCCTGGAGCTGCAGCGGCTGCCCGAGGAGCAGTCCCGCATCCATGTGATGACCGCCGACGCCGGACCGCGCGTGCCGATCGACCGCGGTGAGGTGCGGTGCGGGAACTTCCCCATCGTCATCATCACCAGCAACGGGGAGCGCGAGTTCCCGCCCGCGTTCCTGCGCCGGTGCGTCCGGCTGGTGATCGAGCCGCCGGACCGGGACCGGCTCGCGAAGATCATCGAGGCGCATCTCGGTCCGGACGCCCGCGCGGTGAGCGACGGGCTCATCGAGGACTTCCTCGCCCGCCGCGCCGACGGGACGCTCGCCACCGACCAGCTCCTCAACGCCGTCTACCTCGCGACGTCCGGGAGCAGGCCGCCCGAGGCCAAGCTGCGGGACATCCTCGACACGGTGCTCCGCCCGATCGAGCGGCCCGGCGCGGGATGATCGGGCGGCTCGTCGAGGCGCTGCGGGCGCTCGACCCGCAGCCCACGGCAGAGGAGGCGGCGGACGCGCTGTGGCTCGCCGCCTGGTTACGGACGCATGAGGGATCGACCCATCTGGCGACGGACGATTCCGGCATGCCGGACGGGGGCGGGTCTCCCGGCCCGGCGCCGCCCCCGGTCCCGCCGCCGGAGCGTCCCGCCGTCCCCGATCGCGAGCCCCCGCCGCCGCGGCCGGTGGAGGCGGGCCTGTACCTGACGGGGCAGGACGTGCCGGCCGTCGCGTTCCCCGTGCGGATGCCCGCCATGCCGGCCATCTCGCGGCCGCTGGCGCTGTCCCGCGCGCTGCGTCCGCTGCGCACGACCGTGCCGTCGCCGACCCGCAGGCACCTCGACGAGACCGCGACCGCCCAGCGCATCGCCGAGACGGGGGTGTTCGAGACCGTCATGGTGCCGGCGCAGGAGCGGCGGCACGATCTGGCCCTGGTCGTGGACGTCGGCGCGTCGATGGTGGTGTGGCGGCAGACGGTCGACGAGCTGCGGCTCCTGCTGCAGCAGCTGGGCGCGTTCCGCGACATGCGGACGTGGTACTTCGACAGCGGCGCCCCCCGGCTGTCGCTGCGCACCGGCTCGGCGTTCGGCGCCGGCGCCGAACGGGATCCGGACGAGCTGGTCGACCCGGCGCACCGGCGCCTCATCATGGTCGTCAGCGACTGCATCGGCCCGGCCTGGCAGGACGGCCGGTCCGCCGCGCTGCTCGACCGGTGGGGCCGCGCCGGCACCGTCGCGATCGTCCAGCCGCTGCCGCAGCGGCTGTGGTGGCGGACCGCGGCGGCGATCGAGCCGGTGCGGTTCGGCGCGCCCGGTCCGGCGGCGGTCAACGAACGGCTCACCGTGACGCGGGCGGCGCCGCTGCTGCCGGGCGACCGGCCGCACGGCATCGCGATCCCGGTGGTCGAGCTGAGCGAGCGCTGGCTGCGGTCGTGGGCCGACATGGTGGCGCGCGGCGGCCGGAACGTCATGGGAGCCGCCCTGTTCACCGGCCGCCCGACGACGGAGCCCCCGCCCGCCGAGACGGACACCATGTCGGCGGAGATGCGGGTCAAGCAGTTCCGGGCCGCGTCGTCGCCGGCGGCGTTCAAGCTCGCCACGTTCCTCGCGGCGGCGCCGTTGCGCCTGCCGGTGATGCGCCTCGTCCAGCGGGCGATGCTCCCGACCTCCACGTCGGCCGACCTGGCCGAGGTCTTCCTCAGCGGCCTGCTGCGCATGGTCGGCCGCCCGTCGGACGGCGGCGAGGAGGAGATCGCGTACGAGTTCCACGACGGGGTCCGGGAGATCCTGCTGCAGGGGCTGCGCAGACGCGAGGTGCAGCAGGTGCTGCGCGCCGTGTGGGACGTCGTCCGCGACCGGATCGGCTCGTCCATGGACTTCCCCGCGCTCATCGCCGCGCTCCGCCGGGGAGAGGCGCCGCTGCCTCCAGAACTGCCGTTCGCGCAGGTGGCGGCGCAGGCGCTGGTGGGTCTCGGCGGGTCGTACCGCCAACTGGCGAAGCAGCTGACGAGCGGTCTGCCCGCGGAGGCGCCCCCGGACACGGACATCATGGACTCCGGCGCCGGGACGGCGCCCGCAGCGCCGCCGGAGGCGTTCGCGAACGACGAGCCCGCGCCGGCGCCCCGGCTACGCCTTCCGGGCCGCAACCCGGACTTCGTCGGGCGTGACCGGCTCCTCGCCGGGGTGCGGACGGCGTTGCGCGACGGCACGGCGGCGCTCCTGCCGCACTCGGAGTTCGGCATGGGAGGGGAGGGCAAGTCCAACCTCGCGGTGGAGTACGCCTACCGCCACGCCGACGACTACGACCTGGTGTGGTGGATCCCGGCCGAGCAGACGACGTCCGCGCGTGCCGCGCTCGCCCTGCTGGCCCGCCAGCTCGGCACGCCGATGAGCGACGACATCAAGGAGACCGTCGACGGGGTTCTGCGCGCGCTGCGCGCCGGCCGGCTGTACCGCCGCTGGCTGCTGATCTACGACAACGCGCAGGATCCCGACCAGATCGTTCCCCTGACCCCGACGTCGCCCGAGGGGTCCGGCACGGGGCTCGGACCCGGCCGCCACGTCCTGGTGACGTCGCGCGACCGGGGCTGGGAGCGGCATGCGTCCGTGGTGAACGTCGGCGTCTTCGAACGGCCGGAGAGCATCGCGCTGCTGTGCCGTCTGGTGCCGCGCCTGTCGGAGGCGGAGGCCGACCTGCTCTCCGAACGTGTGGGCGACCTTCCGCTGGCGGTTCACCAGGCCGCGGCGTGGCAGGCCGTCACCGACGGCTCCGTCGAGGACTACCTGGGACTGTTCGACCGGCGCCTGACCGATATCGCCTCGGCCGCTTCGTCCGGCGAGGACTTCCCGGCGCCGCTGGCGGCCGGGGTGAGCCTGAACCTCGATCTGCTCCAGGAGCGGGATCCGGTCGCCTGGGCGCTGCTGGAACTGTGGGCGGTCTTCGGCCCCGAGCCGGTGTCCTGCAGGTTGCTGGCCGCCGGAGGGTCGGCCGTGCTGCCTGCCGAGCTGGCGGGGTTGCTCGCCGACGAGACGCGGTTGCGGGACGCGATGCGCGCGATCGCGCGGTTCTCCCTCGCCCGCTTCGACGAGGAGTCTGCGGCGCTCCAGATCCACCGCCTCGTCCGGGCGATCCTCAACGACCGGCTCGGTGCGGACGGGCGGCACCGGGTCCAGGAACACGTCCACGCGATGTTCGCCGCGGCGACGCCGGAAGAGGAACCCGGAGCGGAATCGACCTGGGAGCTCCGATCCGAGATCACCCCGCATGTCGTCCGGTCCGGAGTCTTCGACGCGGAGGGCCTCGACATCCGTTCCGTGGGCATCGACCAAGCGCTGTTCCTCTACAAGTCGGGGGACTTCGAGGGCAGCCGGCGGCTGGCGGAAATCGCCCTTGACGGGTGGCTGGAGCGGTACGGCCCCGACGACGACGCGGTACTGGACATTTCTCGCGTCCTGGCGAATGCCCTGCGCGGTCTGGGCGACAACAGGGCGGCCGCCGAGCTCAGCGAGGAGAACCTCAACCGGACGCGCAGGAAATTCGGCGCCGATCATATGCAGACCCTTTTCGCCGCCGGCGGATTCAGTGCGGATCTGCGCTTCCGCGGCGATTTTCGCAGAGCCTACGAGGTCGACCTCGACGCCTCGGGGCGGATGCGCCACCTGTACGGGGAGGACGCGTCCGACACCCAGCTCGCCGCGACCAACCTCGCCGTCGACCTGCGGATCCTGGGGGAGTTCCAGGAGGCGTACAACATCGACCTGGAGGTCTGGCGCAGGCAGAACGGCCCCGGCCAGGCGTACCGGCAGTGGTTCCGGACCACTCATCATCTCGCGCGCGACCTGCACGAACTCGGGCGTTACGAGCAGGCCTGCGACATGCAGGCGGAAAGCCTGGCCCACCTGCGGCCGGTCCTCGGCCCCGGGCATTCGCTCGTCCTGCAGGCGAAGATGAGCCACGCGGGCACGCTCCGCAAGCTCGGGCGGTTTCATGAGGCGTACCGCCTGGCCACCGAGACGTTCGCCGCCCACGTCCGCCGGTTCGGTGAGTACCATCCGAACACGCTGGCCAGCAGGGTCTGCCTGGCGCTCGCCACCAGCGCGATCGGGCGGCCCGACGAGGCGCTGCTGCTCATCGACGAGGCGCTGGACCGCTACCGCAGATCGATGGGGGAGGAGCACCCCTACGTGCACGTCTGCGCCATCGACAGGGCGGTGGTGCTGCGGCGGCTGGCAGAGGTGTATGCGGCGCAGGAAGCCGACCAGGCGGCGCTGTCCAGCCTCGAAACCGGAACCCTCGGGCCGGACCATTACTACGCGCTGTGCGCCACGGTGGGGCTGGCCAACGACTACTACCTGCTGGGCGAACTGGAGGCCGCGGTCCTCCTGCTGTCCGACGTGCGGGGCAAGATGCTCGCTGCGCTCGGCGAGCGGCACCCCTACTCGCTCGCCGTCACGTTGAACCTCGGGCGTGCGCGCCTCGCCATGGGCGGTGACGCGCCGGACACCGCGCCCGCTCTCACCGCGCTGGCGCGGACGCTCGGCCGGGACCACCCGCAGGTACGCGCTGCCGAGCGCGGCGAAATGCTCGAATGCGATATCGAACCCACCGCGCTGTAAGCCGGGCGTTCCGGCGGCGTCAGCCGCCCGGCGCCGACTGGGCGAGGACGAGG
Source organism: Actinomadura monticuli (assembly GCF_041463655.1). Lineage (NCBI taxonomy): Bacteria > Bacillati > Actinomycetota > Actinomycetes > Streptosporangiales > Thermomonosporaceae > Actinomadura > Actinomadura monticuli. The sequence goes on from NZ_JAXCEI010000005.1 coordinate 222,269, forward strand.
TCGCGCTGGACGGTCCGCCCGATGTGGCCGATCAGCCTCATCAGGTCGGGGCAGTAGACCGACGGGTTGAGGTAGCCCTGGCCCTCCCGGTAGCGGTGCGCGTAGGCGCCGCCGCCGCAGACGTCGCGCACGGCACACGTCCCGCAGGAGGGCGCCAGTGCTGCGGACCCGATCTGCCGCGCGACCACGCCCGGATGCCACAGCGCCTCGTCGAAGCGATGATCGAACACGGTGAGGCCGGTCTCGGGCGCGCCCGCGTACGAGACCTTCAGCGAGTCGACCTGCTGGAGCGTCCCGTCGGTGTCGATGACGAGCATGGCGACGGGCGAAAGTCCCACGCTCTCGCTCCGGCTCTGCCCGCCGAGCAGCACGTTCATGATCTCTTCGAACATCCGGACGCCGGTCTCCTTGCGCGGCGCGTGGTACCAGCGGTCGAAAACCGCGATGAGCCAGTCGGCATAGGGAGTGCCGCCGCCGTCCACGGGGCGGCGTGGCGGCGGGGTCGTCCAGGTTCCGTGCGGCAGCAGGAAGTCGACGCGCGGCGGGCCCGTCTCCAGGAGGGCCTCGTACGTCCGGACCGGGTCGTTGTCGAGGTCGACCGTGCAGAGCAGGCCCCGGTAGAGCCTTCGATGCTCGCCCGCGAGGCGGTTCAGCCCGCGCATGACCTCGGCGTGGCTGCCGCGCCCGTTGGCGCGGCGCCGGTGCCGGTCGTGCCCCTCGCGGTCACCGTCGAGGCTGACCGATATCCCCACATCGTGCTCGTCGAGCATGGCCAGCATCGACTCGGTGAGCAGCACCCCGTTCGTCTGGGCGCTGACCTCGACGTCACAGGAGGACGGCAGGCTCGTGCGGAACTTCGTGACGGCTCTCGCGATGGCCGCCGTCCCCGCCAGGAGCGGCTCGCCTCCATGGAGAACGATCGCCACGTCGGTGAGCGAGTGGTCGCGGACGTGCTCGGCGATCCTCTCCACCGTGGCGGCGAGCACCTCGGGCGCCATGGCGCTCGGCCGTGCCCGCCACGATTGGTCGGCACCCTCGTAGACATAGCAGTAGTCGCACGCCAGATTGCAGCGTCCGTGGATTTTGACTATGAACTCCGAGAACGCCAGCGGAAGCCATCCGCTCGCCCTCAACGCGGCGATATCGAGACCGTGAAACGGCCATTCGGTGTATTCGGCCCCGGGCATGGACGTCGCTCTTTTCTCGTCCGGAAGGTCGGGGAAAGTGTCGTCGCTACGCCGGGCAGTTGTGCGCGAAAATCAACGCTGCAGGCGGATGTCGAACTGAGCTGCGCCCCTCAGTGGGCCGTGGAGCTCTTTCTCGGCACGGAGTAGGGCGTCCGCCAGAACTGTTCCTGCGCCTCCTTCGCCTTCCCGCCACGGAGGCTGCAGGTTGTTATCGAACCGACCCGTGACACGCGGCGATTCGGCGCGCACATCCCTGGAAGGAGGGGACGAGGGCCAGGAGCCAGCGAGGCCGCTGGGCTCTGTTGTGCTGCCATGAGTGTCCGGCACGGCCGTCTCCCCCTCTTGTCCCGTTGATCGGAAATGCGTCGCGCTCCCTCTGCGGGCTCAGGGGCATCAGCCTAGTCGCGACGCGACGATCTTATGGGCCCGGTGCTCCCTCGCGTGCGGATCTCGGCGGACCCGCCAGAATTTTTGCCACGCTGTGTCAGGTGGGGCTTCATCGGCGGCGGACGACGTGGCCCGTCGCCGAAACCTCCCTGGCGGAGACCGTCTGCCGACTGTCCGCGCATCCGCGGATGCGCGGCCATCGGCGACGGCAGTGGGGCCCTTTGTGATGGTTGACGCATTTTTCTTGCCGGAGGCGGTCGAGGGTTGCAGAGTGGGATCGGCAGCGACCATCGGCGAGGTGCCCGTGACGGAGACTGCGCGACCGGCCGCGGCGAGATGGCGGCCGGGGGGAATGTGCTCGTTCCTCGTGTGCGACATCGTGAGCTTCAGCGACCCCGCGCGCGTCGATCCGGTCCGGGTCCGGGTGCGGAAGGCGATGTACGACGGGCTCGGCCGCAGCTTCGCGGGCGCGGGGCTCCGGCTGGACGACTGCCATCACGAGGACCGCGGGGACGGGGTGATGGTCGTCCTGCCGCCGGCCGTGCGGACGGAGGTGCTGCTGACGGCGGTGCTCGACCGGCTGCGCGCGGAGGTGCGGCACCACAACGCGGCGGCGAACGAGGCAGCGCGGATGCGGTTGCGCGTGGCGGTCAACACCGGCGAGGCCGAGTCGGACGGGCACGGCATCGTCAGCACGGCGCTGACGCACGCGTTCCGGCTCCTGGACGCGGCGCCGCTGCGGGAGGCGGCGGGCGCGGCCGAGACCGGGATCGCCCTGATCGTCTCGCGGCGGGTGTACGAGGACGTGGTGAGTCAGGGCCGGGGACTCGTCGATCCGGGGGACTACTACCAGGTCAAGGTGCAGGTCAAGGAGATGTCCGACGACGCGTGGGTCATGGTGCCGGGGGTCCGGCCCGCCCGTCCGTCCGGTGGGGTTCCCGCGGTGCCCGAAGAGCGCGTGCCCGAAGAGCGCCTGCCCAGAGAGCGCGTGCCCAGAGAGCGCTTGCCTGAGGCGGACGCATTCGGCCCGGACGCGTTCGAGGCGTCGCCTCCGGTGATGGGCGCGGACGTCGCGCTGCCGGAGTTGTTCCGCGTCGTCGAGGGTCTGCTGGAGATCCCCCGCCTCCGTGCCGAGCGGGGGCGCGACCAGTTGGTGGGCGCGCTGCCGCTGGAGATCGCCGGGGCGGTCCCGCGGTCGGCGGAGGCGCGCGCCGACCTGTTCGGCATCGTCCGGACATGTCTTGACTATTCGGGCGGGTTGCAGCAGCTCCTGCAGGCCGTCCACGGATTCGTGGGCGAGTCGATGGCGGTGCGCCGCCTGAAGCAGACGATCGCCCAGTCGCTGCTGGCGCCGCCGGACGACGCCCGCCCGCGATGACCACCGATGACCACCGATGACCACCGACGACCACCGACGACCGCCGACGACCGCCGATGACCGCGGGGCGGGTGGCCGTGGTTCAGTCGGCGAGGAGGTGCTCGCGTCCGAACATCGCCGCGGTGGCCCGGGCGGTGGGGGTGCCCGCGTCCAGGTCGGCGCCCGCCTTGCGGAGGACGCTCACCACCTCGTCCTCACCCTTGAAGAGTGCGCCGGCCACAGGGCTCTGGTCGCGTGCGTTGCGCCGGTTCGGGTCGGCGCCGCGGTCCAGGAGGGCGCGGACCGTGTCGGCGTGGCCGTGGTACGCCGCCAGCATGAGCAGGGTGTTGCCGGACGCGTCGGACGAGTCGGCGGGCACGCCGTGGTCGACGAAATCCGCCAGCGCTTCGGTGTCGCCCACGCGTGCCAGGTCCAGGGCGATCGCCAGGACCCGTTCGGTCTGCTCGGGCGTCAGGGTGGTTTCGCTCATGGTCACTCCCGGGCCGGGCCCGGCGTGGTGGGGTTCGCCCACCACGCCGGTCTGGGGTGGGGTCAGGGACGGGTGGCGGCGAGGGCCTCGATCGCCTTGCGGACGCCTTCGCCATAGGCCGGGTCGGCCTGGGTGCAGTTGGCGATGTGGCGCTCGATGGTCGCCTGGCTGGCGCCGTCGATCGCGCGGGCCGTGTTCTCGAAGAGCACCTGCTGCTGCTCGGGGGACATGTTCCGGAACAGGATGCGGGGCTGCTCGAAGTAGTTGTCGTCGTCCTCGCGGAAGTTGAACCGGTCCGCGACGGCGCCGACGGCCTGGCTCGGCTCACGGTAGGCCGGCTGCTCCTGCCAGCGTCCGTAGGAGTTCGGCTCGATGCCCGGCGTGGCGCCGTGGTTGCCGTCGACGCGCATGGCGCCGTCGCGGTGGTAGGAGTTGACCGGGTTCTTCGCCGCGTTGACCGGGATCTGGTGGTGGTTCACGCCGAGGCGGTACCGCTGGGCGTCACCGTAGGAGAACAGCCGGCCCTGGAGCATCTTGTCAGGCGAGAAGCCGATGCCGGGGACCACGTTGGCCGGGGTGAACGCGGCCTGCTCCACGTCCGCGAAGTAGTTGGCCGGGTTGCGGTTCAGCTCCCACTCGCCGACCTCGATCAGCGGGTAGTCCTTCTTCGACCAGACCTTGGTGAGGTCGAACGGGTGGTACCGGTAGGTCTCCGCGTCCGCCTCCGGCATGATCTGGACGTACAGCGTCCACTTGGGGTAGTCGCCGTTCTCGATCGCGTCGAACAGGTCCCGCTGGTGGGACTCGCGGTCCCGGCCGATGAACTCCGCGGCCTCGGCGTCGGTGAGGTTCTTGATGCCCTGCTGGGTGCGGTGGTGGAACTTCACCCAGAAGCGCTCGCCCTGGGCGTTGACGAAGCTGTAGGTGTGCGACCCGAAGCCGTGCATGTGGCGGTAGGACGCCGGGATGCCGCGGTCCGACATCACGATCGTGACCTGGTGCAGCGCCTCGGGCAGGTTGGTCCAGAAGTCCCAGTTGTTCTCCGGGTCGCGCATGTTGGTGCGCGGGTCGCGCTTCACGGCGTGGTTGAGGTCGGGGAACTTCAGCGGGTCGCGGAAGAAGAACACCGGGGTGTTGTTGCCGACGAGGTCCCAGTTGCCCTCGTCGGTGTAGAACTTCAGCGCGAAGCCGCGGATGTCGCGCTCGGCGTCCGCCGCGCCGCGCTCGCCGGCGACCGTGGAGAAGCGGGCGAACATCTCGGTCTTCTTGCCGACCTCGGAGAAGATGGCGGCGCTGGTGTACCGGGTGATGTCGTTGGTCACCGTGAACGTGCCGAACGCGCCCGACCCCTTCGCGTGCATGCGCCGCTCCGGGATGACCTCGCGGTCGAAGTGCGCCAGCTTCTCCAGGAACCACACGTCCTGCAGGAGCATCGGGCCGCGCGGACCGGCGGTCAGCGAGTTCTGGTTGTCGGGCACCGGCGCGCCCGCGGCGGTGGTCAGCGGCTTCTGGTTGTTCTCGGGCACGGTTCGCTCCTCTTCGGTTCGTTCGCCGGCGCTCATGCGCGGCAGGCGGGGCAGACGCCCCAGAAGGTCACCTCTGCCGCGTCGACCGCGAATCCTCGCGGGTCCCGGACGTCGAGGCACGGGGCCTCTCCCGCGGCCCCGCTGACGTCGGCGATGGCGCCGCAGGCGCGGCACACCAGGTGGTGGTGGCCGTCACCGGCGCGGGTCTCGAACCGGGCCGGCGAGCCGGCCGGTTCGATGCGGCGTACCAGGCCCGCCTCGGTGAGCGCGTGCAGCACGTCGTAGACCGCCTGGGTGGACACCGAGCCCAGTTCCCGCCGGACGGCCGCCGCGACGTCGTCGGTGCCGGCGTGCGGATGGGCCGCGACCGCCGCCAGGACGGCGACCCGCTGGCGGGTCACCCGCAGGTCGGCGCCGCGAAGGAGGGCGGCGGGGTCGGTGGTCGGCATGCCTGGAGCAAACCAGCTTTTCTGGAATCAGTCAAATTAACGAAAGCTTCCAGCTTTGCTCGGAGCGCGCCGGACCGCTCGCCGGCGTGCTCTCAAGAAGAACCCGGACGCCCGCCGTGTGCGGGGCGTCCGGGTGGCCGCGCGTTCCCTGCCGGAGGCGGTGCCCGCCACCGGTCACCACGACGGCGCCGTCAACTGCCGGCGGGTGCCGTGACGGTGGCCATCGCGCGGTCGGGCTCCCAGTGGGCGCGCAGGGATCGGATCAGGCCGTCCTCGTCCACCGTGTAGATCAGGACGCAGTCGATGGTCATGGTGGAGCCGTCCGGCATGGTGGTCGTGATCGTGGCGACGTTCGCGCAGCAGGGGCCGTTGGCGAAGGAGTCGGCGATCGTGAAGCGGAAGCCGGCGATGGTCGAGATGAAGGTGTCCCAGAAGGTCGTGATGCCGTCGAGGCCCCGGTGGCCGTTGCCCGAGGGGTCCAGGAAGGACGGGCCGACGGGGTCCTCGACCAGGGCGTCCGGCGCGAAGAGGGCGAGCCAGTCCTCCTTGCGGCCCTCGATGACCGCCGCCATGGAGGCGCGGGCGGCGCGGCGGGCCGGATGGTCGGCCTCGGAGGCGTTCCAGGCGATGGCATCTGCAACGTGTTCTTGTTTCACGGTCCCACCTTCGCGATGACGGTCTCGGCGAAGCGTTCGAGGTTCTCGATCTTCTTGGCGAGGGGTTCGGTGTCGGGGCCCTTGGCGTAGGGCATGCGGAAGCCGACGATCACGTCGGTGACGCCCTTGTCCTCCAGGCGCTTCACGCCGTCGGGCGTGTAGGCGTCCATGGAGATGACGTGCACCTCGAACGGGCCGTCGGCCTTGCCCTCCTGCTTCCGGATCTCGTTCAGCCTGGCCAGCAGGGCGTCGAGGTCGTCGCCGCCCGCGTGCATCCAGCCGTCCCCGCGGACGACCGCGCGGCGCAGCGCCGGCTCGCTGTGCCCGCCGACCAGAATGGGGAAGGGCCGGGCGGGCGTGATCTTGAGCGCCGGGATGTCGTAGTGCTCGCCGTGGAACTCGAAGTACTCCCCGGTGCTGAGCCCGCGCAGGATGTCGATCGCCTCGTCCATCCGCCTGCCGCGCCGCTCCCACGGGACGCCCATCACCTGGAAGTCCTCCGGCCACGGGCTGAGGCCGACGCCCAGGCCGAGCCGGCCGCCGGTCAGCGCCGCGATGGACGTCGCCTGCTTCGCCACCAGGACGGGCGGACGGATCGGGAGCTTGAGGACGAACGGCGTGAAGCGAAGCGTGGTCGTCACGGCCCCCAGCGCCGCTATGAGGATGAACGTCTCGATGAACGGCTTGTCCTCGAGGAACTCCCTGTTGCCGTCCGCGGTGTAGGGGTAGGTCGAGTCGGACTCCTTGGGATAGACCACGGAATCGGCGACCGACATGCTGGTGTACCCCGCGTCCTCGGCGGCCTTGGCCAGCGGCACGTAGAAGGACGGGTCGGTCATCGCCTCGGCGTAGGTGAACCTCATGCCCAGATACTAGAACCCGTTCTAATTTCATGCCAGGGTCCGGCGCCGAGGGGGTGGGTTCGGTGTTCGCGGGGCGGGTGGTTGGCTGAGGGCATGGGGAGGATCGCGGTTGTGACGGGCGGGACGTCCGGGATCGGGAAGGAGGTCGCGCGGGGGCTGGCGCGCGCGGGGTTCCTGGTCGGGATCGTGTGCCGCAACGAGATGCGGGCCGCCGCGACGGTCGAGGAGCTGGCGCGGGACGTTCCCGGGGCGCGGGTCGAGACGTTCCTCGGGGACCTGTCGGTGCAGATGGACGTCCGGCGGGTCGCGGCGTCGCTGGAGGAGCGGTTCGACCGGCTGGACGTCCTGGTCGACAACGCGGGCGTGCATCTGCTGCGGGCCAAGGTCAGCGCCGACGGGTACGACCGCATGATCGCGACCAACCATCTGGGTCCGTTCCTGCTCACGAACCTGCTGCTGGGGCCGCTGGAGAAGGGCGCGCCGTCGCGGGTGGTGATCGTCGCGTCGGAGGCGCACCGGCAGGCGGACCGGTTCGCGGTGGAGCGGCTGGCCGAGCCCGGGTCCTACGGGCCGGCGGAGTCGATGCGGGTCTACGGGCGGTCCAAGCTGCTCAACATCCTGTTCGCGCAGGAGCTCGCGCGGCGGATGGAGGGCAGCGGGGTCACGGTGAACGCGATGTGCCCGGGCGTCGTCGCGACCGGGCTGCTCCGGGACGTGCCCGGCAGCGGACGGGTGGGAGCGCTGCTGGCGCGCACCCCTTTGATGCGGACCCCGGCGCAGGGGGCGCGCATGGCGCTGCGGCTTGCGCTGGACGAGGAGTTCGAGGGGCGGAGCGGCGGGTTCTACAGCTCGACGCCGGGCGCCGGGCTGCTGCCGAAGGCGGGGCGGCTGAAGGATCCGGAACTCCAGCGGGCGGTCTGGGACCGTTCGGCCCGGCTTGTCGGGCTGCCCGCACTATAGGGTCTGGGTGCGTGAGCCAACCGCAGCACATCCGACCGCAGCACGTCGCGCCGCAGGCGCACGCGAGGCCGTCCGCGTTCAAGGACCTGCTGGGCGGGGCCGGCTACCTGTTCCGCGGCATCGGGTGGATGGCGCGGCATCCGGCGCAGTGGCTGTTCGGGCTCATTCCGGCGCTGATCGTGCTCGCGGTGTACACGGCGGGGCTGGTCTTCCTGGCGTTCCAGATCGACGACCTGGCCGGGTGGGTGACGGGGTTCGCCGACGGGTGGTCGGACGCGGCCCGCACGTCCGCGCGGGTCGTCGCCGGCCTCGCCCTGTACGGGTCGGCCCTGTTCCTGGCCGTCATCACGTTCACGGCGGTGACGCTGCTGGTCGGGGACCCGTTCTACGAGGCCATCGCGGTCCGGGTGGAGGAGTCGCGGGGCGGCGCGCCGCCGGACCCGGACGTCCCGCTGCTCGTCCAGATCGGGCGGGCGATCAAGGACACGCTCATCATCGGGGCCATCGCGCTGGGGTTCGCGGTCGTGTTCTTCGCGTGCGGGTTCCTGCCGGTGGTGGGGCAGACGGTCGTCCCGGTGGTCGCCGCGCTGGTGTCGGGCTACTTCCTGGCGGGCGAGCTGACGTCCGTGGCGCTGGAGCGGCGCGGCGTCCTGCGCAAGGAGCGGTTCGCGCGGATGCGGGCCGACCGGCCGCTCGTGGTCGGGTTCGGCGCCGCGACTTTTGTGGTGTTCCTCATCCCGCTGGGCGCGGTGCTCGCCATGCCGGGCGCGGTCGCCGGGGCCACCCTGATGGCCAGGGAGCGCCTGGCAGACGATCCGCTGGTCACACCCGGTGACGACGGCATGGCAAGGCATCACTGAGGCGATAGGAAGATGTGTCCGGAGCGTGATTACGCTCGGGATGTCCACTACTGATCTTGGCGTAACGTGTGCCGCATGTCCGATCAGGGGGAGCGCGGTGGGCGCTGGACCGATATGAACGACAGCGAGCTGCGGGAGGAGTCCCCGCAGTCGTCCGGCGCCGAGAGCGCGACCGGTCCGCAGGTGGCCTTTCCCGAGCCCAAGGTTCCCGAGGTGTTCATGTCCGCGCCGACCGGCCCCGCCGACCCGGCCGACCCGGCGGCTTCCGACGGCCCCGGTGACGACGCGCCGTCGCATGATGTGTGGGGCAAGGTCGAGGAGCCTCAGCGCGCGTTCCCGTCCCAGGGCGGCGCCTTCCCGCCGCAGGACGACGTGTTCCCGCCGCAGGACGATGCTTTCGCGACGCAGGACGACCCGTTCCCGTCGCAGGGCGGTGCGTTCCAGTCCCGGAACGATGAGTTCTCGTCGCAAGGCGGTGCGTTCCAGTCGCAAGGCGACGCGTTCGCGTCGCAGGGCGGTGATGAGCGGGAGGCGGACGACGTCAAGGTGGCGCCCGTCTCCGAGGAGGACGCGCCCCAGTGGGAGGGGTCGCTCTTCGACGAGGGCGCGGGCGACGCCGACTCGAACTACGTCCCGGCCGTCCCGACCGGGTCGGGGCAGCCCGCCAAGCCGGGCAAGCCGAGCAGCGGCAACTGGCAGATGCCGGAGTGGATGGCGGACGAGGAGTCCGCCGACGCCAAGCTCGGCGGCTCGCCGACGCCGTCCCGGGACGTCCTGGACGACGGCGGCGGCCGGTCCAGGCTGGTGCTGTTCGGCGGCGTCGGGCTGCTGCTGGTCGCGCTGATCGCGGCCGGCGCCGTCTACTTCACCAAGGGCGGCGACGACCCGGAGGCGCCGTCCGGCAACGTCGACAAGCGGGCGGCGGCGGAGCAGTCCGAGGGTGCGCAGGTGAAGCCGCCGCCGGACAAGCCGCTCGGGAAGTTCCGCGGCACGCCGAGCCGGATGCTCGGCATGGTGCCGGACGCCCATTCCGGGCTGGCCTATCCGCGCCTCGCGGCTCCCTGGCAGGTGCCGACGAAGCAGAACAGGCTGGGCACGTCGGGATGGTCCGGGCAGCAGATCCTGGTGACCGAGCGGCACGCCCAGCAGCTCTGGTACGGGCAGCTCCTCACCGGCACGCTGCACCCGAGCCTGGCCACGGCCTACGAGGGCCCGGAGAGCGTGAAGAACGTCGCCGCCCTGGTCGCGCAGGGGCAGGAGGCGCAGTACTATGCGTTCCCGCACAAGACGGCGCCGCTGGCGTCGCAGGCGCTGACCGTGGACGGCCGCAAGGGCTGGCTAATCGCCTCGTACCTGACCTACCAGCGGTCCGGGGTGCGGGCGACCGGCGAGGTCGTCGCCACGGCCGTGATCGACACCGGCCGGAAGACCCCCGCGGTGGTGTTCGCGTCGATGCCGAACACGCACAAGCAGCGGTGGCCGGACGTGACCGAGTTCCTCACCCACCTGAAGATCGCGTCCTGACGAGGCGGAACCCGGGGTGGGCCCCCTGCAGAACCGAATGACGTTCTAATAGGCTGTGGCCACGTCCGAGGAAAGGTGTGGCCATGGCGATCGGGTTGACGGAGGAGCACGAGGCGCTGGCGGCGTCGGTGCGCGGGTTCGCGGAGCGGAACATCACCGCGGAGAAGGTGCGGGAGGCGGACGCCGGCTTCTGGCCCGCCCTCGCCGCGCAGGGCCTCCCGGGCGTGCACCTTCCCGAGCCCGTCGGCGACGGGTTCGGCCTCGTGGAGCAGGCCGTCGTGCTGGAGGAGCTCGGCCGGGTGCTCGCCCCCGGCCCCTACACCCCGACGGTGCTGGCGGCCACGATCCTGAGCGCCGCCGGGAGCGACGTCCACGGGCTCGCCGACGGCTCCGCGACGGGCGCGGTCGGGCTTTCGGGCGGCCTGGACCGGGACGGCTCCACCGTCTCGGGCACGGTCCAGCCGGTGCTGGGCGCGCCCCTGGCGGACGTGTTCGTACTCCGCGCGGGTGACGGCTGGGTCGTCCTCTTCAAGGGCGACGTCGTCGTGGAACCGCTGGAGTCCCTCGACATCACGCGTCCGGTGGGTTCGGTCACGGTCGACCGGGTGACCGTCCCCGAGGAGCGCTTCCTCGGCGATGTGGACGCGGACGCCTTCGCCGCCGTCCTGCTGGGCGCGGAGGCGTGCGGTGTGGCGGGGCGTGCGCTGGACGACGCCGTCGCCTACGCCAAGCTCCGCGAGCAGTTCGGCCGTCCGATCGGCCAGTTCCAGGGCGTCAAGCACAAGTGCGCCCGGATGCTCATCGCCCTGGAGCGCGCAAGGGCCGCCGTGTGGGACGCGGCGCGCGCGCTGAGCGAGCCCGAGGAACAGCGCGCCTACGCGGTCGGAGTCGCCGCGGTGCTCGCGGCGGACGCGGCGGTCACGTGCGCTGAGGGCAACATCCAGGTTCACGGAGGCATCGGCTACACCTACGAGCACGAGGCCCACCTCATCTACCGGCGGGCCCTCACGCTCCGTGCGCTCATGGGCCGGGCAGGCCGGTACCGCGCGGACGTCGCCGCGCTCGCGGTGGCGGGCGTCCGGCGGCCGATGAGCATCGAGCTGGCCGAGGACGCCGAGCCGGTCCGCGCGGAGATCCGCGCCCGCGTCGCCGAACTGGCCGCGATGGGGCCGTTCGAGCAGCGCGCCGCGATGGCGGAGGGCGGCTGGGTGACGCCGCACCTGCCGAAGCCCTGGGGGCGGGACGCCTCGCCGCTGGAGCAGATCGTGATCCAGCAGGAGCTGAAGGCGGCGAAGGTGCGCCCGGTGCCGCTGATGATCGCGGCCTGGGTCGTCCCGTCGCTGGTCCAGTACGGGACGCCGGAGCAGCAGGAGCGGTTCCTGCCGCCGACGCTGCGCGGCGAGATCATCTGGTGCCAGCTGTTCTCCGAGCCGGGCGCGGGCTCCGACCTCGCCGGGCTGCGCACCCGCGCCGAGCGCGTGGAGGGCGGCTGGAAGATCACCGGCCAGAAGATCTGGACGTCCCTCGCCCGCGAGTCGCAGTGGGGCATCTGCATCGCCCGGACCGACTCCGACCGGCCCAAGCACGACGGCATCACCTACTTCCTCGTGGACATGGCGTCGCCCGGCATCGAGATCCGCCCGCTGCGCGAATGCACCGGCGAGGCCGTCTTCAACGAGGTGTTCCTGGACGGCGTGTTCGTCCCGGACGAGTTCGTCGTCGGCCCCGTCAACGCGGGCTGGCGCGTCGCCCGCACGACCCTCGCCAACGAGCGCGTGGGCCTGACCAGCAGCTTCCAGCTCGGCGGCGACCTGCCCAAGCTGCTCGACCTCGCCGCCGGCCTCGGCGTGGACGGCGACCCGGTCGTCCGCGACGGCCTCGGGCGCCTGGTCTGCGACGAGCACTCGTTCAACCTGCTCGGCCTGCGCGCCACGCTGAAGCAGCTCTCGGGCACGGACCCGGGCGCGACGGCGAACGTCCGGAAGCTGGTGGCGATGGAGCACGGGCAGCAGGTCACCGAGTTCGGCTTCACCCTCCTCGGCGAGGAGGGCGCGGTGACCGGCGGCCGGAAGGCCGACCTGCGCGCGCGCTGGAGCTTCTACCTGCTCGCGTCCCGCGCGATGACCATCGGCGGAGGCACCACGGAGGTCAACCTCAACGTGATCGGCGAGCGCATCCTGGGCCTGCCGCGCGACCCCGAGCCGGTGGGGTAGCGTCCAGGCTCACATGAGGGAGCGGACGGTTTGAACGAGCGGGCCGTTTGAACGAGCGGGCACGGCACCTGGTGGCCGCGCTGACCGGGCTGGGGCTCGGGCTTGCGGCGCTGGGGCCGGGGCTCGCGCCCGGGTTCGTCCTGTCCTACGACATGGTGTTCGTTCCCGGCCCCTCGTTCACGGACCTGACGTTCGGGCTGACCGGGGTCGTGCCCAGGCACGTCCCCAGTGACGCGTTCGTCACCGCGCTCGCCGCCGTCATCCCGGCGGACGTCGTGCAGAAGCTCGTCCTGCTGGCGGTCTTCGTCATGGCGTGCACGTCGGCGGCGTCGCTGGTGCCGTCCCGCCGCCTCCTGCCGCGTCTCGCCGCCGGGGTCTGCTACGCGTGGAACCCGTTCGTCGCCGAACGGCTCCTCCTCGGCCAGTGGGCCCTGCTGCTCGGCTACGCCGCCCTGCCGTGGGTGGTGTCGGCCGCGGCGCGCACGGAGGAGCCCGGCGGTGGCCGCCGCCTGGTCCGCGTCCTGCTGCCCGCCGCCGTCGGCGGGTTCGCCGCCCTGACCGTCACCGGCATCACGGCCCTGACCGTCGCCCTGGTGACCGCCCGCGCGCGCGCCGCGCTCCGGGTCGCGGCGGTGGTGGTGGTGCTGAGCCTGCCGTGGCTGGTCCCCGGGGCGCTGCGGCCGGCGGGGCTGCCGGGGGACGGGGCGGCCGTCGACCTGTTCGCGGCCAGGGCGGACACCCCGTTCGGGACGCTCGGGAGCCTGCTCCTGCTCGGCGGCGTGTGGAACGGCGAGACGGTCCCGAGCGGCTACGGGATGCCGGTGACCGCGACGCTCTGGCTGCTCGTGGTGGTCGTCGCGCTCGCCGCGTACGGGAAGTGGTGCCGGGAGCCGGTGTGGTGGCGTGGCGCGGCCGTCGCGGCGGTACTCGGGTTCGTGATCGCGGCGCTGGGGGCGGTCGCCGCGCCCGTCCTCGAAGGGCTCATCGGCCTCTGGCCGGGCTTCGCCGTCCTGCGGGACGGCCAGCAGTACGCGGCGCCGCTCGCCGTCGTGGTCGCGGTCGGCCTCGGCGTGGCCGCCGACCGGGCCGCCGAGGCGAGGTGGCCGGGAGTTGCCGCGGCGGCGATGGCCGTGCCGGTGTTCCTGCTGCCGACGCTGGCGTGGGGCGCGGCGGGCGAACTCCGGGCCGTCCGGTATCCGGACGACTGGGCGCGCGCGCGGCAGATCATCGACCGCGACCCAGAGCGGGGTGACGTGCTCGTCCTTCCGTGGGCGTCGTACCGGAGCTACCCCTGGAACCACGGCCGCCGCGTGCTCGACCCGTTGCCGCGCTATCTGGAGCGGCACGTCGTCGTGGACGACGCCGTCACCGTGGACGGCACGACCGTCCCGCAGGAGGACCCGAGGGCCGCCCGGCTCGCGCCCGTCGCGAAGACGGGGACGCGGCCCGCCGCGACGCTCCGTGACGAGGGAATACGGTACGTCGTGGTCGATGCGGAGACCGCGTCGGTCGCTCCGTCCGGTGCCGCCACCGAAGTTCTCCGGGGCCCTGACCTCGTCGTTTACCGGATCGACGGGGCGAGGGACGTGGCCGGGAGGCACGTGCCCGTGGCGCCGGTGGCGGCGGCCTGGGGCATCGTGAGTCTGGTCGTTTTCTGGTCAATCCTGGCCTCAGGTACTACTCTGAGCCTTCCATTACTCGGCAGTATCACGCCCCGCAGCCCCCATCACCGACGAAGGACCCCCTGATGCGCATCGCCATCGCCGCAGTGGTCGGCGTTCTGCTCGCCGCCGGAGCGTCGTTCGGCACGGTCCAGCTCGTGAACGCCTCCCAGCAGGACCCGGTCATCAAGCCGCTGTACAACTACGGCTCCCGGTGACGTGTAGGCCCTGATGGGGACCTGGCGTGACGGCCCCGCCCTCCTGGAGATCGTCGTTCCCGCCTACAACGAGGCCGACCGGCTTCCGGGCGGGCTGGCCCTGCTGTGCGACAAGCTCGCCGGACTCCCGCTGCGGGCGGAGGTCGTCGTCGTCGACAACGCCAGCACGGACGGGACGGCCGAGATCGTCCGGTCGTGGGACGGTCCGGTGCCGGTGCGGCTGGTGCGCTGCGAACGCCGGGGCAAGGGAGCGGCGGTCCGTGCCGGGCTGCTGGAAACGCGGGCCCCGTACGTGGGGTTCATGGACGCCGATATGGCAACAGACCTCGCCGCGCTGGACGAAGCCATCGTCCTGCTGCGCGAGGGCCGCCCGGTCGTGGTCGGGTCAAGGCGCCACGGTCGGTCGGTCGTCCAAGGTTACGCCCTGCCCCTCAGACGGCTCGGCGCCATCACGTTCAACCGGATCGTCCGCGATCTCGTGGGCGGCATCCAGGACACCCAGTGCGGCTTCAAGTTCTTCGACGGGCCGCTCGGGCGGGCCGCCGCGAAGCAGCTCCGCACGACCGGTTTCTCGTTCGATGTCGAGCTGCTGGCCCACTGCGTGCGGCAGGGGGCGTCGGTGACGGCCATCCCGGTGGTGTGGCGCGATCGTCCTGGATCGACGTTCTCGGTGAGGCGGCACTCGTTGCAGTGCATGCTGGACCTGGCGCGCATCCGCGCGCGCGCCGGTCTCCGTGTGCCGGGTGTTCCGGCGACGCCGATCATCCCCGTCGTGCCGATCCGGACGATGCTCGCCGAGCCGAAGCTCAACGAGCCGCCTCCGGTGCCGATCGCCCTTCCGGGGCAGGCGTCGACGCCCAGCGCCAAGTCGGGATGAGCGCGGATCTCCGGCTGGCCGTCGTCAACTGGCGGGATCCCTGGCATCCCGCCGCCGGCGGCGCCGAACGCTACGCCTGGGAGCTGGCGCGCAGGTTCGCCGGTCGGGGCGCCCGCGTCCACTACGTGACGTGCCGGGCGCCCGGGCAGGCCCGCAGGGAACGGGTCGAGGACGTGGAGTTCGTGCGTCTCGGCGGCCGGTTCACCGTCTACCCGCTCGTCCTGCTGTGGACGCTGGCGCATCGGCGGCGTTTCGACGCCGTCATCGACTGCCAGAACGGCATCCCGTTCTTCACCCCGTGGGCGCTGCCACGCCGTGTGCCGGTCTTCTGCGTCGTTCACCATGTGCACGACGCCCAGTTCGGCTTGTACTTCCCCAGGTGGCTCGCCTGGCTCGGCCAGATGCTGGAGGGTCCCGTGAGCCGCTGGACGTACCGGCGGCACGCGTTCGTGGTCGTATCGCCGTCCACGTTGCGCGCCGTTAGGGAACGGCTCGGCTGGACGGGGACCGCCCATGTCGTCCACAACGGGTCGTCGGTCGCCGATCCCGACGGGACGGTCCCGGAGCCCGCCGGAAAGCCGGACCTGGTGTGCGTGACCCGGCTCGTCCCGCACAAACGCCTCCACCTGCTCCTCGACCTCGCGGAGACCCTCGCGCAGACCCGACCCGGGCTGAAGCTCCACATCGTGGGGGACGGGCCTGAAGCACCCGAACTGAAGGCCGCCATCGGCGCGCGCGGCTTGGACGGGGTCGTCATCGCGCACGGCTACGTTCCCGAGAACGTGAAGGCGGCCCTGGTCGCCCGGGCCGACCTGCACCTCAGCACGTCCCAGGGCGAAGGGTGGGGGCTGAGCGTCATCGAGGCCGCGGCGCTGGGCGTCCCGACCGTCGCCTACGACGTGGACGGCCTGCGCGACGCCGTCCGCGACGAGGCCACCGGCTGGCTCGTCCACGAGGGCGATGACCTGCCCGGAGTCGTCGAGCGCGCCCTCAAGGAGCTGGACGATCCCACGCGGCGCGATCGGACGGCCACGGAATGTCAGAGGTGGGCGGCAGGCTTCGACTGGGCGCGCACCGCCGACCGGATGCGCGACCTGATCGGCGCCGCCGTCCGCGAGGCGGGCGGCCGCGGGTACGGTGGCGGGCACCCGGGCTGACGTCCCCGGGCAACGCGGCGTACCGGAGCACGGAGTCACGGGAGAGCACGTAGAGCACGGAGTCACGGAAGAGCACGGCGTCACAGGAGAGCACGGCGTCGCCGAAGAGCGGGCGTCGCAGCGGAGCGTGGAGAGGGGCAGAGGGCGAGCATGGCCGTGGGAGAGGCGAATCCGCCCCGCGCCGGCGCGTCCCGTCAGCCCGCCCCCGGCGGGCCGGGCGGCCCGGACGCCGCCGCGCGGCTGCGCGAGCGGCTGCGCGGCCTGGCCTGCTGCCTCGCGCTGACCGCGATCGCGTTCGGCACCAGGCCCGGCGCGATCCTCGCCGACACCAAGATCGACATGGCGGTGAACCCGCTCGGGTTCCTCGGCCGCGCCCTCCACCTGTGGGACCCGGAGCAGTTCGGCCAGCTGCAGAACCAGGCCGTCGGCTACCTGTTCCCGATGGGCCCGTTCTTCGCGCTCGGCGACCTCGCCGGGATGCCCGCCTGGATCACCCAGCGGTTCTGGCTGGCGCTGCTGATGTGCCTGGCGTTCACCGGCACGTGGCGGCTGGCCGGGCGGCTCGGCATCGGCGGGACGGGCCCGGACGGGCGCGGCCAGGGCACCCGCGCGTTCGCCGCGATGGCGTACGCGCTCGCCCCGAACGGGCTGGCGACGCTCGGCCAGATCTCCTCGGAGTACCTGCCGGTCGCGATGCTGCCGTGGATCGTCCTGCCGCTGGTCTCCGCCGCGTCCGGGGAGAGCGGGCGGCTGAAGGCGGCGGCCCGGTCCGGTCTCGCGATCGCCTGCTGCGGCGGCATCAACGCGACCGCGACCGTCGCCGTCCTCGTCGTCCCGTTCATGTACATCGTGACGCGGCCGCGCGGGTCGTTCCGCGTCCGGATGCTCGCGTGGTGGTCGGCGGCCGCCGGCGCCGCGACCGCCTGGTGGCTCGCGCCGCTGCTGCTCACCGGCACGTACGGGTTCTCCTGGCTGACCTACACCGAGAAGGCCGAGACCACGACCGGGCCGACCGGCCTGATCAACGTGCTGCGCGGCGCGGAGCGCTGGGTCAACTACCTGATCGTCGACGGCCAGGTCTGGTGGCCGGTCGGGCACGGCCTCTCGCTCGGCCCGGTCCCGATCGTCTGCACCGGGGTCGTCGCGGCGCTCGGCCTCGCCGGGCTGCTCGGCCGGCTGCTGCCCGAGCGGACGTTCCTGCTGCTCACGCTGCTGACCGGGGTCGCCATCGTGTCGATGGGCCACATCAGCGACCTGCCGGGCCCGTTCGCCGCGCAGCTCCGCGACCTGCTGGACGGCCCGCTCGCGCCGCTGCGCAACCTGCACAAGTTCGACGCGGTCGTCCGGCTGCCGCTCGCGTTCGGCCTCGCCCACCTGCTCGCCGCCGCCGGCCGGCGCCTCCAGCACGCCCGGGACCCGCGGAGCGGCGGTGTGCGCGGGCTGAGCGACGGGACCGGGCCGGTGTTCGGCCTGACGGTCCGGTCGGTGGTCAGCCTGCCCGTCGCCGCCGCCGTCGCGCTCGGCGGCATCGGGCTCACCGCCGTCTCGCACGGCCTGTCCGGGCCCGGCGAGTTCCGGGAGGTGCCGAAGTACTGGCGGGACGCAGCGTCCTGGATCAACGCGCGGGCCGGCCAGCAGGGGGTGCTCGCCGTCCCCGGGGCGCCGTTCGGCGAGTACCTGTGGGGCCGCCCGATGGACGACATCGTCCAGCCGCTGCTGACGGCGCGGTGGGGCGTCCGGCAGCTCGTCCCGGCCGGGTCGCCCGGGTACACGCGGGCGCTCGACGCCATCGACCAGCAGGTGCGCTCCGGGCAGGGCTCGCCGGGGCTGAGCGCGTTCCTGGGCCGGATGGGCGTCCGGTACGTCCTGGTCCGCAATGACCTGCGGCGGGAGACGCTGCGCGGCGCCTGGCCGGCCCGCCTCCACCAGGCTCTGGGTGATTCGCCCGGCATGCGGCGGGTGGCGTCGTTCGGCGTGCCCGTCGGCGGCGACAACGACGACGCGGTGACGGCCGTCGACCAGAAGTACCCGCCGCTGGAGGTCTACGAGGTCGAGGGCGCCGGCGACGTCGCGAACCTGGCCGACGCGTCGAGACCCGTCCGCGTGTACGGCGGGCCCGAGTCGCTGCTCGCCATGGCCGACGACGAGGCGCTGCCCGAGGGGCCCGTCCTGCTGGACGACGACGCCCGCGACCTGGGCGGCACCCCGGTCGTGACCGACTCGCCCCGGCTGCTGCGCCGCAACTTCGGCGAGCTGCACCAGACGTCCGAGGCGCTGTCGGCCGCGCGCAGGGGCGAGGCGACCGACGTCCTCGACAAGGGCTGGAAGCGGTACACGACCCACGTCTCCTATGGCGGCGGCGTCCGCGACGTCACGGCGTCCACGTCGGCGGCCGGTGACGACGCGATCCCGCAGGCGCGCAAACCCGAGGCGACCCCTTATGCCGCGTTCGACGGCAACCGGCTGACGGCCTGGGAGACCGGCGGCTGGAACGGGCCGTCCGGGCAGTGGCTGCGCGTCGACTTCGACAAGGCCCGCGACGTCCGGAACCTGACCGCCACGTTCGTGCAGAACGGCGCCCTCGGGCCGCCGGTGTCGCGCGTCGCCGTCGAGACCGAGACCGGGACGCTGGAGCAGGACGTGCAGAAGAGCGCCAACCCGCAGGCGCTCCGCGCACCGGACGGGCCGACCCGCTGGCTGCGGCTGCGCGTCACCGCGCTCGCCTCGAAGCCGATCGTCCCCGCGTTCGCGCGCGCGGCGATCGCGGAGGTGTCCATCGGCGGCGTGACGCCGACCCGCACCTACGCGATGCCCGCGCCCGGCGGCATCGAGGGCCCGGCCACGTACGTGATGAGCCGCGCGCCGGGCGCGATGGCCGAATGCATGAAGGGCGCGCGGCGCTGGGTGTGCTCGCCGTCCCTCGGGTCCGGCGACGAGGAGGGCTCGGGCTTCGACCGGACGTTCACGTCGGCGGTGACCGGCAAGGCGCCCGTCACGGGGACGGCCGTCCTCACCGACCAGCGGCTCGTCGACCAGTACACGGCCGTGCACGGCCAGCCGGTCGTCGCCGCGAGCTCAACGCTGTCCGGCCACCCGGCCGGCCAGCCCAGATCGGGTTTCGACGGCGACCCGGCCACGTCCTGGATCGCGGGGGAGAAGGACGAGGAGCCCGCCTACACCGTCCAGTGGACGGGACGCCGGCGGGTGTCCACGGTGACGGCCACGCGGCCGCCCGGCGCGGCCGGCCCGGTCCGGCTGCGGGTCGAGGGAGCGAACGGCCAGAGCCGGGAGGGCCTGTCGGACGAGAAGGGCACGCTGGCGTTCGCGCCGATGACCACCGACCGGCTGACCGTCACCTTCTTCCGCGACGGCCGGACCCAGCCGGTGCAGCTCGCCGAGCTGACCGTCCCCGGCGTGAAGCCGTTCCCGGACGTCCGCACCTACCCGCTGCAACTCCCGTGCGGATACGGCCCCAAGCTGCGGGTCGCCGCGCCCGCGTCCGGTGCCGCCCAGGCGGGAGCCGGGCGGACGGGCGGCAGGAAGACCGGGGCCAAGCAGGCCGGGACGATCCAGACGAAGGCGTCCGGGACGCTCGGCGACCTGCTCGCGGGCCGCCCGCTCCGGTTCTCCGCGTGCAAGCAGGCCGTGCTCGCCCGAGGCCAGAACCAGCTGACCTCGGTGCCGTTCGACACCTACCGCCTCGACACCGTGACGGTCGGAACCAAGCCGGGGCCGGACGCCGCCGGACGGCCGCCGCAGCAGGTCAAGGTCGTCAGCTGGGGCTCCAGCTCCCGCGAGCTGGAGGTGGACGCCGCCACCGCCTCGTTCCTCGCCGTCAACGAGAACTTCAACACCGGCTGGCGCGCGACCGCCGGCGGCGCCGAGCTGCGGCCCGTCCGGCTCGACGGGTGGAAGCAGGGCTGGCTCGTCCCCGCGGGCACCAGCGGCGCCGTCGAGCTGACCTACACGCCCGACCGCGCCCAGCGGATCGCCGTCGTCGCCGGCCTCAACCTGCTCCTCGTCCTGCTGATCGCCGCGCTCTGGCCGGGCGCGGGCCGGGCGGGTCGGCGCCGTCCCGACCCGCGCGCCCGGGTCGCCGGGACGGGCTGGCCCGCGTGGGCGGCGATCGGGCTCGCCGCCGCGCTCGGCGGCTGGATCGCCGGGGCGCCCGGCGCCGCCGTCACCCTCGGCGTCGCGGTCGTCTGCGGGTGGGCCCGCACCCGCCGCTCCGCCGCGCTGCGCTCGCTCGCCTCCCCGTGGACGATCGCGATCGTCATGGTCGCCGGCGCCGGCTGCCTCGCCGCCGCGATGCGGTTCGACCTGCTCGACAATCCCGCCGCCCCGTCCGGGCCGGTCGGCGACATCGCGCCCCAGCTGCTCGGGCTCGCGGTGATCGGCCGGATCGCGGTCGAGCTGTGGCGGCCGAAGCCGCGCGGCGGCGGCGACTCCGGCGGGCCGATCTCGCTCAGCTGGACGGCACCCGGGCAGGGGCCGGGCGGGCCCGGTCCCGGCGCCGGGTCAGCAGGTGGACCGGCCGTTCCACCAGGTAGTAGCTCAGGGTCCCCGCTGCGATGGACGCCGCGGCCATCAGCGGCAGATCCGTCGCGACGTCCCCGCGGAAGCCCCGGTCCGTCACGTCGTACCAGGCGACGATGATGAGGAGCTGCCAGAGGAACACGCCGTAGGAGATCCGGCCGAGGAACCGCATCACCCGGTTGCCGAGGATCGCGCCGAGCGCGGGCTGCCCGGCCGGCGCCAGCGCGACCGGCGCCACCAGCGCCGCCGCGCACGCCCCGAACAGGACGAGATGCAGCGTCGACGTCCAGAAACGGTCCGGCGTCTGCAGGCTGAGCGGGCCTCCCGCGGGTGTCGCGGCCACCACGTACAGCATCGCCGCGGCGGCCCAGCACGCGCCCCACGAGTCCGACACGGCCCGGCACAGCGCCGCGACCGGGCGCCGCTCGTCCAGCCGGGCCCAGACGGTCACGACCGCGAGCGCCATCCCGATCGCGAACCAGACGAAGTACCGCGGAAGCCACAGCCCCATCTGCGAGTGCCGCTCCGGGACGAACATGGCGGCGGTCCAGGGGAGCGACAGCGACGCGTACACGCCGATGCCGACCAGCAGCCGCCGGGCCCGGACGCCGACGTCGTGCGTCCGGACGCGGCGCGCGTACCAGGCGAGGACGGCGGCGGTGAACGGCAGCGTGACGTACCAGCCGACCTCGACGACGAGGCTCCAGAACTGCCCGAGATGCGCCGGCCCCAGGTCGCTGTTCCACCACGGGTCGGGCAGGTACGTCTGCGTGAGCGTGAGCAGCGAGACCCACGTGACGGGGTCGCCGATGTGGTCTCGTCCCGCCGTGGCCATGTAGACGACGATCACGGCCCAGTAGGCGGGCATGATGCGGAACACCCGCTTGCGCAGGTACTCCATCGTGCGCGGGGCGGCCCGCCCGTCCAGGGCGGCTGCCGCCCACGGGCGGTAGAGCAGCAGCCCCGACAGCGTGAAGAAGATGGGCACGCCGACCTGGCCGCCGTTGAACAGCCACCGCGGCCCGTCCGGGTTGGTGATGGACCCGGCCGCGCTGGCGACGTGGAAGACGAGGACGGCGAGCGCCGCCACCGCCCGCAGCCCGTCGAGCGTGTCCTGGTGGCCGGAGATCGGCGGCGGCGGCGGTCTCACGGCCCCTGCTTGCGCAGGACGAGGACGAGGTTCCAGGTGGCGATCTCCCTGAGCCCCGGAACATGGACGATCTTCTCCGCCCAGCGCGGATGGTAGCGGGGCAGGGCGTCCAGGACCCGCACGTCCTCCTTCCGCCTCGCCCAGGCCAGCGCCGACGACACCGACACGGGGTGCAGGCTGAGCCCGTAGCGGTTCTTCGGCGGGCGTCCCGTCCGGCGCTCGTACCAGCGGGCCGCCCGGTCGCCGCCCAGGTAGTGCCACGGCGAGGTCTCGTGCCCGCCCCACGGGGACAGCCAGTTGGTGAACGACAGGAAGACCGTCCCGCCCGGTTTCGTGACCCGCACCATCTCGTCGGCCATCCGCCACGGCCGCGGCACGTGCTCCAGGACGTTGGACGAGAAGCACACGTCGGCGGACCCCGTCCGGAACGGCAGCGCCAACGCGCTCGCGACCAGCTGGTTCGACTCGGCGGCCCCGTGCGCGGTCAGCTCCCCGAGGTCGTGATCGATGCCCGTGCACCGGGCCCCCGCCGCGGCCAGCGCCCGCGCGAAGAACCCGAAGCCCGTCCCCACGTCGATGACCGTCGCGCCGTCGAGGTCGGTGTACGAGCCGAGCTGCGCGACGGTGTCGCGGGCCATGAGGTCGTAGAAGTACTCGGGCTTGCTCCGCTCGCGGCGGAACGCGCTCAGCAACCGCACCGACCGCGCCAACGTCGCACAGTGCCGGGGGGCGAACGCCGCGGACTCACCGTGTGCCGCCGAGGCCAAGGACCACCTCACCAAGTCGTCGCACCGAAGTAACGCGGAGCTTACCGGCCGGTACCCCGAGCGGCGGCCACTCCGTCCCACCTGAGGTGAGCCCGCCGCCCCCGGCCGGGGACACGGTGTTTACTCTTATTGGACGGCCGATTTCAATGGTCCTGTAGGGTAATCCGGACATGCCGGACCCGGCCCCTCGGCCGTTGAGATCACGGCAGCCCCGGAGGTGTTCATGCGGCGACCGGTCGGCCTGGTCCTGATCGGCCTGGGTGCTTTCTTCCTGGCGCTCGCCCCGCTGGTCCGCTTCTACGTGGCCGACCAGGTGGTCGTCGCGCCGCTGAACCAGTACCAGGTGACGCTCCTGGAGTCGAAGAACGCGACGTACTTCGACCAGGCGGAGCTGAAGACCAAGACCGGTGTCACCCTGCTGGCGAAGAACACCGTCCGCGGTGACGTCCGCGCCAACGAGGGCGACAACGACATCGCGGTCTGGGACTCCACCACCAACATCTACGACCAGGCGAAGCCGGACAAGCCCGTCCAGATGCAGGGCTTCCGCATCGCCTTCGACCGCCGGACGGGCGTGCTGGTCAACTGCTGCGGCGTCAACGTCGACGGCGACAACACCGTCCGGATGTCGGGCTACGGGCTGCTGTTCCCGATCGCGAACGTGCAGAAGCGCGACTACCCGTTCTTCGACACGACGACCAAGCAGTCCGCGCCGATGCAGTTCGGCGAGGTCGAGAAGGTCCACGGGCTCACCACGTACCGGTTCACGCAGACGATCCCGCTGACGAAGACCGCCGCGCTCGACACCAAGCTGCCCGCCAAGATGCTGGGCCTGCCCGAGGACGCCGGCGACCAGAAGGTCGACCGCTACACCGAGGCGTACAACACCGTCTGGGTCGACCCGCGCACCGGCATCCCGGTGAAGCACCGCAAGAACATCCGCAGCACCGTCCAGACGGCGGACGGCAAGGGCAAGATGATCGTCGCCCAGGCCGACCTGGTCAGCGTCGACAAGGACCAGAAGGCCATGGTCGACACGGCCAACGGCAAGGCCCTGCAGATCGACATGGTGCGCAGCTATGTCCCCGCCGGAGCCATCTTCTTCGGGCTGATCCTCCTGTTCGTCGGGGGTTTCCTCGGTCTCGCCCGCCGCGAGCCGCCCCCCATCGAGGCCCCACGCCGCGCCGACGGCAAGTTCGGCGACATGACCCCGCCGGGGCCCCAGCCGCCGCGCCCCACCCCGCCGTCCCCGGCCTCATCCGAACCCCGCCGCCAGGCGCCCGGCAGCCAGCGCCAGCAACGCAAGGCCGCCGGCACCAAACGCCGCTGACCCGCCTCCGCCTCCGCCTCCGACGACCTTCGCTGACCTTCGCTGACCTTCGCTGACGCGGCGCGGCTTCCGCGCCCGCCCCAGCGCACCCGGCGGGTTCCGGCGCGCCCCGCCCGAGCCCTGACCGCGGGCCCCGGGGTGCGGGCATGTCCGGGGGCAAGGTGGTGATACGTGTTCTAGTCACGGGTGGGGGCCGGGGGTGTTGAGGGGAAAGGGTGGGAGGTTTGTAAGTAGAACCTGTTGCAGTTTTGCTGGCGCGCGCTTAGGGTCGAGGCTGTGCGGACACGAGTCACCGAACTATTCGGCATCGAGTACCCGATCTTTGCGTTCAGTCACTGCCGCGATGTCGTCGCGGCGGTGAGCCGCGCCGGCGGCATGGGCGTCCTCGGCGCCCTGCACTTCACCCCCGAGGAGCTCGAACTCGAGCTCAAGTGGATCGACGAGCATGTCGGCGGCAAGCCCTACGGCGTGGACGTCGTCATGCCCGCCAAGTACGAGGGCGCCGACCTGGGCGACGCGGAGGAGATGCTCGGCAAGCTGCAGGGCATGATCCCCGCGGAGAACAGGAAGTTCCTCGAGGATCTGCTCGCCGAGCACGGCGTCGAGCCGTCCACCGACACGGCGACGAAGGCGCTGCTGGGGTGGACGGACCAGACGGCCCGGCCGCAGGTCGAGGTCGCGCTCAAGCATCCGATCGCGCTGCTGGCCAACGCGCTCGGGCCGCCCCCGGCCGACGTCGTCGAGCAGGCCCACGAGCACGGCGTCAAGGTCGCGGGGCTCGCGTCCAACGCGCGGCACGCTCGCAAGCAGGTCGAGGTCGGCGTCGACATCATCGTCGCGCAGGGCACCGAGGCCGGTGGGCACACCGGCGACGTGTCCACGATGGTGCTGATCCCCGAGGTCGTGGACGCCGTCGGCGAGGACACCATCGTGCTCGCGGCCGGCGGCATCGGGCGGGGCCGGCAGATGGCCGCGGGCATGGCGCTCGGGGCCGACGGCGTCTGGACGGGCTCCATCTGGCTGACCGTCGACGAGGCCGACACGCCCGAGCGGGCGCTGCCGAAGCTGCTCAACGCCACGTCCCGCGACACCGTCCGGTCCCGTGCCTGGACGGGCAAGCCCGCGCGGTTCCTCAAGACCGCGTGGACGGAGGCGTGGGAGAGCGAGAAGTCCCCCGGCTACCTGCCGATGCCGCTGCAGTTCATGCTGATCGCGGACGCCCTGCCGCGCATCCAGCGCTCCGGCGACGGCGAGCTGGTCACCTTCCCGGTCGGCCAGATCGTCGGCTCGATGAACCAGGTCCGGCCGGCCGCCCAGGTGGTCTACGACCTGATCGAGGAGTACGTCGAGGCGCTGGAGCGACTCAACACGATCACCGAAGCCTGACCACCCGCCCCGAAGAGGCCCCGGCCGGCGCCGTCCCCCCGAGCGCCGGCCGGGGCCTCGCCGCGTTCAGAACCGCGTCATCCAGGACAGGGCGCGGGCGAGGACGTAGTAGACGACACCGGCGATCGTCCAGTTGATGTAGAGCTGCTGCTCGGGGTCGGTCCGCGTGAAGGCGTCATGGAACGGGGTGGCGAGCCAGCGGCCCGCGTCGAGGGTGGCGTCCACGAGGGTGTTGTCCGGGTTCGCGTCGCCCCAGGTCAGCAGCATTCCGAGGGCGAGGACGGCGGCGGCGGCCCAGCCCGCCGCCATGATCATCATGCTGACGGGGTTCGGCCTGGTGCGCCGCCACCGGGCGGGCTTCCGCTCGACCACCACGGTCTTCCCGGTGTCGTCCGCGGCCGGGCGCCGGCGCGGCCACGGCCGCCGCGGCGCCTCCTGCGTGGTCTCCGGCCGTCTGCGTCGTATCTGCAAGGCCATGGCCTGCTCAGTCCTTCCGTGACTCGGTTGGCCCCCAAGCGATGCCACGGACGGGTCCCCGCAAACTCCGGGCGAATTACGGACGCCCGATAATGCGCCCGGATCGAGGGCGCCAGAGCCCGGCCGCGTTCGGGCGGCCGGGCGGTGCGCGGGTGGGGCCGGGCTACTTGCCGTGGTAGACGGCCGGACGCTTCTCCTTGAACGCCTTGGAGCCCTCCTTGGCGTCCTCGGAGGCGAAGACGGGCCAGCCGATCTCGTCGGAGATCTTGAGGGCGTCCTCCTCGGAGAGGTGCTCGGTCTCGCGGACGGCGCGCAGGATCGCCTGGACGGACAGCGGCGCGCACGCGGCGATCTGGTCGGCCATCTCGCGGGCCGCGGCGAGCGCCTGCCCGTCCGGGACGACCTTGTTGATCAGCCCCATGGCGAGCGCCTCCTGCGGGGTCACCTCGCGGGCGGTGAGCAGGATGTCGAGCGCGGCGGCGTAGCCGATCTGGCGGGGCAGGCGGACGGCGCTGCCGCCCATGGGGAACAGTCCGCGCTTGGCCTCGAACAGGCCGAGGGTGGCGCCCTCGGCGACGACGCGCAGGTCGGTGCCGGCGAGCAGTTCGGTGCCGCCGGCGACGGCGTAGCCCTCGATGGCGCAGATGAGGGGCTTGGTCGGGCGGCCGTCGCGCAGCAGGCCCTTCCAGTGGTAGTCGGTGATCTGCGCGGCGCGCTCCTGGACGCGGGGGTCGGAGGACGGCTGGCTCATCGCCTTCAGGTCGGCCCCGGCGCAGAAGGTGCCGTCGGCTCCGGTGAGGATGCCGACGCGGACCTCGGGCGTGTCCGACATGTAGGCCCAGGCGTCGGCGAGACCGACCAGCATCGCGGTGCTGAGCGCGTTGCGCGCCTCCGGGCGGTTCATCGTGACGGTGACGACGTGCCCGTCGCGCTCGACGATGCAGTGCTCGGTGCTGATCGGCAGCCGTTCCGCCATGGTTCCTCCAGCTCAGATTCCAAACGAGAACAGATTCTAGTTAAGCATTAGCCCTACCGGTAGGGGTTGAACTCCAAAACGAGAACGTGATCTACTTTCCTCGCCGAGTACCGCCGTGGGACGGTGCTCACCGTGATCACGTAGGGGAGTGCCGATGGGGTCATTGGGCTTTTGGCGGCTGGCGCAGGCCGATCCCGAGTGGATCGCGTGCGTCGATCCGGACGGGACGAAGCACACGGCGGGCGATCTGCTGGCCCGCGCGAACCGCCTCGTCCACGGGCTGCGCGCGCTGGGTCTGGAGAAGGGCGACGGCATCTGCGGGCTCGTCCCGAACGGCGCCGACGGCCTCGTGCTGTACCTGGCGGCGCTGCAGGCCGGCTGGTACTACACGCCGATCAACTGGCACCTGACCGGGCCGGAGATCGGCTACATCGTCTCCGACAGCGAGTCCAAGGCGTTCTTCGTCCACGAACGGTACGCCAAGGAGGGCGTGCGGGCCGGTGAGGAGATCGAGGCCCACCGCCGGTTCGCGTTCGGGGACGTCGAGGGCTTCCGCCCGGTCGGCGAACTGGTCGACGGGCAGCCCGACACCCTCCCGGACGACCGCAGCAACGGCGCCACCATGCACTACACGTCCGGGACGACCGGGCGGCCGAAGGGCGTCAAGCGCGCGCTGATGGGCATCGACCCCGACGACAGCGCCGAGCTGATGACGTTCCTGCTCGGCCTGTTCGGCATCACCCCGGGGCGCCCGGCGGGGGGCGAGCAGCAGGCCCATCTGATCACCTCGCCTAATTACCACACGGCCGTCACCCAGTTCGGCGGCACCGCCCTGCAGATGGGCCACACGCTCGTCTACATGGACAAGTGGGACGCCGAAGACACCCTCAGACTGATCCAAGAACACGGTGTGAGCAACACCCACATGGTCCCGACCCACTTCAAGCGGCTGCTGTCGCTGCCGGAGGACGTCCGGTCCCGGTACGACGTGTCGAGCATGAAGCACGCGATCCACGCCGCGGCGCCGTGCCCGGTGCCGATCAAGCAGCAGATGCTCGACTGGTGGGGCGACTGCATCTGGGAGTACTACGCGGCGACCGAGGGCGGCGGGACGATCGCCAGCCCGGCCGACTGGCGCGCCCACCCGGGCACGGTCGGCAACGCGTGGCCGATCAGCGAGTTGCTCATCGTGGACGACGACGGCGAGCCCGTCCCGACCGGGACGCCCGGCACGATCTACATGAAGATGGCCGGCGTCGAGTTCGAGTACAAGGGCGACAAGGAGAAGACGGAGAAGAACCGCCTCAAGGACTTCTTCACCGTCGGCGACATCGGCTACCTGACGGAGGACGGGTTCCTGTTCCTGTCCGACCGCAAGGCCGACATGATCATCTCGGGTGGCGCGAACATCTACCCGGCCGAGATCGAGAACGAGATCATCCTGCATCCGAAGGTCGCGGACGTCGCCGTGTTCGGCATCCCGGACGAGGAGTGGGGCGAGCAGATCAAGGCCGTCGTCGAGCCCGCCGAGGGCGTCGAGCCCGGCACGGACCTCGCCGACGAGATCCTCGCGTCGCTGGAGGGCCGGCTCGCCCGGATGAAGTGGCCGAAGACCGTCGACTTCATCGAGTCGATGCCGCGCGAGCCCAACGGAAAGCTCCTCAAGCGCAAGCTGCGGGACCCGTACTGGAAGGACCGCGACAGTGCCATCTAACACGGTGCCGTCCGACGCCCCGAACCACGTCGTCGCGTTCCCCGGCGGCTACACCCGCTCGGTCGGCCCGGTGATCGGGCGCTTCCTGAGCGAGCTGCGCGACGGCCGGATGGTCGGCGTCCGCACGGCGGGCGGCCGGGTGCTCGTCCCGCCGCAGGAGTGCGACCCCGAGACCGGCGAGGACGTGACGGACGAGTTCGTCGAGGTCGGCCCCGCCGGCACGGTCACGACCTGGTCGTGGGTGCCGCGCCCGGCCAAGGAGCACCCGTTCGACCGCCCGTTCGCGTGGGCGCTGATCCGTCCGGACGGCGCCGACACCGCGCTGCTGCACGCGCTCGACCTCGGCGTCTTCGAGCCGGGGGCGAAGCCGCCGAAGTTCCTGAAGACGGGGATGCGGGTGCGGCCGAAGTACCGCGCGGAGCGGACCGGGACGATCGGCGACATCGAGTGCTTCCTGCCCGAGGTCACCATGATCAACCCGCAGGCGGCGCTGGAGTACCGGCTGAAGGGCGGGCAGGCGCTCGGACGGTTCCTGGAGGGCATCGCCGAGGGCCGGATCCTCGGCCACCGCTGCCCGGTGTGCGACAAGGTCATCGTGCCGATGAAGGGGTTCTGCACCCGCGACGGCGTGCCCACGTCCGAGGAGGTGGAGCTGCCCGACACCGGGACGGTCACCACCTTCGCGGTCAACAACATCCCCGACCCGCGCGCGCCCGAGGTGCCGTTCGTGTCGGCCTACGTCCTGCTGGACGGCGCCGGCCTGACGATGCTGACGCTCGTCGCGGGCATCCCGGCCGACCAGGTGCGGATGGGGATGCGGGTGAAGGCGGCGTGGCGGCCCCGCGAGGAGTGGGACCGGTCGATGGCCAACATCAAGTGGTTCGAGCCCATCGACGAGCCCGACGTCCCCTTCGAAGAGATCAAGGACTTCATGTAATGCGTGATGTCGCAGTCGTCGCCTTCGCACAGAGCCATCACAGCGGTGCGGACCAGGGGCTCGCGGAGACCGAGATCGTCCTGCCGGTGATCACGGAGATCAAGGAGCGGACCGGGCTGTCGCGCTTCGGCTTCACGTGCTCGGGTTCGTGCGACTACCTGCAGGGCGCGCCGTTCGCGTTCGTGTCGGCGCTGGACACGCTCGGCGCGTGGCCGCCGATCTCCGAGAGCCACGTCGAGATGGACGGCGCGTGGGCGCTGTACGAGGCGTGGGTGAAGCTCCAGACCGGCGCGGTCGACACCGCGCTGGTGTACGGGTTCGGCAAGTCGTCCCAGGGCGACCTGCGCGCGATCATGAGCCAGCAGCTCGACCCGTACCACCTGGCGCCGCTCGGCGTGGACCAGGTGTCGATGGCCGCGATGCAGGCCCGCGCCTACATGGAGAAGTCGGGGGTCAAGGAGGACGACCTGCGCGCCGTCGCGGCGCGGTCCCGGGCGTCCGGCCGCGACAACCCGTTCGCGCTGCACCTGCCCGACCCCGAGGGCGACGACTACGACGTGGCGCCGCTGCACCCCTACGACATCGCGCCGATCACCGACGGCGCGGCGGCGATCGTCCTCGCGGCCGGCGACACGGCGCGGGAGCTGTGCGAGCGGCCCGCGTGGATCACCGGCATCGACCACCGCACCGAGCCGCACGCGCTCGGCGTGCGCGACCTGACCGTCTCGGCGGCGGCCCGTATCGCGGGGGAGAAGGCCGGCGCGGCGGGGGTCGAGGTCGCGGAACTGCACGCGCAGTTCAGCCACGAGGAGCTGATCCTGCGCGAGGCGCTCGGACTGGACGACGGGGTGACGGTCAACCCGTCCGGCGGGGCGCTGTCGGCGAACCCGGTGATGGCGGCGGGCCTCATCAGGATCGGCGAGGCCGCGGCCCGCATCCACGACGGGACGGCGTCCCGGGCGCTCGGGCACGCCGCGTCCGGCCCCTGCCTCCAGCAGAACCTCGTCTGCGTGCTGTCGGGAGAGAACAATGGCTAATTCCTGTGCGGTCATCGGCATCGGGCAGACCCAGTACAAGACCAAGCGGCTGGACGTCTCGATGGCGGGCCTGCTGCGCGAGGCGGCCCGCCGCGCCCTCGACGACGCCGGGCTGACCTGGAAGGACATCGACGCCATCGTGGTCGGCAAGGCGCCCGACCTGTTCGAGGGCGTCGTGATGCCGGAGCTGTTCCTGGCGGACGCGCTCGGCGCGACCGGCAAGCCGCTGATGCGGGTGCACACGGCCGGCTCGGTCGGCGGGTCCACGGCGATCGTCGCGGCGAACCTGATCCAGTCGGGCGTCCACGAGCGGGTCCTCACCCTCGCGTGGGAGAAGCAGTCGGAGTCGAACGCGACGTGGGCGCTGACGGTGAACGGGCCGTTCACGACGTCCCTGGTCGTCGGGGCGGGCGGGTACTTCGCGCCGCACATCCGCGCCTACATGGCCCGCTCCGGCGCGCCCGACCACATCGGGATGCTCGTCGCGGTGAAGGACCGGCAGAACGCGCTGCGGAACCCGTACGCGCACCTGAAGATCCCCGGGATCGACCGCGCGATGGTCGAGTCGACGCCGATGCTGTGGGAGCCGATCCGCTACCTGGAGACGTGCCCGTCGTCGGACGGCGCGTGCGCGATGGTGCTGGCCTCGGAGGACGCCGCCAAGAAGGCTCCGAACAGGCCCGCGTGGGTGCACGGGACGTCGATGCGGTCGGAGCCGATGCAGTTCGCCGGGCGCGACAGCGTGAGCCCGCAGGGCGGCAAGGACGCGGCGGCGGACGTCTACCGGCAGGCCGGCATCACCGACCCGCGCAGCGAGCTCGACTGCGCCGAGGTGTACGTCCCGTTCTCCTGGTACGAGCCGATGTGGCTGGAGAACCTCGGGTTCTGCGGCGAGAACGAGGGCTGGAAGCTCACCGAGGCGGGCGCGACGGCGTTCGACGGCGACATCCCGTGGAACCCGTCCGGCGGCGTGCTGTCGTCCAACCCGATCGGCGCGTCCGGGATGATCCGGTTCGCGGAGGCCGCGCTGCAGGTGCGCGGGCAGGCCGGCGACCACCAGGTGGACGGGGCGCGCCGCGCGCTCGGCCACGCCTACGGTGGCGGCGCCCAGTTCTTCGCGATGTGGATCGTCGGCAGCGACAAGCCCTGATTCTTTACTCAACGGCGCGAATATCCCCTCCGGAGGCTCTCCGATGGAGTACAACCACGCTGACCTGTTCGAGGGACTGGCGGACGCGATAGGGGACCGTGTCGCCCTGATCTGCGGTGACCAGCGGCTCACCTTCGCCGAGCTGGACGAGCACGCGAACCGGCTCGCGCACCATCTGCAGGCCGCGGGCGTCGAGCCCGGCCAGCATGTCGCCGTCCAGCTCTACAACGGCGTCGAGTACGCGGCGGCGATGGTGGCCGCGCTGAAGATCCGGGCCGTGCCCATCAACGTCAACTACCGGTACGTGGAGAGCGAGCTGCTCTACGTGTACCGGGACTCCGACAGCGTCGCGCTGCTGTACGACGTCGAGTTCGAGGATCGGGTCGCCGCGACCGTCCCGCAGGTGCCCGCGCTGAAGCACCTCATCGCGGTCGGCGGCGCGCCCGCCATTCCGGGCGCGGTCGCCTACGACGAGGCTCTGAAGGGCGCCGACGCCACCCGCGACGGCTTCCCGGCGCGCTCGGGCGACGACATGTACATCATCTACACCGGCGGGACGACCGGGATGCCCAAGGGCGTCATGTGGTCGACCGAGCAGATCATCTTCGCGTTCTGGAACCCGACGGTGGAGCGGCCGTCCAGGCCCGAGGACATCGTGGAGAACGCCCGCAACGGCGGCCCGCTGATCATGATGCCGGTCGCGCCGCTGATGCACGGCGCGGCGCAGGTGGCCACGTGGATCGCCTGGTTCATGGGCGCGACGCTCGTGTACACGCGCAAGTTCGACGCGGTCGACGTCTGGGAGACGATCGAGCGGGAGAAGGTCAACTCGCTGACCATCACCGGGGACGCGATGGCGATCCCGATGGCGGACGAGCTGGCGCGCGGGAACTACGACACGTCCTCGCTGTTCGCGTACGTCTCCACGGGCGCGATCTTCACCGGGACGGTCCGGGACCGCATCCAGAAGCTGCTGCCGAACGTCATGATCCTCGACCGGTTCGGCTCGACCGAGTCGGGCTCGACGGCGGAGGCGGTCGCCGGCTCCACGCCGGAGAAGGGCCTGCGGTTCGCGCCGGACGTGGAGAACGTGACCGTCCTGGACGACGCGCTCCAGCCCGTCAAGCCGGGGTCGGGCGTCATCGGCCAGGTCGCCCGCACCGGGCACATCGCGCAGGGCTACTACAACGACCCGGAGAAGACGGCGAAGACGTTCCCGGTGGTGGACGGCAAGCGCTGGCTGCTCACCGGCGACATCGCCACCGTCGAGGAGGACGGGTCGATCGCCGTGTACGGGCGCGGCTCGCAGGCCATCAACACCGGCGGCGAGAAGGTGTTCCCGGAGGAGGTCGAGGCCGTCCTCAAGGGGCACCCGGGCGTCTACGACGCGGTCGTGACCGGTATCCCGGACGAGCGCTGGGGCAACCGCGTCGCGGCGGTGATCCAGCCGTCCGGGGACGCGCCGTCCTCCGAGGACCTGGACGCGCACTGCCGCCGCGAGCTGTCGGGCTACAAGGTGCCGCGCGTCTACGCGTTCGTCGGGCAGATGAAGCGCTCCCCGGCGGGCAAGGCCGACTACCGGTGGGCCAAGCAGGTGGCGGAGGAGGCCAAGTAGCGGGACGCGGTAGAGGTCGGCCCCGAACCTTCGTGGGATTCGGGGCCAGGAGCGGACCTCTGTTAGTGGTCCTAACAAAATCCATGATAGGGGTGACCTGGGAGTGCTCCGATCACCGGCGCGTGCGGCGTGCGTCACGGCCGGGCCGTCCCCGGGTGGTTCTGTCCGGATGCGGCCACTAGGCTCTCTACCATCGAGAGACGCGGAAAAGAGGTGGGCGTGTCGACCCCGGATCGCGCGCGGCTGGACGAGATGCGGCGGGCGATGCAGCGCAGCACCATGTTCACCGTGCTGCTCCACCATGCCACCGCGAGCAAGGCGGGGCTGAACGTCACCGACGCGCAGTGCGTGAACGCGCTGATGCTGGACGGTCCGCAGACCCCCGGGCAGCTCGCCCAGCTCATGGGCATCACGACCGGCGGCGCGATCACCGCCGTCATCGACCGGCTGGAGCGCGCCGGGTACGTCAAGCGCACCCGCGACCGCGACGACCGCCGCCGCGTGATCATCGAGCTGGTGGCGGAGAACGTCGCCGGGTTCGGCCGCTACTTCGAGCCGATCTCCCGCGCCTTCTACGAGCGCCTGGCCACCTACACGGCCGAGGAGATCGACGTCCTGCTGCGCTGGATCACCGAGAACAACGCCGCGATGCCCGGCATCATCGAGGAGATCCGCGACCTCTCCTGACGGGCGGAGAAGCGGGGCTCGTCTCGATCGGGTAGGCGCCCAGCCGCGCACCCCGAGCCCCCGAGCCCGGACGTCCGTGCCCATTCGGACGTGGCGGTCGGCGCTGGGGCTTCGGCGGACGCGGAGGGTGGCCCGCGGCTCCGGGACGGCCCCCGCCAGTCCCGGAGCCGGTCGGGCCGGGTCCGGAGACGGCCGCGGCGGTCCCCCCGGCCGCGGCAGCCGTCCCCGGAGTCTCGTGCTCCGGCGTCATCACGACCCTCCGCGGGCAATGTGAACCGACCGGTCAGTTCACATCTGGCCCTGCCGAGAACTTCGCGAATCCGCCGAACCGGCGACATCTGACACGTGACCGCTCCGTCCCAGGTCACACGGGTCAGGCAGGGTGACCTCAGTCACATCGTCGAAGGCGACCGGGCACTGTCGCCGGCTGAACCGCGGACGCGGCGCCCCCTCCGGATGAGATCATTTCTCGCGGTGACGCGACGACGAGGGGGCCGGTGAACCGTGGAACCACTCCGTCCGGAGGACCCCGCCGAGATCGGCGGCTACCCCCTGCTGGCCCGGCTCGGCGCCGGCGGTATGGGGCAGGTCTACCTGGGGCTGACCGGCGGGGGGCGGCACATCGCCCTCAAGGTGATCCGCGAGGACTTCGACGGCCCGCAGGCGCTCGCGCGCTTCCGCCGCGAGGTCGCGACCGTCGAGCGGGTGCGGACCCGGTGCGCCGCCGCGATGGTCGGCGCCGGGCTGGACGCGCCGCCGTACTGGCTCGCGACCGAGTACGTGCCCGGCCCGACGCTCCGGCAGGCCGTCGCGCAGCACGGGCCCGTCCCGCCGGACACCTGCGTCCGGCTGCTCGCCGCGCTCGCCCGGGGGCTGCTGGAGATCCACGGGCAGGGCGTCCAGCACCGCGACCTCAAGCCGGGCAACGTGATCCTCGCCCCGGACGGGCCCCGCCTGATCGACTTCGGCATCGCGCGCGGCGAGGGGCAGACGCAGATCACCCAGACCGGCGCGTGGAACGGCACCCCCGGCTACGTCGCGCCCGAGGTCGTCCGCGAGCAGCAGCCCGTCCCCGCCTCGGACGTGTTCTCGCTCGCGGGCACGATCGCCTACGCGGCGACCGGGCGCCCGCCGTTCGGCGGCGGCCGCATCGAGGCCATCATCCACCGCACCCTCGCCGGCGAGATCGACCTGGACGGCGCCGACGCGCAGCTCGCGGACCTCGTCCGGCAGTGCGCCGAGAAGGAGCCGGACGCCCGCGTCACCCTGGAGCGGCTGCTCGAACTGGCCGCGGACGAGGTCCCCCTCGCCGGCGACCCCGAGTACCGGCGCCTCGTCGGCGCCCCGCCACCGGCCCCCCAGAGCGTCCCGGACGCGGTCGCGTCCGGCCTCGTCCCGCCCGGCCGGACGCGGACCGTGCCGGGCGCGGCGCGCGGGCGGTCGCGCGCCGCCGTCATCGCGGCGGGCGCGGCGGCGGCCGTGGTCGTCGTGACCGCCGCGTTCGTCGCGCGGTTCGTCCTCAACGGCGGCGAGGACCCCGGCGGCTCGACCGGCAGTCCGGGCGCGACCGTCGGGGGCGGTGGCCAGGGCGGCAGTCAGGGCGGGAGCGCCGGCACGGCCACGACGCCGGGCGGCCCGCAGGCCGGGCGGACTCCCGGCTCCGGGGGCCGCCCGCCGGACGTGATCCTCGTGAAGCAGCCCACCACGGACTTCCAGACCGTGGAGTACTCCGAGAAGGACGGCACGTGCCTGCCGGCGATCCGTCCCGAGGACGAGGCGCTCGCCGGCCAGTTGCAGGTCTCGGCGCCTCGGCAGCCGTACTCGGGGCGGACGGTCAAGTTCGGCATGCGGTTCAAGTACGAGTCGCCGTCCGGCTACTACGTGGCCGCCCAGCTCCGCCCGCCCGGACCCCACGGCAGCGCGGGGCCGGGCTGGATGACGAGCAGGCCGCACCTGATCCCGCCGGAGGCCGGCTGGATCGACCTCACCTTCCCCCGCGACTTCACCTGGGACGGGTCGGGCGCCGGGACGTCCCCGGAACTGGACCCCGGGGTCTGGACGATCGTCTGGATGCACGTCCACGCGAACGGCGACGCCTACTACCTGGGCTGCGACGGGTTCACCGCCACCTGATCAGCGGACGGCGATGACCGCCGAGCCGTGCCCGAAGAGGCCCTGGTTCACGGCGATGCCGGCCCGCGCGTCCTCGACCTGGCGGCCGTCGGCCTGGCCGCGCAGCTGCCAGGTCAGCTCGCACACCTGCGCGATCGCCTGCGCCGGGATCGCCTCGCCGAAGGACGCGAGGCCGCCGCTCGGGTTGACCGGGATCCGGCCGCCGAGCGCCGTCGCGCCGGACCGCAGCAGCTCCTCGGCGCCGCCCTGCTCGCACAGCCCGATGTCCTCGTACCAGTCGAGTTCGAGGGCGGTGGACAGGTCGTACACCTCGGCGAGCGACAGGTCCCCGGGGCCGATGCCGGCCTCCTCGTAGGCGGCGTGCGCGATCGCGGAGCGGAACGGCCGCTCGGGGACGGCGGCGGTCATCGCCGAGTCCGTCGCGAAGTCGGGCAGGTCGAGGACGGTCTTGGGGAACGTCGGCGTGACCGTCGACACCGCCGGGATGCGCACGGGGTCGGCGACGCCGTGCCGCCGCGCGAACTCCATCGACGTCAGGACGAGCGCGGCGCCGCCGTCGCTGGTGGCGCAGATGTCCAGGAGGCGCAGCGGGTCGGCGACCACGGCGGACTCGCGGACGTCCTCCAGGGCCACCTCCTTGCGGTACCGGGCGTTCGGGTTGCCGAGGCCGTGCCGCGCGTTCTTCACCTTGACGGCGGCGAAGTCGTCGAGGGTGGCGCCGTACATGGCCATCCGGCGGCGCGCGTACAGCGCGAAGTAGATGGGGTTGGTCGCGCCCAGGAGGCGGAACCGCAGCCAGTCGGGGTCGTCCGGGCGGTCGCCGCCGACGGGCTTGAAGAAGCCCTTCGGGGCGGCGTCGGCTCCGACGACCAGCGCGACGTCGCACAGGCCCGCGAGGATCTGCGCGCGCGCCGTGCCGATGGCCTGCGCCCCGGAGGCGCACGCCGCGTAGCAGCTCGACACTCGCGCGCCCGACCAGCCGAGCGCCTGCGCGAACGTGGCGCCCGCGATGAAGCCGGGGTAGCCGTTGCGGATGGTGTCGGCGCCCGACACGTACTGGACGTCCGTCCAGGAGAGCCCGGCGTCGGCGAGCGCCTCCCGCGCGGCGGCGAGCCCGTATTCGACGAAGTTGCGTCCCCACTTGCCCCACGGGTGCATGCCCGCGCCGAGCACGGCGATGTCGCGACTCACTTGACGGGCCTCCACATCCAGACGGTGTACTCGGCTTCGTCGTCCTCGTAGAGGACGCCCTCGGTCAGCTCGACCTCCATGCCGACCTCCAGGTCGGCCACGGTGTGGCCGGGGGCGACCTGGCCCAGGACGACCATGCGCTCGGCCTTGAGCTCGACGGCCGCGACCGTGTAGGGCACGAACGGGTCGGGGGAGACGTACGGGGGCGGCGGCTTGTACTGGGAGTCGGCGTACGACCAGACGCGGCCGCGCGCGGACAGGGCGTACGGCTCCAGCTCCGAGCCGTCCTTCGGCCCGGTGCAGCCGGGGTTGCGGCACGCCAGCTCGTTGCGCGGGAAGTACGGCGTCCCGCACGACGAGCAGCGGGTACCGAGCAGGCGGACGTCGCCGTCCGCGGCGGTGTACCAGCCCTCGACGGCCGGACGGCGGTCCTTGCTCGTGGTCACGCGGGTCGTGGTCACGCGGCCCTCCTCGTGTCTTCTCGGCGAGAGTACCAATCAAACAATCGTTAGAAAGAATGCGCGCCCGCTGACCGGGACGGAATCGCGGCCCAGCTAACTGACTCGTCAGTCACTTCGGTACAGTAAACCGAGTCGGATTCTGCCCACCGCCCACAGGGGCGAGCGAGTAGGGAGCGCGCGGATGCGGACTGGTCTTGAGGGAAGGACGGCCCTGGTCACCGGGGCGTCCCGCGGCATCGGGAAGGCGATCGCGGCCGCGTTCGCCGCCGAGGGCGCCAACGTGGTGCTCTCCTCCCGCAAGCAGGAGGCGCTGGACGAGGTCGCCAAGGAGATCGGCGCGGCCTACCCGGGCGTGGGCGTGCTCGCCAAGGCGGCGCACGTGGGCCACGCCGACGAGGCCGCCGCCTGCGTGGACGCGGCCGTCGCCGAGTTCGGCGGCCTCGACGTCCTCGTGAACAACGCCGGGACGAGCCCGCACTTCGGCCCGATGGCCGAGATCACGCCCGCCGCCGCCGCCAAGACCGTCGAGGTCAACCAGTTCGCGGTCGTCCAGTGGACGCAGCTCGCGCTGAAGGCGTCGCTCGCCGAGCGCGGCGGCTCGGTCATCAACATCGCCTCCGTCGGCGGGATGATCACCGAGCACGGCATCGGCTACTACAACGCCACCAAGGCCGCGGTGATCCACCTCAGCCGCCAGTTCGCGATGGAGCTGGCGCCCAAGGTGCGGGTGAACTGCATCGCGCCGGGCCTCGTCAAGACCCAGCTCGCCCGCGCGCTGTGGGAGCCGAACGAAGCGGAGATCGGCAAGCACATGCCGCTCGGCCGGCTCGGCGAGCCCGAGGACAT
This sequence comes from Actinomadura monticuli, assembly GCF_041463655.1. Taxonomy (NCBI): domain Bacteria; kingdom Bacillati; phylum Actinomycetota; class Actinomycetes; order Streptosporangiales; family Thermomonosporaceae; genus Actinomadura; species Actinomadura monticuli. Next base: position 261,047 of record NZ_JAXCEI010000005.1, read on the forward strand.
CGCCAACGCGGCCGTGTTCCTCGCGGGCGACGCCTCGTCCTGGATGACCGGGCAGACCATCGTCGTCGACGGCGGCGCCACCATCCGCGCGTCGATCGCCTAGGAAAGGGAGGACGCGCATGTCGCGCTGGGGACTGACCATTCCGCTGACCGGCGTTCCGCTGGCCGAGCACCGCGAGATCCTGGCCGAGCTGTCCGGGCTCGGCTACACCGACGCGTGGTCCGCCGAGACGAACGGCACCGACGCGTTCACCCCGCTGGCGCTCGCCTCGCAGTGGGGCCCCGAGCTGCGCCTCGGCCCCGCGATCGTCCCGGTCTACACGCGCGGGCCGGCGCTGCTGGCCCAGCACGCCGCCACCCTCGCCGGCCTCGCGCCCGGACGGTTCGTGCTCGGCATCGGCACCTCGTCCGACACGATCGTCCAGCGCTGGAACGGGATCCCGTTCGACGAGCCGTACAAGCGCGTCCGCGACACGCTGCGCTTCCTGCGCACGGCGCTCGCGGGGGAGAAGGTGAAGGCCGAGTACGACACCTTCTCCGTCAAGGGCTTCAAGCTGGACAACGCGCCCGCGACGCCGCCGCCGATCGTCCTCGCGGCGCTGCGCCCCGGCATGCTGCGGCTCGCCGCGCGGGAGGCCGACGGCGCGATCACCAACTGGCTGGCGCCGAAGGACGTCCGGACGGTCCGCGGCGTGCTGGGCGACGACCCCGAGCTGATCGCGCGGCTGTTCGTCTGCCCGACGGCCGACGCCGAGGAGGCCCGCGCGATCGGCCGCTGGATGATCGCCGCGTACATGACGGTCCCCGTCTACCGGGCGTTCCACGAGTGGCTCGGACGCGGCGAGGCGCTGCGCCCGATGAACGAGGCGTGGGCGGCCGGCGACCGGAAGAAGGCCCTGGAGGTCATCCCGGACGAGGTCGTCGACGACCTGATCGTGCACGGGTCGCCGGACGCGTGCCGGGCCCGGATCCGCGAGTACGTCGACAGCGGCCTCACCACGCCGGTCCTCGCGGTCGTGCCCGGCGGCGGGCTCTCGCCGGCGGAGGCGGTGCGGGCCCTCGCCCCAAGCGCGGGCTGACGGTTGACGGGCTGACGGTTGACGGGCTGACCTCGTCCGGGTCCCGATGCCGGACGCGTCGCGAGGTTTGCCGCCCCTGCGATCGGGGAGGGTGGGGCAGATCCGACAGAGAACGACAGAGACGTGAGGAGCTGATCGTGCTCACGCTGACCAGCGGTGCCGTCCAGGTCATTCGTACCGTGACCGCGAACCCGGAGCTTCCGCCGGAGACCGGCATCCGCATCGAGTCCGGGCTCGACGGCTCGGACGCCCTGCGGCTCTCGGTGGCCCCCGCTCCCGAGGCCGGCGACCAGGTCGTCGAGGAGGAGGGCGCCAAGGTGTACCTGGAGCCCACCGTCGCCGAGATGCTGGACGACAAGACGCTCGACGCGCAGGTCGACCCGCAGGGCGACGTCGCGTTCACCATCGCCGAGGGGGCCGAGGGAACCCCTACCTGACCCGCGTGCCGAGACCCGGAGCCGCCCCGCCGCGGCGGGGCGCCCGGGTCTCGTCGCGTCAGCGCATCGCCATGACCACGGCGACCACGGCGAACACGAACGCCGCCGTGGTGAGGACCATGAAGGCGCCGATCACCGCGCAGGCCAGGCCGCGCGGCTGGTCGCGCCAGGTTCCGTAGTGGTCGCGCACTTGCCGGTCCAAGTTCTGCCGCAGAGCGGCGGCGTTGAGGGAGCCGGAGCGGCGGCCTGGTCCGGAGGCTCTGGGGGGCCGTCCCCTCCGAGCCGACTCGTCCGGTTCGTCCCGGGACGGCCGTCCCGCGTCCGGGGGGTCGGGCGAAGGCGGGGTCGTCACGTTCGCCAGTCTCGCAGATCCGCTACTCGGAGAAGGACGGATGCGGGCCGAGGGCCCAGTACTCGTAGAGCCCGTAGCCGGTGACGCTCCCGGTGGGCTCCGCGCCGTCCAGGTACTCGTAGCGGCCGACCGCGTCGACCATGCCCCACATGCGGGCGGCGTCCTCCGGTTCGCGGGTGTCGTAGGTGACGCCCTGCACCTTGAGGTCGGGGCCCTGGTACATGCCGTGCTTCCAGTCGGGCTCCAGCCCGTACCCGGTGCCGACCATCATGTGGACGGGCAGGATCGGCGTCGCCCTCACATCGAACGGCTCCCCGCCGGGTGGCGCGAACCGGAGCGTGGCGGTGACGACGTCGCGGGTGCCCTCGGCGTATTCGGGACGGTATTCGGGACGTCCCAGGTACTCCGCCTCACGGTCGGGCCAGACGCGGGTGGCCTCTTCCAGGACGCGGCGGCCCTTCTCGTCCTCCTGCACGATGCAGAGGATCGAATGGTCCTCGAACTGGATCGGCGTGTACAGCCAGTAGAACGTGCCCGCGTTCTTGACCTGGATGCCCGGCGGCTCCGGCTCGCCCACAGGGCGGATGCCCCACGAGCGGTCCCGGGAGCCCCACCAGTGGTCGGGCGTGACCTCGATGTTCTCGCCGTCCACCGTGATGGTGCCCGTCCAGCGGCCGGTCTGCGCGAGGCGCCGCGAGTCGAAGACGACGCGTTCCTGCCAGCGCAGGTAGTGCGGGGGCTCCAGCGTGGCGGGGATCGTCCCCTCCCAGCCGAGGTCGAACGCCAGGCCGTGCTCGTTCTCGTCCAGGACGACCCGGAGCCGCTTCAGCCCTTCGACGACCTCGACGCGGAACGGGCCGACCGCGGTGTCCATGCGGTCGTCGCCCAGCTCGCGGGACGCCCGGACCACCTTGTGCACCGGCCCGCGCCGGGCGACCGCGAACGCGTCCATCACCCCGAGGTTCGGGTACTGCCCGATCCCGATGATCAGCATCAGCTCGTCCGAGCAGGGGTGGACGTTGAAGTAGTACCGGTCGTAGAAGTTGCGGTCGGACGTCGTGACGTGCCGCATCACCTCGGGCGCCTGGTGGATCGGGTAGTCGTCGAGGGGCGAGAGCGTCACAGGTCCTCCATGATGCGGGCGAGCAACTGCGTGCAGTTGTTGTTGTAGGGGAAGTCGGCGGCCTGCTCGATCCAGCCGAAGTCGATCATCGCCTGCCCGATCCGCGCCATGATCACCGAGAACTTGAAGCCGGACAGGATCTCGTAGTAGGCCATGTGCCGCATCGGGCGCCCGAGCAGCTCGGCGTAGCGGGCGACCGTCTCGGGGTAGGACGGGAAGCCGTCCAGCCGCGCCGCGCCGACGCCCTCGCTGTGGTGGCGGTCGATGAACATGAACCAGGCGAGGTCCTCCTCGGGGGCGCCGAGCGCGGCGGTCTCCCAGTCCAGGACGGCCGCCGGCACGCCCGCCTGGAAGATCACGTTGCCGATGCGGGCGTCGCCCCAGAGCGCGACCGGCTCGTCCGGCTCCTCGGGCCGGTTGGCCTTCAGCCACGCGAGCGCCTTGAGCGCCGTCTCCTGCGGCCCGTCGTAGGCCCAGTGCAGGTAGTGCTCGTAGTAGTTGAGGCGCTGTTCGAGGCCGGGCGCGCCCCAGCCCGGCTGGTCGAGGAAGCCGAGGCCGAGGCCGCCGACGTCGAGCCGGTGCAGGTCCGCGATGATCTCCAGGGTGGACCACCACATCGCGGCCCGCTCGGCCGGCGGGGCCTCGGTCACCCAGCCGTCCATGTGGTACGGCGGCATGTCGGTCGGGACGCGGCCGTCGACCCGCCCCATCACGAAGAACGCGGCGCCGAGGACGCCCGGGGACGGCTCGTACCAGCGGATCGGCGGTACCGGGACGGACGTGCGCTCGTCCAGGATCCGCATCAGCCGGTACTGCTCCTCGAACCGCGGCTCGGGGAAGACCTGGTACTTCGCCGGGGCGACCCGCGCGACGAACGGCTCGTGCCTGGTCGCGCCGCCCTCGTCCCACTCGGCCTCGAACATGAGGGTCTCGTTGGAGAAGCCGCTGGTCTGCGGCGTCTCCACGAGGGGGATGCGCGCGCCGGGCAGGTGCCGGCCGAGCCAGTCCGTCAGTGCGCGTCTGGTGATCTCGGGATCGCGTTGGTCGGGAACGGGCATCGCCGCCTCCTCGCAGGATGGCACCCAAAGTAGAACGTGTTCTATCAACGTGCCGGGGGCCGGTCAATGGGCCCGTCGACCGGCCCGCCCGGCCCGTCGACCGGCCCGCGTGGCACGATGGCCGGATGCGTCTCACGAAGCTCGGGCACGCCTGCGTGCGGATCACCGAGGACGACCGTTCGATCGTCATCGACCCCGGTTCCTTCAGTGACGCGTCCGCCGCGCTCGCCGCCGCGGACGCGGTCCTGATCACCCACGAGCACTTCGACCACTTCGACGCCGACGCGCTCCGCGCCGCGATGGCCGAGCGGCCCGCGCTGGAGGTCTGGACGTCCCGCGCCGTGGCCGCGAACCTCGCCGACCTCGGCGGACGCGTCCACCAGGTCGGGCACGGCGACGCCGTCACCATCGCCGGGTTCGACGTGCACGTCTACGGCGAGGACCACGAGATCCTCCACCCCGACGTGCCGCCCATCCCGAACACCGGCTTCCTCGTGAACGGCGAGGTCTTCCACCCGGGCGACGCGCTGACCGTCCCGTCCGAGCCCGTCCCGACACTCTGCCTGCCGGGCAACGCGCCCTGGCTGAAGGTCCCGGAGCTGTTCTCCTACACGCGCGAGGTCGGCCCCGAGCGCGCCTTCGTCATCCACGACGGGCTGCTGAACGACATCGGCCTCAAGGTGATGGAGACCGCCGTCACCAACGCGGGCAAGGAGCTCGGCAGGGAGTTCCGCCGCCTCGCCCCCGGCACCACGGTCGAGTTGGGCGCCAAGTGAGCCTTCCTTCCACTCCCCGGCCCCTCCAGGCCGTGTTCTTCGACATCGGCGAGACCCTCGTCAACGAGGGGGAGATCTACGGGCGCTGGGCCGACTGGCTGGGTGTGCCGCGGCACACGTTCATCGCCAAGCTGGGCGCGGTGCTCGCGCTGGGCGGCAGCCACATGGACCTCCTGGAGTACTTCCGGCCCGGCTTCGACCTCGCGGCGGAGCAGCGGCGCCGCGCCGAGGCGGGCGTGCCGAACGGGTTCGGGCCGGACGACCTGTACCCGGACGCGCGCGCCTGCCTGTCCGGGCTCCGCGACCAGGGCCTGTTCGTCGGCATCGCGGGCAACCAGCCGGTCGAGGCGGCGGCGCAGATGGCGGAGCTGGGGCTGGACGCCGACGTCGTCGGCATCTCGGATGTGTGGGGCATCAGCAAGCCGTCCCACGAGTTCTTCGAGCGCTGCGCCCAGCTCGCGGACGTCCTGCCCGACCGCGTCCTGTATGTGGGGGACCGCATCGACAACGACGTCCGTCCCGCCCTGGAGTACGGGATGCGTGCGGCGTTCCTGCGGCGCGGCCCCTGGGGGCACATCCAGGAGGACGACGACGCGCTCCGCGAGTGCCTGTTCGTCTTGGACGACCTTGTCGGCCTGCCCAAGCTCGTCGCCGAGTACAACGCCCCTTAGGGCGGCCCTTAGGGGACGTCCCCTAATCCCGGAGTAGGGCGCCGGAACGGCACGAACGGCGGATGTGGGACGCCCCGCCCGGTTCGTAGCGTGGAGAACGTGGCCGCGAAAGACCGCGGCCATGTTCACCGCTCGACGAATCGGGGAGAGAAGAACCATGAACGGCCTTTACCGTCCGCGCAACGACCGGATGATCGCGGGTGTCTGCGCCGGCCTCGCCCGCCGGTTCGGCATGAGCCCCGGGGTCGTCCGGGTCCTGTTCGTCCTGTCGTGCCTGCTTCCCGGTCCGCAGTTCGTCGTCTACCTGGTCCTGTGGGTGATGATGCCGGACGAGGACCGCTACATGGCGGGCGCCCGCTAGCCCAAGATCATTGATAGTGCTCGACCGCGCCCGCCCATGGGTGTTAGATCGGGGCACCAGCATCGGACCCTTTCCGCCTGTTCGGCCGCCGAGGCGGGGACCGCCGGGTAAGAAGGGGTCCGTCCCGCCGTGGGAAGGGGAGGAGCCGCGGTGCCCGAGGAGGCGCGCGAGGCCGAGCATGCGGCGCGGCTGCTGGCGTTCCTGCGCGACCTGGCGCGGGCCCGGCGGCGCCCGTCCCGCGACCTCGCCGACCACGACCACGTCCACTGGCTGGCCGGGCTGCCCGGCGACGTCTACGTGGAGGCGGACGCCGGGCCCGGCGACGTGCTGTTCAGCGTCCCCGTCATCCCCCTCACGCCGCCCGTCGTGCTGGACGAGTTCGACGGCTGGCTCGCGCTCCGCAACTGGTACCGCATCCTCCGCGAGCTGTCCGACCAGGAGGTCGTGCTGGCGACCGGCCTGCTGTCGTGGCGCCCGGCCGTCCACGACCATCTGCTGAGCACGCCCGTCCGGATCGTGGTCGACGACCGGACCGAGCGCATCGACGTCGTCCTCGCCGGGCGCACGAGCCTGCGCGACCGGGAACTGCTGTCCGGGCATCCCGGGTTCCGGCCCGCCGGCTGGGTCGCCGACGCCGTCCAGGCCGGGCAGGGGTTCGGGCTGAACGCGTCCGTCGGGGACGTCCTGCGGAAATGGTGCCAGGTGGCCCTCACCGGGCCCGCCGACTACCGCGAGGACTGGACGCCCGACACCGACACCGCCTCGCCCGCGCCGCGCATCCGGCTCGCGCCCGCCCTGGTCGTCCGGCCGCCCGGCCGCGCCGCGATCGCCGACCACCACGCCAGGCTGCTGACCCTGCTGCCGCGCGGCGTCCCGGACGGGCTGGCCCGGCTGGTGTCGCCGTCGGAGAAACCGCAGGTCATGCACATCCCGGAGCGCACGCCGGAGACCGTCCCCGACCTGCTCGGCGGGCTGCTCGCGCGCGGCCACCGGGTACTGGTCGCCACGTCCGGGCCCGCCGCCTCCGCCGCGCTGCGCGCCGCCCTGCCGCCGGCCCTCGCCGGGCTCGCGGCGACCGACGCGGCCACCGGAGCCCAGGTCGCGGACGCGATCCGGGCGGCCGAGCCGGACGTCGAGCCGGCGGCCGAACGCGAGCGGGCCGCCGCCCGGCGCGTCGCGGAACTCACCGAGCGGCTGGACGACGAACCCGGCGAACCCCCGCCCGACCGGCGCGCCGAGGCGCCCGAACTGTCGTGGATGCCGGTCCGGCCGGACATGCCGCCGACCCCGCCGATCTCCCGGTCCGAGGCCGCCGAGCTCGTCGTCCTCCTCGCCGAGGAGAGCGCCGAGCGCAAGGCCCGCACCGCCCAGCGCGACGTCGACCCGGGCGCCCTGCCGAGCGCCGCCTACGTCAGCACCCTGATCGACGCGGAGATCGCCGCCGCCGAGCGCGCCGAACGCTCCAGGACGGACCTGTCCCAGCTCCTGCGCGACAGCGACGTGACCCTCCTCGCCCGCCTCGACGGCGACGCGTCCGTCGTCTCCGCCGCGCTCCGCGACCTCGGCCTGGACGGCCATCCGGGCGGCTGGAACCCCGCCGACCTCGCCGTCCGGGCGCTGAGCGACGCCCTCGCCGATCGCCGCCCGCTCATCTGGTCCCGCGTCGTGGAGATGACGTCCCGCGCCCAGTGGGCCGAACGCGCCCTCGCCGAACTCGGCTCCCACGCCATCGAACTGCCCGCCGACGCCGACCTGCGCGGCCTCGCCGCCGCCGCCCAGGACCTGCGCGACCACCTCGCGGGCGGCGGCACCCTCAAGCGCGGCCCCCTCCGCTCCGCCGCGCAGCGCCAGGCGGAACCGCTCCTCGCCACCGTCACCGTGGACGGCGCCGCGCCCACCACGCCCGAGCTGCTGGACCTCGTCCACACCGACCTCATGGTGCGGATCACCTGCCGCGAGCTCCAGTACGTGTGGGAGGCCGCCGGCATCTCCTTCCCGGCCGACCTGCCGCCCGCCGAACGCATCGCCCGGTTCGTCCGCGCCCACGCCCGGCTCGCCCGCGTCCGCGACGCCATGCCCGCCGTCGACTCGACGCGCCGGCTCCTCGAACGGAACGGGATCGGCGTCCCGCTGGGCCACCCCGTCCAGTGGCACGCCTACGCCACCGCCCTCCGCAACGCCCTCGAAGGACTCGGCGTCAGCCGCGCCACCGCCGACCTCGACGCCCTCCGCGACTCGATCGGCCCCGTCGGCCCCGACGACCCGCCCGAGCTGGCCGCCGCCGTCGCCGCCATCGACGCCCGCGACGCCGCCGCCTACGGCCGCGCCCTCGGCGGGCTCGCCGAGGCCCGGCACGAGCTCTCCCTCCAGATCCGCTGCCAGGAGCTGATCGCGCGCGTCCGCGCCGTCCACCCCGACCTCGCCAACCTCATGATCGCCACCGACGGCGACGAGGCATGGCAGGCCCGCACCCGCCGGTGGGACGACGCATGGGCCTGGGCCCGGGTCGCCGCGGCGGCCCCGCCGCCCGCCGACCGGGCCCGCGCCGACCTGGCCGCCGCCGAGGAGGAGCTCACCGCCGCCCGCGCGGCCCTCACCGCCGCCCGCGCCTGGGCCGCCGCCGTCGAACTCGCCGACGTCCCCGCCTGGATCCTCCCGCTCTGGCGCATCCCGGACGTCCTCCCGCCCGCCCCCGGCTCCTTCGACGCCGTCATCGTCGACGGCGAGCACGAGGCCGGCGCCGAGGCCCTCTACATCCTGTGGCTGGCCCCCCGGGCCATCCTCGTGGGCCCCGCCGGCCCGGACCTCCCCGCTCCCGAGGGCCCGCCCCCCACCAGCCGCCTCCCGTCCCACCTGCACGAGGCGATCACCCCCACGACGTCCCTCTTCACGGCCCTGACCGCCCCCAGACGGGCCGAGCCCGAGCCCGACCCCCCGCGCGAGACCCGGCCCGCCCCGAACCCGATGTTCGAGCGCCCGGACCGGACGCAGCGGGACCTGCCCGCCACACGGCCGTCCCCGGCCCCGCCCCCGCCCAGGCGTCCGGCCCCACCGCACGACCGCCCCCCGATGACGGGCCGCGACCCCCGCCCGGCCGAACGTCCCGCCACCCCAGCCGAACGTCCCGCCACCTCGCCCGAGCGTCCCGCCACCTCGCCCGAGCGTCAGGCAGCCCGGGGCGAGCGTCCGAACAACCCTCCGGCGCGTCCGGGCGTCCCGCCCGAGCGTCCGGGCAACCCTCCGGCGCATCGAGGCACTCCGGCCGAGCGCCAGGCCGCCTCGCCCGAGCGTCCGAACGATCCTCCCGCGCGTCCGGGCACCCCGGCCGGGCGCCCGAGCACCTGGGCCGAGCGGCAGGGCATCCCGACCGAGCCTCCCGGCACCCCGCCCGAGCGTCAGAGCACACCGCCCGCGCGTCCGGGCAGCCCGCCCGCGCGGCCCGGTGGGCCCGTGCCCGAGGCGCGTCCCCGGTCCGAGCGGCCCGACCTGACGCAGCGGGACGTGGAGGTGCCGCCGCCGGCCGCGCGTCCCACCGCGCCGCAGGCGGGGCCCGGCGCCCCGCAGGAGAGGCGGGCGCCGCGCCGTCCGGAGAGCGGCGTGCCCGCGCGGCCGCCGGCCGAGCCGCCGCAGCCGCGCCGGGCGGGCGGGGTCGAGCAGCCGGGGCGCCCACCGGAGCGGCGGCCGGGTTCGGCGAACGCTCCGCCGCGCAGGCTGGACGCGCCGCGCCTCGAACCGCGCGAGGGCGGGCCGCAGCATCCGGGCCCGCGGGGACCGGCGCTGCCGCCCCGGCGGCTGGACGCGGCCGGCCGCGAGGAGCACCTCGACGAGCCGGAGGTGCGGCGCGGCGACGTCCCGCCCCGGCGACCGGGCGCGGCAGGCCAGGACTCGCGTGCTCCGGAGGCCGAGCGGCGGCCGCCCGCCGCCCCGTCCGACATCCCCGCCCTCTGGGGCAAGCCCGGCCCCCGGCCGCAGCCGCCCGCGCCCCGGGAGGCTCCGGCGGAGACGGCGCACGTCAAGCGCGGGCAGTCGATCGTCGGCTACAAGCGTCCCGAGCTGGTGAAGATCGTCGGGCAGATCGCCGAGCGGGAGCCCGATCTCACCGACGAGCAGATCGTCGAGCTGGTCACGCGGCTGCTCGCCTGCCCCGAGGACGAGGCGCTCCTCGTCGGCGCGCGGCTCCGCTACGCCGTGGAGATGTACCGGGAGCAGTCCCGAGATTAGTGGAATAGATCGTTCCGTTCTGTTAATCTCGGGTCATGGCACGGGTACTGGACCGCCGCGCGCTCAACCGGGCCGCCCTCGACCGGCAACTCCTCCTCCACCGCTCCCGGATGCCCGCCCTGGACGCCGTCGAGAGGCTCGTCGCGATCCAGGCGCAGGAGACCAACATGCCCTACCTGGGCCTCTGGACGCGCCTGGACGGATTCCGCCGCGACGACCTCACCGGCCTGCTCCACGACCGATCCGTCGTGCGCGGCTCGATCCTCCGGGGGACGCAGCACATGTCCACGGCCGGCGACTACCTGTGGCTCCGCCCACTCGTCCAGGCGTGCCTCCTGCGCGCGCAGCAGGCCGCGTTCGGCAGGGTCACCAAGGACTGGGACCTGGACGAACTCGCCAAGGAGGCCCGCAGGCTCCTGGACGGCCGGACGCTGACCCGCCCCCAACTGGCCAGGAAACTCGCCGAACAATGGCCGGACCGCGACGTCCAGGCCCTCGGCTGGACGGTCCAGGCGCTGGTCCCCGTCGTCCACCCGCCGCCCAGCGGAACGTGGAACACCGGCGGCGCCACGCCGTTCGCGCTCGCCGAGGACTGGATCGGCGAGCCCCTTCAGCAGCCCGCGCCGGAACGGCTGATCCGCCGCTATCTGAGCGCGTTTGGCCCGGCCTCGGTCAAGGACTTCCAGATGTGGTCGGGCATGCGCCGCATGGACGCCGACTTCGGGGAACTCCGCCCCGCCCTCCAGGTCTACAAGGACGAGAACGGCGTCGAACTCTTCGACCTCCCCGACATTCCGTTCCCGGACGACCGCCCAGCGCCCGTCCGTTTCCTGCCGGCCTTCGACAACCTGATCCTCGCCTACGCCGACCGCACCCGCATGATGACGGACGAGCACCGAAAGGCCGTATGCGTGGGCGCCATCACCAAACCCACCCTCCTGGTGGACGGCCGCGTCCACGGCACCTGGGCGCTCAAACACGACAAGAAATCCGACCGCGCCACCCTCACCATCGAACTCTTCTCGCCCCTCCCGGACGATCAGCCCGTCCAAGAAGAGGCCGCCGCCCTCCTGACCTTCGCCGCCCCCACCGCCGAACACGCCGTCCACCTGAAAGATCTGTAGCGGCCCACCGCCTGAAAGGAATGCGAACGGTCTGTCATGGAGGGCGCGGAATTGGTGAAGTCCCTACAGGAGAGGGCGGCCCGCGCACAACCGGCGGAGCGCGTCAAGGACGCCGACGGTTGGCTTCTGCGCCACGCCCCCCATTGTTCCTGGTGGGTGGGAACGGTTCTACCGCATGGTGACGCCCGCCGGGATGATCTGATCGGCAGGGTCGTGGAAGCGGAAGAGTTCTATGCCGCGCACGGCACGACTCCGTGCTTCCAGATCACGCCGAAGGCGTGCCCGGAAGGGCTCGACGCCGTTCTGGAGAAGCGAGGGTACCGGCGGCGCGGTTCGGTGTCGTTGCAGACCGCTTCCGTCGCCCGCCTCGTGGAACTCGCGCCGACGCTCAAGGTTCGCCTGGATGAGCGTCCGACACGGCCCTGGTACGACACATGGCAGGCGGTGAACGGCGACTCCCGCGCTGAATACGCGATGCTCGCCCGGGTGGAGTCGCCGTCCGTCTATGCCTCCGCGCTGATCGGTGACGAAGTCGTCGCGGTCGGCCGCGCGGTCGCCGACACGGGCTGGGCGGGCGTTTTCAGCATGGTCACCCTTCCCCGGGCGCGCGGACGCGGTGCCGCTCGCAATGTGCTGGCCGCCCTGGCCGGCTGGGCCGCCGCGAACAGCGCCGACCACATGTATTTGCAGGTCGAACGCGATAACGGCCCCGCGCTGCGACTGTACGAGCGGGCAGGATTCACCGGAATACGCACCTACCACTACCGCGACGCGCACCTGGCCGTTCCCGCAAAGGGAACTATGCCTTGATCAGGCCGCCGTCTGCTCTCCAACGGTGATCGTGAAAGTGGTGTGCATCGCCCTGGCGATCCGGTCCAGCATCGCAAGCGTGGGCACGCCGCCACCGCCCTCGATGCGCGACAAAGCGGGCTGAGATATGCCGGCGCTCTCGGCGACGACCGCCTGCGTAAGCCCGAGTTCGAGGCGGCGCTCACGGACCATGTCGCCAAGCCGCAGGTCTAGCCCTGCCTGCTCGTACTCCGGATGAGCCGTGGCTGCTTCCCGCAGCCGCCTGGCGCGGTAGTCGCTCCAGCCGCCGTGTCCGGCCATCACTCACTCCTCCCGTAGTAGTGCTCCGCTGGTTCCCGGTGGAACGACTCGCAGGTCTTCCGCATGAGGACCGCTCGCTCGACGTCCCGCGGCTGGGAGCCATTGCGATCCTTCTGGAACACCGTGAGCAACACGATCTGCCGACCGCGCCCCGTAGGCAGCCAGTACGTGATTCGCCACGCGGTCTCCTCCAGGTACAGGCGCAGTTCTCGAACACCGTCCCGTAAGGCCCTGGTGTGGTGTCCGTCGAGTATGTCACCACGGGCCACGAGGTAGTCGTCCACGTTCCGCATGACGCGCAGGTACTGGGCGAACGGCAGGGTGTCCAGCCATGTCACCACCTCGGGCTCCATCTCGATCTCGAACATACCATCAATAATATATACGATCGATGGTAAGGCGCTGGGGCTTGAGAAGTCCAGTGACGTAGAGGTCTTTGGGAAAGGGCGCCGGGTGTCGGTGGATGTCTGTAGAAATGTCGTGTGACGGAGTGGGGTGGGGAGGCGCTGGCGCGGTTGCGGGCGGTCGCGCATGTGGGGAGCGGGGACGTCGGGGTGTTGGAAGGGCGTCCGCTCGGGCCGGTGCTCCAGTACGCCGGGGACGTGCTTCTCGCCGCGCTCGCCAAGGGGGACGCCGAGGAGGTCCTGGTCCGTGAATGCCTGGACGGGCTGATCGAACGCGGTCTTCCGGGCGATGCCGAGCTGGCCGCCGAACTCGCCGCCGCGCTCGGGACGCGTCCCGCCGAACCGCTCCAACCGCTGCCCGTCGACCTCGGCGCCGTCGCGGCGGCCATGGACGACGGCGATCAGGTCGTCGACCTGGAGCGCGGCGACGTCCTGCCGGCCTGCGAGGCGGAGGACGTCCCGGGGCGGTGGCTGCCGGTCCCGCCGGGCGTCCTGCCCCCGGAGGAGGACGCGCGGCGGGGCGCGGCGCGCGCCTGGCTCGCGGAACAGGGGTACCGGCCCGTCCTGCGGAGCCTCTAGCACGGAACGGCTGAGCCGCGACGGACAGGACGATCTCGCCCTGGACGAGGCCCTGACCTCGCGGCGAGTGCCGCCGGGCGTCAAGAGCCGGGGCGTCAAGAGCCGGGGCGCACCAGCGGGAACGGGATCGTCTCGCGGATGCTCCGGCCCGTCAGCGTGATCAGCAGCCGGTCGATGCCCATGCCCATGCCGCCCGCCGGCGGCATCGCGTACTCCAGGGCGCGCAGGAAGTCCTCGTCCAGCTCCATGGCCTCCGGGTCGCCGCCCGCCGCCTGCAGCGACTGCTCGGTGAGCCGCTTGCGCTGCAGGATCGGGTCGATCAGCTCGGAGTAGGCGGTGCCCAGTTCCAGGCCGAAGACGATCAGGTCCCACTTCTCGGCGAGCCGCGGGTCGTCGCGGTGCGGGCGGGTCAGCGGCGACGTCTCGGCCGGGTAGTCGCGGACGAACGTCGGCGCCAGCAGGTGCTCCTCCACGAGCGCCTCGAACAGCTCCTGGACGATCCTGCCCTGCCCCCACTGCGGGTCGGCGTTCAGCCCGTGCCGCTCGGCGAACCTCTGGACGGCCGCGCGCGGCGTGTCGGGCGTGACCTCCTCGCCGAGGGCCTTCGACACCGACTCGTACACGGTGATCTCCTGCCAGGGCTCGGCGAGGTCGTACTCGACGCCGTCCCGGACGACGACGCTCGTGCCGAGGGCGGCGCGGGCCGCGTCCACGACCAGGGAGCGGGTCAGGGCCGCCATCGTGTCGTAGTCGCCGTACGGCTCGTACGCCTCCAGCATCGTGAACTCGGGGTTGTGCTTCTGCGAGACGCCCTCGTTGCGGAAGTTGCGGTTCAGTTCAAAGACGCGCCCGATCCCGCCGACCAGCAGCCGCTTCAGGTACAGCTCGGGCGCGATCCGCAGGTAGAGCTGCATGTTGTAGGCGTTGATGCGGGTCGTGAACGGCCGCGCTGTCGCGCCTCCGTGCACGGGCTGGAGCATCGGCGTCTCGACTTCGAGGTAGCCGCGGGCGCGCAGCCCGTCGCGGACGGCGGCGACGGCGTCGCCGCGCATCCGCAGCATCCGGCGCGACTCGTCGTTGACGATGAAGTCGACGTACCGCTGCCGGACGCGCGCCTCCGGGTCGGAGAGCCCGGAGCTCTTGTTCGGCAGCGGGCGCAGGCACTTGGCGGCGAGCGTCCAGGACGAGGCGAGCACCGACAGCTCCCCGCGCCGGGACGTGACGATCTCGCCGCGCACCCCGACCTGGTCGCCGAGGTCGATGAGCGCCTTCCAGTCGTGCAGGGAGTCCTCGCCGAGGGCGTCGGCGGTCAGCATGACCTGCAGGTCGGCGGTCTCGTCCCGGAGCGTGACGAAGATCAGCCGGCCGTGCTCGCGGGCCAGCACGACCCGTCCCGCGATGGCCGCCTCGGCGCCGGTGCGCGTGTCGGGGGCGAGGCCCGGGAAGCGGGCGCGGATGTCGGCGGCGAAGTCGGTGCGCTCGCAGCTCAGCGCGTAGGGCTCCCTCCCGGCGGCGCGGATCTGGTCGAGCTTGGCGTGCCGCACCCGCTCCTGCTCCGACAGCCGCCGCTGCGGGGCGCGCGCCGCGTCCGCCGCCTCCTCGATCTCCCGGATCTTGTCGACGAGGTCGGTGGACGGGACCATCGCGGCGGCCCGGTCCAGCTTCGGGCGGTTGAGGCTCGGCAGGAACCCCTCGGCCCGCGCGTAGGCGAGGCCGAGCCGGACGAGGTGCCGCCCCTGCGTGTAGCAGATGAAGCGCGGGCGCCAGTGCGGCAGGTACTTGGCGTTCGACAGGTACAGCGATTCGAGCTGCCAGAACCTCGACGCGAACGACAGGAACTTGTAGTAGAGCCGCGCGACGGGTCCCGCACCGATCTGCGAGCCGCGCTCGAACGCCGAGCGCAGCATCGCGAAGTTCAGCGAGAGCTGCTGCGCGCCGACCGCGGCGGCCTTCTCCGCCAGCTTGGCCACCATGTACTCGTTGAGGCCGTTCTCGGCGAGCCGGTCGCGGCGCATCAGGTCGAGCGACAGCCCGGCCCGGCCCCACGGGACGAAGCTGAGCAGCCCGCGCAGCTCCCCGTGCGCGTCGAACGCCTCGACCATGACGCAGCGCCCGTCCGTCGGGTCGCCGAGGCGGCCGAGGGCCATGGAGAAGCCGCGTTCGGTCTCCTCGCCGCGCCAGGCGTCGGCGCTGCGGATGAGCTTGGCCATCTCCCAGCCGGGGATTTGCGAGTGCCGCCGGATCCGGACCGTGTACCCGGCCCGCTCGACCCGCCGGACGGCCTGCCGGACCTGCCGCATCTCGCGCCCGTCGAGGTTGAAGTCGGTGAGGTCGACGATGGCCTCGTCGCCGAGTTCGAGCGCGTCGAACCCGTGCCGCTTGTAGATGTGGGCGGCGCGCTCGCCGACGCTGACGGCGCCGGGGATCCACGCGTGGGCGCGGCACTCCTCCAGCCACGCCTCGATCGCCTGGTCCCAGGATTCGGGGTCGCCGAGCGGGTCGCCGCTGGCCAGCGAGACCGAACCTTCGACCCGGTAGGCGATGGCCGCCTTACCGTTCGGCGCGACCATGACGTCCTTGTCGCGGCGCAGCGCGAAGTAGCCGAGCGAGTCCTGGTCGCCGTATTCGGCGAGCAGCGCGCGCGCCGCCAGTTCCTCGCCGGGGGACAGGACGGGGTCGCGCCGCCCCGGCTTGAACAGCGCCCAGAACGTGACGATCAGCAGCCCGGTGCCGAGGCTCCACAGGATCGCGTCCACCCAGAACGGCACCGACACGTCGATCGGCTTGCCGGTGACGCGCGGCCCGAGGACGGTCTGGGCGACCGCGTAGAGCGGGTGCGTCCAGAAGTCGCCGGTCCGGTTCCGGTCGGTGAGGGTGACCAGGAACGTACCGATTCCGCAGGTCACGATGAGGAGGCTGGTGAAGACGATGGTGGCGAGGCGGCGGTTGGCCCGGTCGGGCAGCGTGGTGAACTGCCCGCGCGCCGCGATCAGCAGGCCGAGGACGGCGAGGTACACGGCGGCGGTGACGATCAGCCCGACGGGGGTCGGCCGGTCCGGGTTGACCAGCGTGGTCAGCACGGCGGTGACGCCGAGCGCCGTGGGCAGGCAGAAGATCAGGACGAGGAGGCGCCAGGCGGCCTTCTTGCGCCGCCGGACGCCCATCGACAGCAGGATCCACAGCATGCCGATGGGGACGCTGGGGAACCAGCCGAGGTAGCCGATCCAGCGCAGCGCCCAGACTTCGGCTATCTCGAGGATGAGACCATAGGAGACCCATGCCAGCAGCGACAGGATCCCGGAGAGACGGGTGTACCAGAAGAAGATCGTCGGGGCCGCCTGGATCAGCCGGTCCCACTCGCCCCGGAGTCCGTCCGGGCCTTGCGGGTCCTTCTCCGACATGGTCCCCCAGTCGCCGCGCGGTGTGGCTCTCTTCTTTTTACCGGGTGTCACGTCCATCGCGCTTTCGTCCGCATGTGCTCGTCCGGTCGCGAACCTCGGGGTGGTGCCGGACGTCGTACGGGTAGGGGGATGTGGCTTGCAAGCTCGGTCCAAGGTTGTCAGCAAAAGTCGATATGGTCGCGGATATGCCAAATGAACCCACCGGTGAGCGGTTGCTCGCCCGCCGCTACCGCCTGGTGACCCAGGTCGGCCGAGGCGGCATGGGGACGGTCTGGCAGGCGCACGATGAGGTCCTCGGTCGTGACGTTGCGGTGAAGGAGGTCATCCTCCCGCATGGTCTCACCGATGAGGAACGCGCCGTGCACCACAAGCGCACGTTCCGTGAGGCCCGCACCGCCGCGCGGCTCGGCCATCCCGGCGTCGTCACGGTCTACGACGTCGTCGAGGAGGACGACCGGCCCTGGATCATCATGGAGCTGATCAAGGCCCGCTCGCTGGACCAGGTGATCAAGCAGGAGGGGCCGCTGGAGCCGCGCCGCGCCGCCGAGATCGGCCGGCAGATGCTCGCCGCGCTGCACGCCGCGCACGGCGCGGGCGTCCTGCACCGCGACGTCAAGCCGAGCAACGTGCTGATCACCGGCACCGGCCGGATGGGCGAGCGCGCCGTGCTCACCGACTTCGGCATCGCGACCGCCGCGGGCGACGCGACCCTCACCCAGACCGGCCTCGTGATGGGGTCGCCCGCCTACATCGCGCCCGAGCGCGCCCGGGGCCGCGTCGCCGGCCCGGCGTCGGACCTGTGGTCCCTCGGCGTCACCCTGTACGCGATGCTGCACGGCCGGTCCCCGTTCGAACGGCCCGAGCCGATGGCCGCGCTGGTCGCGGTGATCTCCGAGGAGCCCGACCCGCCGAACAAGGGCGGCCGGCTCATCCCGGTCGTCGAGGGGCTGCTGCGCAAGAACCCCGACCAGCGGATGGACGCGATCGAGGCGGGCGCGCTGCTGGACGAGATCGTCCGGCAGGAGACCGTCGACACCCAGCGCACGATGGCCGTCGAGTTCTCCCTGGACGAGCTCCCCGGCCCCCAGACCACCGCCGAGGACCCGTCCTACGGTTCGCGGCCGTACGCGGAGGCGTACGCCGAGCCGTACCCGGAGACGTACGCGCCCGACCAGCCGCTCCCGGAGGAGCTGGAGTCCGCCGAGGGCCGGACGGACGTCGCCGAACCCACGGCGGCGTCCCCGCAGGCGGCCCCCGACGCGCGTCCCGACCAGCTGACCAGCCTCGACCTGCCGACCGGCATCGCCGGCAAGGCCGGGTCGGGCGCGGCGCCCGCGAACCCGGGCGAGACCGCGCCCGATCCGGACCGGGTCCGCTCGTGGCGCTCCGGCCCGCGCACCGAGCCCGCCGGCGCCGTCGCCGAGCAGGGCCGGCCCGAGCCGGGGCCGTCCACGCACTTCCCGCCGACGACGCACCCGGCCCAGCGGCCCGCGCTGGCCGCCAACCGGAACGTGCTGATCGTCGCCGCGGTCGTGCTGATCATCATCGTGGTGGTCGCGGGCATCGCCCTCGCCAACGGCGGGGACGACCAGAAGGGCCGGAAGACGGGCGCCACCGTGCCGCCGAGCGGCGCCACGACGCCGTCGGCCCCGGCGACGTCCGCCAAGCCGAGCGGTTCGCCGAGCAAGGGCGGGCTGCCCGCCGGGTTCAGCATGCACAAGGACGCCAGCGGCTACTCGGTGCCCGTCCCGAAGGGCTGGAGCGGGCCCGAGCGCAAGCAGGGCGGCGACTACTTCTACTCGCCCGACCGCACGGTCTACCTGCAGATCGACCAGACCGATGACCCGGGCGACAGCGCCATCGGCGACTGGCGGCGGCAGGAGCGCGGCGGCAGCGGGTTCCCCGGCTACAAGAAGATCAAGATCGCCCCGACCGGCGACCACCCGCCCGTACGCGACACCGGCGACGGCGACGACTCCGCCGACTGGGAGTTCACCTACAACGGCGCCGGAGGCCGGGTGCGCGTCCTCAACCGCGGATTCGTGACGAACGGGCACGGCTACGCGCTCCTGCTGCGCGCCCCCGACAAGGAATGGGACAGGGTGTTCGCCGACCTCCAGCCGGTCTACGAGTACTTCAAGCCCGCGGACGACTGATGGCCGGCCGCCTCCTCGCCGGTCGCTACCGGCTCGAATCCGTGGTCGGCCGCGGCGGGATGGGCACGGTGTGGCGGGCCCGCGACGAGACCCTCGACCGCGAGGTCGCCGTCAAGGAGGTCGTGCTGCCCGCCGGGCTGGGCGACGACGAGCGGGAGAACCGGCACCGCCGGACGCTGCGCGAGGCCCGCGCGTCGGCGCGGCTGAACCATCCGGGCGTCGTGACCGTACACGATGTCGTGGACGAGGACGACCGGCCGTGGATCGTCATGGAGCTGGTGCGGGCCCGTTCCCTCCAGGAGATCGTGGACGAGGACGGGCCGCTGCCGCCCGGCCGCGTCGCGGCGATCGGCGTGCAGATCGCGGGCGCGCTGCGGGCGGCGCACGCGATCGGCATCCTGCACCGTGACGTCAAGCCCGCGAACGTGCTGGTCGCCGACGACGACCGGGCCGTCCTCACCGACTTCGGCATCGCGCAGCTCGCGGGCGACGCGACGCTCACCGGCACCGGGCTGATCATGGGCTCGCCCGCGTACATGTCGCCGGAGCGGGTGAACGGCGACCCGGCGATCCCCGCGTCCGACCTGTGGGCGCTCGGCGCCACCCTCTACGCGGCGACCGAGGGGAAGGCGCCGCACCACCGCAGCGACGCGATGGCCGTGCTCGCGGCCGTGATGACGCAGGACGTCCCGCCGCCGCGGAACGCCGGGCCGCTCGCGCCCGTCCTCACCGGGCTGCTGGAGCGCGACCCGGTCCGGCGGCTCAGCGGGGACCGTGCCGAGGAGGCGCTCAAGGCGGTCGCGTCCGGCCATGCCGCGGACCTGGCCGCCGCCCGGCTCGCCTCGGGGGAGGCGACGACCGCGGACGGGGCCGCGGCGGACGCGGCGGCGACCGCGACGGACGGCACCGCCACGCAGTCCGCGTCGTCCCAGCAGACAGCGTCGTTCCAGCAGGCCGCGCCGTTCCAGCAGGTCGTTCCCGTCCCGCCCCCGCCGCAGGGGATGACCGCGCCGTTCGGGCCGGGGCCCGGCACGCAGTGGACGCCCGCGCCCGCGGGGCCTCCGCGGGCGGCGAAGCGGTCGATGGCGGCGCCGATCCTCGGGGGCGTCGCCGCGGCGGCGGCGATCCTGACGGTCGCCGGTGTCGTCTTCTGGATGAACCGCCCCTCTACCGACAAGTCGGATCCCACGCCGCGCCCGCCCGCCGCCGCGGGCGTCCCGTCCGCGACGAACACCGCGCCGTCGGGCACGTCCACGTCGCCCGGCACGTCGGCCTCATCGCCGGCCGGCGGCGCGACACCCCTTCCGGAAGGGCTCACCCGGGCGTCCGGTCCCGGATACACGATCGGCGTCCCGACGGGATGGCGGCGGTCGGAGCAGGGCAACAGCGTCATCTGGACCGACCCCGTGTCCAGCGCCTACGTGCAGGTCGACCGGACGATCTGGTCCGGCGACCCGTACGGGCACTGGGTCACCTGGGAGCGGGAGGCCATCGCGGACGGCAAGCTGAAGGACTTCCGCCGGCTCGGGGAGATCACCCGCACGGAGGTCGCCGGGCGGCCCGCCGCCGACATCGAGTTCACCTGGACGCGCGGCGCGGGCCTCACCCGCGCACGCGACCGGGGCGTGATCGCCGGAGGCAGGCCGTACGCGGTCGTGGTGGCCGTTCCCGCGTCCCAGTGGTATGAGAGAGAGCCCCTCGTGAAGAATGTGCTCGACACGTTCCGTCCCTCCGGGGTGGGATGACAACGGGGGGACTCTTCCGACATGGCACAGGCACGTCTGCTCGGTAACCGCTACCGGCTCGACTCGGTGGTCGGGCGGGGCGGCATGGGCACCGTGTGGCGCGCCCTTGACGTCATGCTCGACCGCGAGGTCGCGGTCAAGGAGGTCGTGTTCCCGCCGGGCCTGAACGACGACGAGCGCGCCGTCCTCTACGAGCGGACGTTCCGGGAGGCGCGGGCGTCGGCGCGGCTCAACCACTCCGGCGTCGTGACCGTCCACGACGTGGTGCAGGAGGCCGACCGGCCCTGGATCGTGATGGAGTTGGTCCTCGCCCCGTCGCTGCAGGACATCATCGAGCGCGGACCACTCGACCACCGCCGGGTGGCCGATATCGGCCTGCAGATGCTGGGCGCGCTCCGGCACGCCCACGAGAAGGGCATCCTGCACCGCGATGTGAAGCCCAGCAACGTGCTGATCACCGACTCCGGCCGGGTGGTCCTCACCGACTTCGGCATCGCGCAGGTGGAGGGCGACGCGACGCTCACGCAGACGGGCCTCGTCATGGGGTCGCCCGCCTACATCCCGCCCGAGCGGGCGCAGGGCGAGCGGGCGGTCCCGGCGTCCGACCTGTGGGCGCTCGGCGCGACCCTGTACGCGGCGGTCGAGGGCCGCTCCCCCTACGAGCGGTCGGACGCGATGTCGTCGCTGCAGGCCGCGCTGACCGAGCCGGTCCCGCCGGCGCGGAACGCGGGGCCGCTCGCCCGGGTGCTGAACGGCCTTCTGGAGCGCGAGCCGGTGCGCCGGATGACCGCCGTGCAGGCGCAGCCGCTGCTCACCCGGGTCGCCGCGATGCCGCCGCCCCGGCCCGCACCGCGGCCGCAGCCCCGGCCGGCTCCGCGACCGCAGCCGCCCCCGCGCTCGTCGGCGAGCGAGACGCTGCTGGACGAGCCGTCCGCCCGCCGTCCGCCCGCCGGCCGGACCGACGACGCGGCCGAGACCGTCATGGACCCGTCCGAACTGGGCCCGGTGACGCGCCGCGATCCCACCGACGCCGGCCCGGTGACGCGGCGCGACCCCGGCGGCCCCGGCGGCTCCGGCGGCTCCGGCGGCTCCGCGGAGCGCAACGGCTCGCATCGTCCGCCGCCGGTCCGTCCCGGCCAGGACCGCGAGGCGCGGACGTTACTGGAGACCGAGTGGGCGCCGCCGCCGTCCCGGCCTGACGCTCCGCCGC
Organism: Actinomadura monticuli; assembly: GCF_041463655.1. NCBI lineage: Bacteria > Bacillati > Actinomycetota > Actinomycetes > Streptosporangiales > Thermomonosporaceae > Actinomadura > Actinomadura monticuli. The sequence goes on from NZ_JAXCEI010000005.1 coordinate 282,854, forward strand.
CGTCCCGGCCCGACCCTTCGCCGCCGTCGACGCGCCCGCCGTGGGAGCAGCAGCGGCCGTACCCGGACTGGGGGCACCAGTCCCCGCCGCCCGACGCCGGCGGGGAGCGCCGCAGGACGGTGCTGGTCGTCACGATCGCGGTGGTCCTCGTCGTGGTGGCGGTGCTGCTGGGCGCGTTCATCCTGCGCGGCAAGCTGCGCTCGGGCGCTCAGGCCGCGGTGACGCCGAGCCCGGTGATCTGCGCCCCGTTCGCGGTGACGGCGGGCTGCTCGGACACCACGTCCGTCATCACCATGTAGGGCAGCGTCAGCGGCGGCGGCTGCTCCGGTGTGAACGTGAGCGGTATCCCGAGCAGCTTGGACGACATCTTCGTCGTGTACATGACGACGTCGCCGGTCAGCGTGAGGTTGGGCGTCCGGATCCGCGCGGCGGCCCCGCCGTGGGCGGACGTCTGGTCCACGTTCTTCAGCACGGCCTTGGACATGCTGAACTTCAGCGCCTTGACCGTCCCGCCCGCCGAGGAGAGGGACGCGACGCCGTCGTAGCTGAGGCCGGACATCGTCAGCGAGTCGGCCCGCAGCGTCCCGGCGTCGGTGTAGACGCGGGTCCCCGAGCCGGCCGCCTTGTCCTGCGTCTTGAGGCAGGCGGGGTCCTTGCTCGCCTGCATCTCCTGGAGGAGCTTGCGGGCCTCGTCCGCGGACAGCCCCGCGCCGTTCGAGGGCGCCTCCGGGCACGCCGGCGCCGTGGGTGTCGGCGTGGGGGTGGACGTGGGGGTGGACGTGGGGGTGGGAGTGGGCGTCGCGCCGGCGGAGGGCGTGGCGCTGGGGGACGGCGAGGGGGAGGCGGCCGGGGCGGCCGAGGCCGTGGACGACGGCGCGGGCGAGGGGCTCAGGAGGTGGACGCCCAGCAGGGCGGGCAGCGCGATGGCGGTCAGGCGTCCGCCGCGGTGCGCGCCCGGCCTGGCGCGCTCCCCGCCGGTGCGGGCGTCCGTCGCGGGGGCTGCCGGGACCGGGGACCAGGCGAAGCCGAGGGCGCCGCCGAGCAGTCCGAGCAGCAGCCCCACGAGGAAGCCGCCGAAGTTGGACGTGAGGAACGACGCCAGCGACAGCAGCACGGCGAGGATGCCGAAGAAGCTGCGCTGCGCGGGCTGGACCCACATCAGCACGCCGGCGGTGACGAGCAGCGCGCCGATCAGCCAGCTCGCCACCCCGGCCATGCCCTGGTGGATGACGAGCGGCATCGGCGCGAGCGGGATCGCGATGAGCTCCAGGCCGCCGAGGACGGCGAACACGCCTCCCCAGAAGGGACGTGTCCGCCGCCAGCGACGGAAGCCGTGCGGGGCGCGCCCGTGTGCTTCGGCGGGATTCATGGCCTCAGAAGCACTCGTCGCCGAGCTTCATGCTGAGGTCGCTCAGCTTGAACGTGCCGGCGGTGGTGGCCCAGGCGACCTGCCTGACGTTGGTCAGCTCGATCCTGGACGCCTGCTGGCCGAACGTGCCGGCCGCGCCCTGCGCGCCGTTCGGGCCCTTGTCCAGGGTGCTCGCGTCCCGGCCGATCTCGATGTTGGAGAACTTGGCGTCGGCGTTGAGCTGCTCCACGTCGAGGACGAGGTCGCTGGCCTCGACGGGCTTGGAGCCCGTCCCGGCGGTCAGCCGCAGCGTGAACGGGCCGACCTTCACCGACTGGCACATGTTGCGGATCTGCGCGGACTTGATGCCGGAGATCTGCACCGGGTGCTTCGCGCCGTCCTTGCTCGCGTCGACACCGCCATACTGGACGAAGCCCTGTCCGGTGAGGGAGTCGGCGCTGACCTTGAAGCTGCCGCCGGAGACGGCGAACGAGGAGGCGATCGCGCCCTGCGCGGTCATGAAGGCCAGGGCGCCGGCGCCGATCGCGGCGGGGGCGGCGATGGCGGCGAACCGCTTCCAGCGGACGCGGCCGACGGCGGGCTCGGGGGAGTCGGTCATGGGGGGTTTGCTCCTGGGGGTCTAGGGCCACGATGGACCAGGCGACACCGGTCGATCTCGTGACGGTGAGTGCAAGTTACTCCTAAGTACTTACTTGCGGCAAACTCGATCATGGGGTCGGAAAGTAAAGGATTCGGGTGTTGACCTGCGGAGTTCTTTGCACTCGATGTCAATAGGACCGGCAAGGAATCAACGTCTATCAACTACCAAGCGTGATCGTCACGGGCCATAGATCCCCGGCCGTGCGGGCCGAAGGTCCCGAAACGGGCCGGACGCGGGGCGCGTGGAAGAGGCAGCGGGCCGCGCGGAAGAGAGGCGGCCGCGCGGAACAGGGGCGGTCGTGCGGAGGGGATCAGGTGCCGGCGGAGAAGGCGTCCAGTGCGAGGCGCAGCTCGCCGATGTGCGCGCCCAGCTCCCCGGCGGGCTCGCCGGACCCCAGCCGGGCGACGCCGTCCTCGACCTTGGTGAGCCGCTCGTCGAGGGCCGCGAGGAGGCGCTCGCAGCCGGCCAGGGCGCCGTCGGCGTCGTCCCCGCCGAGGGTGCGGCGCAGCAGCTGGGCCTGCTGCCTCAGCCGCACGGTGCGGCGGTGCAGATCGACGAACACCGACACCTTCGCGCGCAGCAGCCACGGGTCGAACGGCTTGGTGAGGTAGTCGACGGCGCCGGCCGCGTAGCCCCGGTACGCCTGCTCCCCGGCCCCGCTGCCGGCGGTGAGGAAGATGATCGGGATGTCCCGCGTGCGCGGCCGGGCCTTGATGTGCTCCGCGGTCTCGAAACCGTCCATCTCCGGCATGACGACGTCCAGCAGGATCAGCGCGAAGTCGTCGTTCAGCAGCTCCTTCAGCGCCGCCGATCCGGACGTGACGGGCACGACGTCCACCGGGAGCGCGTCGAGCACCGCCGCGAGCGCGGTCAGGTTCTCCTCGCGGTCGTCGACGGCCAGAATCCTCGTGTCGTTCGGCACCGGACTCCTCAACCTCGGTGGATGGCCTCCGCCGTCCAGCCTGTCATGTCCCTGCGGACGGCAACAGCGAATCGCTGCAGAGTAAATTTCTAAGGCAGCCAGCCGGGTTTGACCAACCCCGACTCGTAGGCGTACACGACGAGCTGGGCGCGGTCACGGGCGCCGAGCTTCACCATCGTGCGGCTGACGTGCGTCTTCGCGGTGGCCGGGCTGACCACGAGGCGGGCCGCGATCTCCTCGTTCGACAGGCCCTCCCCGACGAGCGCCATGACCTCCCGCTCCCGGTCGGTCAGTGCGTTCAGCCGCGGCGACGGCGCGGGCTCCTTGGCCCGTGCGGCGAACTCGGCGATCAGCCGCCGGGTCACGCTCGGCGACAGCAGCGCGTCCCCGTCCGCGACCGCCCGGACGGCGTGGATCAGCTCCACCGGCTCGGTGTCCTTCACCAGGAACCCGCTCGCGCCGCCGCGCAGCGCCTCGAAGACGTACTCGTCCAGCTCGAACGTGGTCAAGATCACGATCTTGACGCCGTCGAGCCGCTCGTCGGAGGCGATCCGGCGGGTGGCCGCGAGACCGTCCAGGCCCGGCATGCGGATGTCCATCAGGATGACGTCGGGCCGCAGCCGGCGCGCCTGCGCGACCGCCTCCTCGCCGTCGCTCGCCTCGCCGACGACCTCGATGTCGGACTGCGCGTCCAGCAGCGCCCGGAACCCGGCCCGGACGAGGACCTGGTCGTCCGCCAGCATCACCTTGATCACCGCATACCCCTCACGTCTCGCCGTCCTCGTCCAGCGGCAGCGCCGCCCGCACCCGGAACCCGCCGCCCGGACGCGGCCCGGCGTCGAACGTCCCGCCGAGCGCGGCGGCCCGCTCGCGCATCCCGCGGATGCCGCTGCCGCCCGGCCGGTCGTCCAGCAGGGGCGCGCCCCGCCCGTCGTCCTCGACCCGCACCTCGATCTCGTGCTCACCGTAGGCGATCGCGACCCGCGCCGTCACCGGCCCGGGACCGGCATGGCGGGTCACGTTCGTCAGCGACTCCTGGACGATCCGGAACGCGGCGAGGTCGGTGCCCGCGTGCAGCGGCCGCCGGTCCCCGGTGATCTCGGCCTCGACCGCGAGCCCGGCGGAGCGGGCGCGGTCCAGCAGGTCGTCCAGCCGGTCGAGCCCGGCGGTGGGCGCGCGCGGCGCGCTCTCGCCCTGCGACCGCAGCGCGCCGATCACCCCGCGCATCTCGGTGAGCGCCTCCTTGCTCGCCTCCTTGATGGCCGCGAGCGCCGTCCGCGCCTGCTCGGGGTTCTGGTCGATCAGATGCAGCGCCACCCCGGCCTGCACGTTGATCATCGAGATGTTGTGGGCGAGCACGTCGTGCAGTTCGCGGGCCATCCGCAGCCGCTCCTCGCTGGCCTGCCGGCGCTCCTCCTCGTCCCGGATCCGCGCGGTCTCGGCGGCCCGCTGCGCCCGCATCCGGATCAGCTCCGCGCTGACCAGCACCACCAGCGCCCAGCCGACCACGAAGCTCGACCCGCCGAGGGTCGGCTCCTGCACCGCGAACGGCCCGTCCTGGCCGCGTTCGGCCGCCGGGACGCCGATCAGCGCGGTCAGGGCGAAGAACGCCGCGAGCCCGAGGCCCGCCCCGGCCCACGTCACCAGCCGGTGCCCGGCGACGACGGCGGCCATCATCGCGACGACCAGCGCCAGCGGCGCCGGCCCGTAGGTGTAGGCGCGCAGGAAGTACACCGCGGTGACCGCCGCGACGGCGCACACCGTGAACACCGGGTTCCGCCGCCTGAGCAGCAGCAGCGCCGGCCCGCCGAGCAGCAGCGCGAACCCCGGCGCGTCGAGGTCGGCGTGCCCGGGGTCGGACCCGCCGCCGTGCTCCCACGGAGGCCCGCCGGACCCCTCGCCCGACCTGCCGCTCTGCGCGCCCAGCGACCCGAAGACCTGGACGAACGCGACCAGGACCGGGACGACCCAGACCGGCCACGTACCAGGCCGCGACCAGCGCGGCGCAGAAGTGCTCATGCCCTGCACGCTAAGTCATCAGCACCCCGCGGCACGTCGCCCAAGAGGAGTGCGCCCCCCTACTCCCCCCGAAGTACCCGCCCCCCGCTCCGTTGACCTGCGGCGTGTTGTTGTTATCGCCCGCCGGATAACAACAACATGCCGCAGGTCAACGATGGGCGGGAGTCAGCGGGGGAGCCAGCGGACGGGGAGGTGGGCGAAGCCGTGGCGGGCACTGGAGCGCAGCGGCACCGGCTCGCCCGCGAGCCGCGGCGCGCCCGGACGTTCGAGCAGCGCGACGAGCATGGCGCGCAGGTGCACCCGCGCCAGCCGCGCGCCCAGGCAGGCGCGGTGCCCGACCCCGAAGCAGAGGTGCGGCCGGGCCGGCTGGACGAACCGCTCCGGAACGAACCGCCCGGCATCGGGGAAGACCTCGTCGTCGTGGTTGGCGGAGGCGAGCCACAGCATCACGTGCTCGCCCGCCAGCAGCGGCACGTCGCCGACGGTCGTCCCGCGCTGGACGGTCCGCCTCACCTGCAGCACCGGCGTCCACCAGCGCAGCATCTCCTCGACGGCGCTGTCGACCAGCCTCTCGTCGGCCTGCTCCTCGCGCAGCCGGACGTACTCGGAGGGATGGCGCAGCAGCGCGTACAGGCCCCCGGCGAGGGTGTTGCGCACCGTCTCCGGCAGGTCGCGCGCGACCTCGCCGACGAAGTCGACCGTCGCCCCGGCCGGGATGCGGGCGAGCATCGCCCGCGCCGGGGGATCCATGTCGATGAGGGCCGCCTCGTCGGGGGCGGCCTCCCCCGGCTGCCCCTCGGGCCCGCTCAGGGGGCCGTGCAGGGGGCCGTCCACCTGCGGGCTGAACAGCTCGGGGTGCATGAGGGCGTGGTGGACGTCGGCGTAGCGCAGCACCGCCCAGGCGCCGGGCCGCTCCGCCGTGCGGCCGTCCAGCCACACCACGGGCGTCCGCGACCGGAGCCGTTCGAGCCGGTCGTGGGGGACCCCGCGGGCGTAGGCGTCCGCGCGGCCGAGGGCCCCGGCGTCGAAGACGGGTGAGGCAGTTCGCCGTTGGGCCATGGGAACCTCCTCTCCGAGGCAGACGCTAACGCGTCCCGGCCGAACCCTGAAGGGCCGGATTCGGCCGTCCCCGCGCCCCGGCGCGGGGCTTGCCGGGGGACGGCTCCCGCGTCGTCGGGGGATTCGGAGGTCAGCCCGCCAGCCACTCCCCGGTCTCGACGCTCACCAGGCCGTGCCGGGCCGCCTCGATCACGGCCTCCCGCTGCGAGTGCACGCCCAGCTTCGACAGCACGCTCTGCACGTGGCTGCGCGCCGTGCTGCGCGTCACGCCCATCGCCTTGGCCAGCGCCTGCGTCGACTCGCCGCGCGCCAGCCGCGTCAGCACCTCCCGCTCGCGCGGGGTGAGGAACTGCGCGACCTTCTGCGCGCGGCTGCGCGGCCGGGCGCCGCCGCGCAGCGCCGCCTGGTCGGCGACGACCTCGCCGTCCGCGACGCGGCGCAGCACGGTGAGGATGTCGCCGGCCTGCTGGCCCTTGTGCGCGAACCCCCGCACGCCCGCCGCGACGCCCGCGTCCAGCACCGGCTGCTCCAGGAAGCCGGTCAGGACGACGAACTTCGTGCGCGGGGACGCGGCGCGCAGCCGCGGCATCCAGTCGAGCGCCGTGCCGGCCGGGAAGTGCAGGTCGATCAGGCACGCGTCGGGCTGCCGCGCCCGCAGCACCGGCAGCGCGTCGGCGGGGGAGTAGGCCACCCCGACGACGCTGTGCCCGGCGTCCGCCAGCACCAGCGACAGCGAATCGGCGAAGACCGCGTGGTCGTCGCAGATGATCATCCTCATGGATGCGGCCGCCAGTCGTCGGCGAGCGCGTCGCCGCCCCGGGGCGCCGCGGCGTCCGGGGGCGGCGCCGCCGGCAGCAGCATCCGGACCCGCGCCCCGCCCATCTCGCAGGTGCGGATCTCCAGGCTGCCGCCGTAGCCGGAGATGAGGTCGTGCACGATGCCGAGCCCGAGCGAGGCGAGGCCGGGCCGGGCCTGCCCGCGCCCGCCGGGCCGCGCGCCCCCGCCGGCGCCGAAGCCGGGCCCGTCGTCGTCGACCTGGATGACGATCCAGCCCTGGTCGGTCTCGACGCGCACGTCGACGCGCCCCTCGGCGACGCGGCACGCGTTGTCGAGGACGTTGCGGACCGCGCGCCACAGCGCGACCGGGTCCATGTGGGCCCACGCCTCGCAGCCGGTGAAGCACACCTCGTGCGGGGTGGCGAGCCGCATGCCGGTGACGACCTCGGCGGTCAGGTCGTCCACCCGGAGCCGCTCGGGGCCGGGCGGCGGGCGGTCGTCGCCGTCGTCCTCGTCGAGCCGGCGCAGCAGGTGGTCGAGCCACCTGGTCTCGCCGAGCAACTGGTCGATGCGGGCCCGGCTGGTGTCGCCGACGTCCTCCGCGACGACGACGGCCGAGGCCAGCATGATGATCGTGCCCAGTTCATGCCGGATGTCGTGGCGGAGCCGGCGCCGCCACAGCACCTGCTCGCCGCGCCCGGGCGCCGCCGGCCGGTACCGCTCGCCGGTGCGGCCGTCCTCCCGCGCGCCCGTGAGCGTCCCCGCGCCGGCGGCGGTGTCCGCCGGGGAAGACCGAGCCCGCCCGTTGTCCATGAAGACCCCCGTCCGCTATTCCAGCACCCCATAGACGGTCACCCGGCGTCGCGCCGGATGTCCAGTCAATTGACCGCAACAGACCGGTGCCTGTCCAGAAGTGGACATGCAGAAGGCGAGCGTAAACTCCGCTCTTTGTCGGAGCGTCTCAGTCAGGATTGTCAGTTCTGCCCATGACAATTCATTCATACGGGTGGCGTAGCCGCTTTGCGCATTCCGGCGGGTGCGCCCGCGGCCCCCGTGCGGGACAGTCTCCCCATGCCGACGGTCACATTTATCGGACATGCGGGGGTGGCGGTGGACGCGACCGCGTTCCACCTGCTCGCGGACCCGTGGCTCGCTCCAGCGGGGGCCTTTCTGGGGGCCTGGCACCAGTATCCGAGGAACGATCACCTGGATCTCGGCCCGCTCCTCGACGCCGACTGGGTCGCCGTCTCGCACGAGCATCTAGATCATTTCGACCCGTGGGTCCTGGAGCGCCTTCCGGAGCGGACCAGAATCCTCATTCCGTGTTATCCCGGACCCGCCTTCCGGGAACGCATCACGGCCGCCGCGGGCTACCGGCAGGTAATCGAGATCGAACCCTGGAGTAAATTCCCGCTGGACAATCGCGGGTCCTGGATCACGGTGATTCCGGAACTATCGCCGATGTGCCACGATGCCGCCTTTCTCATCGTCGCCGACGGCCGCGGGATCCTGCATTGCAACGACGCCCGGCTCACCGCAGCGCAGGCCCGCCGCGCCAAGCACCTCGCAGGTGGACGGCTCGACCTGATGGCCCTGCAGACGTCCGGGGCGTCCTGGCACCCGATCTGCTACGAGTACCCGGAAGCCGAGATGGCCGAGGTCTCCATGGCCAAGCGCGTCTCCAAGCTCCGCGCGGCGCAGCGCCTCGTCCGGCAGACCGAACCGGAGCTGGCCGCCCCCTTCGCGGGCCCGCCGTGCTTCCTGGACGCCGAGGTCGACCACCTCAACTGGGTCCTCGGCCAGAAGGACGGCGCGTTCTGCGACCCCGAGGTTTCCACGGAGTGGCTGCGCGAGCACCTGCCGAAGCAGCGCTGGGACTACTTCAAGCCGGGCGACGCCATCGACCTCGACACCGGCGAGATCACCCGCGACCCGGTCTCGGCCCGGTTCTCCTTCGCCGACGCCGACCGCGAGACCTACCTCGAGCGGTACGCCGCCGACCGCGCGCCCGCCATCGCCGAGGTCATGGCCGAGTACCCGGAACCGGGGCCCGACCTGTTCGACCGCTTCACGGCGCACTTCACCCGCCTCGGCGGCCTGAGCGACTACTTCAACCGGCAGATCGCGATGATCGTCCGGTTCGAGATCACCGGACCGAACGGCGGCGTCTGGGACGTCGACTTCTCGGCGGCCGGCGTCACCGTGGCGGCGGCGTCCCCGGACGTCCGCCCGCACTACCGGATCACCACCGCCGGCCGCTGGCTGGACGGCGTCCTCACCGGCCGGATGGCCTGGGAGGACCTCCTCATCTCCTTCCGCCTCAGCCTCTACCGCGACCCCGACGTCTACAACGACTACCTGGTCGGCCTCCTCAAGCACGCCAACGCGCCCGCCCTCCGGGCCGTCGAGGACTACGAGACCGGACGGGACGAGTCCGAGCGCATCACCGTCGCCTCCAACGGCGCCCGCTACGACATCCCCCGCTACTGCCCGCACGCCGGCGAAGACCTCTCCGTCGGCGCCGTCGTCCGCGACGGCCAGATCCACTGCCTGGCCCACAACTTCGCCTTCGACCTCGCCACCGGCGAATGCCTCAACGCGAGAGCCGCCAACCTCACCAGCAGAAGGGTCGGTGAGCCGTAACGGGAGGGTTGCGGATGGTGGGATCGGGGGGTCGTCGGGGCGGGCGATAGATCATATTGTGTTAGGTTTGACCTGCGTTTCTGGGGGTTTGAAGGGGTGCGGGTCTTGGACCGCAAGAAGCTCGGTTTGCTGGCCGTCGCGTTCGTTCTGGTCGTCGGAGTGTTGGAGGTCCTGGCACTGAAGGTCGGGTCGTTCGACTTCCCGGTGCCGGCGAGTTCGGCGCCCCCGGCGGTCGCCGACCAGCCCGGCGGAGGCTAGTCCGCCCGGTTCCGGGCCCGCATGAGGGACTGCAGATCGGGATGGGCTCCGCCGGTCGCGTCCGCGAGGGTGGGGCAGGCCCATTCGTCCTGGCGGCCCCAGGAGTAGGAGATCTCCAGCGGCGGGCGGGGCGTGAGCCGGTCCCAGCGGGCGAGGATCTCGCGGAACTGGGCCCGGGTCGGCAGCCAGTACTTCTTGTCGCCCTTGGAGCAGCCCTGCCCGAACGTCTGCAGGACGGGCGCGACCCTGGTGCGCGGGATGCCGGCGGCGTCGGCCATCCGGACCATCCGGTCGATCGCCCCGATGTCGCAGTGCTCACGGGTCTCGGACGAGCCCTTGCACGGGTACGGGTCGAGGCCGACGAGATCGACGCCGACGCGTTTCGGCGTCAGGGGCTTCATCGGCCAGTCGGTCAGGGAGATGAAGGAGACCTGGCCGGGCGCGTTGGCCTTGACGTACGCGGCGCGGCGGCGGATCTCGGCCGCGACCTCCGGGCAGTCGCCGGCGTTCGGCTCGTCCGACAGGTACCAGCCGTAGACCCGCGGGTCGCGCCCGAACCGCTGGACGGCCCGTTCGAACGCGTCCCAGCCGAGTTCGAAGTCGCCGCACGTGAAGTTGCCGACCCACAGCAGCGCCTGCATCCCGGCGGGGACGTCGGCGACGAGCGAGGGGTCCGCCCTGACGTCCACCAGGTCGTAGCCGAGCGCCTGGAGGCGCGGATAGTCGGCGGGCTGGGTGTTCAGGGCGATGCGGCGGGTCCGGTGGGGCTCGGCGGCCGGGGAGCCGGGCGTGGCGAGCGGCCCCCGGTACGGCTCGTAGCCGGACGTCCGGTGCTGGAGGTAGAACAGGAACCCGGCCACCAGGACGACCGCGGTCGCGACGGCCGAGAGCTTGAACCGGGTGTCCCGGTAGTCCATGATGCGGCCTCTCCGGGTCAGGCGGCGGAGCCGGGCTCCTCCGCCGGGCGGACGGGCGAATCGGCCCCGCCGACGTCCAGCCGGAGCGGCGGGATCGGGATGCCGAGGATGTGCTTCACCGTGTCCCACAGCGCGCCGAACGTGGCGCGCATCGAGGGTTCGCGCAGGTAGACGGCGTCGACGGCGACGCGGGCCGGGACGATCCGCTCGATGTAGTTGACGAGGTCGACCTCCTCGCCGGGCCCGAGCACGTCGAAGTCGCGGAACCGGACCTCGGAGACGCCGGTCAGGCCGGGCCGGTGGTCGAAGATCCAGCGGCATCCGTCGTCGTAGTGCTCGGCCAGGTCGTAGGTCTCCGGCCGCGGCCCGACTAGGGTCATCTGGCCGCGCAGCACGTTGACCAGCTGCGGCAGCTCGTCCAGCGACCACCGGCGCAGCAGCTTGCCGACCTTGGTGAGGCGCGGGTCGCAGTTGGCGGTGACGGTGAGGCCGCCGACGCCCTGCCGCATCGTCCGGAACTTGTACATGGTGAACGGCCGGCCGCCCTGCCCGACGCGCCGCTGCCGGAACACGCCGGGGCCGGGGCTCGACACCCGCACCAGCGTGTAGATGACCAGCAGCGGGACGGACAGCAGCAGCAGCCCGGTGAGCGCGCCGGCGATGTCCAGCGCGCGGCGGGGCCGCGAGGGGGGAACGCCGCCGGACGTGTCGACCGGACGGCTCGCGAGCTCGGACATGGTCACCCCTTGTGTTCGGGTGTGGAGTCTCTGGGCGCGGGGTTCTTGACGTGCTGGAACCAGACCAGCAGCGCGGCGGTGGTGGCGACGAAGGAGATGGACGTGGCGACGGCGGCGCCGGTCGCGCCGTGCGCCGGGATCAGGATCGCGCCGAGGACGACGACGACCAGGAGCCCGATGCCTTGCCCGGTGGACGCGGCGCCCGGCCGTCCGACCCCGTACAGGTAGGCCATGATGAGGCCGGTCACGCCGAACGTGACGACGCCGGCGAGCCGGATGTAGGTGGGCACGACCGCGTCGTCGAACACGTCCCCGAAGACCCACGGAAGCGCGGTCCCGGCGATCAGCGCGAGCGGCAGCGCGGCCAGCGCCGACACGCCGAGCGCGGGCAGGATCAGGCGGGACGTTCGCTTCGTCGCCGTCTCCCGGTCCTCCTTGGCGAAGTCGGGGTAGAGGACGTAGTTGACCGCGAGCCCCGGCAGCTGCACCAGTTCGGCGAACTTGCTGGCGACCGTGTAGACGCCGAGCACCTTCGGCCCGGCGAGCGCGCCGAGCAGCGCCATGTCGAAGCGGAGCTGGAGCAGGTCGATGAGCTGCCCGAGGTAGCCGCGGAACCCGTACCCGGCGATGGAGCGGCCGAGCCGCCGGTCGGGGCGGCCCCATCCGGCGAAGAAGCCGCGCCGGGCGAGCCGCCGCGCGATCCACGCGGCGGCGGCGACGTCGGCGAGCACCAGCCCGGTGATGAGGGCGCCGGGCCCGTACCAGCCGGTCAGGATCACGAGGTAGATCGGCAGGAACACGAACTCCTCGACGGCGATGGCGAGGCTCGCGCCCGGCTGGTCGTCCGTCCCCTGGAGGAGGCCCTTGCCGACGGAGACGAAACCCTGGGTGAAGGACGGCGCGGCGGCGGCGACCGTGATCCAGATCCCGAACGACTTGAAGAACACCAGGTAGATGAGGGGGCTGAGGGCGAGCCAGCCGATTCCGGCGAGCGCCGCGCCGAGCACGGTCAGCCATGCCAGCGTGGGCCGCACCCGGCTCTGGTCGTAGCCGGAGCGCGCCAGGAAGAACGGCGCGGCGCCCGGCAGTCCCGCGCTCGACAGCTGGCACAGCAGGCCCGGCAGGATCCGGACGAGCGTGAACGCGCCGACGAGCTTCGGCCCGCCGATCCGCGCGACGAGGATGGTGGCGATGCCGAGCGAGCCGAGCGCCCCGATCCGTCCCGCCATGTTGCCGGCGACCAGCGCGAGCAGCCGGCGGCGGAGCCGCGGCGCCTGCTCGGGCGCGACGACGGAGGGCGTTTCCTGCGTGTCGGTCATCGCGCTTCCTTCCGTCCGAAGAGGTCGAGCGCGGCGATGAGCCCGAAGAACGCCCAGCCGTGGCGGTAGTGGAGGGTCTCGTAGAAGAGCCCGGAGATCAGGAAGACGGCGACGAGCGCCCCGAACAGCTCGGGGCGCGGGACGAGCCGCGCGTACTCGCCGGTCAGCGCGCCGCGCCGGGCGATCCGCGCGCATTTCAGCAGCAGGACGAACACCAGCGTGATGAGCGCGACGCCCCCGAGGAACCCGCGTTCCAGGACGGACGCGACGTAGTCGTTGTGCGCCTCCCGCACGTACGTCTCCTGCCGCACCAGCATCTGCTTCTCGGTCTGGCCGGGCCCGATGCCCCACGGGTGCGTCTGGTCGTCGATCATCTGGAGGGTGGTGGCGAGGACGGTGCTGCGCGAGTTGGTGCTCTCCCCGGTCGTCCGCCCGATGGAGTCGCGCAGGATCGGGGACGCCTGGCTGGCCTGGTCCAGGAACGGCTGGACGTTCACCGTCGAGACGACCGCGACGGCGCCGCCGCCCACGAACACGGCGAACGCGCCGGCCGCGATGGCGTGGTGCGCCTTGCCTTCGCGGAACAGCCGGAACAGGTAGCCGAGCAGGATCGCGATGCACAGCGCGAGCAGCCCGCCGTTGGAGCCGGTCAGGATCTCGGCGGTGAGCAGGATCCCGCAGACCGCCCACCGCTTCCCGGCCGTCTCCGGGAAGCGGCTCGCGCGCGCGATGAAGAAGACGCAGATGAACCAGTTGGACGCGTAGTTGGCGTCGCCGAACGTGAACATGGCGCGCTCGCCGTCGATCTGCTTGCCCGACAGCGCGTCGATCCCCAGCACGAAGCCGACGATCATGACGACGGCGTAGCACGTCCCGATCCAGACGAACGCGCGGAGCGCGAGCCTCAGCAGCGACGGGTCGCGCCCGAAGTTGGCGATGGCGACCGCCCACAGCAGCACGAACAGGTCCTTGAACAGGGTGAGCGCGCCCGCGTCGTTGACGATCGCCGCGATGCCGCCCGCGATGATCGTCAGCAGGGTCGGGATGAGGAACGGCCACCGGACCGGCAGCCGCCGGGTCGCCGCCCACAGCAGCATCGTCCCGGCGACGCCGACGAGCGCGAGATCGGGCAGGCCGGTGTTGCCCGGACCGGGCGCGAGCCCGGCCGGCATCAGCATCGGCAGCGAGGCGATGCCCGCGACGATCATCACGGCCGGCAGCCGCGTCCCCCGCCGCAGCGGCGCGGGCGCGGGCCGTCCGCCCGTGTGCGGGGCCTCGATCGTCGCGGTCATGGGCGCGCGGAGCTCCCTCGGTAGGTCTCGTCGAGGACGGTCCCGAGGTGCGCCGGGGAGAACCAGTCGCCGACCCGGGCGCGGGCGCGCTCGGCCATCCGGGCGGCGGCGGCCGGGTCGTCCAGCAGCGCCGACACGGCGCCGGCGAGCCCCGCCGGGTCCTCCGGCCGGACGAGCATGCCCGTCTCGCCGGCGAGCACGAGGTCCTGGTTGGACGGGACGGCCGTCGCGACCAGCGGGATCCCCGCCCCGATCGCCTCGACCAGCACGCACGGCAGGCCCTCCCACCGGCTGGCCATCGCCATCACGTCGAACGCGGGCAGCACGTCGGCGACGTCGTCGCGGTGCCCGAGCCAGCGCATCCGCTCCTCGATGCCGAGCTTGGCGGTGAGCCGCTCCAGCTCGTCCGCCATCGGGCCGCCGCCGACCCACAGCCCGAACACGTCGTCCGGCAGCCGGGCGATCGCCTTCGCGAAGACCTCCGGGCCCTTCTGGAACGTCAGCCGCCCGATCGACCCGACGACCTTCACGCCGAGCGGCAGGTCGAGGCGGCGGCGGGCCTGCGCGCGGGAACCGGGGGAGGCCGCGTAGGCGTCGACGTCCACGGCCGGCCACGACAGCCGGACGCGGTCCGGCGTCGTCAGCCCGAGCCGCAGCGCCGTCGTGACCGTCTCCGACCCGATCGCGAGGAACGCGTCGGTGCGCTTGGCCGCGATCCGTTCGAGACGTATGTATACGCGTCGCCGCGCGAACGACTGGAACTCGTTGAACGGGAACCCGTGCCAGGTGTGCACGATGCGCGGAACGCCCGCGCGGGCCGCCGCGACCCGTCCGATCACGCCGCCCTTCGCGCTGTGCGTGTGGACGACGTCGTACCGCCCCTCCGCCAGCACGCGGGTCAGCGTGCGCAGCGCCGCCATGTCGTCGCGCGGCGAGATCTGCGGCACCAGCGGCCCCACTTGGACGACCTCCATCCCGGCCGCGTGGGCGGCGGGAGTGAGGTCACCGGCGGCGGCGTTCGCGACGGCATCGTCCCCATAGAGGACGCTGTTTCTCGTGGACGCTGCCGTGCTGTCCATGCCGACGCCGCCGGTGACGATCGCGCGCTCGTAGCCGCCGTCCGGGAGGGCCAGCGCGCCGTTCAGCGCGACCTGGCCCGCCCCGCCGTTGAAGCGGGTGATCACCGTGGCGACTCTGAGCTTCCTCGTGGTCATGACAGGCACACCTCACAGGCCGGGCGGGTCGGGGCTGCACCCCGCGCCGCAGAGGCAGGCCGGTCCGGGCGGCGGAGCCTCGACGGGCTCCGGCCGCCGGACCGGGTGGTACTCGGGGAGCAGCCGGCGCAGCAGCAGCCGGACCGCCGCGTCGTCGCGGGCGCCGGCCGCCGCCTCCAGTTCGTCCAGCAGCTGGGGGAGCCCGGCGGGCGGCGCGGCGGGCCGGGTCGCCCAGATCTTCGGGTGCGCGGTCCGGATCCGGCGCTCGGAGTCGGCGAACGCCTTCTCCGCGAGCTTCTCGCCCGGCCCGAGCCCGCTGAACCGGATCGTCACCTCCGGCCGCCGCAGCTGCTCGGCGTACCGGTGCACGAGGTCGACGACGGGGACGGGACGGCCCATGTCGAGGACGAACGTCTCCGCCTCCTCCGCCATCGCCGCCGCCTCGATCAGCAGCCCCGCCGCCTCCTCCACCGTCATGAAGTGGCGGGCCACCTCGGGGTGGGCGATGGTGACGACCTCGCCGGAGGAGATCCGGTGCGCGAGCAGGCTCAGCAGCGGCCCCGCCTCGCCGATCACGTTGCCGACCCGGACGGCGGCGAAGCACGTCGGGCCGGGCGTCGCCGTCCGCAGCAGCAGCTCCCCGAGCCGCATCGTCGCGCCGAACACCGACGTCGGGTCGGCGGCCTTGTCGGACGAGACGAACACGACCCGCTCCACCCCGTGCCGCACCGCCGCGTCGAGCACGTGCCGGGTGCCGAGGACGTTGTGCGCGACGCCCCGGCACGGGTCCCGCTCGACGTCCGCCAGCTCGTTCCGGCCGGCGGTGTGGAACAGCAGGTCGGGCCGGGTCTCCCCGATGACCCGGCCGACCCGCCGCCCGTCCCGGACGTCGGCCTGCGCCGGCGTGACCCCGGCCAGCTCGCCCGCGAGGCGGTCCAGGCCCCCGGCGTCGCGGTCGAGCAGCGTCAGCGCGGCCGGTTCGAGGAGCCCGACCTGGTGGCAGAGGGCCCGCCCGACCGTCCCGCACGCCCCGGTGACCAGCACCCGCCGGCCGCGGACGAGCCGCCGCCCGCGATGCCGCGCCATGACCACCTCGTCCCGCCCCATCAGCAGGGCGAGCGGGCTGACCGGGACCGGCGCGGGGGTCCCGGTGGTGCGGCGCGGCAGGAACCTTCGCACGGTCAGCCCCGGGTCCGCAGCGCCTCGGCGAGTGCGGACACGACGCGTTCCACTCCGTCGTCCGTCAGCCCCGGGTACAGCGGAAGCGACAGCAGCTCCTCGCCGACCCGGTCGGTCACCGGCACCCGCGCGCACTCCTCGGCGCCCAGGATCTCCCCGTACGCCGTCATCTGGTTCGCGGGGATGAAGTGCACGGACGTCGCGACGCCCGCCGCCTCCAGCGCGGCGCTGACGGTGTCGCGGTCCTGGACGCGGACCTGGTAGAGGTGCCAGGCGTGCTGGACGCCGTCCAATTTCCGTTGCGGCAGGACGAGGCCGGGCAGGTCCCGCAGCGCCTCGTCGTACCGTCCGACGATCCGGGCGCGCCGCTCCTGCCAGCCGGGCAGCGCCGCGAGCTGCGCCCGCCCGATCGCGGCCTGCACGTCGGTCATGTTGGCCTTCAGCCCGACGGTCTTCACGTCGTACCGCCAGCTGCCGCCGGGCAGGTAGCGCTTCCAGGAGTCCTTGCTCATCCCGTGCAGCCGCATCGCGCGGACCCGGTCGGCGAACTCCTGGTCGCTGGAGGCCACCGCGCCGCCCTCACCGATCGGCATGTTCTTCGTCGCGTAGAAGGAGAAGCAGGCCGCGAACGACTCCGACCCGACGTTCTTCCCGTCGCGGGCGGCGCCGGGGCCGTGCGCCGCGTCCTCGATGACCCGCGTCCGGTCGAGGCCCGCCGCGCGGGCGAGCGCCGGCACGTCCACCGGGTAGCCGCCCTGGTTCTGGACGATCATCGCCGCGGGTTCGCTCCGGTCGGCCGCCGCCTTGACGGTCTCCGGGCTCGGCACGAGGGTGTCCTCGTCGATGTCGACGAACACCGGCCGGTGCCCCGCGTGCAGGATCGCGTTGATCGCACCGCAGAACGTCAGGCTCGGCGTCAGCACCGCCGAACCGGGGGGCAGGTCCAGCGCGCGCAGGCACAGCTCCAGCGCGGTCGTGCACGAGGCCACCGCGACGACGTGCGCGGCGCCCAGATAGTCGGCGAACTCCTGCTCGAACGCGGCCGTCTGCGGGCCCGTCGTGATCCAGCCCGAGTCGAGCACCTTGACGACCGCGTCGGACACCTCACCCGACACTGACGGAATCGTGAACGGAACGGACGAACTCATCTGCCTACCCCCTGCTCTTCCGGGACGCGGAGATTCGCCTAGACGTGGCGACGACGCCGAGCAGCGGCCACCCGGACGCGGCGACCAGATCGCGGACCGTCTCCAGCCCCGCCACCCGCGTCACCGGCCCGACCACCACGACCACGCCGACCACCTCGTCCGAACCCGGATCGATGTCCTCGAACGCGTGCACATGACAGAGCCGGCGCACCGGAACCGGCTGGGTGATCTCCGAGGGCGACACCTCGGACTTCTTCGTCATCACGGCGGTGCCGCCGGCGCGCACCACCGACGTGCTCCGCCGGCCGCCCGGACCGCTGCTGTTGAGCGACGACGGCCCGTCCTCGCCGGGAGCCCCGTCCCCGCCGCCGGGCTTGCCGTCGCCGCCGGGCTTGTCGTCGTCGGGCCGGGCCGTGACGACCTTCGTGTCGTCCCCGTACACCGCGGACGCGACCGACGACACGAGGTCCGCGGGCAGCGGGCCGGGCGCGCCGACCAGCGTGACCCGACCGACGCCCTCCTTCCGCGCGGCGAGCCGGATCCGCCGCCCGAGGTCGGCGAGCTCCGCCGGCCCCCGGTCGGCCCAGCCGAGCAGCGGCACCCCGAGCCTGCGCGCGACCCGCCGCTGCCCCGGGATCGTGGGGCGGGCCATCTCCGTCACCACCGCGACGAGGATCCCGCCGATCAGCCCGACGAGGCCCGCGATCGACGCCATCATGACCACCGGGTTCGTGCGCGGCGCCAGCACCGCCGGCTGCACCACCGACGCCGTCCCGGCCGTGGACAGCTGCGTCTGCAGGTCCGAGCGGTTCGACCGCAGGTCGGTCAGCTCCGCCTGCACCCGCTCCCGCTCGTTCGCGGCGCCGATGTCGGGGTTCGGCTGCGCGCCCGCCCGCCGCGACAGCGGCCCGAGCTTCTTCTCCAGCTCCCGGACGCGCTTGTCGATCCCGTCCATCTGCTGCTTGATGGAGCCCTGGTTGGACGTGTTGATCTCCTGGACGACCGCGGCGCCGATCGCGTCCGCCAGCCGCCGCGCCACCGCCGGGTCGGCGTCCTTCACCGACAGCTCGACGATCGTGGACGTCCCGAGCCCGGTCACCTCGATCGCCTTCGCGACCTTCACCGTCGAGCGCTCCACCCGCTGCCTGCGCAGCACCTCGCGGAGCAGGTTCTCGCTGGTCGCGAACGCCTTCACCTGGCTGACCACGATGGACACGCCCGCGTCGCCGGGCGCCGCGTCGGTGGCCCGGCTGCTCGCCTGCAGCCGCGACTTCGCGACCGCGGGCGGCTCCTGCCCGCTCATCACCAGGCCCACCAGCATCAGCGGGGCCACCGTCATGATCAGCAGGAGCGCCCAGTAGCTGCGAGCCACCCGCGCCGCGACCTCGTCGATCTCCACGATCTTCCCCTCCGGCGTCGTCACGGCGAGCGTAGGAAGGGGCGTGTGCGGAGCAATCGCCCAAAAGACGCCCTGGACTACGCCGTTTGCAGGGGGGCGGTCAGCCGCCGGGCCGCATGCCGGCGCGCATCGCGAGCGTGATCGCCTCCAGCGCCGAGTGCAGACCGAGCTTCGCCAGCAGGTTCTGCGTGTGCGTGCGGACGGTGTTCGCCGACAGGCCGAGCCGCTCGGCGATGTCGGCGCGGCCCAGCCCGTCCACCATGCACTGCAGGACCTCGCGCTCCCGCGGCGTCAGCTCCGCGAGCAACCCGGCGCCCTCGGGCTCACCGCCGTCCCGGACGAGCCGGCGCAGCAGCTCGCCCAGCACGTCCGGCGGGATCCACCCGCCCTTCCGTGCCGCCGACCGGATCACCCGCGCGACCCGCTCGGCGCTCTCGGTCTTCTCCAGCCACCCCACCGCGCCGCGCCGGACGGCCCGCACCATCGTGTCCAGGTCGCTCATCGCGGTCAGCACGACGACGCGGACGTCCGGATGCTCGTCGCGGACCCGGTCCAGGACGTCCAGCCCGTTCTCGGCGCCCAGCATCAGGTCGAGGACGAGCACCCGGGGGCGCTCGGTGGCGGTCAGCGCGAGTGCGCGCCGCACGTCCGCGGCGATCGGCAGGATCACCAGATCGGGTTCGCGCCCCAGCCGGGCCGCGAGGGCCTCGGCGAACAGCGCGTGATCGTCCACGATGAGGACGCGGGTCGGTTGCATCCACCGACGATGACCGGTGCGCGCGCCCGGCGGATCCCGCAAACGCTGTACTTCGTCCGGTCCCGGCCGCCGCCGGGGAAGAACCGTGCGCGGACGCGCCGTGGGGCCGGCCGGTTCACCCGCGTCCTAACCCGGTCACCTTCCGTGCCGGACATTGACCGTCCGCGACCGGCCGCTGATCCTGTGCGTGTCATTTCAGGGGACGCACTGGCTGCAGGGGATGCCAAATGAAAGTGCTGATCACTGGGGGAGCCGGGTTCATCGGCAGCACCATCGCCTCCGCCTTCGCCGAGCGCGGCGTCACACCCGTCGTGCTCGACAGCCTGGTCACGGGCAGGTCCGAGTTCGCCGCGGGCAAGATCTTCTACCAGGGCGACATCGGCGACGGCGACCTGGTCGACCAGATCTTCCGCGACCACCCCGACATCGCGGCGACCGTCCACTGCGCGGCGCTGATCGTGGTGCCCGACTCGATGGCGGACCCGCTGCGCTACTACCGGGTCAACCTGTCGAAGACCCTCGACCTCGCCGGCCACCTCGTGCGCAACGGCCGCGACCGGATGATCTTCGCGTCCACCGCCGGGATGTACCGCCCGGAACCCGACCTGTCGGTCTCGGAGACGTCGTTCCTCGAACCGCAGAACCCCTACACCCGCTCGAAGATGATGGCGGAGCTCCTCCTGCAGGACTTCTGCAAGGCCTACGACTTCCGCGTCATCTCGCTGCGCTACCTGAACCCGATCGGCGCCGACCCCCGGCTGCGCACCGGCCTGCAGAACAGCAAGCCCACGCACGCCCTCGGCAAGATGATCGAGTGCTACGGCCTCGGCGTCCCCTTCAAGATCACCGGCGTGGACTGGGACACCCGGGACGGCACCGCGATCCGCGACTACATCCACGTCTGGGACATCGCCCGCGCCTTCTACGAGGCCGCCGCCCGCTTCGACTCGATCGTCCCGCCGGTCGGCGACCACCCCCGCTACGAGGTCGTCAACCTCGGCACGGGCGACGGCACCACCGTCCGCGAACTGGTCGCCGCGTTCCGCGAGGTCGTCGGCGACGCCTTCGTGGCGGAGGACGCCCCGGCCCGTCCGGGCGACGTCGTCGGCGCGTACGTGAACCCGGCCAAGGCATGGGACCTCCTCGCCTGGAAGCCCGAATACACCATCGAAGACGCCATCCGCCACTCCCTCCAATGGGCGGCCCGCCGCCGCGAGCTGGACGTGGCCTGAGAATTCGGCTCGTCCGGCCCCTCCCCGCCTTCCGCCAGGAGGGGCCGGACGGCCCGCCATTCCCGGCAACGCGCGGAAAATCCCCTCGCACGTCCTGATCCGGCGGAGTAGTATCCACCCGGATTCCGCATCGAAAGGGATTTCCGTGGCCCTCGCACGCCCTAAGAACTGGGTACCGAACCGACCCGTGCAGGATTCCAGGCTGGCCTGGGAAGCCGCAATTCCCGAGCTGGCCCGCCGCTCCCGGAAATGGTGGACGGCGCCCCTGCGCATCGCCGGCGCGGCCGTCCCCAACAGGCGCGTGAACGGCGGCCTGGACGGCGGCGGCTCGACCGGCTTCGCCCGCGAGATCGGCCAGGATGCCTCCAGCGGACGTCTGAAGGACTATGCGATTCCGGTGGACGCCGTCGCCGAGCGCCTGAGCCCCGACGAACGCAAGACCCTGCGCGCCGAAGGCGTCCTCCCCGACTGGTTCTTCGACGCCGTCGAAGAACAACGCCGCGCCCACCGCAAACGCTGAAGCCTTTTTCGCGGTGGCGGCCGGCAATCACCGGCCCGTCACCGGCCGTTGTCGGCGCTCATTCCCTGGGGTCGGGGCGGCGGCCCGGGACGACGATGCCGTGCTCGTAGGCCAGCACGACCGCCTGGACCCGGTCGCGTAGGTGGAGCTTGGCGAAAACGCTGCCGACATGGCTCTTGACCGTGGCCTCCGTGACGACGAGCCGCGCCGCGATCTCCTGGTTCGACAGGCCCTGGGCCACGAGCAGGAGCATCTCGCGCTCGCGCGGGGTCAGCGCGGCCAGCAGGTCCGGCGCCGGCCGGACCGGGTCGGCGCGGTCGGCGTAGTCCTCGATCAGGCGGCGGGTGATCGACGGGGACAGCAGCGCCTCGCCCTGGTGGACGACGCGGATCGCCTCCAGCAGCCGCTCGCGGGGCGCGTCCTTCAGCAGGAATCCCGACGCCCCGGCGCGCAGCGCGCCGAACACGTACTCGTCGAGGTCATAGGTGGTGAGGA
This sequence comes from Actinomadura monticuli, assembly GCF_041463655.1. NCBI lineage: Bacteria > Bacillati > Actinomycetota > Actinomycetes > Streptosporangiales > Thermomonosporaceae > Actinomadura > Actinomadura monticuli. The sequence goes on from NZ_JAXCEI010000005.1 coordinate 304,750, forward strand.
TCAGCACCCGCGGGGGCCGGCCGGTGCCGGTGAGGCGGGCGGTGGCCTCGACGCCGTCCATCCGCGGCATCCGGACGTCCATCAGGACGACGTCGGGCCGCAGTTCCGCCGCCCGCGCGAGGGCCTCGTGGCCGTCCGCGGCCTCCCCGACGACCTCCAGTTCGGGACGGGTCTGCAGGAACAGCCGGAACCCGATCCGGATCAGTTCCTGATCGTCGACGATCAGCACCCGGATCGTCACGCGGGCTCCCCGATCGGCAGCCGCGCCGCGACCCGGAACCCGCCGCCGGGAACCCGCCCCGCCTCCAGCTCGCCGCCGTGCACCGCGACCCGCTCCCGCATCCCCACCAGGCCGTGCCCGCCGGGGCCGGGCTCGCCGGTCCCCGTCCCGTCGTCGTGCACCCGCACCTCCAGATCCGCTCGGCCGTAGGTCAGCCGCACCGTTACCGCCGCCGCCCCGGCGTGCTTCAGGGCGTTCGTCAGCGCCTCCTCGATGATCCGGTAGGCGGACAGCTCCACCCCGCCCGGCAGGCCCAGGGGTTCCCCGGCGATCTCCAGCCGGACCGGCAGCCCCGCCGCGCGAAACCCGGCGACCAGGTCGTCCAGGTCCGCCAGCGACGGCTGCGGCCGCGTCTCCGCCGCATGCTCCCCGCGCAGCAGGACGAGGATCCGCCGCAGCTCGGCCAGGCTCTCCTCGGCGCTGGCCTCCACCCGTTCCAGCGTCCGCGCGGCCACGCGCGGCTCCGTCTCCAGGACGTCGCGGGCGCCGCGGACCCCGATCAGCATCACCGTCACCGAGTGGGCGACGATGTCGTGCAGCTCCCGGGCGATCGAGCCGCGCTCGCGCTGCGCCGCGATCAGGTCGAGCTGCTCCCGCTCCCGTTCGAGGGTGGCGGCCCGTTCCTCGACCGCCCGGACGTAGCGGCGGCGCGTCTGCATGTAGGCGCCCAGCATCCACGCCCCGATCGGTACCGGCGGGGCGCTGACGCTGTCCGCGACGAGGAACACCACCACCGGTGCCAGCACCGCGAGCGAGACGCGCCGGTCGCGTGTTTCGGCGAGCGACCACAGCGCGACGACGACCGGCGCCCCTCCGGGCGAGTACCCGGCCGCCGTCAGCCCGGCCGCCGCCGCGACCGTCACCGCGGTCACCGCCACCCCGAACCGGCGGCGGGCCAGCAGCACCGCACCGGTGAGGGCGGTCACCGCGATCGGCAGGGCCGCGACCCGGCCGCCGTCGTTGAACAGCAGCCCCACTTCCACGACGGTCGCCGCCACCGCGACCGCGATGTCGGACAGCACCGGGCGGTGCGCGGCCCGCGGGCCCCGCACCGCCCGGATCCTCGCCGCGACGTTCACGCCAGGTCGCGCCGTCGTTCGCACGCGACCGCCACCAGCACCGCGAGCACCGTCCAGACCGCGAACACGGCGCCGGCCTCCGCGACCGTGAGCGTCGTGTTGTGCGTCCCGCCCGTCATGACGTCCGCCGTGCCGAACGGCGACAGGTTCGCCTCCCGCTCCCAGGCCCCGCTCACCAGGGGCTGCACCACCAGGGCCAGGATCAGCAGGACCACCGCGCCGACGACCGGGACGCGGATCAGCGCACCGAGCGCCGCGCCCAGCACCGTCGCCAGTACGAGCGCCCCGACGTTGCCCGCCACGGTCTCGGCCACCTGGCCGGACGTGAGGTCCGGGCCGGGCTGGTCCGCCAGCAGCGGCAGCGCCGTGCCGACCGCGGCCGCGTTGATCAGCAGCGCCAGCCCGAGGCCGGTCAGCGCGTACGCGGCGATCCGCACCGCCAGGACGGTCCCCCGGTCGCGCCGGGCGACCAGCGCCGTGGGCGCGGCGGTCCGGTGGCGGTACTCGCCCGCCGCGCCGACCAGGCCCCACAGCAGCAGGAGGACCGGGAGCCCCGACAGCGCCTCCCTCTTCTCCGCCACCTCGTCGAGCGTCCCCGACGCCTCGGCGACGAGCACCGCGTTCAGGACGGCGAAGGCCGTCCCCCCGGCCGCGAACCCCCACACGGCACGGGTCGTCACCGACTTCAGCAGCTCCCCCCGCAGCAGGCCGATCATCGCTCCACCCCTCCGGTGAGCTCGAGGAACACGTCCTCCAGCGACTCCACCGCACCGATCGGTCCCTCGTGCACCAGCCTGCCACGGTCGATGACGACCACGTCGTCGACCGTCCGCGCGGCCTCCGCGAGCAGGTGGCTGGACAGCAGGACCGTGCCGCCCTTCGCCACCCGGTCCCGCAGCATCGTCCGGAGCCACCGGATGCCCTGCGGGTCCAGCCCGTTGGCCGGCTCGTCCAGCACCAGGATCTCGGGGTCGCCCAGCAGCGCGGCGGCGAGCCCGAGCCGCTGCCGCATCCCCAGCGAGTAGGCGCCGACCCGGCGGCCCGCGGCCCCCGTCAGCTCGGCGACCTCCAGGACCTCGTCGACGCGCCGGCGCGGCAGTCCCGCCGCCAGCGCCAGCGCCCGCAGATGCGCGCGGGCCGACCGTGCGGGATGCGCGCCGCACGGCTCGATGTGGACGCCGATCCTGCGGGCGTCCGGCGCCGTCGAGGCCACCGGCGCCCCCAGCACCGTCACGGTGCCCGCCGACGGCCGCGCCAGCCCCGCGACCGCCTTCAACGCCGTCGTCTTGCCCGCCCCGTTCGGACCGAAGAACCCCGTCACCGCGCCCGGCCTGACCGCGAACGTCAGATCGTCGACCACCGTGCGCCGGCCGTACCGCTTGGTCAGCCCCTCGACCCTGATCGCGGGGACGGCCTCCGTCTGTGATGTCATGGCGCCCAGCTTCGGCCGCTCACGTCTCCCGGTCATCCGACCACGGTCGAAACCCGTCCTCCGACCTCGGCATGAGGGATCGGCGGGACGATCCCGGTCCAGACCCCGCCCGCCTGCACGTTCGCCGTCCGGCTTCCTCGTCCGGCCGAGCCGGCCGGCGCCGGTGATGAGTTGTCGTGCCCGCGGCCGTCATACCTATGACAGGACACGGCGCGAGGGAAGGATGACGCGATGGGTGCGGACGCGGTGCTGGAGGAGCTGGGTGTGAGCGGTCTTGGCGAGGTCGAGGAGCCGGCGTTCTCGGGGCTGGCGGAGCGGCACCGGCGGGAGCTGCACGTGCACTGCTACCGGATGCTCGGGTCGTTCGAGGACGCCGAGGACACCGTGCAGGAGACGTTCCTGCGCGCCTGGCGGCGGCGGGAGACCTTCGAGGGGCGGTCGACGTTCCGGGCGTGGCTGTACCGGATCGCCACCAACGCCTGCCTGGACCTGCTCGCCAAACGCCGCCCGGAGCCCGCGACCGGCGGTGAGGTGCCGTGGCTGCAGCCCTACCCGGACCGGCTGCTGGACGAGCTGCCCGCGGCCGGTGCGGACGAGCCGGAGGCCGCCGCCCTCGCACGGGAGACGATCGAGCTGGCGTACCTGGTCGCCGTCCAGCATCTCGCGCCGCGCCCGCGGGCCGCGCTCATCCTGCGGGACGTGCTCGACTGGCCCGCGAGGGACGTCGCCGAGTTCCTCGGGGACTCCGTCAACTCCGTGAACAGCGCCCTCCAGCGGGCCCGCGCCGGGATGCGGGAGCACCTGCCCGCCGAGCGGCAGGACTGGACCGGCGGCGAGGACGACGCCGGGACGCGCGAGCTGGTGCGCCGCTTCACCGACGCCAGTGCGGCCACGGACGTCAGCCGGCTCGCCACGATGCTGCGGGACGACGTCCGGTGCTCGATGCCGCCCACGCCGGGCCTGCGCATCGGCCGCGACGCGGTGGTGAACGACTGGGTCGAGGACGGTTTCGAGGGGATGACGGGCCTGCGCGGCGTCCCCGCCTTCGTGAACCGGCAGCCCGCCGTCGCCTTCTACCAGTGGCGGGAGCGGGAGGGCGCGTACCTGCCGCTGACGATCGACGTCCTGCGCGTCACCGGCGGGGCGATCACGGAGATCACCATCTTCCACGGCGACCGGTTCCCGCGGCTCGGGCTGCCGGAGCGCCTGCCGGCGGACGGCACGGAATAGGCCCGCTGCCCCCCAATGCCGATCACCGGACGATGGAGGACGACATGAACAGCACGAATGACACCGTCGAGACCCCGGAAACGGGCCGGGCCGGCCGGACGGGCCGATTCCGGGGGCTCGCCGGCATCGGCCTGGTCGCCGCGCTCGCGGCGATGGCGGCGGTGACCCTCGCCGCCGCGCTCGCCAAGGCCGCGGGCGTCGACTTCGAACTCCCCGACGGTGGCGGCGAGACGATTCCGCTGCCGGGGTTCGCCGTGGTGACCGGCTTCTTCTCGGCCGTGGGCATCGTCATCGCGGCCGCTCTTCTGCGCTGGAGCGCCCGCCCCGCCGAGCGGTTCGTGTGGACGGCCGTGTCGCTGACCGCGATCTCGTTGGTCCCGCCCGTCCTCGTGGGGGCGAACACCGCCACCGTCACCGCCCTCCTAGGGCTGCACCTCGTCGCCGCGGTGGTGATGATCCCTGCTTTGGCGCGCGGCCTCCGCCCCCGGCGGGATTCGGGTGCCGCCGGTCATGACAGTTCTGCCTTGAAGCCCTCGCGCCAGGAGGGGTAGCGCAGTTCCCAGCCGAGTTCCTTCTTGGCCCTGGCGTTGGAGAAGCCGCGTCCCTCGGTCATCATCAGCACCGCGACGTCCCCGGCGAGCGGCCGGGCCAGCCAGGCGGGGACGCGCATCGGGCGCTTCGCTCCCGCGCATTCCGCCAGGTAGGGCAGCCATTCGGCGGCGGGGGCCGGTTCGTCGTCGACGATGGCGAACACGCCCCGCGCCTTGTGCTCCACGGCCAGGACGGTGGCGGACGCCGCGTCGTCCAGATGAATCCACGAGCAGTACCCGCCGCCGCCCCCGACGACCGGGAACTGCCGCTTGCGGATCGGCTCGACCAGGTCGTCCATGGTGCCCGGCCCGTAGAACCAGCCGTAGCGCAGGACGGCGCCGCCCGCCTTGAGCACCGCGTCCTCGACGTGCCGGATCGCCGCCATCCCCGGTTCCGCGGCCGTCCCGGTCATCGGGTCGACCGGGTCCTGCTCGGTCTTCACCCGGCCGCCCTCGCGGATCCCGTTCCAGGCGCCGTAACTCTGCGCGACGAAATGCGGGACGCCGTGCGCCTCGGCGGCGGCCAGCAGGTGGTCCGTCCCCTCGGTGCGCAGCCGGTTGGTGCCGGCGAACCAGCGGTCCATGTGCTTCATGTCGGCCTTGCCGGCGTGCGCCACCGAGATCGCGGTCATCTGGTGGACGATCACGTCCGGACGCGAGGCCGCCACCGCGTCGCCGACCGACGCCGGCTCGAGGCCGTCCATGACGACGCCCTCGGCGCCCAGCCGTTCCAGCAGGTCCAGCTTCGCCGCGCTCGTCGCGGTCGCCGTCACCTGGTGGCCGCGCTCCACCAGCAGCGGCACCATGCGCCGTCCGAGAACCCCGCTTCCGCCTGCCACGAGCACCCGCATGACCATCACCTTCCGTGAGGAGTGCGTCCCTGATGAACGTCTCTATGCACCGGGACGAGACGGCCCGGCCGTCTGTGACATGGCCCGGTGCGAGGCGTAGGTCACATCCGGGCCGTGTCACACATCGCGAATTTGTCCCGTCTTCAAGGGCGTAACCATCAACCAGGACGAGGAGAGCCCGATGGAAGCGCGTTTGAACCTCTTCGAGAGCCCGGTCATGGCCAAGGTCGTCAAGCACCTGGTCGCCGCGGGCAAGGCGGTCGCGGACTCGTCGCTGCCGCTCGCGACGCAGGAGCTGGTGCGGCTCCGCGTCAGCCAGATCAACGGCTGCGCCTTCTGCGTCGACATGCACACCAAGGAGGCCGCGCACGCCGGGGAGACCGCCACCCGCCTCAACCTGGTCGCCGCCTGGCGGGAGGCCACGGTGTTCACCGAGGCCGAGCGCGCCGCCCTGGAGCTCGCGGAGCAGGGCACCCGCCTCGCCGACGCGGCCGGCGGCGTCCCCGACGACGTGTGGGCGAACGCCGCCAAGCACTACGACGAGGAGCAGCTCGCCGCCCTGGTGTGCGTCATCACCCTCATCAACGCCTTCAACCGCGGCAACGTCATCACCCAGCAGCCCGCCGGCGACTACCAGCCCGGTCAGTTCGCATAGCGGGGGCGCCCCGGGGCCGCGCTGGAGGACGTCTCCGACGGTGTGCCGCGACCCCGGGGCAATACATCTCATTTCGTTTATGTCGAATATGCCCGACTTGCTCCCCGTGGTTGTGGGGCGAAAGATAAATGTCGATCGACCGGGCGCGCATCGCGGATCTCGATAAGCTTGTCCTTTCTCCGGCAGGGACGGACAGGCTTTGGAGCCCCATGGACGAGGTGGCGTCGGCGATAAGGCGCGGGCTGCTGTGGCTCGAACGTGATCAGGAACGGGACGGCCACTGGTCGGACTCCGAAGGCCTTTCTCGCCTGTCCGCCACGGCGCACGCGGTGCGGGCCTTTGTCGCCTGCGGTTTCGAGAGCGATCACCACGTGGTCCGGCGCGCCGTCGCCTGGCTCATGCGGCCGGAATTGGCCGCCGGGACCAGCCATTACTTCTGGCGGCTCGGTCCCCTGTCGGAGCTCTACCGTTCCGGTGTCCCCGAGTCGCTGATCGAGCACGACCTCAGAGTCCTCCGAACGGCGATCGAGGATGGCGTCCGGCTGGACCGGCGGCTCAACTACCCCGCCTTCCTTCTCGACTGCCTGGCCAACCTGGATCAGGGGGCCGACCGCGACGAGGGACATGTCGACCAGTTGCGGGAGTTGCTGGCCATGGAGGAAGTCGACATCACTCCAGGGATATGGGCTTATGTCGCGCTGGAGCGGGTCGGCGCCGTCGAGGGGGTGTCGCTGGATCTCGAGAAGGTCGCCCGTTCGCTCCGGGAGAGCAACGGCTGCTACCACCTCAACGGTTCGGTGGCCGAGACGAGCTATTTCATATTGAACTGCGCGCGGTCCGACGTGCTCAGCGCCGATCCGGAGCTGTCGCCGATCATCGATGGCGCGGCGCGCTGGCTGATATCCCGGCAGATCACGCGCACCGGGAGCTGGCCGACCGAGCAGCCCCTCTACAACGGCTCCCCGCAGGCCCCGGCGTACTACACGGCACTGGCCTGCCGGGCGCTGTCGGCCTACCTGCAGCGGTACCGGCCGCGGTCGCTCGCGCAGACCGCCCTGCCGGACTGGAGTTTCAGGCGGCGGGTAACGACGATCACCAGGTATGCGTCCGCGACGATCCTGTGCTGCATCACCATGACCGCGGCCGGTCTGTTCCTCCCCTCCGGGGGCGCGGCACGGCTCATCACCACCTCCGGCATCATGGGCACCATGGGCACGGCACTCAGCGCCATCGCCTTCTTCTGGGAGGCGCGCGACCGATTCGGTCGCCACGGCCACCGCTGATCCCGCTTCGAGAGCCCTCCCCAGACCCGCCCGGCATCGGGTGATGCGACCACCGGTGTCATCGGATCGGTCGTGCGAGGCGTCCTCTTCAGAGAGCGGCTGCGGGGGTGGTCATGATCGCGGGGCATCAGGTCGCGTTCTTCACGCGGGAGTTGGACTCGCCCGACCCCCCGCGCCGCGCCGCCGCGGCGAAGGGGCTCAGCAGGGTGCCCGGTCATGCCGTCGAGTTGGCCGCTCTCCTCACGGACGCGTCGCCGCAGGTGCGGGCGGCGGCCGCCCTGGGGCTCGGACGGCAGGGGGAGGCCGTACCGGTCGAGCCGCTCGTCGCGTTGTGCTCCGACCCCGATGCCGAGGTCCGGCGGCGTGCGATCAACGCGCTGGTCCGGCTGGGTGCGACCGGGCCCGCGCTGACCACGGCGTTCCTGCGGCGGGTCGGGGACACCGAACTGCGCAACCGGACAGTGGTGCTCCAATGGCTGCTGCGGTCCGAGGTGCCGGTGCCCGCCGAGGAACTGATACCGCTGCTCGGCCACCGCGACCCCCTGATCTGGGCGCCCGCCAGAGGACTGCTGCGGCTGCTGCCCGAGGCGGACGCCCTCTTCGCCGACCTGGCGCGGACCGGCCCCGGCGAGGTCCGCCGCCGCGCGCTGGACATGCTGGGCGCACCGCAGGCCGACGTCCCCGGCCTGCGCTTTCACGCCGATGACGCGGCGCGCGAGCGGGCCTGGCGGCGGATGTGGGAGCCCGAGCCGCGGGTCGTCCCGGCGCTGCTGGCCGCCCTGGAGGACGAGACGGAGCCGTGGGCGCGCACCATGCTGTTCCGCGCACTGGCCGCACACCGGGCCCCCGAGGCCGTGGGGCCGGCCTCCGCCTGGCTGGACGACGCCGACTGCGGGCCCCACGCGGCGGTGGCGCTGGGCAGTGCCGGGACGGCCGAGGCGGTCGACCTCCTGCGGCGCTTCGCCGCCGGACGGCGGGACCCGGCGCTGCGTGGTGCGGCCGCTCGCGCGCTGGGCGAGGCCGCCGGCCTTGCCGCGGCGGAGACGCTGTTCGGCCTGCTCGACGACCTGTCCGAGCCGGTTCGCCTGGGCGCGGTCGACGGGCTGGGCGCCTTCTTCAGGCGAGCCGGCGGCTCCCTGTTCCAGCGGCTCGAACGGTGGCGCGCCGAACGCGTCCCCGGGGTCGTGGCCCCGCCCGCCGAGGACGAGGTGCGCGAACTGGCACGCCGGTCGGCCGACCGGCTGGTGCGCATGCTCCGCGGCGACGCGGAGAACGCTCTCGCCTACGGGAACGCGCTGTATCACATCCCGGAAGTGCGGCCGATGCTGCCGGCGCTGCTGGAGAACCGCGAGGGGCTCGTGCGCTCCACCGCGCTGTACCTCGCCGAGCGGTTCGGCGACATCGGCTTCGCGGGCAGGCTGCGGCTTCTGGACGATCCCGACTGGCGCGTGCGCGAGCGTGCGGCGGCGAGCTTCGACCGCCTGACCGACGAGCAGGCGCTCACGCGGGCCGAGCAGGACGCGCTGCGCCCCTACCTCGAACGCGCCCAGGACGACCCGGCCCACTACGTCCGCGTCTATGCGGCCAGAGCGCTCGCACGCCTCGACCGGGCCGACCGCTGACTGCGGCAGGCGGACGGCCAGGTCGAGGTGGGCGAGCGCCGCCGAGCACTACGGCGAGGAGCAGCCCGCCGGCGACCACCGGCCCGGTCAGTTCGGCTGATAGACGCGGACCTTCGGCGGCTCGGCCGTCCGGGTGGCGGGACGTCCGGGGAACCACCAGTTGGCCTTGCCGCACAGCTCCATCACGGCGGGGACGAGGACCATCCGGACGACGGTGGCGTCGATGAACACGGCGACGACCATTCCCAGACCTCCCTGCTTGACCGCGATGTCGGGGCCGAGCAGGGAGGTGGTGAAGACGGCGATCATGATGGCGGCCGCCGCGGTGATGACCTTGGCGGTCCGCGCCAGCCCGCGGGCCACGGCCGCGCGGGTGTCGCCGGTCCGCTCGTACTCCTCGCGGACGCGTGAGATCAGGAAGACCTGGTAGTCCATCGACAGGCCGAACAGGACCGGGAACATCATCATCGGCACCCAGGTCGTGACCGGCATCGCGGCGGGGAACCCGAGGGCCGGGCCGAGCCAGCCCCACTGCACGACCGCCACCACGACGCCGTAGGCGGCGCCGATGGACAGCAGGTTCACGACGGCGGCCTGCAGCGCGATGGTGACCGACCGGACGAGCGCGATCAGCAGCACCATGGACATCGCGATCACGACGGCGATCATCAGCGGCAGCCGCGAGCCGGACTCCTCGGCGGCGTCGATGGTGCCGGCGTTCGGCCCGCCGAGGAGGAACGCCTCGCCGCCCGGCGCGCGGGGCAGCACGTCGTCGCGGAGCTCGTGCACCAGGTCCGCGGTCGCCTCGTCCTGGTAGCCGGTCGTGGGGAAGGCCATGAAGGTGGCGGCCCGCCCGTCCTCGCTGATCCGGGGCGGTGTGGTGTGGGCGATGCCCTCGGTCCCGCCGACGGCTTCGACGACGGGGCGCACATCGGCGTCCCGGGAGCCGATCTCGGCGGCGAAGATCAGGGGCGCTCCGTAGCCCGGGCCGAAGCCCTCGGCGAGGATCTCGTGCGAGACGTAGCTGCTCCGGTCGCGGGGCTGGACGCTGGCGTCGGGCTGGCCCAGCCGCATCGACAGCGTCGGGGCGGCCAGCAGCAGCAGGATCGCGCCGGCCAGCACGGCAGCGGTCAGCGGCCGGCGCTGCACCACGCCGGCCCAGCGCTCGGCGGGGGTGCGGCGCTCGCGGGCCGGGGCATCGGCGGGCCGGCCGGCGCGGGACCTCCGGCGCGGCAGCCGCAGTGAGTTGATCTTGTATCCGGTGAAACCCAGCAACGCGGGCAGCAGCGTCACCGCGGCGATCATCGTGATCAGTACCGTGATCGAGGTGGCGACGGCCAGCCCGGTCATCAGCCGCTGACCCATGACGAGCAGGCCCATCAGCGCGATCACGACGGTCGTGCCGGCGAACAGGACCGCGCGGCCGGCGGTGCCGACGGCCCCCGCCACGGCGCCCTCGGGCTCCTCGCCGTCCCGGAGGTCGTCCTTGTAGCGCGTCACGATGAACAGCGCGTAGTCGATACCGACGCCGAGCCCGATCATCGCGCCGAAGACCAGCGTGAAGTCCGGCGCGGGGGCGAGATGGCCCACCAGCTTCGTCAGCGCCAGGCCGCCCGCGATCGCCAGCAGCGCGGTCGCGATCGGCAGGCCCATCGCCACCAGCGATCCGAACGCGATGAACAGGATCACCGCCGCCGCCAGGATGCCCACGCCCTCGGCCGGGCCCTGCGGGGGCGTCTCGGCCTTCTCCGCCATGTACCCGCCGAGCGCGAGCACGACGGTGCCGTCGGAGGCGTCCTTGACCTCGTCCACCAGGGGCTTGACGTCGGCCTTCGCCACCTCCCTGTCGCTCAGCGGGACGGTCGTCCGGGCGATGCGGCGGTCCTTCGTCACCAGGCTCTCGTCCTGGTACGGCGAGACCACGGGGCCCGTGACGGGCGACGCGTCGAGAGCGGCGATGGTCTTCTCGACCTTCCGCCGGACGGCGGGGTCGTCGATCCCCTTCTCCGCCTTGATCGCGAGGGTGAGCGTGTCGCCCTGCCGCTCGGGGAAGTGCTTCTCGATCAGTGCCTGCGCCTTGGCGGAGCCGGAGTCCCCGCCGGAGAAGTCGTTGTCGGGGGGAGCGCCGTACCCGAAGCCGGCGAACGCCACGGCGAGCACGCCGGCGATCCAGGCCAGGAGGACGAGGCGGCGGCGCCGGTAGCAGAACCGGGCCAGTCCCGCCAGGGCTCCGCCTGTACGGGGAGTCTCGGTTTTCGTCATTTCACGTGAGTCCTTGCCGTTGCGATCCGATGACGGAATGTGGCCCGATCCTGCACGCCGGACGCGATGCCGGTCGTCCGCCGTACGCAGGCAATTCCTGCTGCCGCCGATGCCGCACCCGGTTACCGCGGAGACCGCAGGAGCCGGGAGAGTACTGCGGGCGCGGTAGCCGGCAATTCGTCTGCGGGCAGGAGCCGCGCGCGGAAACACCTGGTTAAAGTGCGCGTATGAGCACAGCACCGCCCGGCCTCTGGACCAGGCACAGGGATCGGGTGATCGCGGCAGGCGTGACGGCGGTGCTGCTGGTCACCGCGCTGGCCGAGGACCGTCCCGGCTCGGGTCTCGCCGGGCTCGGCTACGCGCTGGTGGTGGCGGGCGGCCTGTCGCTGGCGGCGTCCCGCCGGGCCCCGGTCGCCGTGCTGGCCGCCACCGGGCTGTGCGCGGCGGGCTACCAGGCGATCGGTCTCGACGTGCCCGCCGTCGCGTACCTGTTCGCCGTGTACGCCGCCGTGCGGGCTGGGCACCGGATCGTCACCGTCGTGGCCAGCGCCGCCCTGCTGGCCGTCCTCCCGTTCGCGATCATGGCCTCGCCCGCGGACGGGTCCGTGGGCGAGGCGTTCACCCGGGCCCGGGGCGTCCTCGAACTGGCCTGGCTGGTCGCCGCCGGCGCCGCCGGGGAGGCGCTGCGGCAGGCCGAGCGCCGGGCGGACGAGGCCGAGCGCACCCGGGAGGAGGCCGCCCGGCTGCGCGCGTCCGAGGAGCGGCTGCACATCTGCGGTGAACGCGTAGCCCCGTTCGCTTAGGTGTTTGACCTGGGGAAATGAGGCTATGTGTTCGCCGGGTCGGGGGTTTGGCCCGTGGGGAGCCCGTGAGCGCCGGGAACGTCTCGGGAGGGCTCAGAGTCGCTGAGAGCGGCGTCTATGAGGCGGTTTGCCTCTTGCTCCATGCCGGTGAACCAGTGCGCGTATGTGGACAGCAGGACCGTTAGGGAGTGTCCCAGACGGCGGGCTATCTCGGTTGCGGGAACGCCGGAGTTGAGGAGGAGGGATGCGCAGCCGTGCCGCAGGTCATAGGGCCGCTTGGCCAGGCCCGCCGCTTGCTCGGTGTCGGACAGCGCGACGGCCCGCGCACGCCGCCACAACTGCCCGTACATGACGTTGGTGATCGGAGCGTGTTCGGCACCGGCCGCCGTGTCGAAGAACACCCGCCCGTCGGGAGCGGTCCCCCAGCGTTCCAGGTGTGCGCGCAGCAGCGCGACCAGGACCGGGGGGAGCGGAACGATGCGCACGGCACCGGCCGGGCGGTGCTTGAGGGCGCGCGGGTCGTACTGGCCGCCGTCATCGGTCCACTTGTCTCCCACGTCGGGAGTGGACCCCGCCAGGGTGGCCGACCCCCACCCGGACGCAGGCAGGGTGAGGTCATCGCCGCGCAGGTGCCGCGCCTCAGCAGGACGGAGCCCGGCGTAGTAGAGCACGGCGAAGAACGCCGCCAAGTGCGGGCCGCGCCCTTTGCCGTTGGTCAGGCCCGCCACCGCCGCCAGCAGCCGCCGCGCCTGTTCCAGGTTGGGCACCGCGCGCGGGTCCACGGCGTCAGTGATCCGGGCACGCTTGACCTTGATCCCGGCGACCGGGTTGACCGCGAGGAGCTTGCGCTCTACCGCGTACTCCAGGCAGGTGTGCCAGACGCCGCGCCGCCGCGCCAGTGTCTTGGCCGCCGCGCGCTTGCCGTTGATGTTCTGGGCCAGCGCAGACAGCCCTTCCCGGATCACCTCTGCGTCGGTCAGGTCAGCCAGCGGGCGGGATGCGTCGGCCAGCCACGCCAGCGCCGAGGCGATGTCGTCGGGTACGGGCCGCTCCCAGGTGGGAGGGATGAAGGCGTACGAACGCAGAGCGCGCCGGAGCAGCGCGTCAGCGGGGCGGTTGCGCTTTGCTTTGCGCGGGTCCAGCAGCGCGAGTGTGACCGGGACGAGTTGGTCAGCGGTGCACTTGCGGGAGTTGGCCGGAGAGTCCGCCCACCGCATCGCAGCGTAGGAACGCGCGAGGGAGTAGAAGGTTTCGCTGCTGCGCTCCCAGGAGGCCGGTTCACCGGTCGCCAGGCTGAACACCTCACCGTTGCGGGCCGCCGCCACCAGGCCCGCCCGGTAGGTCTCGCCGAGTGCTTTGGTCAGGTAGGACCGGGAGAACTGTGCGGCGTCCACGCGCCAGCGCACCTCCCACGGCTTGCGCCTGTTCGCGCGCTTGCGAATCTGCCAGAATTGGATGTCCTGTGCTTTGATCACCGGAGCAACTCCGTTCCGTCCGTTTCGAGCCTGTGAAGCCATTCTATGAAATCTGCGCGCACAATTCTCAGCTCATTGTTCGGGAGCCGGAAGGCTTTAGGGCCGCGCCCCGTAGCAAGCCACCGGTACACCGTAGAACGCGCTACATGCAGCTCAGAGGCCATGTCGCGGACCGACATGACATCGACGGAGGCCATTTGACGCCACCTCTTAAATTGTCACTACGGGCCAGCTGTGGGCCAGCAGAAATGCGGACACGAGAGAAGGTGATCAACGACCGGAACCGGCCAATTTCTGTCGCATAATTGCCGCATGCAGCCCTTGACTTAAAGTCGCTGGAATGCATGGGGTTGCGGCCGGCGGCCACCCACCACCCCGACCGATCACCTCGGGGCTGGCCACCGCGCGCACGTGCCGCCCGCCGCCGCGTAGCGGCCCGCGCATACTCCATCGAGCCGCTACGCGGCGCGTCCTGCCGTGCGACCCTGCCCGCGCACCCGGCCCGCCGTCCCGCACGCCGGACCCCGTGGCCACGGGCAGGGCCGCGCTCATCGTGCGCCCGTGACCGCGACCAGCAGCGGCCCCGCCAGCATCGCCACCAGGCCCGCCACCGCCGCCGCGACCAGCACCGCCCCGCACACCCCGAACCAGTGCACCCGCACCAGCCGCACCCCGCCCAGAACCGTGCGCAGGGCCGCGCGCACCGTCCCGCGGATTGCCAGCCGTCCCAGCCGGACACCGCCCGCCAGCAGCGCCCCGGCCGCCTCCACGGCCACCGCCGCCAGCACCGCCCGCACCAGGACCGCCGTCCCGATCGGGGCGGGCTCCACCGGCCGGATCGTCGTCTCACCCATCGCCGTCTCACCGATCGTCGTCGTGTCACGCATCGCCGCTACCTCCATGCCGTTGCTGCCACTGCTGAGGGGAAGGGGGGTTCATCGGGCGGGCCGCCGCCGGGGGGAACGGTGCCCGCGACACCGGCGGGACCGGACGCAGCGCCGGAGCAGACGGCGGCACCGTGGGCGGGGGCGGGAGGGGACGGCCGCGCGTGAAGGCCATCAGCACCCACTCACACACGATCCGCACGACCAGAACCCCCGCGACCCCGGCCGCCAGGACCAGCGGCGCGAGCCACCACCAGCCGCCGCCCGCCCACGCCGCGACCGACCACACCAGCAGCAGCCCCATCAGGGACCCGCAGCCGATGAACCCGGCCGAGGCGACGTACAGCCAGCCGACCAGGCGCGGCGTGATCATCCGCGTGAACCCCACATCGGCCAGCCCGCGCAGCACACCGGGCGCACGCTCCGGACCCCGGCTCACGGCCCCCACCACCCGCACGCCGAGCCCAGCCAGCCCACCGGGAGGACCACCAGGACGCCGAACCAGACGGCCGACCAGAACAGGCGCGGGAAACGGTGCCGCAGCGGCACCCGCCAGCGCAGCACCACCCGGCCCCCGCCCCCGCCGAACCCGAGCCGGACCAGGATCGGCAGCGCGGCCAGCGCCACCAGCACAACCAGAGCATCAGCCATCGTCGGCCCCCCTCCGCGCCACCGAGGCGATATCGGCATGCGCACGCGCCGCCGCGTGATCGCGCGCCAGCGTCGCGGCGAGATCGGCGTCACCCAGCCGCGCCCAGCCGCTCCCCGCGAACCGCCAGTCGCGCACCAGCAGCGCCCCGCCGTCGTGTTCGGCCTCCGCCCACGGGTCACGCCCGGCACGGTCGGTGTGGCCCCGCGCCCGTTCGCGTGCCCGCTCGATCCGCCAGGCCCGCCGCACCGCGCGCAGGGTGCCCCGCGTGACCGAGTACCACCGCGATTTCGTCGCGAAGTGCCCCCGGAAACCGAGGCTGTGAACGTGTTCGGCCAGCCGCAGGCGGGCGCACTCCGGACGCTCGGCCAGCCGCAGGCACGCCGACACCAGCAACGACACATGCGGGTTATCCACACGCCGCAGCACCCGCCCCGCAGCCCGCGCCGAGAACCGCCGCGCAGGCAGTCCCGCGAAGGTGTCGGCCGCCGTTTTGGTGGCGTATTTGGCCAGATACGCCGCCGCCCGCCCCGGATCACCCACCGCCAACACATCGAGTTGCGAACCCCAGCGGGCGACCGCGCCGACCCGCGCCCCGGTATCGGGGAGCCGCACCCCGACCCGCCCGGCCGCGTCCCGAACGGCCGCCTCCAACGCGGTCACGTCCGCCCACGCCGGAGGAGCCACCACCGACCGCACATCACCGTCTACGCCGTCCAGGCGGATCACCGCGTGCAGATGCACCGCCCCGCGCCGCTGATACTCCGCCACCTTCACGTAGGAGACCCGCACCAGCGTGCGGACCGCCCGCACCGTGACCGCCGCCCCCGTCCGCTCAGACCCGATCCGCGCCAGCGCCCGGTACAGGTAGATCACCGTGCGCCGCCACAACTCCGGCACCGCCGCATGCCACAGCACATGACCGGCGTAGTCGTAGCAGTCCCAGCACAGCGGACGACCGACCACCGGATCATCCGGCCCGTGCCGCCCGTCGCACCACGCCCGCACCGCGTGACGGCACACCAGCGGCCCCCGCCGCTCCCGGCACGGACCCTCCGACGTCACGCGGTGCACCGCCCCGAACGAAGGCGCGGTGAACGTCGCCAGCACCGCCGGATGCCCCGCCACGCTCGCCGGGACCGCATCCACCCGCCCCGGCAGACGCGGCGCACGCCCCCGCAGGCCCGCCGCGATCAACTGCCAGGTATCCCGCCGGTACGTCGCCGCGCACGACGGACACACCGCCGCCCGCCGATCCCCGCACGCCAGCAACAGCACCCCATCGGGCTCACCGTCCGATGACCATTCAGCCCGCGCCTCACCCGTACGCGGGTCCACCACCGTCGCGCCACCGCGCACCCGCACCGGCCGGGAGCAATGCCCCGTGTGCGCCACCTGACGCGCCCACGCCCCCCACTCCTGCGCATCCCCGACGCGCGCCAGCATCCCCGCCAGCACCCCGCCCCGCACCACACCCGAAGCCGACCCCGAAACCCCCACCGGTCGCGCGTCGCGGGAACCGGGCGCGGTGGCCGGCAGGACTACGCCCCTCCGGGGTGACCTGCGGTCATCCCGCCGGCTACCGCTCAGCACTGCGCACCGCCCGACGCACCGCCCGAGCCCGCCGACCCGCCGTCCGCACCGTGACGGCCCCGTGCCCCGTAGCCGTAGACGAACCGCCACAGGCACCACGAGAGCGCGTACCAGTCGGGCGAGTCGTCCTCTATCGCGGGGAACCCGAACCCCGCGAGTACGTCACCTACTTCACGTACCACCGCCGCCGAGAACCCGTCATCGGCCAGCCGCTCCGGACGCGGCACCGGATACACCCGGCCCGCCACCGCCGCCGCGCACGGACACACCCGCGCCGCCAACTCCTGTGAGACGTCCGCCATCGTGCAACTCCCATCGGAAGGAAGGGACCCCGCCCGGCGGGCACGCTGCCGCCGACCCCGCCGCGCGAGGCCCCAAGGGTTGAGAAGAAGAGGAGGAAGGACGACCGGTCAGGCCCGCAGCGCAGCGCCCCGCGCCACGATCGACCGGATGTCGCTGTCGTCGAGGTAGTAGGACCGCACCCGGCGCGGAAACCCGCCCTCCGCGTACAGCCACCCGACACCGCGTGTAGCAATGTCGATCTCGGAGGCGTCGAAGCCCGCCGTTGCCATCCCCGCACCAAGGATGGTGTCGGAGGCGTCCCGCGTGGTGCACCGCATCGCCCACCGCAGCGCCATCAAGTCACGCCACCCCGTAGGCACCACCGCCCCGGCCGGTTTCTGCGTCGCCGCCGCCTGGACGATCAGCGCCGCCCGGCCCCGCGCCGCCACGTCCTCACCCAGCGCGTTGAAATGCTTGGCCGCCCGGCCGTCGATGTTGGCTGTGAAGAACCGCATCTCATCGATTGCGGCCAGGATGAGCGGAGCCTCACCCGGATGCAGCGCCCGCCGCCCCGCCGCCTCCAGCACCTCATACCGCCGGTTCATCTCGGCGATCAGGTCCTCTTGCTGGGCAATGGCAGCGTCCATGTCGTGGTCGGCGAACCGCGTCATGACCGGCCGCCACAGCCCCAGCTCAACGACCTTTGCGTCCCACCCCCAGATCTGCGCGGAGGGGTCCAGGGCCGCCGCCGCCAGCAGCAGCGACAGCGCCGCCGACTTGCCCGACTCCGGTTCGCCCCCGATCACGAAGTGCTTGCCGGGCAGCCGCACCGCGACCGGTTCGCCCATGTCGTCCACGCACAACGGCACCGGATCAGCCACCGACCCCCGCGCCGCCAACGCCCACGGCCACCGCAACGCCCCCGCCCCGGCGAACGGGTCCCGCCGCACGACGTCCACATGCGCCACCTCGGCGCGGTCCACATCCCGGCCCACCCGGACCTCACGCACCTTGAGCACGGCCGCCACCCGCTCAGCCTCGCCCGCCAGGTCATCCACCGTCGCCCCACGCGGAACCCGCACCACCAGGCGGTCACCCGCAGGCACCCGCCGCTCCCGCCGGATACGCGGGATACGGTCATTGACCGTGGTGAGTCCGGCATACCGGCACGCGCGGTCCCACCGCCGCCGCAGCCGCGCCCGCCGCCACACCACCGCCGCACGCCGACGCGACCACGGCACCACCACCACGATCAGCACCACCTCCACCGGGACCGCGACCGCACCGACCCAGCCCCGCGCCAGCCACCCAGCCGCCGCCGCCAGCACCAGCACCACCAGCGCGGCCAGCTCACGCCGCCACAACCAGGACGGCCGCACCACCCACAGCAGCACCGCCGACCCGACCGTCAGCCGCGCCCGCACCGGCAACTCCGGCCGCTGAAGCACCGGCGGCAGCCCCACCCGGCCCCGCGCCGACACCCCCGACCAACGCTGAGTCCGACTCACCACGCACCGCCCAGGCCGCCGCCGTGCCGGATGCCCGGCCAGCCCTCACCCTGTATTGATGGTTTGCGGCATCTAGCCGGATCACATCGCCGCGCCGTGTGTTCCGTCTCTACCTGGCGGTACAGGTCCGCCCACACGTCGTGTGGCACGAGTTCCCGCATCAGCGTCAGAACGGGAACACTGCCGAACGAGCCGTCACCCCTCAGCGGCGTCCCGACCGTCCGCGCTTCCCCCGATCTCCTCACGGCCATATGGACCCAGGGACCGGGCCCGCGCCGCTGGGCGCGCTGGTTCTCCTCCAGGAGTCCGGAGCGCAGAATCTTTCGCAGTACGCGCCGCCGCCGACGCTCCGAGACCGGGATCTGCTTGAACCAGGTCATTTCCAGCGGGGCGCCCGCCGTGAAATGCAGCCGCAGAGGACCCGTGTCCGCCAGCGTTGCTACGAACGCCGAACCGTCGAGGGGGGCAGCCCAGTCGATCGCACCGACACTCACCGCTACAGGCCCGGCCCCGCCTGCCCGCCGCCAGCCGATCACTGATCGCCGCCCTTGGGCCGCCGCGTGGCCGCCGCCCCTTCACCCGGTGTGCGGTTCTCCGCGGCGGCCGGGGAACCGACCGCCTCCAGCCGGTCCGCCGTCCACCACAACACCGAGTCGCCCTTTCGGTCGATCACGTGCAGTGTCAGGTTGTGAGGGGTCACGAACTGGCCTTGCATCACGCCGGGGTCTCCCACCATCCCGACCCGAAGGGGGACCGATCCTGCACCGTCCATCCCCAGCAGCCGGACTTGCCACATCGGCTGGCCGTCTTCGGTGATCCGGGGCTGTTTGGTCTCGAAGTCCAGTCGGGGCTCGGGGGAGTCCGCCACGATCCACATCGTGCCGTCCATGACGATCTTGAAGTCCACGCCGTACCTCCCAGGCGAAACTATGCGCGCAATGCTTTGCGCTATGCACACCAAGATGTGCCACGCGCAGGGAAACCGCAAACCTAGGCGCGCCAAGCTATGCACGCTATGGTGGGGGTGGATACGGGAAATGCCAGCTCACAGGGCGGCGACACGACGAGGAGGTGGCCGCATTGGGCCAGACGCCGGGGGTTTCGCCCCCAGAGCCGACCGACCCCACACTTCGCTGGCGTGCCGTCTACGACCAGATCGTTCGGGACATCCTTGCTGGCCAGCACCCACCGGGTTCGCTCCTGCCGTCCAATGCCCAGATACAGCAGCAGTGGAATGTGTCCTCCACTACCAGCCGTCGAGTGCTCGCCGAACTGTCCGAGGCGGGTTGGGCGATCTCTCAGGGAACGCGCGGCTACATCGCGACCGCCGGACCGCATGACGCCCATTACCAGATGGGGCAGGAGATCAGGGACACGCAGGCCCCAACCATCGCCGACCCTCCAGCCCGTAGCAGTCAGCCACCTCTTGCTCAACCGCGTTACCAGGCAGTTTCGCCCGCGCTTCCGCGCCCGCAGCACACGGTGCCCCTTGCCGGGCACATCCCTACGCTTCTGACCACCGTCGCGAGCACGAGTGTCCAGGCCGAGCCCGCACCTGCTGACGTGGCCTATGCCTTGCGCCTACCCGGCCCCGGTGCCCCCGTCATTGTCCGCCGCCATGTCGTGGCCGACTCCACCGGCGTCATCCCCGTCGAGCTTTGGGCCGCCTACCTTGATGCGCAGCGCGTGGCAGACGGCCCGCTCAGCAAGCCGGACCACATTCCCGGCACATGGCCCGACGCGCTTACCGCCCACACCGGTCTTCCCGTCACGGCTGCCAGTTCCCAGGTCTACGCCCGCCGCCCCGACGCCTACGAAGCCGCTACGCTGCACCTCACTACCGCCGATATCGTCCTAGTCCGGACAACCACCCTGCTCAGCCGAGACGAACCGCTCAGCTATTCCGTCAACGTGTGGCCCGCAGACTCCACCCGCATAACCGCTGAACGCTACTCCCTGGACTGAGTCACAACTCCTCCGCTTCCCCAGGCCGACGACGCTTACGACGGAATTGCCGCAACGGCGCCGGCTGAACTCCCTTAACGGTCGCCCCTACGGGGTGACCTGCGGCCATTCCACCGGCCCGACCATGTCACCCGCCACTAAGCCCCGCCTCTACCGCGCGTTCCCTCGATCATCTCTCGGCGTATGCTTTTCCCTTCAGTCCGCCACCTCGGCCACCACGGAGGAGCACATGCCCCAGCCGTTGCACGAAGACGACCCGCAACGGCTCGGTCCCTACCGCATCCTCTCCCGCTTGGGACGGGGTGGCATGGGAACGGTGTACCTCGCCCAGGACGAGCAGAACCAGCAGGTAGCGATCAAGGTCATTAATCCTGCTGTCGCTAGCGATCCCGTCTTCCACCAGCGCTTTCGCCGTGAAGTCGAAGCCGCTCGCAGGGTCCGCCCGTTCAGTACGGCCCCGGTGCTAGATGCCTCGCTCGACCGGCCGCCCCTCTATGTGGTCACCGAGTACATCCCCGGTCCCACCCTCACCGAAGCCGTTGCCGACACCGGCCCCCTCACCGCTTCCGATCTCGCGGGTCTCGCCGTAGGCGTCGCCACCGCACTCGCAGCCATTCATGCCGCAGGCATCGTGCACCGCGATCTCAAACCCTCCAACGTCCTACTTTCCGGCGTCGGACCACGCGTCATTGACTTCGGGATCGCCAAAGCACAAACACAAACCGGAGTCACCTACGGGGAAGTAGTCGGAACACCCGCCTACCAGGCCCCGGAAGTAATGGCAGGACGGCCGATCACCCCAGCGTCGGATGTCTTCGCCTGGGGCGGACTCGTCGTCTTCGCAGGTACCGGAAGGGACCCCTTCCAGGGCACTTCGCTATCCGAAGTCCTCTACCGCGTCGCAAATGACTCGCCGAACTTGGACGGCCTAGATCCCAATTTACGCGGACTCGTCTCCAAGGCCCTTGACAAAGACCCGGCCAAACGACCCTCAATCCCCGAAATTCTCCATAACCTCACCGGACGCATAGACCCGGCCATCGGTCACTCACCGTCCACCCCACCCCCGCAGCCAAGCTTTCAGAAGCCGCGACCGGCGACCGCGCCATTGCCGAAACTAAGGCTCACACTCGCCGCGTGCATTCTGCTCATCCTGGTCGGCGCGGGTTTCACCATCGTCTCGAAATTCGGCAGAGACCACGGCGAGGCGACGCAAACCGGTACCGCACCTGGCACCAACAATACGACCCCGTCCCCACAGACACCGACGCAGCCACAGCAGCCCCCCGCGACCACTTCCGCCCTCCCCACCGAACGCCCCCGCGAATCCCCGGGAGATCCCGGTGATGTACCGCCCCGATTCCTCGGACAGTGGACCGGGACAGTAACGCACGACGCGACAATACAGAGAACCTATTCAGCGCTCATCACCATAACCGGCGGGAAGAAGACACAGGAAATAGGGC
Organism: Actinomadura monticuli; assembly: GCF_041463655.1. Classification (NCBI taxonomy): domain Bacteria; kingdom Bacillati; phylum Actinomycetota; class Actinomycetes; order Streptosporangiales; family Thermomonosporaceae; genus Actinomadura; species Actinomadura monticuli. The sequence continues at coordinate 326,659 of NZ_JAXCEI010000005.1, forward strand.
AAAGCGAATACTCCTCGATGGGATGTCGCGGCACACTCAGACTTGTTTCCGTCACACAGACCCGTCTTGTGGTCGAGGAGCACATAGACAAGGGCGACTGCAAAGATGTCGTCCTTATCACGCTGACCTATCGCCGACCGCGTAGCCTGCTGTATGAGTACAAGCTCAGCAGCAGCACCAGCGGGGAGGGCGAACTAAGCCCCGCTTGACTTGCGGATCGGCACAATTCGCCACCAGGTCAGGCAGCGCCACAACCACTCCAGCGGGCCGTACCTCGCCCACCGCAACCACACAACGCTAAACGCGAGTTCGGCGGCGAATACGCAGGCCCCCAGAGAGAACGCCACTCCATATCTCGGCGCTTCCCCCAGATTGATGAAATGACCCGTCGCAAGAATGAGCACCGTTGCGCCAACATAGCCAGTCAGCGCCATACGCCCCACAGCCGCGAGACCTCCCAGCCTCCCCACGCCGCGCGTCCGCACAAGCAGCATAATCCCCACCACATAAGCGGCAGCAGTCATCATCCCCGCAGCCGCCGCCAATGGCGTTCGGGAACCCACACCAGCCCCTATCTGCCACACATCAAGAGCCAGCGCTAGAGACAACACCGTGGCCCACGCGGACAGCATGCGCGAGACCCGCGCATTCGCCAATGCGCCAAAGCCGTAGCGCTGCACGCTAAGACCGACAAGGAAGATGCCCGGAATGATCAGGCTCCCTCCACCTAGCGCAACCCCTAGAAGCGTTCCACCGCCGCCCAAGACAGCAACCCACCGCATCGGCAGGAACGAAGCGGGCAGCAGCACGGCAATACCAATCACCGCATAACTCAACAAAACTTCATCGGGCTGAAGTATCCGATGCAGGGCTCCGAAAGGCACCAAAAACCCCAGGCGCGCCAGCATCACAAACCGAGGACTGTTCACTCTGTCGCGCACTGAGTCCAAGAATAGCCCGAAGCTCAGGCCGAACAGAAACGAGAATATCGGAAAAAATCTCTGATGTAAGAGTGTCTCGTATGCCCAGTATGCGGCGCCCGGTTCAGCGTCTACCGTTGGCATCTTGCTAATTCCGACCGTGTTCACGATCGAAATGCCGAAGAGAGCAAATCCTCGGAGTATGTCAACCTCGGTAATGCGAGACGATTCGCCGCCCTTGCCTCCCTGAATCCCCTCGGCCCCTTGCAATGGTGTAAGCACGCGCCCTCCCGGCATGACGGTACGAGGACAACCACATCACACCCGGTCACGTTTCGCGACCGAAGGTGTATCGCATGCTCAGTACGCCACCAGCTACGCACCCCCGCTGAACCCGCCAAACGGCCACGCCGGTAGGGGTCCCTCTCCGCTCCACCGCAACAGCTCGTCAGTGAACGCCAGCACCTCGCCCGCCTCCCAGTGCGCCACCGCTTGCCCCGAGGCTCCACCGTCACGCCACATTCGCCGCGCGGTCGCCAGATGACGCCGTCGAGCTACCCGGAGTTGTCGCCGCGCCACCAGCAGCACGGGATGCCGCGCCCCGTGGGCCAGCGCTCTCCAGCTTCCGACTGATCTCACGTCTCTCCTTCGTTTGTCGCCCCGACAGTCCCCGGCGAAGGGAGTCAGCCGGGCAGCGGCCCCCACGCCGACACCGGCTGAGACGGAATTGCCGCAACGGCGCCGGCCGAACTCCCTCAGCGGTCGCCCCTACGGGGTGGCTACGCCATTCCGCCGGCCCCGACCCTGCCCAGCGCGAACCAGGGGCCGCGGCCCTCCACCGTCACGGCCCGGCCCCGCCACGGCCCCCGAGGGGCGGTGTCGCCACGGTTCGCCGTCACCACCCCCCGAGGGGCCCTCAGCCGCACTACCGGCGCAGGTACGCGGGCGCGATGGGAGCGCCCTCCGTCAAGGCACGCACCTTGGATCCGTTCTCCCGGATGCTTCGTGACCCAATCCATCCGGGCGGTGACTTTGACGCCGCGCAGCCAAGTCGAAGGGGGTTCGAGCCCGACCCGCCCCCGGTCAGGCCCGCCCACGTCCTCAGTGCGGGATACCGCCGATCAGGTCACGCGCGCCTTTGCGCAGCAGATCCCCCGCCACGTACGCGCCCAAGTCCTCACCCTTGTCCGGCGGCGACCACTCATGCGAGTGCACGAACTCCGACCCGTCACGGGTGAACACCATCGCGCGCAAACTCAACTGCCCGTCCCGCTCCAGCCGCGCATGCCCGGCGATCGGGCTGTTGCAGTGCCCTTGGAGCCCGTGCAGCATCGTTCGCTCCGCGCTCACGCACCGCCGAGTGTCCCCGTCGTCCAGCAACCGCACCAGCTCCACGATGTCGGGGTCGACGCGTCGGCAGTCCACCGCCAGCACCCCCGCGCCCACCGCCGGGATGATGTCCAGAGCCTCGCCCGCACGGTCGATGCCCAGCCGCTCCAGGCTCGCCCGCGCCAACACGATCGCATCGAACTCCTCACCCGCGTCCAACCGCCCGAGCCGGGAGTTGACGTTGCCGCGCAGGTACTCCACCCGCAGGTCGGGACGGATCTTGCCGAGCTGCGCGCGCCGCCGCACCGCCGACGTCCCCACCAACGCGCCCGGCGCGAGACCGGCCATGCACTGCACCTTGCTCGCCATCGGGAACAGCATCACATCGGCGGTGTCATCACGCTCGACGTAGGCCGCGAACACCAAACCGTCCGGGCGCGGCACATCGCCGGGCACGTCCTTGAGGCAGTGCACCGCCACATCTACCCGGCCCGTCAACAGCGCCCGGTCAATCTCCCGCATGAATGCACCCTTGCCGCCCAGCTCACCCAGGTGGCCCCGGTGTCGATCCCCGGCCGTCTGAATTCCGATCACCTCGACCCGGACAGATGCCAGCTCCTCCAACCGTGCGGCCACCCCGCGCGCCTGGACCATGGCCAGCGGAGATGTCCGCGTCCCCAGCCGCAGCACGCCGCCCCCGCCGGACCATGAGAACACCGGTTCCACCGCACCCGCACCAGCGGGTAACAGAGCCGTCACCGGCGATTCCTCATCCCCGCCGGACTCTGCCTCACGCCCCATGCCCATCCCTTCCCTCGGTTCCTCCGAACGACCGATACAGCCCGCGCCATTACGCCAGGCGCGGCGCGACTGTCCGCCGCCCCAGTCTTCCGGCCCGCACCGGGCGACCACGAACACCCCAGCGCCCACACCGAGCCCTCAGATATCGACCGTGAGCGATACGCGCTTGTGGTCGGAATCGGGCCGCGCTGGGTCGCGGAACTCGTGGACGCGGTAGGAGCCCTCCACATACGCCGCAGCCAGCGGCGCATTCAGCAAGATCGCGTCAATCGCCAGGCTCTGACGGCCGCTGGCCTGCTCGATCTGCGTCGGGGTGTAGTCCCCGGCGAGGTCGGCCGAATGGCTGAACCCCAAGCCGCCCTCCCGCCGCTGCGTGGAGGGGTTCCACCAGCCGCACAGGGCATCCAGCGCCCGCGAGTCGTAGACGTGCGGCCCCGCCAGCGACGGCCCGCCCGCCCACTGCACCCGCCGGTTGAGCTGTTGCGGGCTGTGCGTGCCGGGGGTATTCAGGTTGCGCGGCTCGAAGTCCGGGCCGCTCGGGACGCTGTTCCAGTCGCCCAGCAGCGCACACGGAATCTGCGGAGCCGACCACCGGTCGAACCGGCGGGCATCGGCCAGCCGCTCATCCCCGCTGTAGATGTCGCCGTGCCAGGCCACCAGCCGGATCGGGTCATTGCGGCCCGGCAGGGTGAACACCATCAGGTTGCGGTTGCGGGCGGCGAAGTCCGGCAGCCGGTGGCCGTAGAACCGGCGCACCACGACCTTTTGCGGGTCCACGTAGATCACCGGTGCGAACATTCCGCCCTCACGCGGCAGGGAGCACGGGTGCGGAACGTAGGCCGGACCGCCCGCCTCCCGCATCGCGGCGGCGGCCCCGTACGCGCCCTCCATCCCGTTCAGCTCGTATCGGTCGCCCTCACCCACCACCAGGACGTCAAGCCAATCCCCGTCGTGCAGCATCCCGGTAACCCGCCCGAAGTCGTACAGGCCACCGTCGCCGGAGTAGGCCGAATACCCGGCATCGACCCGCCCGCCGTGCTCGACATTGACATAGCTAATCCGAAGCCGCGTCATCGTCCGTCCATCCCTTCCCGGCCGCCCCCGTGGCGGCCCGTTTCCTCACCGAAATCCCTCGCCCGCACCTGCGGGCCCGCGCCGGGCAGCGGCCCCCACGCCGACGACAGTCGAGACGGAATTGCCGCAACGGCGCCGGCCGAACTCCCTCAGCGGTCGCCCCTACGGGGTGGCTACGCCATTCCGCCGGCCCCGACCCTGCCCAGCGCGAACCGGGGGCCGCGGCCCTTCACCGTGACGGCCCCCGGCCCGCACTACCTTCACGTCTCGCCTTGCTCGACCTTGAGCACTCCCGCGAGTCCCACCACCAGCAGGGCCCGGTTCGCCGCTAGCCCGTCACGTGCATACGCCAGGTGCAGTGCCGTTTCCTCCAGCACCGCACGGCCGGACTCTCCCCGCCTCTCGGTCAACTCGCGCGTGGCGATCTCCTCAACCCGGTCGGCCACCGGCCCGAGCATCTGCCCGACCAGATCCCACACCAGCAACACCGAGTCCATCGCCGTCGCGATCTCCGCCAGGCTCAGCCCGCCCGCCTCACCGCTGGTTACCCGCGAGGCGTCCCCGGCCCGCTCCGCCAGCACGTCAAGCGCGTGCTGCATCCGGCCCGTCCTGGACCCCGTCCCCGTCGCTGTCGCCGTCATCGGGTGCACGCTCCCGCGCTGTCCCGGCCCGCGCTCTCCTGGCCGCCGTCTCCCGCGCCGCCCGTCACGGCCTCCTCGACCTCCAGCAGGTCACCGCGCCCCAGCCCGACCAGGTGGCGGCCGACCCGCAGCCCCTCATGCCCCAGCGACAAATGCAGGATCGCCGTGTCCAGGCCGTCCAGCGCGTCCCCCTCCTCCTCGCCCTTGGACACCTCCGCGCCCTTGAACCGCTCCGCCATGACGGCATCGTGGCGGATCTCCTCGGCCCGATCGATCAGGGTCTCCACCGCCGTGAAGCACTGGTCCAGCGCATCGCACAGGGTCTCCAGCGCCAGGCCTGTCTCGGCCAGCGCCAGCCGATCCCCGCACCGCCTCAACGTGCGCAACGTCTCGCGCGCCTGCTCGTCTAGAGCCCCCAGCGAACCCGCCACCAGCGTCTCCTGGAGCGCCGCACCGGCCGCCGCCGGGCCGCCGTCCTGCACCGGGCCGTTCACCGCGTTCTCCCGCTTCACGTCGCTGTCCCCGCTCATCCGCACGTCCCTTCCCTCAGACCCACACCCGAGCGGCACCCAGCCGCGCCGGGTCGAGCCGCATCACGATCGCGTCATGGTCACTGGCCGCCGCGAGCTGCTCATAGCCCAGCACCGCATCCCGCACGCTGGCGGTCACGTGGAACTGGTCCACCCGCACCCCGCCGTGACCGGTCGCGGCCCGCAACTCCGGCCGGTCCTGCGTGTCGGCCACGTAGGCGGCCACATCCACCAGATCCGCTCTGGCCAGCACCTCACCGACCACCCGGTTGCCCCGCCAGGGCCCATCCGGCGACGTCCGCGCCAGACACCGGGCACTGCGGTTGTGTGGCGGAGCCGCCACCCAATCCGGCTCCGCGTCACCCAGCGGCATGTTGTTGATGTCCCCGCCCAAGATGCCCCGGCCCCCGTACCGGTGCAGCCGCGCCACCATCCGCTGAGCCTCCACCGCACCAGCCTCCGCCGAATACGCCGTCAGATGCGCCGAGATCACCGTCAGCCCCGGCTCATCCTCATCGGCGTCCACGTCGGCCAGCACCGCCACCCCGTAACCGTTCTCGACCAACGGGCTGTACTTGGTCTCATGCTGCCGCCAGCACAACACCTCCTGCTGAAACGCCACCGCAGTGTGACTGTCGGTCTGCGACGGTGCCACCAGGAACCGCAGCGGCCAACCCCGCCGCTGCAACGACCGCTCCGCCGCCGCGTGCAACCGGGGGTCGCGCCCCCAGCCCGCCAACTCCTGCGCCAACAGGATGTGAGGCCGGACACTGGCGATCATGTCCGCGATCAACTCCCACCGGTCCTCCTGACGGCCAGCACTGTCGGACCGGCCGCCGTACTGAGTGTTCAGGCTCATCACCGTCCACGGCCCGCCCATCACACCCGCCCCCCGTCCCGGTCACCGCGCGGGCCTTCCGCGTGCGGGTCGGGGAGCACACCCACACCGCCCAAGATCGGAATCTCGGTCAGCGGCCCCGCCTGGATCGGCCAATGCTGCACCGGCACCACCCCCGGCGACACCATCTCCAGCCGCCGCCCGAACAGGCCGGTGATCTGCTCATGCGTGCGCGACACCCCCGGAGCCGTCGCCCCCTGATACACCTTCTCCACCCGCGCCAGCGCCTCCCGGTCCGCGCCCGTGGACGACACGTGCGACAGCGCCACCACCGACCCCGGCACCATCCGCCCGGTGAACGCCCGCACGATCCCGGCCGGGTCCTGCTCGTCGGTGAGGAAATGCAGCACCGCGATCAGCAGCACCGCGACCGGCTTGTCCCAGTCAATCCACGCATCGAGATCGGCGATCAGGTCATCAACCGCGCGCACATCCCCGCGCACGATCGGCATCCCCTCCAGCAACGCCCGATCATGCGCCAGCACCACCGGATCGTTGTCCACCCCGACCACCACCGCGTCAGGCTCGTGCCTGCGCGCGATCCGATACGCGTTCGGCTCGGTCGGGATACCGGTCCCCACGTCCACGAACTGACCGATACCGCGCCGCGCCGCCCACGCCACCGACCGATGCATGAAGGCCCGGTTCGCCCGCGCCACCACCGGAATCGACGGCGCGACCTCCACCACCCGCTCAGCGGCCTTCCGGTCCGCCGTCCCGTGGTCCTTGCCGCCCAAGTAGTAGTCGTACATCCGCGCCGGAGAGGGAACATCGGGATCCCACTCCCCATCAGGGCCGCAGACCCGCCCCGTCGCCTCCCCCGCCCGCAGCTTCGCCACCGCCTCCCCGATCGGACCAGCAGTGAACGCCGCGTCGTCCCGGTCGAACCGCCGCGCCATCACCGGTCACCACCCGACCCCGCCGCGCCGCCCGCAGCGTCCCGGGTGCCCGTCGACTCGACCAGCCGCGCCAGCACCGCCGGGGCGTCCTCGACCTCCAGCACCGGGACCAGACCCTCACCGGTGTCCGCCCGCACGAACCACCACACCCCGCCGACCCGCTCACAACCCACGTCCAAGGTCCGGAACTTGTCGGTGTGACTCACCACGAACAGAACCAGCGGCCCACCCGCCCGGCTCACCAGCCCGCACGACAGCCGCTCACCGCTCTGCGACACCGCCGCGTTCAACGCCGCCAGGTGCAACCGACGCTCACCCAACGCACCGCGCAACCGGCTGTCCGTCCGTGCCGGGATGCCCTTCCTTAGTTGTGTCGCCATCGCTCCGTCCCTCTCCGACTGTGCGTTGTCCGGCACGCTAGGTCGAAGACGGAGAGAGAACCCGTACACGGCTACGGGCAAAGAACCCGCACTTTTGTGCGGGTTAGATGACCCCGGCGCGATGCGCCAGACCCCGGAGTTGCGGCGTGCTGGCGCGGTGTTCTCTCTTGATCAGCGCGCCAAGGAGGTCGTGTGTTCGCACGTCGTAGCGCACCAGCTCGGGTGAGATGTGCTCAGCATCAAGCAACATATTGACCGCCGCAGCATCCTTCCGCTGCTGGCCATAGGCTCGGGCGAGGTCAAGTCGCACCTGTGCTCGACGCCCCCGCAGGCCAGGCGCGAGCCGAGAGACATCGAGAGACTCCCCGATATCGATCGCTTGCCGAGGGTCGCCAAACGTCACCGCTGCCGACAACTCATGGATACGCACATTGGTCGGTCCGAAAGCCGTCCAGAAGTGGTTGTAGTCCCCACCTAGCGCGGTAGCGATACGTCGCGCTTGTTTAAGGTTGGCATCGACCTCGGCCCGGTCAAACTGCCGGGCAGCGGCCGTCACGCCGACCAGATGGAGCCCACCTACCAGCGACAGGCGTTGCGGGTCATGCCGACCAGGAACGGACCCCAAAGCGGCGGCAGTGCTCAGCGCGATGGACTTGGCCCTCTCAGGTTCGCGCATTCGGACGAAGACGTATCCGAGACGGAAGGCGCTTGCCCCAGCCAGCAGGGGTGCGTCTGCTTCTCGGGCTGCTGCCAAGGAGCGATCAGCAGCCGTCCAGGCAAGTTCAGTCTCACCGACTCGATTCAACGTCATCGCCGCTGAGTGGTAGACGAGCGCGCGGAGAGTGTGCGCTGTCCGCCGCCGCCGCACTGGGGTTGCTTGCGCAGCATGTTCGGCGGCCTTGATCAGGCGGGGAAGACGCTGCCCTGCCGTGTCGTAGTGAGCGGCTTGATACAGGCGGTTGACCGCGCGCAGTTCGTTGCTAAGCCACGCTAGGTCGGCTACTTGCGTCTTTGGGCTGCTGGGGGCGACGAAAGACGCAATGGTCTCATAGCTGGTCAGGGCGTCCCGGACTAAGGCCGCCGCTTCGTAGCGCTGCACTCCGCCCCCCTTCTCGTCCACGGTGAGGTCTTCCAGCGGTATCCCCAAGATCTCGCCAAGCTGGGTCAGCACCGAGTGGCTATCGATGCTCCTGGCCCCACGTTCCACCTGGCTTAGCCAGCTTTCCGAGCGACCGATCAACCCGGCTAGGACGACTTGGGACAGTCCGCGTCGCCGCCGGGCACGGGCAAGCTGCTGACCGATTCCCTTGCGTGCATCCTTCACCTGACCACTCCAGCCGTAAGCGCTACCGGTCACCGACCAGCCTGTGCAGCTCTCCTAGGACTTCTTCCCAGGTTGGCATTCGGGCATGTGCGGGCGCAGCCGGATCGAACAGCACCCGGACTCCCATCCCGCGTAGGGCTTCAACGTTCGCCTCGAACGCAGGATGCCTCGCCAATGCAACCTTCAACAGTGGGGCCGCCACGATTGGCACCCCGAACCCCATCAGCTCACATAGCAAGCTGACAGCAAACGTGTCCGCGATGCCAGTCGCCCATTTGTTGATCGTATTGAAGGTGGCGGGCGCGACCACCACCGCGTCAGCAGGGGGCAGTCCGTTCGACTCACCGGGCAACCGGTAGTCCGATCGAACCGGTTCCCCCGTCCGCGCCTCCAGCGTCTCGATGTCGACGAAGCGGCGGGCCAACGGCGTTGTGATCACGCAGGTTCGCCAATCCGCATCCTGCGCCAGTTCGATCAGCCGGACAAGATCAGTCGCTGCGGGTGCGGCACACGCGACTACGTAAAGGACCCGCCTGCTACCTCTTTGCACACTGGGAGCCTAACCGGCAGAGAACACGACGGCAGGTGCAGCGACATGGGTATCTCTCCAGTGTGTGAGGATTTTCCCTACGTAGGTCAAGGCGCGCGGCGCATCGCCGCGCGCCTTCGCGCATGGTGGCTCGGGTGACGCTGACCGGAGGGAACAGGTTCGGGCGGGACCGTTGTCAATGGACGTACGGGCGGGCACGAGACCAAGACGACCTCCGGCCGTCTTGGCTCGGCCCGCCGACGCCTTGCCAGCACCCCGCCGCCCTGCCCACCGCCGCGAGCACCCAGCACGACACCCGCCACCCGCCACCCGCTCAACGCCCCAGCAGGCGCGCGAGGTTCGGCTACCTCGGTTCCCAACCAACCCCGACCCCCACCCCTTACAACGACCCGCCTCCGGCGCAGGGCTCCACCCATAAGAGCGCGTGCGGCACGGTCCGTGCGCTAAGCCGCCGTCGCGCAGACCGGGCACGGTGGACACATGCGCAGACCCCCACGGGGCCAAGGTCGGCGAAGGGTCACCGGGCACGGGCTTGGACGGGGACCCCTCCGGCGGGCCGCCCCCGGCCTGATGTCGGGCAGCCGTACGGCAGCCCGGAGCCGCGCGAGGCTAGCAGCCCGCCGCCCCGCCCAAGCCCGCGCCCGACTCCCCACAACAGCGCACGCCAGCACACCCGAAGACGCGCACCGCGACCCCACCCGTGCCCGTGCCGCTGGACCGGCAGCCGCCACCACCCCGCGCACCCACCGCACCGCGCGCCAGACGGCCGCCGGCACGCTCCCCACCGCGCGCACTTGGCACCCGCCCCCGCACCGCGCCATCCTGGAGACGAGCGCCAGGAGGGACCAGACCCGATGAGCCAAGACTTGGCCGCCGTCATCGCCGAGCAGCTCAGGCGATCCGGGCAGACCAGCACCGTCTACCACTCGCCCGACGAGCGCGACCGGCTACGCGCCGCCGGACGCCAAGCCGGACGCCAGTTGAACCGCCCCGTCCGGACGTTCGACACCGCCGCACGCCATCCACGCTGCGACGCCGACCAATGCGGCACAGTCCTTATCGCCGTCACCGATTGGGGCACCAACCCGCTAGAGCGCCAGCTCAGCGAGACCCGCGCCAACAAGGCCATAGACCGCGCCCTAGACGGCCCGTAGGCAGCGGCAACCGTTCCGGGCCATGGCCCGCGTATGGCCCGCGAACAGCGAGCACCAGCGGCAACCAGCGCACACCAGTGAGACAAGATCAACGCCAGCGCCGGACGCCGAGCAGCCAAACCCCCAGGTCAGCCCACATATCCGCACGTCAACGGGGCGGCACCCGATCTCTCGGATACCGCCCCGCCAGAGCACCAATTCATCGCGCGGGAACTGCACGACTCGCTCACCCACCAGATCTCGATCATCAAGGTGCAGTCCGGGGTCGCCGTCCACCTGGCCCGCAAGCGCGGCGAGCACGTCCCGGAGTCCCTGCTCGCGATCCGGGAGGCCGCCCGCGAGGCGAACCGGGAGCTGCGCGCGACCCTGGACACGCTGCGCGACGACGCCGAGCCCCCGTCGCACGGGCTCGACCACGTCCCCGAGCTGGTGGAACGCGCCCGGGGGACGGGCCTGAACACGACGCTGACGATCGGCGGGCAGCGGCACGACGTGCCGATCGCCGTCGACCGGACCGCCTACCGGATCGTCCAGGAGGCGCTCACCAACACCGCCCGCCACGCCGCGGCCGAGACGGCGTCGATCCGCATCGACTACCGTCCCGGCACGCTCGCCGTGCGTGTCGACGACGACGGCAAGGCCGTGCCCGGCACCGCCCCGGTGCCCGGCGTGGGGCTGCTCGGGATGCGAGAGCGCGTCACCGCCCTCGGCGGCCGGCTCCGCGCGGAGCCGCGCAGGGAGGGCGGCTTCAGCGTGCAGGCCGAGTTCCCGGTGGGCCGGCCGTCGTGATCCGCGTCCTGCTGGTGGACGACCAGCCGCTGCTGCGCGGCGGATTCCGCGCGCTGCTCGACGCCGAGGACGACATCGAGGTGGTCGCCGAGGCCGCCGACGGGGCGGAGGCCCTGGCGCTGATCGGGGAGCACCGGCCCGACATCGCGCTCATCGACATCCAGATGCCGGTCATGGACGGCATCGAGACGACCCGGCGCATCGCCGCGGACCCCGGCCTGGCCGGGGTGCACGTCGTCATCCTGACCAACTACGGCTTCGACGAGTACGTCTTCAACGCGCTGCGCGCCGGTGCCGCCGGGTTCCTGGTCAAGGACATCGAGCCGGCCGACCTCCTGCACTCCGTGCGCGTCGCCGCGCGGGGCGACGCGCTGCTCGCGCCGTCCATCACCCGGATGCTGATCAGCCGGTACGTGGCCCAGCCGCTCAACCCCGGGGCCGGGACCGGGCTGAAGGAACTGACCAACCGCGAGCGCGAGGCCGTCGCCCTCGCCGCGCACGGGCTGTCCAACGACGAGATCGCCGGCCGCATGGTGATCAGCCCCGTGACCGCGAAGACCCACATCAACCGGGCGATGATGAAGCTCCGCGCGCGTGACCGGGCCCAGCTCGTGGTCCTCGCCTACGAATCCGGGCTGGTGACCCCGCGCACCGGCTGAGCTGGCCCCGGGCCTCCTGAGAAATGCAAATCCAGACTAATGTCTCACCAAGCAAGCGGTAGTTCCATCGTGTCCTGGCGGGCATGGATGGTAAAGAGGGCGGGGGAGCCCTTGATGCACACGCGCGCGGCATCGTGCGGAAGAATGGGGGCGGCCACAGCGAGGAGGCGCTTTGAGCGGCGATGTGCGGTTCACCGTGACGCGGACGCTGAGCAAGGACCAGCAGGCGCGCCGGGAACGGCTGATCGACTCGGCGAGGGAGCTCGCGCTGCAGGGCGGCTACCCGGCCGTCACCATGCACGACGTGGCGGACCGGGCCGGGGTCGCCCGCGCGACCGTCTACCGCTACTTCGCCACCAAGGACCACCTGCTCACCGAGGTCGCGGCCGCCTGGGCGCACCACATCACCGACGACATCGACGCGCTCGCCGTCGGCGACACGCAGCTGGAGCGGCTCACCGCGCTGCTGGAGCGCATCGTCTACGTGGCGGCGCAGGAGCCCACCCTGACGTCGGCGATCATCCAGGCGGTGACCTCGGACGACTCCAGCGTCGACGACGCCCGCACCGTCCTGTTCCAGTACCTGCGGGACCGGCTCTCCGCGGCGATCGGCGACCCGGTGCCCGAGCGGGAGGACGTCGAACTCGTCCTCGGGCACATCCTGCTCGCGGCGCTGATCAGCCTGGCCTCGCTGCGGCAGCCCGTCGAGGACGTCGCCACCATGGTCCGGACATCGGGCCGGCTGGTGCTGGCGGGGGCGCTCGCCGCCGCCACGCCCACCTGAGCCTGGTCCACTTTCCGGGGGCCCGATTGGACCTGGAGACCGGACCATCCGGCTCCTAGCGTTCTTCCGTGACGAACCCACTGCTGTTCCTGCTGGCCGCGCTGACGCTGGTCGCGATCCCCGGCCCGAACCACCTGTACATCACCACGCGCAGCATCGGCGAGGGCCGCCGCGCCGGCGTCGCGTCCGCGCTCGGCGTCGAGACGGGCACGCTCGTCCACATCGGCGCCGCCGCGGCCGGGCTGTCCGCCGTCGTCGCCGCGTCCGCGACCGCCTTCGGATTCCTGCGCTACGCGGGTGCCGCATACCTCGTCTACCTCGCCTACCGGACGCTGCGCAGCCGCCAGGACCTCGGCGAGCAGACCCTCCGTCCGCAGCCGCTCCACCGCGTCTACCTGGACGGCGCGCTCGTGAACGTCCTCAACCCGAAGGTGGTGCTGTTCTTCCTGGCGTTCCTGCCGCAGTTCGTCGACCAGGACGCGGGCGCCGTGCCCCTCCAGATCGCCGTGATGGGCCTGGCCACCGCGCTGATCGGCCTGGTGAGCGACCTCGGATACGCGCTCGCCGCCGGCTCGATCGGCGGCTGGCTGCGGGCCCGCCCGGCGTTCCAGCGGCGCCGGCGCCACCTGACGGGCCTCGTCTACCTGGGTCTCGGCGCCGCCGCGGCCTTCGCCGCCCCGTCCCCCCGGCACACCTGACCGGCCGGATGCCCGCCGCGGCGAGGAAGCGAGGGGGCTGAGTTGTCAGTTCGCTTATAAGCGCCGGTCCGTAATGCGTCGCCAGTGGCGCAGTCCCCCCGGCACGGCGTCGGTAGCTTCCACGTTGGAGGTGCTGAAGGTGACCACGAGCCTTGAGGAGCGCTCGCCGCTGAAGCCCTGGGCCGGCGTGCCGAGCGAGCTCTCCGGCATGTTCCGCCCGCACCTGGACGCCCTCGCCGAGGAGATGATCGAGGAGATCCTCGCCGGCATCCCCGAGTACTCGCGCCCGCAGGACGAGGAGTACGCCCGTCTCGTCCGGCTCGCCGTCGAGGGCGCGCTCCGCCAGTTCGTCGACCTGATCATGGATCCGGAGAGCCCGTGGGAGCCGGTCGCCGCCGTCTACCGGGAGATCGGCTTCGCCGAGGCCCGCGAGGGGCGCAGCCTGGACGTCCTGCAGACGTCGCTGCGGCTCGGCGCCCGGGTCGCGTGGCGGCGGCTCGCGTCCGAGTCCGAGCGGTACGACATCTCCCGCCGCACCCTCGCCGGCATCGCCGAGGCGATCTTCGCGTTCCTGGACGAGATCGCCCGCGCCGCGACCGACGGCTACACCAAGGCCCGCGCGCAGGAGGAGGGCGAGCTGGAGCACCGCCGCCGCCGGCTGCTGGACATGCTGCTCGCCGAGCCGCCCGCCGCCACGCAGGCCGTCGCCGACCTGGCCCGGCTCGCGCAGTGGCGCGTCCCGCGCACGGTCGCCGCGGTCGTCCTGGACGAGCGGGGCCCGCAGCCGTTCCAGCACCCGTCGCTGCCGCCGGACGTGCTCGCCGACGTCGACCGCCGCGAACCCTGCCTGCTCGTCCCCGACCCCGAAGGGCCCGGCCGCGGCGCGATGCTGGAATCGGTGCTGCGCGGCTGGATCGCGGCGCTCGGCCCGACCGTCCGCACCGCGGACGCGGCCAAGTCGCTGCGCTGGGCCCGCGAGGCGCTGCCGCTCGCGCGCCGCGGCATCCTGCCGTCCGACCGGCTGATCCGCTGCGCCGACCACATGCCGGCGCTCGTCGTGTTCAAGGACGAGGAACTGGTGCGGACGGTCGCCGACCTGCGGCTCGCGCCGCTGCTGACCGTCCGGCCCCGGCACCGGGAACGGCTGATGCGGACGCTGCTGTCCTGCCTGCAGAACGGCTTCAACGCCACCGAGGTCGCGAGCTGCCTGCACGTCCACCCGCAGACCGTCCGGTACCGGCTGCACCAGCTGGAGGATCTGTTCGGCGAGCGGCTGTACGACCCGGAGCGGCGGCTGGAGATGGAGATGGCGCTGACCGTCTGGCTCACCGATCCGCCGAGTGCCCAATCAATCGATTGACCGAGCACGCTACCGGCACGTAGCTTGAGGGTATGACCAGCAGCGACTCCGGCCGGGAGCGCATCCTGGAGGCCGCCACACGGCTGTTCGCCGCCCTCGGCTACGACGGGACGTCCACCCGGATGATCGCCGAGGCGGCCGGGCTCAACGTCGCCACCGTCGCCTACCACGTCGGCGGGAAGCGCGACCTGTACCTCGCCGTGATGGAACGTGCCCACGAGGTGGAGCGCTCGGCGCTGGAGAAGGCGATCGCCGTCCTCAGCCCCGACCCGGAAGGGCTCCTCGACCTCGTCGACGCCTACGTCGACTTCTGCGTGTCGCACCCGGAGATCCCGGCGCTGTGGATGCACCGCTGGCTGTCGGACGCCACGGACGTCGTCCACCTCGAGGAGCAGTACGTCAGGCCGCTGATGGAGATGGTCAACGAGGCCGCCCGCAAGGCCGTCCCCGACGAAGGCATCGACATCGAGTACGTCATCTGGACGGTCGTCTGGTCCACGCACGGGTTCTGCTGCGGCGGCGTCCTGGACGCCGACGGGCACCGCAAGGGGCGGAGCGACCAGGAGTCCGTGGGCCGGTTCCGCCGCCACATGCGCCGTACCGTCGCGCTGGCGATCGGGGTCACCGAGCAGGCACGGGGATGACGCCGGCGCTGCCCCGGCGGCGGCTCCTCGGCTACGGCATCGGCTCGGTCGGCACGGGCGTCTTCTCCGCCGTCCCCGGCCTCCTGCTGCTGTACTACCTCACCGACGTCCTCGGCGTCTCGGCGGCGGTCGCCGGAGCGGTCCTCGTCGTGCCCAAGGCGTGGGACGTGCTGCTCAACCCGATCGTCGGCGCCGCCAGCGACCGCGAGGCCGTCCGGACCGGCCGCCGCACCCGGCTGCTGCTGGCCGGCGCCGTCACGCTGCCGTTCCTGTTCGCCGCGATGTTCGCCGTCCCGGCCGGCTCGCCGGCGATCGCCGCGATCTGGGCCGGGGTCGCGTTCCTGCTCGCGGCGAGCGCGTTCGCCTGCTTCCAGGTGCCGTACGTGGCGCTGCCCGCCGAGATCTCCGCCGACCCGTCCGAACGGGGCCGCGCGATGGCGTGGCGCGTGGTGTTCCTGACCCTCGGCATCCTGGTCGCGGGCGGCGCCGCCCCCGCCCTCACCGCCGCCGCCGGCGGCGGACGCGGCGGGTACGCCCTGATGGGCGGCGTGATCGGGCTCGCCATGGGCGCCGCGATGGTGGCGAGCACGCTGGCGAACCGGTGGATCCCGTCGCGTCCCGGGCCGCGCCCGCTGGGCCTCGCCGCCGCGCTGCGCACCGCGCGCGGGAACAGGCCGTTCTTCATGCTGCTCGGCGCCTACGTCTCGTCCACCCTCGCCGTCGCGATCATGCTGGCGGGCGCGCCGTACGTCGCGACCTACCGGCTGGACGACTACGGGCTCACCTCCGCGATGTTCGTCTGCATGGTCGCGCCGAGCGCGTTCGCGGTGCCGCTCTGGCGGGCCCTTTCCCGCAAGTACGGGCTGGTGAACTGCTATGCGGTGGCGCTGGTGCTGTTCGCCGCGGCGGCCCTCGCGCTGTACCCCGCGATCACGTCCGCGGCGGGCGTGCTGGCGTTCAGCGGCCTCATCGGCGTCTGCTACGCCGCCGTCCAGCTGCTGCCGCTGTCGCTGCTTCCGGAGACCGTCCACGCCGACACCGGACGGACCGGGCACGCCCAGTCCGGCGCGTTCACCGGGCTGTGGACGGCCGCCGAAACGGGCGCGCTGGCCCTCGGCCCCGGGGTCTTCGCGCTGATCCTCGCCGTGTCGTCGTTCAACTCGTCCGACTTCGACACCCCGGTCGTCCAGCCCGGCTCGGCGCTGACCGGGATGTCCGCCGGCTTCACCTTCGTTCCGGCGCTGCTCCTGCTGCTCAGCGTCCCCCTGCTGCTGGCCTACCGCCGGCTCGCCGCCCTCCACCGTCGCACCGAGGAAGCACACGAACATGCCGTCTGAGCACCTCCCCGAAGCGGGCCGCCCCGCCGCCGACCTGCTCGCCGAACTCGCCCGGCTGCGGGACGCCGACCTGCCCGTGCGCGGCGGCCAGGTCACCGCCTACGTCTACGACACCGGACGCGAGGCCGTGCACGATCTCGCCGCCACCGCCTTCCACGAGATGCTGGAGGTCAACTGCCTCGACCCGACCGCGTTCCCCAGCATCGTCGCGCTGGAACGGCAGACCGTCGGGTTCGTCGCGGACAAGCTGGGCGGCGGCTCCGGCATCTTCACCAGCGGCGGAACCGAGTCGGTCATGCTGGCGGTGAAGGCCGCCCGGGACGCCCACCCGGTCGAGGGGCGGCCCCAGATCGTCCTGCCGGCCACCGCTCACCCTGCCTTCCACAAGGCCGCGCACTACCTGGGCATGGAGGTCGTGCACGTGCCCGTGGACGACGCCTACCGCGCCGACCCGGCCGCGACCGCCGCCGCGATGACCTCCCGCACCGCCCTCGTCGTCGCCTCTGCCCCGTCCTATCCGCAGGGGGTCATGGACCCGGTCCCGGAGATCGCCTCGATCGCGGCGTCCGCGGGCGTCCCCTGCCATGTGGACGCCTGCGTCGGCGGCTGGGTCCTGCCCTGGCTGCGGGACGCCGGACGCGACGTGCCGCCGTTCGACCTGTCGGTCCCCGGCGTGACGTCCATCTCCTGTGACCTGCACAAGTACGGGTACTCGCCGAAGGGCGCCTCCGTCGTCCTGTTCGCGGACGAGTCGCACCGCAGGCACGCCTACTTCGCGTCCGCGGAATGGCCCGGATACACCGTCATCAACGCGACCGTCCAGAGCAGCAAGAGCGCCGGGCCCCTCGGCGCCGCCTGGGCGACCCTCAACGCGGTCGGCGCGCAGGGCTACCGCGACCTCGCCGAGACCGCCATGAAATCGGCGGAACGCCTCATCGCCGGCGTTGCCTCCATCCCCGGGCTGCGCGTCCTCGGCGACCCGGCCGCACCGCTCGTCGCGGTCGCGTCGTCCGACCCCGCCCTCGACGTGTTCGTCATCGCCGACGAGGCCCGGCGGCGCGGCTGGTTCTTCCAGCCGCAGCTCTCCTACCAGGGCATCCCGCCGAACCTGCACTTCACGCTGACCGGTGTCAGCGACGTCGACGCGCTCCTCGACGCGCTGGCCGGGGCCGCCCGTGCCGCGCGCGCCGCCGGCCCGCCCGACGTCCCGTCCGACCTGGTCGACGCGCTCGCCGGCCTCGACCTCGACAGCCTCGACGACGCCGGCTTCGCCGGGCTCCTCGCCTCCGTCGGCGTCGACCTGGCGGGCGGCGGCGAACCCGAGATGGCCGTCGTCAACGCCATCCTCGACGCGCTGCCGCCCGCGACCCGCGAGGCACTGCTGATCCGCTTCCTGTCGGCCCTGTACGCCTAGGCCAGCCTGATCAGGCGCCTCAGGTAGGGCGGCTCGTCCAGCGTCCGGCCGAGCCGCAGCGGGACCGCGGCCGCCCCCGCCCGCAGGGCCCCGACCCGCTCCCCGGCGCCGCCCCGATGCGGCGGATCACCGGTGACGCCGACCGCCACCGTCAGCCCGGACCAGCCGACCACGGTCACCGGCGCCGCGGCGCGCAGCGGCGTCGTCCCGCCGAGCCCGTCGTCGACCCGCGCGACCGTCGCGCCCTTCGGCGCCAGGGTCACCGCGGTCAGCGCCCCCTCGGCCGCGGTGACGAGCCGCGCCGCCGCGGTCACCGCGCCCGCCGCGCTCGGCGACCGCTGCCCCATCACCGCGCCGATGATCAGCGTCCGCACGCCGCTGACGCTCTTGCGCGCCGCGAACACGAAATTGCCGCCGGCCGCGTCCGTGTACCCGGTCTTGCCGCCGACGACGCCGTACTGCCCCAGCAGGAAGTTGCCGCCCTCCCGCGCCGCGCCGCCGTTGTCCGGCACGTACGCCCGGTTGTTCGCGATCTCCGCGAACGCCGGTATGTCCATCGCCGCCGTCAGCAGCTTGACCTGGTCCTGCGCCGTGCTCACGGTGCCGGAGTCGTAGCCGCTCGGGTCGGTGTAGCGCGTGCTGGTCATCCCCAGCTCCGCCGCCGCCGCGTTCATCTTCGCGACGAACGCCCGCTCGTCGCCGGAGTCCCAGCGCGCCAGCTCGTGCGCCACGTCGTTCGCCGAGATGATCAGCAGCGCCTCCAGCGCCTTGCGCTGCGTCAGCCGCTGGTTCGCGGTCACCCCGAGCAGCGACTCCTCCCGCTTCCTGCGCATCGGGATCTGCGCCGCCGCCTCCGGAGACACCGTCAGCACCGGCCCCGGCTCGCCCGGCCTCAGCGGATGCTCGCGCAGGTACACGAACGCCGTCATCACCTTCGCGACACTCGCCGTGGGCGTCGGCGCCGCCCCGCCGGACGAGCCCATCGTCCCGAGGCCCTCCACGTAGACGGCCGCCTGCCCCGCCGCGGGCCACGGCAACGCGGGCGCCTGGCCGGGGAACGCGTGACTGGACGCGACGGCCAGCCGGATCGTCGGGTCCGGCACGGGCCTGATGAGCTGTCCCGCCACGACGCCCACGACCAGCACCAACGCCGCCACGAGCACGACGAGCCCGCGCCGCTTGGACTTGTCCGCAGGCTCCTCGGGCGCCTCCTGCGGCTGCGGGTGCGGCTGGGGCGGCGCCGTCCCGTCCCAGGGCACACTCCACTGCCCCGACGACCGCGCCGACGGATACTCACCGGACCCCTGCACGACCGGCAACCGCTCGACCCGCGTGACCGCGGCGTCCTGCGGCGCCCCCGGCACGTCCCCGGGCCGCTCTCGAACCGGCATGCCCGCCGCCCGCGGCTCTGACGGGCCGGCGAGCCCGGCCGGCGCCGCCTCGTGCGGGCCGTCACCAGGCCGCCGCCGCACCGGCGGCGCCCCTGGAGCCGCCCCCTCAGGAGAGGCCGCGCGCGGACGCCCACGGGCCTCGCCCTGCGGCGGCCCCTCGCGCCAAGCCTCACCCCGCCGCGGTACGCCCTGCCCCTCGGGCCGACCCTGCACCGGAGCCCCGGCGCGCGGCCGTGGCCCCTGCGGGGACGCGTCCGAAAAGCCTTCCTGACGCTGCCGTGCCGCCCCGTCCCGCCCGTCGCTCGGGCCTCCCTGCCGCGGCGCGCCTTGAGACGGCGCGCCATGCCGCCCCTGCGCAGGACGTTCCGGCGGCGCACCACCCCCACCCCGACTCTCCTGCGACGAAGCGTCCGCAGGCGGAATGTGCCTTCGCGCGTGCCGTGGAGGCGCCGGTTGGCCGCCAGGGGGCGTGTTCTCGTCCCGCTCTTCCTGCGGCCGAGCGTTCGCAGGTGGTGTGCGTCTAGGCGCGTGCCGTGCGGCACTTGGCTGCGCTGGCTGGGCACCCGGCCCTGTGTTCTCGGCCCGGTTCTCTTGCGTCGGAGCGTCCGAGGGTGGGGTGGGTCGTGATGCGTGGCGCGGGGGTGTTGGCTGGGTACCGGACGGCGTGGTTTCGTTCCGGTTTTCCTGCGGCGGAGGAGCCTGCGGTCTCCGGCGTTGTGCGCGCGCCGGTTCCGGCTGCGCCGGCTCGGGAGCCGGGCCTCCGGCCCTGATCTCTTGCGTCGGAGCGTCTGGGGGCGGGGTGCCTTGTGACGCGTGGCGCGGGGGCGCCGGCCGGGTGTCGGAGGGCTTGGTTTCTTCCTCTTCTTGCTGACGCGGCGCGTCCTTGGGCGGGGTGCGCCCTGGTGCGCGCCGTGCGGATTCTGTCTCCGAGCTTGCGGGCTCGTCCTGCTCCGGTTCGTCTTGGGTGGGGCGAGGCAGGTCCGTGCGCGTGTTCGTCGGGTCGTCGGCGGGGTCGTCGGCGGGGTCGTCCTGCGGGGGAGCGGGGGCAGGCGTGGGCTGGGTCCGGCGTTCCGGCTCGGCCGTGTCCGAGGGCTCTTCGTCCTGCGCGGGGGCGTCGTCCGAGGTCTCCTCGGCCGGCGGCGAGAACTGGACGTACCAGACGGCCTTCGGCGGGGACGGCTCGTCCTCGGCGGGGCGGCGGACCGCCATGTCCGGACGGGTGAGGTCGACCTTGGCCGGGACGCGGAACTCGGCGGTCGCCGCGCGGGAGGCGTCCTGCTCGTCCTCGGACGTGTCCGGTTCCCGCTCGGCGTCGTCGTCCACGTCCCCGGCCCTCCTCGGCTCGACCTCGACAGGCAGGCGCGGAGCGGTCCCCCCGACAACCCCGTGCATAGTGAAGGATGCGCAGTTTATCGGGAAGGTTCGCGCCGATCCGCGTCCGCGGCGGCCGTGTCCGTGAACCCGGGCGGGGCGGTGCGGAGATACACCGCTGACAACGTCCCCGCACGGGAAGGCCCGGTGCGCATGCCATGGTGCCCGCGATGACCGTACCTCCGACGGCGCAGGACAGCGACGCCGCTCTCGTCGAAGGTTCGCTCACCGATCCTGAGGCGTTCGCCGCGCTGTTCGACCGCTATTCCGCGATGCTGTACCGCTACGTCTCGCGCAGGCTCGGGCCGGAGCCCGCGGAGGACGTCGTGGGCGAGACGTTCCTCGTCGCGTTCAGCAAGCGGCACCGCTACGACCTGGCGCAGCGGGACGCGCGGCCGTGGCTGTTCGGCATCGCGACGAAGCTGGTCGCGCGGCATCACCGGGCGGAGGGCGCCCGCTACCGGGCGCTGCGGCGGAGCCCCGTGGACGGTCCGGTGGAGGGCCTCGCGGAGCGGGTCGCGGCCGGGGTGACCGCGTCGGCGTCGCGGCCCCTGCTGGCGGAGGCGCTGTCCGGGCTGCCGGGAAGGGACCGGGACGTCCTGCTCCTGGTGGCGTGGGGCGATCTGACCTACGAGGAGGTGGCGCGGGCGCTCGGCATTCCGGTCGGGACCGTCCGCTCCCGGCTGAACCGCGCCCGGCGCAAGGTGCGCGCGGCGCTGGGCGACACCGACCCGACGCGTGAGGAGGCGTGAGCGTGGACGACCTGGACCTGATCCGTGACCTCGGCCCGGACTTGGAGCACGAGCCGCCGGCCTCGCTCGTCCGGCAGCGGAACCGGCTGCTGGACGCGGCCCGGCACCGCCGCCGCGGCCCGGGACGGTGGACGCTGCTCGGCCTGGTCGCGGCGGTGACGGCGGCGGCGATCCTCGTCCCGGCGACGATGTTCCACGGGCGGGACGCGGACCCCGTGGGGACGCGGACGACCGCTCCCGTGGTGGGCAGGGCGCTGAACGTGCTGGTCCTCGGCTCGGACGAGCGGGGCGACGGCCGCGCGGCGCGCTCGGACACCATGATCATTGTGCACGTGCCGGCGGACCGGCGGCGCGTCCGCGCGGTGAGCGTCCCGCGCGACTCGCTCGTGCGGATCCCGCCGTGCGAGACCGCGGACGGGACGGCCCTCCCGGGGCGCACAGGACTGATCAACTCGGCGTTCACCGCCGGCGGCGCCGTTTGCGCGGCGAAGACGGTGGAGTCGCTGACGCAAGTCCGGATCGACCGGGTCGTGGTGATCGACTTCGCCGGGTTCCGGGGGATGGTGGACGCTCTCGGCGGCGTCCGGATGACGCTGCCCCGGCCCGTCCGCGACCCGAAGGCCGGGCTGCGGCTGCCCGCGGGGGAGCAGCGGCTGGACGGGAGGCAGGCGCTGGCCTACGTCCGGGCCCGGTACGGGCTCGGGGACGGCTCCGACCTCTCCCGCATCAAGCGGCAGCAGCAGTTCCTGGCGGCGCTGGCGCGCGAGGCCCGGGAGCGGATGCGCAGGGACCCCGTCCGGTTCGCGAGGTTCCTGGCCGTCGCGACCAGGTCGGTCAAGAGCACTCCGGGGCTGGGCGCGGGCGAGGCGCAGGCGCTCGCCCGCGCCTTCGGCCAGGGCGGTTCGATCGAGTTCGACACGGTTCCGGTGCGTCCCGCGCGGCGGGATCCGAACCGGCTGGAGTGGGAGCCGGAGGGGGCGGACCGGATGTTCGCCGCATTCAGGACGTCGTGAGTGAGTGCGTTCGTGTCGGGTAGGGCCGAAATCATCCCGGGCCGGCAGAAGCGTTCCCACGAGGCTCAAGGAGTGTGCAGTCCATGGCCACGAAGATCCGCGAAATCATGACCGGTTCGCCGACCTCGGTGTCACCGGAACTCGACCTCGTGACGGTGGCGCGGGCGATGCGCGACGAGGACATCGGCGCCGTGCTGGTGGCGGACGGCGACGACCTCAAGGGCGTCGTCACCGACCGCGACCTGGTCGTCCGCGGGCTCGCCGCCGGCGGCGACCCGGCCCAGGCGAAGATCGGCGGCATCGCCAGCCGCGTGACCGCGACCGTCGGCCCCGACGACTCCGTGGACAAGGCCGCGCAGATCATGCGGGAGCGGGCGGTGCGGCGGCTCCCGGTCATGGAGGACGGGCGTCCGGTGGGGATCGTGTCCATCGGCGACCTCGCCATGGAGAAGGACTCCTCGTCGGCGCTCGCGGACATCAGCGCCGCACGCGGCAACACGTGAGCCCTCGCGGTTCATGACCAGTGGGCGCGTCCGGAGGCCGCCACCGGTGCCCATCCTCCGGCCCCGGGCGCGCTCACTCCTTCGGCAGGGCGGCCAGCAGCCGCTCAAGCTCCTCTTCGGTGTTGTAGTAGTGCACGGACGCCCGCACGGCCGCCGGACGGGCGTCCGGGTCATATCCGTGTGAGAGCGGGTTCGTGACGTTGATGTTGACGCCGTGCTTCCTGGCGGCGTCCTTGACGGCGGCGGGGTCGTGGCCGTCCACGCTGAACGTGACGATCCCGGACGGCCGCGCCCCCTTGTCGAGGACGGCGACGCCGGGCCGGGCGGCCAGTTCCTCACGCAGCCTGGCCGCGAGCCCGGTCACGCGGGTCTCGATGTCCGCCATCCCTAGGTCGGCCGCATAGGCGGCGGCGACGCCCAGCCCGATCTGGCCGGCCACGTACCGCTCCCATGTCTCGAAGCGCTGGGCGTCGTCGCGCAGCTCGAATCCGTCCGGTGCCTTCCAGGTGGCGGCCTGCAGATCGAGGAACGGCGGGACGAGGGTCCGCAGGATCTCGCGGCGGACGTAGAGGAAACCCGTCCCGCGCGGGCCGCGCAGGTACTTGCGCCCGGTCGCCGAGAGCATGTCGCAGCCGATCTCGTTCACGTCGATGGCGAGCTGGCCCACCGACTGGCACGCGTCCAGAAGGAAGAGGACGCCGTGCTCGCGGCACAGCCGTCCGACCTCCGCGGCCGGGTTCACGAGCCCGTTCTGCGTGGGGACGTGGTTGAGCGACACGAGGCGGACATCGCCCTTGGCGAGTTCGGCCTCCAGCGCGTCCAGCGAGAGCGTGCCGCCGGCCTCGTCCGGGACGACGTCCACCCGCGCGCCCTTGGCCGCCGCCATCTGCTGGTAGGCGATCGCGTTGCTGGAGTACTCGCTGGTCGTCGTCAGGATGCGGTCGCCGTCGGCGAACGGGATCGAGTAGAACGCCATGTCCCATGCCCGGGTGGCGTTCTCCACATAGGCGATCTCGTCCGCGCGGGCGCCGACGAGCCGTGCCACGGCGTCGTAGAAGTGCCGGATCGCCGCGTCGTTCTGCTCGGCCGCCTCGTACCCGCCGATCGTCGACTCCAGTGCGAAATGCTCGCTGACGGCCTCGATGACCGGAATCGGGGGCAGCGCCGCGCCGGCGTTGTTCAGATGGGCCACCTTCGCGCAGCCGGGAGTGTCCCTCCGGAGCCTCTCGATATCCACAGTCGCGCATCCCTCCGAGGAATGTCGTACCCGCGGGCCATGCTGGTCGCGATGACGACTTGACCTCAACCTTTCTTGAGGTCTCATGCTTGCTGTTCCAGCCTAACGATCACCAGGGGATCTCATGGACATGGAAGTCACGGCGTGGATGTCGCTGCACCACGCCATGAACGCGCGGGACAGCAGGCCGTTCTCCAAGGGCACGCTGCGCCGCATAGGCCGGTTCGCCCGCCCCCACAGACGGAGACTGGCCGCCTTCCTGCTGCTCAGCGTGGTGATGGCGGTCATCGCGGTCGCGACGCCCGTGCTCGCCGGATGGGTCGTCAACGCGATCGTCGACCACTCCTCGACGTCCACCGTCGTGTGGCTGGCCGTGCTCATCGCCGTCCTCGCGGTCGCCGAGGGCGGTCTCGGGCTGGCCAACCGGTGGCTTTCGGCGCGCATCGGCGAGGGGCTGATCCTCGACCTGCGCACGTCCGTGTTCGACCACGTCCAGCGCATGCCCGTCGCGTTCTTCACCCGGACCCGCACCGGCGCGCTGGTCAGCCGCCTCAACAACGACGTGATCGGCGCCCAGCGCGCCTTCAGCGACACCCTCTCCGGCGTGGTCAGCAACATGGTCACGGTGCTGCTCACCTTCGCGGTGATGGTCCGCATCTCCTGGCAGATCACGCTGCTCGCCCTGGTCCTGCTGCCCGTCTTCGTCCTCCCGGCCCGCCGCATGGGCTCCCGCCTCGCCCGCCTCGAACGCGAGGCCGCCGCGCACGACGCCGCGATGAGCACGCAGATGACCGAGCGCTTCTCCGCCCCGGGCGCGACCCTCGTGAAGCTCTTCGGGCGCCCCGCCCGCGAGTCGGCCGAGTTCGCCGCGCGGGCCCGCCGCGTCCGCGACATCGGCGTCCGCACCGCGATGGTGCAGCACGTCTTCATCACCGCGCTCACCATGGTGTCCGCGCTGGCCCTGGCCCTCGTCTACGGCCTCGGCGGCTTCCTCTCCCTGCGCGGCCACCTCGACGCCGGCGCCGTCGTCGCCCTGGCCCTCCTGCTCACCCGCCTCTACGCGCCGCTGACCGCCCTCGCCAGCTCACGCGTCGAGGTGATGAGCGCCCTGGTCAGCTTCGAGCGCGTCTTCGAGATCCTCGACCTGGACCCCCTGGTCGCCGAGAAGCCCGATTCGCGCCGCGTCCCGTCCGGGCCGGTCTCGGTCGAGTTCGACAACGTCCGGTTCGCCTACCCGTCCGCCGACAAGGTCTCCCTGGCCTCCCTGGAGGAGGTCGCCACCCTCGACACCCGGGGCGGCGTCGACGTCCTGCACGACGTCTCCTTCCGCGCCGAACCCGGCCAGATGGTCGCGCTGGTCGGCAGCTCGGGCGCCGGCAAGTCGACGATCGCCCAACTCCTCCCGCGCCTCTACGACGTCGACTCCGGCGCCGTCCGCCTGGGCGGCGTCGACGTCCGCGACCTGTCCTTCGAGAGCATCCGCGACACGCTCGGCATGGTCACGCAGGACGGCCACCTGTTCCACGAGTCGATCCGCGAGAACCTCCTCCTCGCCCGTCCCGAGGCCACCGAGGACGACCTGTGGGACGTCCTGCGCCGCGCCCGCCTCGACACCCTCATCGAGAGCCTGCCGGACGGCCTCGACACCATCGTCGGCGAACGCGGCTACCGCCTCTCCGGCGGCGAACGCCAGCGCCTCACCATCGCCCGTCTCCTCCTCGCCCGCCAGCGCGTCGTCATCCTGGACGAGGCCACCGCCCACCTCGACTCCACCTCCGAGGCCGCCGTCCAGGAGGCCCTCGCCGAAGCCCTCGACGGCCGCACCGCCGTCATCATCGCCCACCGCCTGAGCACCGTCCGCGCCGCCGACCTGATCCTGGTCATCGAGGAGGGCCGCATCATCGAGCGGGGGACCCACGAAACCCTCCTGGCCGCGGGCGGCCGCTACGCCGACCTCTACAACACCCAGTTCGCCAACGACGCGCCCCTGCAACCGGTCGTCTGACCTCCCCGAGCACCCACCCCGGCAAGACGACGGGGTGGGTGGGTTGGGCGGGGTGGGGGCGGGCAGGTTCGCGGGGACCGCGGTGTCGTCGAACGGGGGCGTGGATGGTGGAGCGGGGGCGGCTGCCGGCGCCGGAGACCGGGCTGGTGATCACGCATTTCCTCACCGTGCGGGACGTGGTGCGCTCGCGTGAGTTCTACGCGGGTGTCTTCGGCGGCGAGGTGGTCCTGGAGGAGAATCCCGCCATCGTGAAGGTGGCCAACACCTGGATCATCATGAACCCCGGAGGCGGGCCCACCCCGGACAAGCCCGACGTCACGCTGGCGCCCCCAGAGCCCGGCGGTCCGGTCTCGGCGTTCATGAACGTTCGCGTGGCCGACATCGCCGCGTTCTACGCGGAGGCCACCGCGTCGGGCGCCGAGTTCCTGACCGAGCCGATCGATCGCAAGGCCGAGCTGCGCTGCTACATGCGCGACCCCGACGGCCATCTCATCGAGATCGGGCAGGCCACCGGTATGCTGGAGGGCGTCTACGCCGACCCGCCCGCCGGGCGGTCCGCCTGAGGCACTGACTCCCGGACGGCGTCAGGCGAGTCCGGCCAGGACGTCGCGGAGGCGGCGTAGGACGTCGGTGCGCCAGCCGCTGCCCATGCCGCGGAACGCGTGGGCGTCGACGGGGTCGTCCAGGTCGAAGCCGGCGTGCTCGATGAACAGCCGGGTGCCGCGGCCCTCGGGGACGAGCCGCCAGGTCACCGTCGTGTCGAGGCCGCCGCCGTTCCAGGTGATGCGCAGGAGGCGCTCCTTGTCGACGTCGGTGACCTGGCACGCGATCGTCCCGTCGAAGCCGACGTTCGGGATCGGCTTGGCGGCGAACGTGAACCGGTGCCCGACGACGGGTTCGAAGTCGTTCGGCATCAGCCAGCGGGCCATCAGCTCGGGCTCGGTCAGCGCCCGCCACACCTTCGCGGGCGGATGCGGCAGGAACTCGTCCACGTTGATCGACGCGTGCTCATCGCTCATTTCCCGGCCTTCCCGCGGGCCCGGTCCGGAGCCCGCCGCTTCTCGGTGACAAGATCCGCCGTGCCGGGCGGACTTCACAGGTCGTCCTCGTCGAGGAGTTCGCGGAGGGCCGCCAGCCTCTCCCGCCAGAACCGCTCGTACGGGGTCAGCCACTCCGACAGTTCGCGGAGCGGGGCGGGCTCCAGCCGGTAGATGCGCTGCCGGCCGTGGCGCTGCTCGGTGACGAGCCCCGCGTCCCGCAGCACCTTCAGGTGCTCCGACACGCTCGGACGGCTCATCGTGAAGTGCGCGGCGAGGTCGTTGACCGGGCGCGGGCCGTCCAGCAGGAGCGCGGTGAGCTCGCGGCGGACGGGGCTGGCCAGCGCGGCGAAGACGTCCGTGCTCACCGGGCGGCCAGCACGATGCCGTTGCCGTCGGGGTCGGCGAGGGTGGCCTGGCGGCCCCACGGAAGGTCGTGCGGGCCGTCGACGCCGACGCCGGCTCCGCGGAGTCTCTCGCAGTCGGCGTCGAGGTCCGACGTCTCCAGCATCAGCCCGTGCAGGCTTCCCGGCGGCGCCGGGACGTGGTCGGCGAGGACGATGTTCGTCTCCGCGCCCTCCGGGGCGAGTTGCAGCCAGCGGATCGGCCCGGCGGCGCGGTCCATGACGACCTCGAAGCCGAGGGCGTCCGCGTAGAAGGTCTTGGCCGCGTCCAGGTCGGAGACGGGGACGGTCAGCAGTCGCACATGCGTGATGTTCATGAGGCCGATGATATGTAGGTGATTTCCTACCTGTCAAACGTAGGAGTATCCCTACGCTTCGCTGGTTTAGGCGGCGGGCGCGGAGGCAGGGTGGAGGCATGCGCGCCGTCACCTATGACTCGTACGCGTCCGACGACTCGCGGCTGAAGGTCGGGGACGTCCCGGACCCGAAGGTCGGCCCCGGCCAGGTGCTCATCGAGGTGCGCGCCGCCGGCGTCAACCCCGTGGACTGGAAGGTCATGGCGGGCGGCCTCGACGGGATGATGGACGCGGTGTTCCCCGTCATCCCCGGCTGGGACGTCGCCGGGGTCGTCCGGGCGCTCGGCCCCGACACGCCCGAGTTCGCCGTGGGCGACGAGGTCATGTCCTACGCCCGCAAGGACGTCGTCGGCGCCGGGACGTTCGCGCAGTACGTCGCGGTCTCGGCGGACGACGTGGCGCACAAGCCGCGGTCGTTCGGCTGGAACGAGGCGGGCGGGCTGCCGCTGGCCGGGATGACCGCGCAGCGGGCCCTCGACCGGCTGGAGATCGGCCAGGGCGACGTCCTGCTCGTGCACGCGGCGGCCGGCGGGGTGGGGGGCTTCGCGGTGCAGATCGGACGCGACCGCGGCGCCCGCGTCATCGGCACGGCGTCCGAGCGGAACCACGACTACCTGCGGGGACTCGGCGCCGAGCCGGTCGCCTACGGGGACGGGCTGCAGGAGCGCGTCCGGGAGCTGGCGCCGGGCGGGGTGACCGCCGTCGCCGACTGCGTGGGCGGCCAGCTGGACACGACCCTCGCCGTCCTGGCCTCCGGTGGGCGGCACGTGTCCACAGCGGACCCGGCCGCGGACGAGCACGGCGGCCACTGGATCTGGGTGCGCCCGGACGGCGCGAAGCTCGCCGACCTGGCCCGCCTCGCCGACCGCGGCGCGCTCAAGAGCGAGGTGTCCGGGACCTTCGCGCTGGAGGAGACCGGCGCCGCCTTTGACGCCAGCCGCAGCGGCCACACCCGGGGCAAACTCGTCATCACCCCCTGAGGGAACGCGGTTGCTCCTCCGGAATGGCACGCGCATAGCCGGCGCGGACGCGGCCCACGTGTTCTAGGACGCGGACCGGTCCGTCCATGAGGTGCGCCGTTTCCGCTCTTCTCCCTACGGCTCGCGGCCCGCGCAGTTCGCACAGCGGTCGCGGCGCATCAACCGGCTAGGCCGGCGCCGTGGCGGCCCGCGTGGTCTCGTGGAGTTCGATGACGGCCTCGGCCGCGCGGCCGGGGCCGTCGGCGGAGCGGTACAGGTCGCGGATGCGGGACGCCGCCCGCCGGTGGACGTCGGTGGACAGCATCTCCTTCGCCAGCGCCGGGAGGCCGGGCACGGCGTCGGGCGCGAGGGTGCGGGCGGCGTCCAGCCTCTCGGCGACGGCGATGTTGAGCGCCTGCTCGGGCTGGAGCGGGAGGGCGATGAGCGGCGTGCCGGACGCGAGCGCGGTCTGGACGCTGCCCTGCCCGCCGGCGGTCACCGCCAGGGCGGCGCGTGGCATGATCTCGTGGCTGGGCAGGATCCCGCCGACGAGGACGCGGTCGGAGTCCAGGTCGCCGAGGTCGTGCACCGTCGCCGCGACCAGGACGCGCAGACCGTCCACGGCCGGCAGCGCCGCGGTGACCGCGCGGACCAGGTCGGCGTCCGTGCTGGTCAGCGCCACGTAGGCGACCGGGCCCGGCGCGTCCAGGAAGGCGTCCACCTCCGGCGGGACGGGCAGGTCGAGGTGGGCGAAGAGCGGGCCGGTGTAGCGCAGCCGCGTGCCCGGCCGGTACCGCGGGTCGGCGCCGGGCGTCCACGCCTCCAGGACGGACGCGGGGACGCCGGCCACCTCGGGGATCTCGGGCACCAGTGCCAGGTCGCCCATGAGCAGCGCCGCGAGGCTCGGCACGCCCTCGACGCCGAGCGACGCGGCGACCCGGTTGAAGCCGTCGCAGTGCACCGGCAGGTCGGCGGTGTACTCGCCGGTGATGGGCGGGACGAATATCCCCTGGTGCTCGGTGACCAGCGCGACCCCCGCCAGCCGCGTCGAGAGCAGCGCCGTGAGCGTGAACCCGGTGACGGCGACGCGCACCCCGTGCGTCCGGAAGTACTCGGCCTCCGCCAGGGCGTGCGCGCGTATCTCCTCGTCGCTGTAGACCGACTGGTCGTAGGGGCCGATCCCGACGCCCTCCCGGACGAAGCGGGCGCATCGCTCGGCGTCCATGTGCGGCGGGATCACGTCGTAGGGGACGTCGATGAGGTGCTCGTACGTGCCGCCGTGGGTGGCGAGCCGGACGGGGGCGCCGCGGGCGGCCAGCGCGCGGTGGATCTCCAGCATGCGGGAGGTCTCGGACAGGTACGCGGCGTGTGGCAGGAGTGCGATCATATTAGGTAATATATTGCGTATGATGGAGGAAGAGAAGACCCGAGACGCCGTCCAGGCGTTCCAGGCCGTGCTGGGACTCGCGCTCCGGCTGCGCAACCGGATGGACGGCAGGCTCCGCCCGGACGGCCTGACCACCCAGCAGGCCGCGCTGCTGACGGCGGTCGAGCACCTCGGCAGCCCCTCGCTCAGCGAGGCCGCCGCGTACCTGAGCACGACGCACCAGAACGTCGCGCAACTCGTCTCGTCCCTCGAACGCAAGGGGATGCTCGCCACGCGCCCCGACCCGGACGACCGCCGGCGCCGCGTCCTGAGCACCACCACCGTCAACGCCGACTACTGGCGCGCCCGCAACCCCGCCGACCACGCGGCCGTCGCCGACTGGTTCAAGGCCCTCTCCGACGCCGAGCTGAACGCCTTCCGCGCCATGGCCGTCCGCCTGGTCCGCTCCCTGGACGCCGAACCCGCCCCCGACCAACGTTGACCTGCGGCGTGTCGTTGTTATGGCAAGGCGGAAAACAACGACACGCCGCAGGTCAACGGGAGGGGCGGGTGTGTCAGTCGACGTGGGCGCCGGCGGAGATGTTGACCTGGGTCGAGGTCATGCTGGCGGCGTGGTCGGACGCCAGGAAAGCGGCGATGCGGCCGACGTCGGTCAGGGTCGCGGCGCGCTTGGTGAGGGTGGCGTCCGCCATCTGCTGCTTGACCGCGTCCATCTCCGGCGCGTCCCCCATGGACTCGGGGATGCCCCCGGTCTTCATCGACAGGACGCGGACCGAGTGCGGGCCCAGCTCGCACGCCCACTGCCGGCGCATCGCCTCGACCATGTCGCAGCCGATCTGCACGTTGCCGAGCCCCGGCATCCGGTTCCCGCTGTCGGAGCCGCCGAAGTACAGGATCACGCCCGAGCCCTGCTTGACCATGTGGCGGGCGGCGGCCTGCGTCGTCAGCAGGAGCGTGCGGGCGATCTTCTCCATGGACCGGGCGAAGTCGTCGGCCGACACCTCGATCAGGGGGCCGAAGAGGGCGTCGTGGGAGATGAGGTTGACCGAGACGTCGACGCTGCCGGCGGTCTCCACGACCGAGTCGACCCAGCCGTTGACGGCGTCGGCGTCCAGGGCGTCCACGAGGGCCGTCTCGGCGAGGCCGCCGGCGTCCCGGATGCCCGCGGCGACGGCGTCGAGCTTGGCCGGGGTGCGCCCGGCGAGGAACACGCGGGCGCCCTCGGCGGCGAAGCCGCGCGCCATGGCGCCGCCGATCGATCCGCCACCGCCGTAGATGACCGCGGTCTTGTTCTCCAGAAGCATGTCGTTCTCCGTCCGTTCGAGATTGCCTCGACGCTAGGCGCGCGGCCGGACGGCCCGCATCGGTCGCCGGACCGGTCCTGAACGGCCCTGGCCAGAAGACGGAACGGGCGTCCGGACGGGATTTCGCGCGAGCACGACCGGGAGGCGACGGAGGCGCGGTTAAGTCATGTGTCCGATACGAGGCGGGCCAGTTCCATGCGGCGGGTCACGCCGATCTTGGGATACGCCTTGTAGAGGTGGTGCCCGACCGTGCGCGGGCTCAGGTACAGGTGCGCGCCGATCTCGCGGTTGCTGAGACCCGCGGCGGCGAGCCGCACCACCTGCAGCTCCTGCGGGGTGAGGCGCTTCAGCGGGTCGGCGTCCCCGGCGCTGGCCGCCGGACGGTCGCCGAGGACCTCCAGCTCGGCGCGGGCGCGCTCGGCCCAGCCGGCGGCGCCGAGCCGGGCGAACGCGTCCCGGGCGGCGGTCAACTCGGTGCGCGCCTCGGTGCGGCGCCGCCGCCGGCGCAGCCATTCGCCGTAGAGCAGCCGGGTCCGCGCCGCGTCGTAGGCGCGGTCGCCGTGCAGCTCCAGCGCGTCGCGGTAGTGCTCCTCCGCCGCGTCGCCGCCGGCCAGGAGGGCGCGGCAGCGGGCCGGGAGAGCCCCGCAGGACGTCGCCGCCGCCCAAGCCTCGAACGCCGGCAGGTAGGTGCGCGCCAGGTCCGGGCGCCCGGCCCGCACGGCGGCCTCGGCGTGGTCCGGGACGGCGCGGATCAGCACGTCGTGCCGGGCGGGACCGGAGCACACCCCGTCCAGCCGCTCCAGGGCGGCGGCGGCCTGCCCGCCGGCGAGGTCGTGCAGGCCGAGCCCCCAGGACGCCAGCGCGGCGTTGGTCGGGTGGACGCCGGCGTGCGCGAGGACGTCCGGCGCCATGGCGCGGCTGCGCTCCGCGTCGGACTCCAGCCGGACCGCGACGCCCTTCAGGGCGGTGACCTGCGTGTCCATGCCGATGTCAGCGGCCAGCGACAGGCCCTCCGCGGTCGCGGCGTCGGCCCCGCGCAGATCGCCGAGCAGCACCCGGCCGATCGCGAGCGCCTCCAGGATGTACGGCAGCCAGCCGAGCGCCCCCTCGGCCCTGGCGTCGGCGGCCATCCCCTCCAGCAGGTCGGTCGCGGCCCGGTCGTCCGCCACGAGGAGCCCCACGAAACCGGCGATGACGCGGTCGACGGCGTCCCCGACCTCGCCCGTCCGCGCGGCCTCGAACAGCGCCCGCATCGGCGGGACGGCCTCGGCCGCGCCGTCCGGCAGCCGCCCGTAGGCGATCAGGCCCGCCGCCACCCGCGCCTTCGCCGAGTCCGCGGGGAGCCGCAACCGCCCGAGCAGCTCGACGCCCTGCCGCACCAGGTCGTGCGCGCCCGCGTCGCGGGCGGACCAGACGGCCTCGGTCAGCATGGACACCGCCTGCTCCGGATCGCTCCCGGCGATCAGCGCCGCGCCCCGCAGCGCGAGCGTCGCGTCGGCGGCGGGCGACGTGCGCTCGTAGGCGACCTGCGCGCGGATGAACGTGGCCTCGGCGACGACCCCGTCCCGCGCGGACAGGTGCTCGGCCTCGGCGGCGAGGCGGGTGGCCTGGTCGGGACGGCCCGCGTCGTAGGCGGCCCGCGCCGCGTGCACGAGCCGGCGCGCCTTGCCCTCCGGTTCGGTGCTGAGCCGCGCCGCGCGCTCGTAGGCGGCGGCGACCGCGGCCGACCCGCCGCGCCGCCCGGCCCGGCGCGCGGCCCGCTCCAGTTCGGCGGCGACGTCCTCGTCCGGGCCGGTCGCGGCCGCCGCCAGATGCCAGGCGCGGCGGTCGGCGTGCTCGTCGCCGCCGAGGACCCCGGCCAGCGCTCCGTGCACGGCGATCCGCCGGTGGTGGGCGGCGTCCTGGTAGGTGACGGCGCGGATGAGCGGATGGCGGAACCGCACCTCCTCCCCGTCCAGGACGACGAGCCCGGACTCCTCGGCGGGTTCGAGGTCGGCGGGCGCGAGGCCGAGCGCGGCCCCGGCGCGCAGGACGACGCCGAGGTCGGCGGTCCCGTCGGCGGCGACGACCAGGAGCAGCCGGCGGGTGGCGTCCGGCAGGTCGGCCAGCCGGCGGCGGAACGTCTCCTGGACCCGGCCGCCGACCGGCAGCGGCCCGGCGTTGCGGACGGGCCGGGACCCGAGGGCGTCCGCGAGCTCGATGAGCGCGAGCGGGTTGCCGGCGGCCTCGTCCAGCAGCCGTTCCCGCACCGGGATGGTCAGCCCCGGCGCGCGCGCCGCGACGAGGTCTCCGGCGGCGGCGCGGTCCAGGCCGGCGAGCCGCACCACGTCCAGGCCGCGGTCGGGGAACGGGCGGACGCCGTCCCGCGCCGTGAAGACCATCGCGATCGGGTCGGCGGCGAGCCGGCGGGCGGCGAAGAGCAGCGCGTCCAGCGAGGCGTTGTCGAGCCACTGCGCGTCGTCGACCAGGCACAGCAGCGGACGGTCGGCGGCCAGCTCGGACAGCAGCGTGAGGGTGGCCGCGCCGATCAGGAAGCGGTCGCCGGCCGGACCCGAGCCGAGCCCGAGCGCCGACCGCAGCGCCGCGGCCTGCTGTCCCGGCAGCGCGTCGAGCCGGTCGCCGTACGGATGCAGCATCTGGTGCAGCCCGCTGAACGCCAGCTCGGTCTCGGCCTCGACTCCGGTGCCGCGGACGACCCGCATGTCTCCGGCGTCCGCCGCGATCTGGCCGAGCAGCGCGGTCTTGCCGATCCCGGCCTCGCCCTGGATCACCACCGTCCGGCTCCGGCCGGCCCGCGCGTCTCCGAGCAGCCCGGCGAGCCGGCCCCTCTCCCGATCCCGCCCCATGAGCACGCGGAAACAGTACAAGCCGCACCCCGGCCCCGGAATGCGTTGGCCACTCCCGCCCCAGGCGTTCCGCCGGGAGGCGGAGACCCCTTCCGCCTCGTCCGCGAGGCCCGCACTGACCAGGCCACCACCGGAGGGCGGGTCCGCCGCCGACGCTACGCCGGACCCGGCGGGGCGGTCGCCCAGCTCAGCGAGCGGCCGGGCGTGTAGGCGGCCTCCGCGTCGAGGACGCCGCCGAGTTCGGCGAGATGGTCCAGGGTGCGGACGGGCAGCAGGCTCTCGCTCATCCGCGTGCGGAAGAGGGCGAGGACCCGCTCGTATCCGGGAATGGCCCGCCGACCCGTGTTGAGGGAGTACCACCATTGGCCGTTCAGATACTTCGCGAGGTTCGCGGCGAGCCGGTCGTCGTCGTCCAGCCCGGTGATGCGGGCGACGTCGGCGCGCAGCCCGAGCGTCCCGAGGACGTGGTCCAGGCCCTCGGTCGCGGTCATCGACGGGTAGCGGCGCCCCGAGGCGGCCACGGACGCGAACCCGAGGGGCGCGCCGAGGACGGGCGAGACCCAGGTGCGGGCGCCGGCGACGTAGCCGACCGCCGTGATGGGCTCGTCCAGGGCGGCCAGCCGGACGCCGGGGATCCGGGCGAGCCTGTAGTCGCCCTGCCGGATCCCCTCGCTGTCGTTCAGGACGCGGAGCTGGTCGGGGTCGACCATGCAGACGCGCGCCTCGAGCGTCGTCCCGCGGCAGTACTCGGTGCGCAGGAGCAGCTCGCCGTAGAGATACCCCTGGCCATGGATGCCGCAGCCCGCCACATCGGCGTCCGCGAGCGTGGCGCGAAGGACCGGAACGCACAGGTCGGCGCCGTTCGGCGAGCGGTAGCCGTAGTTGTCATGCTTGATGCGCAGCGTGGCGGGGTTCCGGTTCGCCCCGTAGGCGAGCACCGCCACGCGCTCCTCCAGACGGGGGAGCCCGCGCGCCACCAGGAGCGCGTCCAGTTCCGTGCCGTATCCGGGAATGGAGAACGTGGCGCCGCCCTCATGGCGCAGCGCGTGGACCCGGTCGTTCAGCAGCACGTAGTCGTGGTCGGGGCAGTCGCCGGGATAGAGGTCGGGAAAGGTCCTGGCGGGTTTCCAGTGGCCGACTTCGCAGGGATTCGCGTCCAGTCCGATTGGGCCGGCCATCTCTCTCCTCGTGTTCGCGGGGGGTCACGTCCCGTCCTCGGCGGCGGCCCTGTGCAGCTCGTGACCTCCGCCGGGGGCGGGCCGCCAATGCCACTCAACGCGGTACCGGGCCTCGGCGGGAAGCCAGCGGCCCTTCTCCGGGGTGATCCGCCAATGCGCGACCGTACCGCCGCCTACCAGGATCGGGCCGTTCTCTCGGTCGGCCTTCTTCTCCGTCCTCCGCCCGGTCTGCATGAACCCGGTGATGTCGACGGCCGGGTGCCGCTCGGGCAGCAGGACGACGAACACGAGCGCCCGGGTCGGACGGTCGATGTGGGTCTCGAAGTTCTCGACGGGCACCCGGTCGTAGGCCCCCGTGAAGGTCACCTCGTTGATGACGCGCACCACGGCGTCCATCGCGAGCCCGCGCAGGTCGACGCCCATCGCGCAGTTGACCGGCATGTGCCGCGACTCGATCGGGCCGAACTCGTGCCCCGCGCCCGGGTGGGAGACGCACCGCGCCTCCAGGGTGCCGCTCGTCCCGTAGAAGGAGACGAGCCCGTTGCCCTTCTCGGCGGTCCGGCGCACGAGATAGGTGTCGGTGAGGACCGTCACCCCCGGATCCCCGGGCGACCGGCGCAGGTCGAGCACCTTGACGACCTCGTCGACGCTGAAGGACGCGTCCTCCCGGAAACGCCCGAACTCCGTCGCCTCGCCCCCGTGCGGAACCCGTCCGCCGCGCCAGTGCCAGCTCCTCTGGATGACGGCGCCGGAGACGGTCGCGGCGGCCCCGATCATTCCCACGATGATTTCGGTCTCCATGGGATCCGCCGCCTCCCACTCGTCCTCACCCACCGGGCCGGACGGCCCGCGACGGCGCGGCGCCGGCACCTGGACGAGTACACCCGCCCGCACGCCAATCATGTAGGTACAACTGCACATAGCCCCCATCGGTAAGTGCACCCTGACTCGCCGGTAACGAACCCCGCCGCGCCGCCGAGCGGGCAGTTCCGCCGGATCTTCAGGCGGGGCGGGCTCGGGCATGCTGGGGTCAGCGGAGAGGAGCCGTCATGTCCTTGACGATGAGCGTGGCCGAGCGGGAGGCGTTCCTCGCCGGAACGTACGTGGGCATAGTGAGCGTCGCGGACGAAGCGGGCCGGGCGCCGCTCGCGCTGCCCGTCTGGTACGCCTACGAGCCGGGCGGCGAGATCACCTTCATCACCGGCCGGGACAGCCGCAAGATGGCCCTGATCCGGGCGGCGGGACGGGTGAGCCTGGTGGTGCAGCGGGCCGCGCCGCCCTACTACCAGTACGTCTCGGTGGAGGGGCCGGTCGTCGGGTTCGAGGAACCGTCCTTCGAGGACCGCCGCGCGCTGGCCGAGCGCTACCTCGGCGTCGAGAACGGCGCCAGGTATCTGGAGTCGACGAAGGACGTCGCCGAGACGATGGTCCTGACAAGGGTGCGCCCGGAGCGCTGGTACACCCGCGACTACACCAAGCAGCCCGGCTGACGCCCCCGCCGGGACGTCCCCCGCCCATTCCACGAACGCCAGCCCCCCGTTCACCTGCGGCGTGTTGTTGTTATCCGCCTTGCCATAACAACAACACGCCGCAGGTCAACGGAGCGTGGACGTTCGCACATGCCGCCCGCCCTGCGGCGTCCGACTCCCGTTCGCTGGCCTGCGTCCTGTTTTGCCCTCTCTTGACCGGGTAACCCGGCGCCGTACCCGAGCGGACGAGGTGGACAGGACATGAGATTTCGGACCGGCACCGCAGCCGGCGCAGCTCTCGGCACGGCCGCGGGCGCCGGCGGGGTCGTGGCCGTGATGTCGGCCCGGCGGGCCGCCCTGTCCGCCCGGCGCCTCCGGCGCCGGGTCCTGCGCCGGATCGAACGGCGGCTGGAGCGCGCGACCCGGGACCTGGTCGCGAAGGCGGAGGAGGCGGGGCCGCTCGGCAAGGCCGCGGTGGCGGGGATCACGGCGCTGCGGGACGGCAAGTCCCCGTTCCGCGCGCTGCTGAGCTTCGGCTGGACGGCCCTGAAGGAGACCTTGGCCCGCATCTTCGGGCGCGGACGAAGGGGGAGAACGACCAACATCGTCGAGCAGATCGACGTGGGTGCGCCGCGCCGCCTCGTCTACGACCAGTGGACGCGGTTCCAGGACTACCCGTCCTTCATGAAGAAGGTCGTCAGCGTCGACCAGACGTCCGAGGAGAAGCTGAGCTGGAAGGCGAAGATCTTCTGGTCCAGCCGGACGTGGGAGTCGACGATCAAGGAGCAGGTCCCCGACGAGCACATCGTGTGGCGCTCGAAGGGCCCGAAGGGCCACGTGGACGGGGCCGTCAGCTTCCACGAGCTGTCCCCGGACCTGACCCGCGTCCTGCTCGTCCTGGAGTACCACCCCGCCGGTCTCTTCGAGCGGACCGGCAACCTCTGGCGCGCCCAGGGCCGCCGGGCCCGGCTCGAACTCAAGCACTTCCGCCGTCACGTGATGACACAGGCGCTGATCCGCCCCGACGAGGTCGAGGGCTGGCGAGGCGAGATCCGCGACGGCGAGATCGTCACAAACCCCAAGTGAGGTAGGCACCATGGCACGCGGAAGCCTGATGGGCCGGACGCCCATCGGACAGATAACGAAGCACCTCCCGGGCGGGCGCCGCAGTCGCGTCCCCGACCTGGGCAAGCTCGCCAAGAACCTCCCGAAGGGCGTGCCGGGCGGCCGGGCCGTCGGCACCGCGGGCGGCGTCCTGCTCGGCGCCGGCGCGGCCCTCGCCGCCGGCAAGGCGCTCACCGGGCGCGGCGGCGAGAACGGCGAGAAGGACGAGAACGGCGAGAAGGACGAGCGGAACCCGTCCGGCACCGAGGAGAAGGCGGAGACGCCCGTGAAGAACGCGAAGAGCGAGAAGGACACGAAGGACACGAAGGACGAGAAGGGCGAGCGGGCCGAGGAGAAGCGCAACGGCCAGGGCGTGCTCGGGTCGCTCAAGGAGACCGTCACCGGCGCCCTCCCCGGCGGCGACAAGAACAAGGACGACGGCAAGAAGGGCGGCAAGGGCGGCGGCGGCAAGAAGGTGAAGGTCACCAACATCGTCGAGCACATCGACGTGGGTGCGCCGCGCCGCCTCGTCTACGACCAGTGGACGCAGTTCCAGGACTACCCGTCCTTCATGAAGAAGGTCATCAGCGTCGACCAGGCCGACGAGACCAAGCTGAACTGGAAGGCGAAGATCTTCTGGTCGGCGCGGACGTGGGAGTCCACGATCGTCGAGCAGGTCCCCGACGAGCACGTCGTGTGGCGGTCGAAGGGCCCGAAGGGCCACGTGGACGGGACGGTCAGCTTCCATGAGCTGTCCCCGAACCTGACCCGCGTCCTGGTCGTCCTCGAATACCACCCGCAGGGCTTCATGGAGCGCACCGGGAACCTGTGGCGCGCGCAGGGCCGCCGGGCGCGCCTGGAGCTCAAGCACTTCCGCCGGTACGTGATGACGCAGTCGCTCACCCGCGCGGACGAGATCGAGGGCTGGCGCGGCGAGATCCGCGACAGCGAGGTCGTCCGGACGCACGAGGAGGCCATGGAGGACGAGGAGAAGTCCGCCAAGCCGGAGAGCTCCAAGTCGTCGGCGGAGAGCTCCAAGTCGTCGTCCGGCA
Organism: Actinomadura monticuli; assembly: GCF_041463655.1. Lineage (NCBI taxonomy): Bacteria > Bacillati > Actinomycetota > Actinomycetes > Streptosporangiales > Thermomonosporaceae > Actinomadura > Actinomadura monticuli. The sequence continues at coordinate 366,212 of NZ_JAXCEI010000005.1, forward strand.
CGTCCAAGAACGCCAAGAGCACCGGCACCAAGGCCGCCTCGTCCAAGAAGGAAGAGGAGTACGAGGAGGTCTGACCCCGGCGGCGCCGCGGTCCGGGGCGACCCGGCGCGGCGCCGCGGGTCAGCGGATGAGGCGGGCCAGCTCGACGCGCGACCGGATCCCGAGCCGGGTGAAGACGTTGCGGAGATGGTGGTCGATCGTCCGCGGGCTGAGCAGCAGCCGCGCCGCGATCTCCCGGTTGGTGGCGCCCTCGGCGGCCATCCGGGCGATGTGCGCCTGCTGCGCGGTGAGCGTCCCGAACCCGTTCGCCGCCGCGCGCGGCGCGGGCGCCGGGCCCCGCGTGCCGCCCGTGCCCGACCCCCGCCCGGGGACGGGCGGCGCGGGCGGCGCCGGCGGCGGCGCGACGGTCTCCCCGGCGGCGCGCAGTTCCGCGCGGGCCTGCGCGGTCCACGGGGCGGCGCCGTAGCGCTCGAAGATCCGCAGTGCGGCGCGCAGGTGCCCGCGGGCGGCGCGGGGCCGGCGGCCGCGCCGCAGCCGGTGCCCGAACAGCAACTCCGTGCGGGCGAGGTCGAACACGGCGCCGGCGGCCTCGTGCAGGCGCAGCGCCTCGGTGAAGTGCTCCTCCGCCTCGGCGTCGCACTCGGCGAGCAGGGCGCGGCAGCGGCGGCTGAGCGCGTCCCGTCCGGGGGCGGTGCCGGTTCCGGCGGCGGCGCCGATGCCGTCCGTCCAGCCGCGGAAGCGCTCGTAGGCGTGGGCGGCGCCCTCGTGGTCGCCGGTGCGGACCAGCGCCTCCACCAGGTGGGGGACGGCGAACAGCCGGGCCGGGAGGTGCGCGAGCCCGGCGCCGCCCGGCAGCCGCAGCCGCGCGGCGGCGTCGGCGGGACGGTCCGCGGCGAGGTCGAGGCAGGCGGGCGCCCACGAGCCGAACGCGGCGGCGCGGGTGAGGCCGCGCCGGTCGGCGGTACCGGTGAGCGGCTCCAGGTGCGCGTTCGCGGCGCCCGCGTCGCCGTTGAACGCGGCGGTGAGCGCGAGGGTGGCGAGCTGCTCGACGGCGTGGCCGTGCAGCCGGGTCGCGCGGGCGAGGCGGAGCCCGTCGTGGCAGGCGGCGATGGGCGCGGGCGGGTGCCCGAGGAGCGCCTCGCACCGACCGGCGACGAGCAGCGCGTACGACTCGATGGGCGCGTTGCCGAGCCGCCGCGCGGACGCGACGGCCTCGGCGGCGAGGGCGCGGGTGCGCGGCCCGTCCCCGAGCGCGAACGCGGCGAGCGCCGCCCACACGCGGGCGGCCGGGTCGGCGATGTCCGCGCCGAGCCGGACGGCGGCGCCGAGCCGGCCCGCCGCCTCCCGGTGCCGGCCGCGGACCATGGCCGCCATGCCGCCGAGGTGCGCGAGCATCAGCTCGCCGCGCGCGCCGCCGGCGGGCGGCAGGGACGCCGCGCGGTCGGCGATCTCCAGGTAGGCGTGGGTGTCGCCGGACGCGTCGGCGGCCTCGGACGCCCACATCAGCGCGTCCAGCGCCGCCTCCGCGTCGGACCCGGCGAGCCGTTCGGCCGCGTCCCGCAGGACGGGGACGGCCGTGGCGGGGCAGCCCGCCGCGACCTCGACCTGGCCGCGCAGCACGGCGGCGCGGGCCGCGCGCGTCCCGTCGCATTCCGGGGGCCGGACCTGCCGGAGCATGGCGCGGGCGCGGCGGGACCGGCCGCTCGCCCAGGCGTCACCGGCGGCGGCGAGGAACCGGTCCGTCCGGACGCCGTGCTCGACGGTGAGGGTCGCGGCGCGCTGCCAGGCCCGCCACGAGTCGGCGTACCGGCCGGCCCGCTGCGACGTCGCGGCCGCCTCCGCCAGCTCCCCGGCGAGCCGGTCGTCGGGTTCGCCGGCGACGGCCGCGAGGTGCCAGAGCCGCCGGGGCCGCTGCCATTCCTGGGCGAGGGCCTCGGCGAGCAGCGCGTGCGCGTCCTGCCGTTCCTCGCGCGACGCGTCCGCCCACAGCGAGGACCGGACGAGCTGGTTGCGGACCGCGACGCCCTCCCCCTCGAACCGGAGCAGCCCCGACTCGCGGGCCGCGTCGAGGTCGGCCGGGCCGATGCCGTCCGCGCGGGCGGCCCGCGCCATCGTCGCGGCGCCGAGCCATTCCTCGGCCACCGCCATCAGGACGAGCCGCCGCGCGCCGGCGGGAAGCCGCAGGTGGCGGCGGCGGTAGAGGGCGCGCAGCGAGCTGCCGGCGGGGAGCGAGCGCGGCGGCGGCGCCGCCCCGGACAGCTGCCCCGAGGTCAGCGCGGCGGCCAGCTCCCGGATCGCGAGGGGCCGCCCGCACGCCAGGTCGACGATCTCCTCGGCGAGGTCGCCGCCCCCCGTGCCGGCCGTGTGGCCGCCGCCGGGCACCGCGTCCAGGCACACCCGCCGGCTCGCCTCCTCGTCGAGCGGCGCGAGGCGCAGCCGCCGGATGCCCGCGAGCGCGCCCGCGTCCCCGCCGTCCCCGCCGTCCCGGTCGTCGCGGGCGGCGAACAGGACCGCGACCGGCTCGTCCTGGACGCGGCGCGCCGCGAACGCCAGCACCTCCAGCGAGCCCTGGTCCAGCCACTGGACGTCGTCCGCCCAGCACAGCACGGGCCCGCTGCGCGCGGCGAGGCTCAGCAGCTCGCACACCGCCGTGTACAGGACGAGCCGGGCGGCGCTCGGCGTCCCGGCCCTGATCGTGCCGAGCGCGCCGCGGTGTGCGGGCGGCAGCCGCGCGGTCTCCGCGGCGAGCGGCCGCAGCAGCCGGTGCAGCCCCGCGTACGGGACGCCGGTCTCGCCGGGGACGCCGGTGGTGCCGATCGTCCGGAAGGCGGGCGTGGCCGCGCGGACGGCGGCCTCCAGCAGCGCCGTCCGGCCGGCGCCGGCGTCCCCGGCGACGACCAGGGCGCCGCCGCGCCCGCCGCGGGCCCGGTCGAGCGTCGCCTCGATCGCCCGTAGTTCGCGTTCGCGTCCGTGCAGGGGGTGCTGGGGGTGCTGGGGGTGCAGGAGGTGAAGGGGGTGGGGGTGGGTCATGCCGGTCCCTCCTCAGCGGGAACTGACCTCGGCCCGGCGCCGTAGGGGGTTCCCCTGGGGCCTTTATTGGACGGGGTCTCAAAAGCGAAGGGGACCATAGGTCAACACGGGCACCCGCCGCCGGTCCAGAGCGGTTTTCCGTCGCGTGGCCGTGGCGCAATCCGGACCGGCCGCGATTGTGCGCCCGCACAGTCCGGCCGTCCCGTGATGGCCCGTACGGGCGCCTGATGGCACGATGAGGCCCCCGCATTGTGCTGGAGGAGGCCCTCGATGACGGCTGGAGGTGGCCCTCGATGACGGGAGGACGGACCGATCTGGCCGGCCAGGTGGACGCCGACCGGACGATCATGCGCAAGGCGGTACTGCGGCTGTCGGACCGGCTGCCCGACCTCGCCGACCGGCTCACCGCCGAGATCCTGTCCGGCGCCGACCGCGGCGACCGGGACGACGCGTTCCGGCACGACGTGTGGGAGATGTGCCACGCGGGGCTCGGGTACGGCTTCGAGACCATCCTCGACCCGGACCGGGGCCGCGCCGACCTCGACTGGGCGCGCCGGCTCGGGCAGCGCCGGGCGCACCAGGGGCAGCCGCTCGACCAGCTGCTGCGCTCCTACCGGCTCGCCGGGCGGGTGTTCTGGGAGGCGGTCGTCGAGGTCGTCGGCCGGCACGACCCGGAGAACGTCCCGGCGCTGATCCGGCAGGCGACCCGCACCTGGGACACGATCGACCAGCAGTCCGGCGCCGCCGCGGCGGCCTACCACCGCACCGAGCTGGCGCTGGCGCGCCGCTCCGAGGAGCGCGTCCAGGCGATCGTGGACGCGCTGCTGGACGGGCAGGGCGCCGACGGCGGGCTGCTCGCGACCGCCACGTCCGTCCTCGGCCTGCCCGTGACGGGGCGGTACGCCGTCGTCATGCTGGGCGCCGAGTGCGGCTTCGGGGACGGCGTCGACCGGCGTCCCGCCGACAGCGGCGGCATGCGGTTCATCTGGCGGCTGCGCACCGACGCGCAGGTGGCGCTCGTCGCGCTCGGCGGCGCCGACCTCGACGACCTCGTCGCCGCCGTCCGCCCGTACGCGCGCTCGCACGCCGGGGTCAGCCCGGTCGTCGGGTCGCTGGCCGAGCTGGGCGGCGCCCGCTGGTTCGCGGAGCTGGCGCTGCGGACGTGCCGCGGCCCCGGCAGCCAGATCGCCCGGCTCGACCGGCGCCTTCCCGACGCGCTCGTCCTGTCCCAGCCGCGCCTCGCCGGCCGGCTCGGCCATGTCGCGCTCGGCGGCCTCGGCGACGTCGACCCCGCGTTCCGCGACGTGCTGCTGACGACGCTGGAGACCTGGCTGGCGTGCGACGGCTCCGCGGCCCGCGCGGCGGACCGGCTGTTCTGCCACCGCAACACCGTCCTCAACCGGCTCCGCAAGATCGAGCAGCTGACCGGGCGTGCGCTCACCCGCCCCGGCGACCTCGTCGAGCTGGCCCTCGCGCTGAGCGCGCTGCGGCTGCACGGCCCGGAGGACGCCGAAGGGCCGCCCGTGCGGGGAGGCGGCGGGCGGCCCGGTCGGTGACGGGGGACGGCTACGAGTTCGGGCAGGTGTCCCGGTACTCGGAGATGTTCAGGTCCCGGCCCGGCGCCGGGCACAGGAACTGGTCGTAGCGGGTGTCGTTGTCGATGTACCGCTTGAGCCAGGAGATGCTGTACTTCGCGATCGTCGTGTTCGCGGTGTTCGGCGCGAAGTGGCTGGCGCCGGCCAGCTCCAGGTACGCCTTCTCCGACGACGCCGGGATGCTCGTGTAGAACGGCTCGGAGTGCGAGGCGACCGGCGCGATCGTGTCCGCCTGCGCCCCGATGATCATGGTGGGGACGCGCACGTCCGAGAAGTTCTTCTGCAGGTCCCACGGGGTCAGCGGGATCGCCGCCTGCAACTGCGGGCGGTCCTCGGCGGCCTCCAGCGTGCCGCCGCCGCCCATCGAGTGGCCCATCACGCCGAGCCGGGTCGCGTCGATCCGGGTCCGGACGCTGCTGCGCTGCGTGAGGTAGTCGAGCGCGGCCTCCAGCTGGCGGGCCCGGCTGTCGGGCTGGTCCAGCCGGGTGTTGGTGTCGATCGTGAAGATCACGAAGCCCTGCGAGGCGAGCCGCGGGCCGAGCCAGGCCATGCTGCTCTGGTCGGCGGTGAAGCCGGGCGCGACCGCGACCGCGCCGAACGTCCCCGCGGCGGTGCTGGTCGGGTAGTAGATCGTCCCGCCGCCGAAGCCGGTGACGCTCAGCGACGACACGCTCGTCTCGGACGTCGCGAACGGGCCGCGGAGCGCCTCGATGCTCTGCTCGGTCGGGGCGGGACCGCGCTCGTAGGGGTTGTCGGCCGCCTGCGCGGCGGCCTGCGGGACGGCGAGGGCACCGGCGGTCAGCGCCGCGGCGAGCAGCGTTTTCGCCGCGCTTCGGGGGATGAGGTGCACGTCTTTTCGCTCCTGTTCGGGGGGAGGAGCCGGGAGCCGGCTCCCCGGAACGGGGCGGAGCCGGCGGGCGGCTCCTGGACGGGCACATTCTCGGCAGGCGGCCGATCCCCCTACATCGGCGAAATCGCCGGTCATCTCGGGACGACGGCCCTGACCAGCCGGAAGCAGGCGAACGGACGGAGCGGGTCGGCGCGCCGCGCGGCGCACGGACCATAGGATCGGGTCGCGAGCGTCCCAGCCGAGCGGAGCAGGCCCGATCCATGACGAATGCCGAGCAGCAGGAGACTCCGCTGGAGGCCGTCCGCGCGCTGCGGGCCGACTTCGGGATCGACGCCCGGCGCGTCGACCAGGTCGGCCGCCTGCTGGCCGGCGCGGAGTTCCGGACGATCGAGGAGGTCGTCTCCCTGACAGGGACGTCGCGGCGCACGGTCGAGGCGGTCTTCCGGGCCCTGGAACCGGACCTCGAACCGTCCGGCGAAGGCCGGCGCGTCGCGAGACGGCACGTCGGGGAGTACGGCCGCGTGTTCGGTGAGCGGGAGCCGTTCGGCGCCGCCGACCCGTGGACGGAGTCCGCGCGCCGCGACCCCGCGGCGATCGCCGCGGCGGCCGAGCTGATCGCCGCGGCGCCGCCGCCGGTGCAGGCGCTCGACCACGTGCCCGCCACCGCCGAGACCGTGGTCAAGCGGGCCCGGTTCATGCTCGACGGCTTCGACCTGACCGGCGCGCACGTGCTGTTCGTCGGCGACCACGACCTGTCCTCGCTCGGCCTCTTCCTCGCCGGCGGGGCGCCCGGCCTGCGGGCGAGCGTCGTGGACGTCGACGAGCGGCTGCTGGAGTTCGCCGACGGCGAGGCGGCGCGGCGCGGCTGGGACGTCCGGTGCCACTTCGCCGACCTGCGGCTGGGGCTGCCCGCCGCGCTGCGGGAGTCGTGCGAGCTGGTGTTCACCGACCCGCCGTACACGCCGGAGGGCGTCCAGCTCTTCGTCGCCCGCGGCCTGCAGGGGCTCCGCGACCACCGCAACGGCCGCGTCCTGCTGGCCTACGGGTTCGGCGAGCGGCAGCCGGCGCTGGGGCTCGCCGTCCAGAAGGCGCTCAACCCGCTCCACCTCGCCTACGAGGCGATGCTGCCCGGTTTCAACCGGTACGTGGGCGCGCAGGCGGTCGGCGGCGCCGCGGCCCTGTACGTGCTGCGCCCCACCCGGCGGACGGCCGGCGCCGCCAGGGCCGTCGCCGACGACCCCCGGACCGCCATGTACACGCACGGCGCCCAGTCGGTGGAGGCGGGCGGCGGACTGGACGCCGGGGCCGCCGCCCGCGTCCTCGAACTCGGCGCGGACTCCGGCGGGAAGACGCTGCTCGTCGGGGACGGCTGGCCTGCGGACGCCCCCGGCCGCCGCCTCGCGCTGCCCGCGTTCCTGGGCGCGCCGCTGCCCCGGAACCTGCAGGACCACGGCACCGTCCTGGTCGACCTGTATCCGGGCTTCGGCGCGTCGGCCGTCCGCGCGCTGCTCGCCTCGAACGCCCGCCGCGCCGGCCTCGTCTGCCGCAACGACCTGCCCTTCCTCAAGGACGCCGCGGGCCAGCAGGAGTTCGCCCGGCTCATCGGCCCGAAGTACCGCATCACGCGGCTGCTCCGCAGCACGCCGGGGCCCGACCTGGCGTTCGTCCTCGCCGAGAAGGCGGAGCCCGCCGCGGACGCCGGACGCGTCCTCGGATACATGTACGCGCGGGCCCACGGCAAACTCGGCAACGGCTGGCGCGAGGGCCTCATCGCGGCGCGGAAGGCCGCTGGGGGGACGCTCACCAAGAGCGAGGCCCGCGCTGCCATCGAGGCGTCGGCGACCCGCCCCGACCTGCTGGAACGCTCGCTGATGGAGCTTCCCCTGCACCTCTTCGACGAGCTCGGACGCGACGTCCGGCGCTCGGTCGATCAGACCCGGACGCGGTAGCGGGCGCCCCGCGGGGCGCCGAGTCAGGCGCGGGCCCGGGTGCTGCCGCCGTCGGCGTGCAGGATCTGGCCGACGAGCGTCGGCATGCGCTCGTCGGCCAGGAACGCCACCGCCTCCGCGATCTCCGCGGGCGAGGCGACCCGGCCGAGCGGCACCCGCGCCGCCTGCCGGGCGCGGAACTCGTCCGCGGAGATCCCGGTGTCCGCCGCCATCGCCGCCAGCCGCGGCGTGTCGATCACGCTCGGCGCGATCGCGTTCACCGCGATGCCGAGCGGCGCCAGCTCCCGGCCGAGCGACTTGGCCAGCGTGACGATCCCGGCCTTGGCCGCCGAGCAGGCGGTCGCCCCCGGCATCCCGATCAGCCCGCCCTCGGACGCGATCAGCACCATCCGGCCGCCGCCGCGCTCCACCATCCCCGGCATGACCGCCTGCGCGCACGCGAACGTCCCGCCGAGGTCGACGTCGATGACCCGCCACCAGTCGCCCGGGTCGTGCTCGCCGAACGGGGCCGTCGTCAGGTGGGTGGCGCCCGCGACGAGGATCCCGACGTGCGTGCCCGTCACCGACTCGACCTCCGCGACCATCGCGGCGACGGCGTCGGGGTCGGCGACGTCGGCGGGCGCGGCGAGCCCGTCCAGCTCGCGGACGAGGCCGCTCACGTCCCGGTCCGGGCGGTCGTTGAGGGCGACGCGGTGCCCGTCCGCGGCCAGCCGCCGCGCGACCGCCGCGCCGAGCCCGCCGGCCGCCCCCGTGACCAGCGCGACCGCCATCAGATCACCGCCCCGGAGTTGGGGGAGAGGACCTCTCCGGCGCAGAACGTCGCGTCCTCCACCAGGTAGGCGGCGGCGAACGCGACCTCCTCCGGCGACGTGAGCCGCCCCGTCGGCAGCGTCTGCAGGTACGCGGGCCGGCGCCACGGCGAGTCGGGCGGCAGCATCGGCGTGTCGGTCGGGCCCGGCGCCACCGCGTTCACCCGCACCCCGGACGGCGCCAGCTCCGCCGCCAGCGACCGGACGAGCCCGATCACCGCGCCCTTGGCCGTCGCGTAGTGCGCCTCGCCGTCCGAACCGCCGATGGCGAGGTCGGACGAGACCGCGACCACGCTGCCGCGGCCCCGCTCGACCATGCCCGGGGTCACCGACCGGCACACGTTGACGACGCCCCCCAGGTGGACGCGCAGCATCCGCAGCCAGTCGGCCCAGGCGACGTCGGACACCGGGACGATCGCGTAGTGCCCGGCCGCGCACAGCGCCGCCTCGATCGGCCCGAGTTCCCGCTCGATCCGGCGGACGGCGGCGGTCACCTGCTCGGGGACGGCCACGTCCACGCCCACCGTGTGGTCGGCGTCCTCCGCCGGGACGAGGTCAAGGGCGGCCGTCCGCCAGCCGCGCCCGGCCAGCTCCCGCACCATCGCGGCGCCGATCCCGCTCGCCGCGCCGGTGACGAGTGCGACCCGCTCGCGCATCTGATCACCTCGACATTCGCTTCGAAGTTCCCAGGCAAACCCGGCATAACCCCAGGTGGCAAGGGAACAGCCGATTTCTTGGCCGATCGCACCACGGCACGCCCGGGACGTCGTGCCCTTCTCCAAAGCACGGTTCTCCCAAAACACGGTCACGGGCACCCGTCACGGGCCCGTCCGGGTGAGAAGGTGAAACTGTGACCAGCGATCCCGTTGTGCCGCACCTCACCGTCCGGCAGCTCCTGGAGGTGCCGAGGTTCCACTTGCGCCTGGTCGCCGGCGAGGGCGGCCTCGACCGGACGATCCGCTGGGCGCACTCCACCGAGCTGCTCGATCCCGGGCCCTACCTGCGCGGCGGCGAGATCGTCCTGACGGTCGGCGCGTCGCTGCGGGACCCGGGCGCCTGCGCGGCGTTCGCCGAGTCCGTGAAGGCCGGGCGGGCGTGCGCGATCGGCTACGGCGTCGGCGACGTCACCGCCGAGGTGCCGGAGGCGCTGCGCGAGGTCTGCGACCGCATCGGCCTGCCGCTCGCCGAGGTGCCGGCCGAGGTCCCGTTCCTGAGCTTCACCGAGTGGTTCGCCGAGCGGCTCGCGTTCACCCGCGACGAGCGGCACGAGCGGGAGGAGACCGGGCGGCTGCTCCGCATGATCCAGCAGGGCCACGCGTCCGCCGAGGTGCTCCGCGAGCGGATCGACGACGCCGGGCTCGACCCGGCGGCCCTGCTCGTGATCGCGATGGACGGCGTCGAGGAGGCGCTGCCCGGCGTCCTCGGCCTGGACGGCGACATGGCGCTGCTCGTCACCAACGACGCGCACGCCTGGTCCGAGCCCGCCGGCGTCGGCAGCGCCGGATCGCTCGACCACCTGCCGGTGTCGCTCGCCGAGAGCCTCACCGCGCTGGACGCGGCGCGCCACGCCGGCGGCGTCGTGCACGCCTCCGACCTGGCCACCTTCCAGGCCCTGCTCGGCCGCCTCGACCACGACCAGCTGGCCCCGTTCCTCGAGCAGATCGCCCGGCCGCTTAACGAGTACGACAGCGCGCACGGCACCCGGCTCACCGAGACCCTCCGCACCTTCCTGGACATGGGCGGCGCGGTCGGCGCCACGTCCCGCGCTCTGTTCCTGCACCCCAACACGCTCCGCCACCGCCTGGCGCGCATCGAGTCCCTGACCGGCCGCGACCCGCTCCGGTTCGAGGACCGGGTGGCGCTGGCCATCGCGGTCTGGGCCACCCGCTGACGGCGTCACCGGCGTTACCGGTGTCCGCAGGGCCCGCTGTGCGGCGCTTTCCCCGGGCTTCTCTTTCGCAGTTCGGGTGGAATGCGAGAAATGAGACAAATGTCGCGATCGACGGCTGGGCGGGGGTCTCGATTGCGGTGGCGGACCCGGCGTGCGGCAATGCTCGCGGACGCCCGGCGGCGGTCATGGCCGGGCGGCGCGACACGAGCGGTCTGCGGCGTTCTATGGAGACGTCCAGAAAAACGCTGAGGGCGACGATCGGCGGAATCCGGCCGGCTTCTTGATCGGGCGCGGTCATGCGGTGGAAGCCGGGCCGTACGGGTGTTCTTCGCGAGGGCCTTCACGGTCGGGACGCCGCCCTGTGAAGTACGTGCGTCCGCGGGATTGGTGTGGAACGACGGCCCTTGGCCGTGCATGTGGGCTGGTCCACGGGTGTGAGCTTCGTGCGTCCCGGCGAGGGCATTCTGACCGCACGGTAAGTGATCATTAAGGGTCGGCGGTGTTCGCGTTCGCCCCGCGGGGCGCGTTGCGGCGCGGCAGCCTCATGGGTATACCCGACATTCGTGTCCCGAAAGGCAATGCGGACAGAGCCGAATTTCGCGTTCCCGGGCGGCCCGAGGACGGCGGGTCTACGTTTGCAGGGACACGCCGGAGCGCCCCCCGAAGGAGCGTCTGACCCATGACGGATGCCACCAGCGGCCCGGACCAGGGGCCCGAGACGAAGATCAACACCGATGTCCCCCAGTCGGCCCGGATCTGGAACTACTGGCTCGGCGGCACCGACAACTACGAGGTCGACCGCCTCGCCGGCGACGCGTACGTCTCGCTCTATCCCGGCATCGTGCCCATCGCGCGCGCCGGCCGCTACTTCATGGACCGCGCGATCAGGTTCCTCGCCCTCGAACGCGGCATCCGCCAGTTCATGGACTGCGGGACCGGGCTCCCCACCGTCGACAACACCCACGAGATGGCCCAGCGTGCGGCGCCCGACGCGCGGGTCGTCTACGTCGACAACGACCCGCTCGTCCTCGCGCACGCCCGCGCCCTGCTGACGGGCACCGCGGCGGGCCGGACGTCCTACATCGACTGCGACCTGCACGACCCCAAGACGATCATGGCGAGGGCGGCGGAGATCCTCGACCTGTCGCAGCCGGTCGGGCTGCTGCTGATCGGTGTCATGGGGCACATCGTCGACCCCGACGAGGCGTTCGGCGTCGTCCGCGGGCTGCTGGAGCCGCTGGCGTCCGGGAGCTACCTCATCCTGCACGACTCCACCGACCAGAACGAGGCGTTCAACGCGGCGCAGCGCGCCTACGACGAGACCGGCGCCATCCCGTTCCGGCTGCGCGGCCCCGACTTCATCCGCGCCTACTTCGACGGACTGGAGATGGAGGAGCCGGGGCTCGTGACGAGCGGCGCGTGGCGTCCCGATGTCGCCGGCATCGAGGTCGAAGAGCTTCCGACCCTGTGCGCGGTGGCGCGTAAACCCTGACGCCGGGGCGAGGTCGCGCACCGTTTCCTCTCCGCCGCGCTGCGTGAAGCTATAGTGAGTCGTCCGGCCGATCCCCCCGACGAGGAGTCCCGTTGGCCTCCGTCACGAGCACCGGCAGCAGCCGGTCGGCACGCGCCCGCGCCGCACGCCCCCACGGGGATCCGCTCGTCCCCCGGATGCTGCTCGGCAGGCGGCTCCGCGAGCTGCGGGAGCGGGCCGGGCTGTCCCGGCGGGACGCCGGACTGATCGTGCACGGCTCCGAGTCCAAGATCGCCAGGCTGGAGCAGGGCCGGGCCGGCGGCCGGCCGCGCGAGGTCGCCCGGCTGCTCGCCCGCTACGGGGCGGACGGCGACGAGCAGACCACCCTGCTCGCCCTCGCCGAGCAGACGACCGCACGCGCCTGGTGGCACGGCGACGGCGACATCGTCCCGCGCTGGGCGCGGCCCTACCTGAGCGCCGAGCAGTCGGCCCGGCTGGTCCGCACGTTCGAGGCCCAGTTCGTGCCCGGCCTCCTCCAGACCGAGGACTACGCGCGCGCCATGATCCGCCGCGTCGCCCCCGAGGAGGAGGTCGAGCGGCGGGTGGAGCTCCGGCTGCGCCGCCAGCGGGTGCTGCGCCGCCGGCCGCGCCCGCTCAACCTCTGGGTGGTCCTGGACGAGCAGGCCCTGTGGCGTCCGATCGGCGGCGCGGCGACGATGCGCGGCCAGCTCCGGCACATCGCCGAGCTGTGCGCGCGGCCGAACGTCACCGTCCAGATCGCGCCGTTCGGCATCTGCGGCAGGGTCGCGGGGGACGCGCCGCTCACCCTCGTCCGGTTCCCGCAGCAGGGGCTGCCCGACATGGTGTACCTCGAACGGGCCGACGGCGCCGCCTACCCGGCGCGGCGCGCGGAGATCGAGCGGCACTGGCACGTCTTCAACACGCTGGTGACCGAGGCCGCGCCGCCGGAGCACACCCAGCGGATCCTCACCCGGCTGCTCGCCGCCTACTGACCGGCCCTTCCCGGGACTCGAATCGAGCCTCGGAGTTAGACGCAAGTCTCCACTCGGGTCCAACATAACGGAATGGAAAAAAGTGCTGCCCAGCGGTGATCCCGCGCCGTCGGGATCACATATTCCCGGCTGACCACTTCCGGCCTAAGATGATAAAAGCCGGTTATTTTGGAGGTTTCTCGGAGCGGTTCGGGGACGTAGGGCACAGGGGTTCGCGATGGGTCATGTTTACCAGGTCGGCACCCGGATATCGGCCATCGATGAACGCCCTGCGCCGCCGCCTCCTCGAAGGAACGCCATGTCCGTCAGCGAGCGTTTGTGGAACGAGACCGAGGAACGCCGTACCCGCCTCGAACTCCAGTCCCGGGAGAACTTCCCGGTCGCCACCCGGCTGCTCCCCGCGCGCCATCGCGAGCATCTCCTGAACGTGTACGGCTATGCCCGGCTCGTCGACGACATCGGCGACGAGGCGCCGCCGGCCGAGCGGGCCGGACTGCTCGACCTGGTCGAACGCGATCTCGACCGCGTCTACGCGAGCGAGAGGGCGCAACTGCCCGTCCTGCGCGACCTGTCCCGCACCATCACCGCGTGCCGGATCCCCGCGGAGCCGTTCCGCCGCCTGCTGGAGGCCAACCGCCGCGACCAGGAGGTCACCCGGTACCGGACGTTCGACGACCTCCTCGGCTACTGCGCCTACTCGGCCGACCCGGTCGGGCACATCGTCCTGCACGTGTTCGGCGCCGCCACCCCGGACCGGCTCCGGCTGTCGGACAAGGTGTGCACCGCGCTGCAGATCATCGAGCACTGCCAGGACGTCGGCGAGGACCACCGCAACGGCCGGATCTACCTGCCGGGCGACGACCTCACGCGGTTCGGCTGCACCGAGGACGACCTGGCCGCCGCGATCACGCCGACCCGGCTGCGCGGCGTCGTCGCCCTCCAGGCCGGGCGGGCGGCGGCGCTGCTGGACGAGGGCGCCGCCCTCACCAGCGCGCTCCGCGGATTCGCGCGCGTCGCCGTCGCCGGATACGTCGCGGGCGGGCTCGCCGCCCTCGCCGCACTGGAACGCGGCGCCTACGACGTCCTGGGAAGCCCGTCACGCCCGAGGAAAGCGCGGCTGCTGGCCGAGTGGTCGCGGACACTGGGAAGGAGATAGTGGATGGACGCACCCAGCGCCTACCGGCATTGCGAGAACGTCGTGCGCTCGCAGGCGCGCAACTTCTCGTACGGGATCCGGCTGCTTCCCGCACCGAAACGGCGCGCGCTGAGCGCCGTCTACGCGTTCGCCCGCCGCGTCGACGACATCGGCGACGACCACGCCGCGCCGCCCGCGGCCCGGCTGTCGCGGCTCGGCGACGAGCGCGAGCGCCTCGCGGGCGCCGCCGCCCACCCGTCCGACCCGGTGCTCGTCGCGCTGTCGGACGCCGCGGACCGCTACCCGATCCCGCTGGAGGCGTTCGGCGAGCTGATCGACGGCTGCGAGGCCGACGTCCGCGGTGAGACCTACGACACCTTCGACGACCTGCACTGGTACTGCCGGTGCGTCGCGGGCGCGATCGGGCGGCTGTCGCTCGGCGTGTTCGGCACGTCCGACCCGGAGACGGCCGCGCCCCGCGCGGACGCGCTCGGCGTCGCGCTGCAGCTGACGAACATCCTGCGGGACGTCCGCGAGGACGGGCTGAGCGGCCGCGTCTACCTGCCCGCCAAGGACCTCGCCCGGTTCGGCGTCACGCTGGAGCGCGACGCGTCGGGCCGGCTGACCGACGACCCGGAGCGGCTGGCGGGCCTCATCCGGTTCGAGGCGGACCGGGCGGAGGAGTGGTACGCGACCGGCCTCCGGCTGCTGCCCATGCTCGACCGGCGCAGCGCCGCGTGCGCCGGCGCGATGGCGGGCATCTACCGGCACCTGCTGAAACGCATCAAGGCCGACCCGCTGGCCGCGCTCGACACGCGCACGTCCCTCCCCGCATGGGAGAAGGCGGCCGTGTCCGCGCTGGCCATGTCCGGGGTCCACCGGTGAGCGGCCCGGACGTCGCCGTCGTCGGCGGCGGCCTCGCCGGCGTCACGACCGCGCTGGCGCTCCAGGAGACCGGGATACGGGCGACGGTCTACGAGGCGCGCCCCCGGCTCGGCGGCGCCACCCACTCCTTCACCCGCGACGGCCTGACCGTCGACAACGGGCAGCACATCTTCCTGAAGTGCTGCTCGGCGTACCAGGGGCTGCTCGGCAGGCTCGGCGCGACCGACCGCGTCCGCGTCCAGGACCGCTTCGACGTCCGCGTCCTCACCCCGGACGGCCCCGGCGGGCGGCTGCGCCGCGCCAAGGCCCCCGGCCCGCTGCACCTGCTGCCCGCGCTCGCCGGCTACCGCCTGCTGCCGCCCGCCGACCGGCTGCGCGCCGTCCGCGCGTCCCTCGCGCTCGACCGGCTCGACCCGGACGACCCGGCGCTCGACCGGCTCAGCATGGGCGGCTGGCTCACCGGGCATGGCCAGCGGCCGCGGGCCCGCGACGCGCTCTGGGACCTCTTCGTCACCGCCTCCCTCAACATCCGGGTCGACGACGCCGCGCTCGGCCCGGCCGCGATGGTGTGCCAGACCGCGCTCCTCGGCCGCTCGGACGCCGCCGACATCGGCGTCCCCACGATCCCGCTCGGCGACCTGCACGGCACGATCGCCGCGGCGAAGATCAGGCACGGCGGCGGACGGGTCGAGCTGGGCGCGAAGGTGACGGCGGTGGACGCCGGGCCGAAGCTCGTCGTCAACGGCGCCCCGGTGAGCGCCGACGCCGTCGTGATCGCGGTGCCGCACCGGGCGGCGTCCTCGCTCGTCCCCGAGGAGGCGTCCCCGGACCGGGCGCGGTGGGACGGGCTCGGTTCCAGCCCCATCGTCAACGTCCATGTCGTCTACGACCGGCCCGTCCTGCGCGTCGACGGCAGGGACGAGCCCTTCGTCGCGGCGGTCGGCTCGCCCGTCCAGTGGGTGTTCGACCGGACCGCGGTGAGCGGCCTGACCGGCGGCGGCCAGTACCTCGCGGTCTCGGTCTCGGCGGCCGACCGCTGGATCGACACCCCCACCGCGGAGCTGCGCGACGTGTACCTCGCCGCGCTGGAACGGCTGCTCCCGGCCGCGCGCCGGGCCCGCGTCACCGACTTCTTCGTGACGCGGGAGCGGCACGCCACGTTCCGCCAGAGCCCCGGCAGCGGCGCGCTGCGTCCCGCGTCCGCGACGCGGCTGCCCGGGCTGTTCCTCGCCGGCGCGTGGACGGACACGGGCTGGCCCGACACGATGGAGGGAGCCGTGCGAAGCGGCCTCACCGCCGCCCGCCTCGTCCGGCGGCACCTGCGCCAGGTGCGGACCGACGGGGTGAGCGGCCGATGACCACCATTCCCACTTCGATCACCGACGGGCGCGCGCTCGCCGACCAGGCGATGCGCGCCGCCGCGGAACGGCTCGACCCGTGGACCCGCCGCGTCGTCGCCTACCACCTCGGCTGGACCGACGAGGACGGGCGTCCCGCGGAGGCGGGCGGGAAGGCGCTGCGCCCCGCGCTGGCGCTGCTGTCCGCGCGGGCCGCCGGGGCGCCGCCCGAGACGGCGCTGCCCGGCGCGGTCGCGGTCGAGTTCGTGCACGCGTTCTCGCTGCTGCACGACGACATCATGGACGGCGACCGGACCCGCCGGCACCGTCCCGCCGCGTGGACGGTGTTCGGCCCGTCCGCCGCCATCCTCGGCGGCGACGCGCTGCTCGCCCTGTCGGAGGAGCTGCTGCTCGACGAGCAGACGCGGGGCGCGCACTGGGCGGCGCGCGCCCTGGCCGCCGCCACGCAGCGGCTCATCTCCGGCCAGGCGTCCGACATCGGGTTCGAGCAGCGCGACGACGTCTCGCTGGACGAGTGCGTCACCATGGCCGCCGACAAGACGGGCGCGCTGCTCGCGTGCGCCTGCTCGATCGGCGCGATGCTCGGCGAGGGGCCCACCCGGCTCGTCACCGGCCTGACCGGGTTCGGCGCCGAGATGGGCCTCGCGTTCCAGCTCGTGGACGACCTGCTCGGCATCTGGGGCAGCCCGGAGACGACCGGCAAACCCGTCCTGTCCGACCTGCGGGCCCGGAAGAAGTCGCTGCCCGTCGTGTACGCGCTCAACGCCGGGACGCCCGACTCCGCGCGGCTCGCCGAGCTGTACGCCAAGCCGGAACGGCCGTCCGAGGACGCCCTGCGCGAGATGGCGCGGCTCGTGGCGGCCGCCGGCGGGCGCGACTGGGCCGCCGCCGAGGCCGACCGCCGCATCGCCGCCGCCGAACGGCACCTCGACCACTCCGGGATGGACGACCACGTGGCCGCCGAGTTCCGGGACATCGCCCTCTTCGTCACCTCCCGGGACCACTGACCCGGCCACGCGCGAGAAGGAGACCGCCGAATGACCACGACGGAAGCCCCGGAGCTCACCGGCGCGGCGGCCGCCGCCGTCGAAGCGGCCCGCGACCACCTGCTCGGCCTGCAGTCGCCCGAGGGCTGGTGGAAGGCCGAGCTGGAGACCAACGTCACCATGGACGCCGAGGATCTGCTGCTCCGCCAGTTCCTCGGCATCCGCTCCGACGCCGACACCAAGGAGGCGGCGCGCTGGATCCGCTCGCAGCAGCGCGCCGACGGGACCTGGGCGAACTTCCACGGCGGCCCCGCCGACCCGTCCACCACGATCGAGGCGTACGTCGCGCTGCGGCTCGCCGGCGACCCCGTGGACGCCGACCACATGCGGCGGGCCGCGAAGTACGCGCGGGACGCGGGCGGCATCGAGGGCAGCCGCGTCTTCACCCGGATCTGGCTCGCGCTGTTCGGGCAGTGGTCGTGGGACGACCTGCCCGTCATGCCGCCCGAGCTGATGTACCTGCCGAGCCGCGTCCCGCTGAACGTGTACGACTGGGCGTGCTGGGCGCGGCAGACGATCGTCCCGCTGACGATCCTCGGGTCGCTGCGCCCCGTCCGGGACCTGCCGGTCGACCTGGCGGAACTGCGCAGCGGGGTCATGCCGCCGAAGGACGCGAAGGGCTGGGGGCGGGCGTTCAACGCCCTCGACCGCGTCCTGCACGTGTACGAGAAGGCGCCGGTGCGCCCGCTGCGCACCGCCGCGATGCGCCGCGCCGCCGACTGGATCATCGCCCGGCAGGAGGCCGACGGCTGCTGGGGAGGCATCCAGCCGCCGTGGGTGTACTCGCTGATGGCGCTGAACGTCCTCGGCTACGGCCTCGACCACCCGGTCGTCAAGCGCGGGCTGGACGGCCTGGAGCGGTTCACGATCAGGGACGAGAAGGGCCGCCGGCTGGAGGCGTGCCAGTCGCCGGTCTGGGACACCGTCCTCGCCATGAACGCGCTCGGCGACGCCGGAGCCGCGCCCGACGACCCCGCGCTGGTGCGGGCGGGGCGCTGGATCGTCGGCGAGGAGGTGCGCGGCCCGGGGGACTGGTCCGTCCGGCGGCCCGGCACCCCGCCCGGCGGGTGGGCCTTCGAGTTCGACAACGACGTCTACCCCGACACCGACGACACCGCCGAGGCGATCCTCGCGCTGCGCAAGGTGGCGCTGCCGGAGGCGGAGGCGCCGATCGAGCGCGCCGTCCGGTGGCTGAACGGCATGGCCTCGCGGGACGGCGGCTTCGGCGCGTTCGACGCCGACAACACCCGCGAACTGTGCACCAAGCTGCCGTTCTGCGACTTCGGCGCCGTCATCGACCCGCCGTCCGCCGACGTCACCGCGCACGTCGTCGAGGCGCTCGCCAAGGAGGGCCTCGCCGAGTCGACCGTGGTCAAGCGGGCCGTGGTGTGGCTGCTCAAGGCGCAGGAGGCGGACGGGTCCTGGTTCGGGCGCTGGGGCGCCAACCACGTGTACGGGACGGGCGGCGTGGTGCCCGCGCTGATCGCCGCCGGGGTCCGCCCGGAGAAGCCCGCGATCCGGCGCGCCGTGGCGTGGCTGGAGGAGCACCAGAACGCCGACGGCGGCTGGGGCGAGGACCTGCGCTCCTACGACGACCCGTCCTGGATCGGGCGCGGCGAGTCGACCCCGTCCCAGACGGCGTGGGCGCTGCTGGCGCTGCTCGCCGCCGGCGAGCGCTCCGCCGCCGTGGACGCCGGCGTCCGCTGGCTGGTGCGGAACCAGCGCCCGGACGGCAACTGGGACGAGGACCAGTTCACCGGCACCGGGTTCCCCGGCGACTTCTACATCAACTACCACCTGTACCGGCTGGTGTTCCCGATCAGCGCGCTGGGCCGCTATCTGGGCGGTGCCACATGACGCGCCTCGTCGTGTGCGCGGCGCTCGCCATCGAGGCGCGGGCCGTGGGACGGGACGTCGTCCGGACCGGGATGGGGCCCGCCAAGGCGCGGGCCGCCGCCGGGCGGCTGCCCGAGTACGAGGCGCTGGCCGTCGCCGGCTGCGGCGGGGCCCTGGACGCGCGGCTCCGCCCCGGCGACCTGTTCGTCGCGACGGAGGTCCGCGGCCCGTCCGGGACGGTGCTCTGCCGGTCGGCGGAGGCGCTGGCCGGGCTGCTGGAACGCACGACCGGCGCGACCGTCCACCGCGGGCCGCTCGTCACCACGGACCACATCGTGTCCGGCGCCGAGCGCGCCTCCCTCGCCGCGTCCGGCGCGCTCGTCGCCGACATGGAGTCCTCGGTGCTGGCGGAGGCGGCGGGCGACCGGCCGTTCGCCGTCGTCCGCGCCATCGTCGACACGCCCGGCCGCCCGCTGGTCGGCCCCGCCACGCTCACCGGCGGGACGGCGGCGCTGCGGCGGCTGCGCACCGTCGGCCCCGCCCTGCGCGAATGGGCGGACGCGACCGGCCCGCGACGGGTGCTCCTCGCCGGGCCGCGCTCCTTCTGCGCCGGCGTGGAACGGGCCATCGAGATCGTGGAACGCGCCCTCGACCTGCACGGGCCGCCCGTCTACGTGCGGAAGCAGATCGTCCACAACACCCACGTCGTGGACGACCTGGCCCGGCGCGGCGCCGTGTTCGTCGACGAGCTGGACGAGGTCCCGCCCGGCTCGGTCACGGTGTTCTCCGCGCACGGCGTCGCGCCCGCCGTCCGGGACGAGGCCGGGCGGCGCGGGCTGCGGGTCGTCGACGCGACCTGCCCGCTGGTGTCCAAGGTGCACGCCGAGGCCCGCCGGTACGCCGCCTCCGGCCACCTCGTCGCGCTGATCGGGCACGCCGGGCACGAGGAGGTCGAGGGCACCCTCGGGGAGGCGCCGTCCTCGACCGTCCTGGTCGAGACGCCGGACGACGTCGCGTCGCTGCCCGCCGGCCGCCCCGTCGCCTACCTCACCCAGACCACCCTCGCCGCCGACGAGGCGGGCGAGGTGGCGGCCGCCATCACCGGCCGGTTCCCGGACGCGGTCGGCCCGCACACCGACGACATCTGCTACGCCACCACCAACCGGCAGCGGGCCGTCGCCGGCGTCGCCCGCGACAGCGACCTCGTCCTCGTCGTGGGGTCGGCCAACTCCTCCAACTCGCGCCGGCTCGTGGAGGTGGCCGAGGCGCACGGGACGCCCGCGGTGCTGATCGACGGGCCGGCGGACATCCCGCTCGGCCGGCTCGCCGGGGCCCGCGTCGTCGGGCTGACGGCGGGGGCGTCCGCGCCGCCGTCCGTGCTGGACGCCGTCGTCGACGCCCTGCGCGGCCTCGGACCGGTCGACGCCGAGGAGCGCACGGTCACGGTGGAGACGACCGAATTCACCCTGCCAAAGGAGGTCCGAACACAATGAGCATGCCGCTTCGCCAGAGCCTTCGCATCGGAACCTACATCCTCCGCAACAAGATGCGCGGCAGGGAGAAGTTCCCGCTCATCGTCGAACTGGAACCGCTGTTCGCGTGCAATCTGGCCTGCGCCGGCTGCGGAAAGATCCAGCACCCCGCCGACACCCTGAAAAGGCGGATGCCGGTCGAGCAGGCCGTCGCCGCCATCGAGGAGTGCGGCGCCCCGATGGTGTCCATCGCGGGCGGTGAGCCGCTCATGCACCCGCAGATCGACGAACTCGTCAACGAGCTCGTGAAGCGCAAGAAGTTCGTGTTCCTGTGCACGAACGCGCTGCTCATTCCGCGGAAGATCGACAAGTTCAAGCCGTCGCCGTACTTCGCGTGGGCGGTGCACATCGACGGCCTCCGGGAACGGCACGACGCCTCGGTCTGCAAGGAGGGCGTCTTCGACGACGCGGTCGCTGCGGTCAAGGAATGCAAGCGCCGCGGATTCCGCGTCACCACCAACACGACCGTCTTCAACACCGACACCCCGCAGAACGTCATCGAGGTCATGAACTACCTGAACGACGATCTCCAGGTCGACGAGATGATGATCTCGCCGGGATACGCCTACGACAAGGCGCCCGACCAGGAGCACTTCCTCGGCGTCCAGGAGTCGAGGGAACTGTTCCGCAAGGCGTTCGCGGACGGGAACCGCAAGCGCTGGCGGCTCAACCACTCGCCGCTCTTCCTGGACTTCCTGGAAGGCAAGATCGACTTCCCGTGCACGGCCTGGGCGATCCCGTCCTACTCGCTTTTCGGATGGCAGCGTCCCTGCTACCTGATGTCGGACGGCTACGCGCAGAGCTACAAGGAGCTCCTGGACGAGACCGACTGGGACTCCTACGGCCGGGGCCGCGACCCGCGCTGCGCCAACTGCATGGCGCACTGCGGCTACGAGCCCACCGCGGTCATGGCCACCGTGGGCTCCCTGAAGGAGTCCATCAGGGCGGTGCGCTCCACCTGACCGAAGCGCCCGGAGAACAGGGAATCACCCTGCTCTCCGGGCACCCCGATCCGGGGAGTCAGGCGTCGCTGAGCTTCTTCGGCCGGTAGGCCTTGTACTCGCTGCCCGCGTCGAGGCCGTAGTCGCGCGTCCGGTAGTCGGTTCCGTACCGGCCGCGCTGCTCGTACGCCCAGTAGGACGTGTGCCGGCTGTTGGCCCACTTCTCGAAGATGACGACGTGCCGGGTGGTGTTGGTGCCCTCCGCGTCCATGACGAGGTCACCCTTCTTCAGCTCCGACATCTTGATGCGCTCGGTGTAGCGCGACGACGTCAGGCCGACCGTGTTCTGCCCGGGCTTGGGCAGCCCCAGCGTCATGGACACATACCCCGAGCAGTCGGCCCGGTACCCTTCGTGCGACCTCACCTGGCTGTAGGGCACCCGGTCCGCACTGTGCGGCTTCCACGACCTGGCCCGCTCGATGACCTCGGACCGTTCGTCCGTCTTCTTCGCGGACTTCTCGGTCGCGTCCGCCTTTCGCGGCTGCGGGATGGTCTTGACGGCGGCGACCGACGTACCGGTATCGGACGGACGCTCCGCCACGTGCACCGTCGCCGCGGCCACGCCGAACACGGCGAGACCGAGCAGCGCTCCATTGGTGCGGGGGCTCAGGCCGAAAACGCCCTTGCCGTTGCTGTGCTTGCCTTTCAAAAGGGGGGCTCCTTCTTCCATGTGCCGCCTACCGGGTTAGCTGACGGGTTCGGACGTGGAAGTCGCCCTACGGCCTGGGGGCAGGCCGATTCACCCCAGTGCTGCGAGGGTGGGTCCCCGGCTCCGCGCGATGCGGACTCGGCGGTGCCGCTGCGGTCCCGGGACCGTGCCGGCCCATGCGGGAAGAGCGGCGCTGATGTTGTCAGACCGTCCGAGGGATATGCCTCGGGGGCCGTGTGAACGGACCTGCCGCAGCGCGCTCTCTGCGTGGGCGCGCACGGTCGGCGAGGTCTCAGGCGGCGGCCGGACCGCCGCAGGACGGCACGTGGGTCGCGCCGCCGCTCCCACCCGTCCCGGGTGGCACGGGAGCACCTGGAGGGCACCCCGGTGGGGGCCAAGCTACAGAAGCTCCCAAGGGAAGGCAAACCCTCCCAAAATCAAACCCCCAGCTCAGACCCCCTCCAACCGCCTCGAACACCCACTGGAGCGGGGGTGGAGGGGCCCTCCGCGCCCTGCGTCCTGAACGGACCCGATCACCGCGACGGCGGGCGGTCTCCGCCGCGATGGATGCTCACGATCATCCGGGCGGTGACGGCGGCGCCGAAGCAGCCGACCGACCACACCGCGATCAGGCCGACCCGCTCGGCCACGGACACATCGGCGCGGTAGAAGACCAGCGGAAACACCCAGCCCAGCGCCAGCAGGCTCGCCCCCGGAAAGGTCAGCAGCATCGGGATCAGCCAATCGACGGTCGTCGCGGGACGCGGATTGGCCCGGCTCCATTCGACCCACCCGAAGCCCTTTCCGACCTTGTCGTTGAGCACTTCGTCGATATAAGTCGATATCCGGTGGATGGCGGTGCGCTGGGCGACGTACCGCCCACCGAGGAGATAGGAGCTCACTGGAATCAGCAGCATGATGCCGGACAGGCCGGCGCGGGTCAGCGCGAACCCGAATATTGCACCGGTCAGCGTCAGCTGCAGGGCGAGGATCTGCTGCTGGTATTTCGCGCGCCCGTCGATCTCCCCGCGAAGCGACGTGTACTCCGCGATCGCCGCGCTGACATCCGGAGAGTCCATCGTGTCATCCTCTGGTCTCGGTTGACAGATCATTAGTGACGTACTCTTCGAATCGGCCCGCGGTGAAAGTCCTCATTATTCCCGGTCGCCCCGCCGCCCGTCGGTGGCGTTCGTAGTAGACGCCCAGCCGGTCCCTGCCGAGGCAGGTGACGTCATGGCCCGCGCTCGCCAGCAGATCGGTGACACCGGCGCGGTCGTACACGGGGTGGAAGCCGGCCGCGAGAACCATGTGCTCGGCCCTCTCGTCGTCGCGTTCGACCTCGATGAACCGCGACGTCCGCGCGGCTCTCAGAGCCCGCAGAACACGGCTCGCGAGGCCGCGCCCGCGGTAGCGCTCATCGACGGCCACCGCAGCGACCTTGCCGTCAGGGCGGACGTAGGAGACCGCGACCATTGGAGCGCCCGGACGGCGTTCATCCCGCACCGAGGCGAGCATCGAGCCTTCGTGCACCAGGCGCTCGCGGTGAACGGCGGGCGGATAACTCCGGTCCGCGTATGCGGCGCACAGCAGGGAGACGGCCTCCTGGACCAGTTCGGCTCGCTCGCGCAATTCCGGGTTGGCCGCCGTTTCGCCGGACAGGCCAACCGGCTCTGATCGACGGAGATCGAAGAAGTCGCTGACGGCCGCCCAGGTGGCGTCGAACCCCCGCGTGAACTGGTGGTCGGTCGGCATCGTTACCGAAGTGGCGTTGGGCAGCACCCGGAGGAGACGCGTGGTCTCCTCCTCGGTGGCGACCGTGTCATCCGCGGCGGAGAGCAGGAGCACCGGTAACTCGATCCGGGCCAGGACCCCGTCGTCCAGAGGAGGCGGGCGGTCGATCAGGCCGTAGCCGACCGGCAGCGGCATGCCGGCCGCGTAATGCTGGAATTCAAGCGTGCCCGACCGACGCCACGGCTCTTCGTCCCGCAGCCCGGCGACCCGGAGAAGCGCGGCGCGATGGTCGACCACCGGTGCGAGCAGGACGGCACGCTCCACGTTGGGCGCCCTCCGCTCCGCGAGCGCCCGCAGGAGCACGGCGGCGCCGAGGCTGCCGCCCATCGCGAAGGTGCGATTCCGGTTCGCGGCCATAATGTGGCAGGCCATGTCGACCATCGCGTCCATGGAAAGCGATTCGAAGGTCGGAAGATTGAGATCGGGGACGGCGAGCGCAAGGCCGAAACGTGCACTGAGATCCGCGATCAGCGAAGCCTTCGAAGAATATGGACCGGAAGCGAAACCGTGGAGGTAGACCAGGCGTGCGGCACTTGCTTGCGTCACTGTCACTCCAGGATCAACTTGCGCAACCGCTGAAGTGTTCAGCTGCTACGAAGTTCCACTAGCGCGGCCCATGACTGCGTGATACATTACCAGCGATAGTGACAACATTGCAAGACTGCGGTCCCATCTCTGTCCGTCGGCCTCTGCCGCGAAAGGGAGGGTGAATGTGCACTGTTCCGGTGAGAGCGGACGACACCGATTGCTTCATATGCGCCGCCGGACACTGCCCTCCGGAGCTGATTCCGTGGTACGACCGCCCGCTCATTCATGAGCCGGAAGTAGGCACGGTCATCGGCGCGGTCGGCGCCCTCGTTCCCGGCTATGTCATCGTGGCGCCCATCATGCACACCAGGTCGATTCGGGACCTGCCGAAGGGGAAGCGCAGCGAACTGCTCCGGCTGCTGGACGCTGTGAGATCGCGAATCGAGCGCCACTACGGCCCGGCGACCATCTTCGAACACGGGTCGTGCCGGGAACTCGAAGGACGCCGCCCCGCCTGTGTCGCGCATTCGCACGTGCACGTCGTCCCCGGGAAGTACGGGCTCGCGCAGACCGCGCCGCAGTTCACGGCATTCGACTCCCTCGAAGGGATGCTGGCGGCGGCCGATTCCGGGCGGGGCCTGAGCTACCTGATGTTCCAGGAACCGGGTGAGCCGGTGCACTTCGCGGCCGATCCCGGGGTCTCGCAGTTCTTCCGCCGCCATATCGCCGCGGCGCTCGGTGAGGCCGACGCCTGGGACTATGCGGCGGTCCCGCGATGGGACAACATCCGCGAGACCCAGCGGACACTGGCCGGTCAGTCGGCGGAGTGCAGTCACTGAGCGAGCCTGGACGCGTCGGAGTCCGAGGCCGTCTCGGTCGCCGGGCCGGCTCCGCGGCCGGCCTGTGCCGTCCCGGCGGATCAGCCGGAGCCGGTGGAGATCAGGACGACTCCGCCGCTGAAGCCGCCGCGTGCCGCCCGCTTCGTCCGCCGGGCCCGATCGATCTCCGGCATCTCGACGCCGAGGCATTCGGCGTACGCGTGGATCACTTCGAGGACGTCGGCCAGCTCGTCGATCGTGGCGCGCTCGTCCGTCGCGGCAAGGACCTCATGGACCTCCTCCAGGAGCTTCTCGCGCAGCAGCTCGGGAATCTCCTGCTCTCCCGCGATCCTTGTCTGGAAGGTGTCCCCGTTCGCGCCGATGATGTCCGGGATACGGTCACGAACCAGTTTTTCCCTGGCCATATCGTCTCCTGATCCTGCCCTGCCCGCCTCGGGCCACTGCTCGCGATCGACTGACCTCGTCGTTTGCATGTAGAGCGCGCTTTCGTCCGGGGGAACAGAGCATGCCCAGGTCGCGAAGGAACCGGGCCGAGCCCTGGTGGTTCCGCGTGGACGATACCGCGAACGACCTCAAGATCACCGTCTCCCTTGACACTGCCCGGCGCATGGAACGCGCTAACGTCGAACGGCTTCCGCCCGTGACATGTCTCGATCCCGCGTGACCGCGCCGGGCACGCACGGTCGGGATGCCCCTCCATAAGATCAAATACCTTGTGTTTGTCACTTTGGTAGGATGCGGTCAAGCCCCAGCTGCTCGCCATGGCCCGGGCGACCGAACTTCATATCCGTCGACGGTCCACGAAGGCACCTGACGATCACGCAATAGGTCACCGAGGGATCGGGCATGATTCGGACATGAACGTGTGCTTCTCCGGCTATACGGCGGTCGGCAAGACGACCCATTCCCTTCTGTTGGCGGAGACCCTCGGATTCGCGTACGTGTCCGCCTCGGAGATCCTTCTTGAGCGGCTGGACGTCGACCGCACGAAGGTGAACGAGTCTCGGACCTGGTTCGACCGCTATCAGGAGTTCGGCTCCATACTGAAGTCCTCGTCCATCGATGCCGAGATAGACGAATACCTCGGCCGCCGGGCTCGTGAGGACGACCGCGTCGTCTTCGACACCCGGTTCTTACCCTGGTTCTCGGGCGACGGTTCTTTGCGCATCTGGCTGGAATCGGATCTGGCCGCACGTGCGCGGAAGTGCTTCGTCTCCATCGACGGCGCGGGGCCGGACGTCCTGGAATGCGCGATCAAGGTGCAGCGGCGCGACACCCTCGACGTCGAACGCCTGCTGGACGGCCACGGTCAGATCTTCGCGCCCGACCGGGACGTCTTCGACGCCGTCCTGGACAACTCCTCGCTCATCCCGGAGCCGACAAGGCGGTGCGCGGACAACGGCATCGCCGTCTTCCACGAGTACGTCATGGCGACGATCGAGGCGCTGGACGGCGACCGCCGGAGGCTGGACAAGCTCTTCGACATGGACCCGGCCATGGCCGGATCGATCGTGCGGTACGTGCGAGACGTCCATGAGGGCTGACGGGGCCGGGATGGAGCACCACGGTTACACCTCGGAGTGCGGGCATTGCTCGCTCGCGCCTTTCGACATCCTCCTGGCCATGCCACCCTTCGCTCTCGTTTCCCGGCGAGCCGAACCGTCCGCCGCGGGCCGGATGGAACTGACCGCGCTGCGCTGCCCGCGTCATGGGGGCGCGGCGAGGCTCGCGGACCTCCCCGCGACGGACCTCGACCGCGTCCGCTTCCTTCGAAGCGTCATCACCTCCTTTCTCAACGAGCAGGGGCGCGAGTTCGAGATGTCGCTCGAACTCTCGGACGGCACGGGCCGAATGCGCCTGCTGTGCGTGCCGGCGGACGGCGTCATGCCGGTCGGCGGGACCCCGGTGCCCGACGGCCTCCATGGCCTCGCCGACGTCCCGAACCCGCGTTCGCTCGTCTACCTGGAGCAGCGGGTGATCGACGAGGCGTTCCGCATCGGGCAGGCTCAGCGCGAGAGTTGGCGAGCATGGCTGGTCTCCGCATCCGAAGCGCGCGAAATCTTCGACTCCTCCGAGGGCGAAAGGGTGAACGTCGCGCACTTTCGAACCTGGCTGCTCGACCACGAGCGATTCGCCCCGGACGTCTCGGACGGCGTGCCGGTGCTCGATTTCGGCGCCGCCGTGCGGAGGTCGAATCGCATCGGCAACGACGCCGTTTCGAAGGCGTTCACCCGGACCTGGCGGGGGCGGTCTGACGACCCCATGGTCGCGCGATTCGTCCGCCGGCTCCCGCAGTCGCCCAAGGCGGCGGAACTCGGCGTGCTGGACGCCGGATGCGGGCCGGCCGTGCACCACGGTGCGTTCACCGCGCTGGGCGTCCCGTGGACCGGCGTCGACGCCTCCGCCGGAATGATCGAAAGCGCGCGCCAGAACCTGGCCTCCGCGCGGGTCCCCTCCCCGCGGCTGGTGATGGGCGACGTCGGCCGCCTTCCGTTCAAGGCTCGGTCCTTCGCGGGAGTGTGGCTGCGCTCCGTGCTCGTCCATGTCCCGCGGAGCGAGGCATTGGCGATCCTCAAAGAATCCGCGCGCCTTCTTTGCGGCGAGGGCGCACTGTACATCAACTTCCAGCCCGGGCGCGGTGTCGTCGTCCGCCGCGAGGGCCGGGTATTCGTGTACTACGAGCGAGCCGAGATCATCGATCTCTGCGGCCGGGCCGGCCTCATCGTCGCGGACGAGTGGGAAGGCACCGCTAATCGCGGGTCCCTGGGCGACACCCGGCTCAAACAATGGCGGCATCTGATCCTCCGACAGAGCCCTGACGCAAGCTAGACCAGTATCAAAGGAGATGCCATGGAATGGCCTCCGAAATACGCCGGTATCCATGCGGCCTTGCTCGATCGCTTCAACTTCACCAGCTTGGCCATCGTTCGTGACATGAGCGGAGCGTCCGGGGCGGCCACTTACCTGTGCCTCCCCGAGAGCTCTCTCGGCCGTCCCCATCAGATGGTCGTCAAAGTCGGGGCCGCCGAGGACCTCTCGAGAGACGTCGACGGGCTGCGCCTCGCGCGGACGATGTACCGCAACGCCGGCCAGATGCTGGACGCGCAGGTCGAGCACCGAGAGTTGATCGCCCTGCCGCTGAGCCTGACCGGCACGAACGCCGTCCCCTTCGCGGAGTGGTACACGACCGCGACCGCGGCGGAGGCGGTGACCGCGCTGGACGATCTCTTTCACAACGTCCTTCGGCTGGACCAGCTCACGCTGAACCTGACCAACAGGAGCGTGTTCCGCTGCCACACGATCGACGATCCCGCGAGCGTCCACCGACGCCTTTCGGCGCTCGGGATCGAAGGCGCACGATTGTGGGCCTGGTGGGATCAGGCATTCACGCGCCTGTCGATTTCGAGTGCGACCCGGCTCGCGCACGGCGACCTGCACGGCGGCAACATCCTGGTGTCCGCGAGTCACGGGTCCGCCGATGGTCCGGGAATCGACGTGGTGGACTTCGGCAACGTCGGTGAGAAGCATTACCTGGCGGACTTCGTGAGCCTCGAACGGGACATCGTGCTCAAGCTCGATCCCGATGCGGCGCTGGAGCCCGAGCGGACGGAGGCGGTCACCGGAAGGTTGCGGGAGTTGGCGAGGGCGCACGCGCCTTCCGGCGTCGATCCCGACTTCGAATACGACGTCGCGCTCGCGACCCGGTTCATGTTCTCGGCGGCCAGCGCGCACGCGTCCGAGGAGCTCCGCCGCACGGCACTGGACCATGCGCTGGAGATCAAGGATCGTCTTGAAGCGGCCCAGCCGCAGTTCCGGCACGACCGGTCCGCCGTCCGGCTCCAGACCCGGCGCATGACGCTCGGACTCTTCGCCTACTCGTTCCTGCGCCTCGACCAGCTTCCCAATGGGGCGTGGGGCCGCACGGTGAACAACTGGATGGAATCCCTGTGGGCGGGGGACGAGGGCTCGATCACGCGCGACCGCAAGATCCGGGACAACGGCGGAACCGACATCCTGTGCGGCAACGTCATCAACGTGGTCGACTATCTGACCATGGCCCTGACGGCGCAGGAGGCCGCCGAGGTCCTCAACGAGAACGGCATGATCGGCCATGCCAGTGACAACATCGCCTCCCGGCGCGGTCCCCTCGGGGGTGTCGGCAGCCGGTCGTCCGGCCGCGGCGCCAACGATGTGCGCATCCGTCACACCGTCATGGCCCTGATCGCCCTCATCGCCGACAATGTCGGCCACCTCGGGGGCCACAGCAGACCCGACGCCGCCGCCGCGATGGCGGAGTATCTCCGCCGGTACGGCTCGATGTGGCGGGAGGACATGAGCCACCTCTTCGGCAGCACCATGGCCACCGTCCGGCTCGTCCACCTGCTGGGCGGCGACGTGAAGACCACGCTGCCGCCCGACCTCGCCAAGGACGTGCACGGCGTTCTCACTGCCGCGTTGCCGGACATGTTCACCGCCCTCTTCGCGGAGGACACCGAGGGAAGACGCCTGCCGCGTCCCACTCCGCCCGATGGGATTTCCCTGGGGCAGCCCTTCTTCTGGCCCTACAGCAGTTTCTGGCGGATGGAACGCTCTGGTCTGCTGATGTACCTTCCCCTGGCCCTGGTCGACGGCGGACGCGCGATGCTGCCGCCGGTCCGCGAAAGACTCGGCGACCGCCTGGCCAGTTGCCTGGTCGCACTTCTGGCGGAGGTCAATGCCCCCTTCGATCCGACCGACCCTTGCGCAAGCCTGATCCACTACCACCGCGGCGACCCGGGCCAGGCCCACCGCGATTGGGGTCTGAGCGCCGAGCTCGCGGCGCTCCTGGAGGCCCCGGCCATCATCGACCTGCTGAAGGACATGCAGGACGAGGCGGTCATCCAGGAGAAGCGGACGGCCCTTCGCCTCGCGCTCTCCGAGACGTTCGACCGCTACCGGACGCATCCCGAGATCTTCCATCACACTCACGCCGCGTCGTTCTTCCGAGTCCTGTGGATGCTTCAGGACTCGCTTCTGCCGGCGGCGGCGCTTCGCGAGCTCGATCAGCTGATCGGCGACACGCTCCAACGCGCCACGACCGAATCCGCGCTCGTCGATCACGTCGCGGCCATTCTCCGCCTCTCCGGCTCCGCCGACGACGACGTCGACAGTTCGGCATTGGTGAGCCTCCTCGTGAACAAGCTGGAAAGCGGCTACTACGTCGATTCCGCCACGAGGATCGCCCCGGTGGGCGAGACGATCGAGGCCTACCGGGGCGCCGGGGCGCGCGTCTTCGCGGAACTCGCCGGCGAAAGCCACCTGCGGACCGTCGAGCCGATCATGGAAAGCCTCCTCGTCGACCACGACGCCCGGACACGCCGGGCGCTGGACCTCGGCACGGGCACCGGCAGACACGCGGCGCTCCTGGCCCGCATGGGGTTCGACGTCGACATCGTCGACCTGTCTCCCGAGATGCTCCAGGTGGCGGCGGCACGACTGGGCATTCCCGCCCCGCCGCCCGCCGACATGCTGTCGCCGCCGGCCGCCGAGACCTACGAAGTCGTCACGGTCGCCGAATCGATCATCCATCTCACCAGGTCGGAGGCCCAGAAGCTGGCCCGCTGGATCGCGGACGCCCTCACTCCCCAGGGGGTCGCCTATTTCACCTTCCAGCTCAACAACAATTCTGTCGTCACCCCCGACGGGCGCTTCTACGAGTACTACTCCGACCAGCGCGACATCGTCGAACTCCTCGCGACGTCCGGACTTCGGGCAGAGGTGACCACATCCCGTCCGGTCGCGGCGTACGAACGGCGGATGTACCCGAGCAGCGCCGCCTGGACCTGGTTCGACGTCTACTGCCGACGCCGGCCTTGACCACTCAGCGCCCAGCCATGCGGTCGCCCGCATTCATGTCGCGCACTCGCACTGAAAGCGGCGTCCACCCGTCGACACCACTTCTCCCGCCCAGGCGCAGGACTCTTCCAGCAGCCCGTGATGTCGTGTCGGTGGGACCTGCTGGGATGCGGGGATGAACGAATCTCCGCAACTGGTCACGCAGTTGCCCAAGGCAGTGGTCGCATACACGTAGAGACGTTCGCCTTCGCCATGGGCCTGGCCGGACCTAAGAACGACTAACGCGCCGGCGCCTCCCGGGGCAGGGGCCCAGGGCTGTTGCCATGCCCACCTTCATCATGTTGTATCGAGGGGCGTTTCCGCGCACACGTCGCTGTGTATCGATGTGACCGCGTTCTTCGATGGGGGGCTGACCACGTGGGTGCGTTAGAGGTGGGCGAGCTCGCGTTAATCCTGAACGCGGCGGCGGTCTTGGTCGGCACCGTGAGGTGGTTGCGCCATCGGAATGATCTGCCTCCGGAGGCCCCGCCGCCCCCATGCGCGGAGTGCCCGCAGATGCTGGCAGCAAAGTGCGAGATGGTCCGCTGCCCCTCAACGTCCATCCAATAGGCCCCAGCTACGGCCAGAAGCTCCCGCCGCCCCGCCCTGCCTACCCGGTCACCAGCCCATACGACCACTGGCCACACTGCGGAACCACTCGTCTAAGCCTGGAACACGGGTGGAACACACGCCGTCCCGCGGTGGCACCTGACGTCCCATGGCCCATGAACGGCAAGAGTCGATCTCCGCAGGTCAAGCGCGAAAGTGGCTGATCATCTAAGGTGCCCCCTGCAGGATTCGAACCTGCGCACACGGCTCCGGAGGCCGTTGCTCTATCCCCTGAGCTAAGGGGGCGTTGCGCCCTCGTTGCGGCGCGGTAGAAGGTTACCAGGGTTGGCGGGGTGACGCGCACCTGGCTTTTCGCCGTGCGTGCGGGGGTGGGAGTGGGCTAACTTCGAGCCGTGACCGAGCCATTGGGACGCGTGCTGGTCGTCGATGATGACGAGGTGATCCGCCAGCTCATCGCCGTGAACCTGCAACTGGAGGGGTTCGAGGTGTCGACCGCGGTGGACGGTCAGGACTGCCTGGAGAGGGTGGCCGAGGTGCGGCCCGACGTGATCACGCTCGATGTGATGATGCCGCGGCTGGACGGGTGGGTGACCGCGGTGAAGCTCCGGGAGGACCCCGGGACGGCGCACATCCGGGTCGTGATGATCACGGCGCGGGCGCAGGAGCATGATGTGCGGCGGGGGCACGAGATCGGTGTGGACGCGTACGTGACCAAGCCGTTCGATCCGAATCAGCTGATCCAGACGGTGCGCAAACTCGCTGCCGTGTCCAGATAGTGGTCAGATAGTCTCACCAGGGTGACTCCAGGCGATGTCCTTCTGCGTGCGGTGCGGGACGCCGTGGCCGAAGGGGAGATCGACGTCGCGGTGCCGGAGAGCGTGGTCGTCTTCGGGCGGGGGCGCGGGGTCTTCGAGAGCCCGGTGGCGTTGCGGCTCGGGGTCGAGCCCGAGGTGATCGCGCGGCGGGCCGGGGGCGTGGCCGCCAGCGGGTTCGTCAGGATCGTGCTGACGGTGGGAGACGTCCTGGAGGCGGTTCTGCGTGATCCTCGTTACGGGGTCGCGCGGGTGCCGCGGGCTGCGTGGGACGAGTGGCCCCGGACGTTCGACAATCCCGGCTTTTCGGTGCGTTACGCCTATGCGCGGGCCTGTTGGGTGGAGCGGTGGGCGAAGGATCTCGGCATCCGGGACGGGCGGTTGACGGCGGGGGAGCTGGAGTCGGAGCTCGCCTGGGCGCTGGCGGACGTGCCGGGGCGGGCCGAGCAGGCGGAGCGGGAACGGGATGCCGGGCCGCTGATGTTCTGTTTGGAGAAGGTGGCCGGGGCGTACCACGACGTGCATGAGAGATGTCCCGCTGTTCCGAAGGGCGACGAGGAGCCCGTTCCGGGACGGGTGGGGCTGGCGCGGGCGGCGAAGGTCGTCCTCGGCAATGGGCTGAACATGATCGGTGAGACCCCTAGAGAGCGGATATGAGTCGAGTACACCCTGCTGGGCCGCGGCACGCGGATGTGCTGCCGGAGGACCATCCTGCCGGGCCGGCGGAGGATCTGAACGCGCTGGAGCCCGCCGTGTGGCCGCGCGGCGCCCGGCGGGACGAGGGCGTTCTGACGGTCGGCGGCGTCGACGTCCGGGACCTCGCCAAGGAGTACGGGACGCCCCTGTACGTCTACGACGAGGAGGACGTGCGGAGCCGGGCCCGGGAGTACGCGGCGGCGTTCCATGACGGGGACGTCCACTACGCGGGCAAGGCGTTCCTGTGTACCGCGGTCGCGCGGTGGCTCAACGAGGAGGGGCTCGGGCTCGACGTGTGCAGCGGGGGTGAGCTTGCCATTGCCTTGGCGGCAGGCTTCCCTACCGAGCGCATCACCTTGCACGGGAGTAACAAGGCGTCCTGGGAGCTGGAGAAGGCTCTGGAGGTCGGCGTCGGGCGGATCGTCCTCGACTCGTTCGAGGAGATAGCGCGGCTGGGGTACCTCGCCCATGAGAGGGGTGTCCGCCCCAAGGTGATGGTGCGTGTCACCACGGGCGTCGAGGCGCACACCCATGAGTTCATCGCGACCGCTCACGACGACCAGAAGTTCGGGTTCTCCAGGAATTCCGGCGCCGCTCTGGAGGCCGTGCGGAGGGTTCTGGAGCTGAAGCAGCTGGAGCTGGTGGGGCTGCACAGCCACATCGGGTCGCAGATCTTCGACGTCGACGGGTTCGAGGTCGCCGCGCACCGGCTGGCGGAGCTGCTGGTGGCGATCCGCGACGAGCACGGGATCGAGCTTCCGGAGCTCGACCTGGGCGGCGGCTACGGGATCGCCTACCTGCCGGGTGAGGAGCCGCACGACCCCAAGTCGATCGCGGACGGGCTGCGCGACATCGTGGCCCGCGAGTGCAGGGCGTACGAGCTGTCGATGCCGCGGCTGACGGTGGAGCCGGGACGGGCGATCATCGGTCCGGGCGGCGTCACGCTGTACGAGGTCGGCACCGTGAAGGACGTCGAGGGCCTGCGCACGTACGTGTCGGTGGACGGCGGCATGAGCGACAACCTGCGCACGGCGTTGTACGGCGCCGAGTACACCGGGGTGCTCGCGAGCCGGTCGTCCGACGCATCGCCCATGCTCAGTAGGCTTGTCGGCAAGCACTGCGAAAGCGGCGACATTGTGGTGCGGGACCTGTGGTTCCCCGAAGATATTGCGGCGGGTGACCTGGTGGCGGTGGCGGCGACCGGTGCGTACTGTCGGTCGATGGCCAGCAACTACAACTTCGTCCCGAAGCCGGCCGTGGTGGCGGTGCGGGACGGAAGGTCGCGCGTGATCGTCCGCCGGGAGAGCCCCGAGGACCTGCTGCGGCTCGATGCGGAGGTCGAAGCGTGAAACCCGGACTGCGCGTGGCGCTGCTCGGATGCGGCGTGGTCGGCACGGAGGTCGTCCGGCTTCTGATCGAGCAGGCGGACGATCTGGCCGCGCGCGTCGGGACGCCGCTGGAGCTGGCCGGGATCGCGGTCCGCAGGCCGGACCGGGTGCGCGAGGGCGTGCCCAGGGAGCTGCTCACGACGGACGCCCAGACGCTCGTGACCAGGGACGACGTCGACATCGTCATCGAGGTGATCGGCGGCATCGAGCCGGCCAGGACGCTGATGCTGGAGGCGATGAAGTCCGGCAAGTCGGTGATCACCGCGAACAAGGCGCTGCTGGCCGAGGACGGCGCGACGCTGTTCGCGGCGGCGCGGGAGTACGGCGCCGACCTGTACTACGAGGCGTCCGTGGCGGGTGCGATCCCGCTGCTGCGGCCGCTCAGGGACTCGCTCGTCGGCGACCACGTGCACCGGGTGCTCGGCATAGTGAACGGCACCACGAACTACATCCTCGACCAGATGGACACCCACGGCGCCGGTTTCAACGACGCGCTGGAAGAGGCGCAGGCGCTCGGCTATGCGGAGGCCGACCCGACGGCCGATGTGGAGGGTTTCGACGCGGCGGCCAAGGCGGCGATCCTGGCGCAGCTCGCGTTCCACACGCCCGTCACGGCCGCGGACGTCCATCGTGAGGGCATCACCGACGTGAGTGCCGCCGACGTGGCGGGCGCCAAGGGAATGGACTGCGTCGTCAAGCTTCTCGCCATCTGCGAGCGCGTCCCTTCGGAGGACGGACGGAACGGCCGCGGCGTGTCCGTCCGCGTGTATCCGGCCATGATTCCGAGGTCGCACCCACTGGCGAGTGTCCGCGAGGCATATAACGCGGTGTTCGTGGAGGCCGAGTCGGCCGGTTCGCTGATGTTCTACGGCGCGGGCGCCGGCGGAGCGCCGACGGCGTCCGCGATCCTGGGCGACCTCGTCGCGGTGGCGCGGAACGTGGCCGGCGGTACACCGGGCCCTGTCGAGGTCACCTACGCGAAGCTTCCCGTCCTGCCGATGGGTGAGACGGTCACGCGCTACTACATCCAGGTGGACGTCACCGACGAGGCCGGCGTCCTCGCCACGGTCGCCGAGGAGTTCGCCAGGCACGGGGTGTCGATCCAGGCGGTCCGGCAGGTCGGGCTCGGTGAGGAGGCGCAGCTCGTCGTCGTGACGCACCGCGCGCCGGACGCCGCGCTGACCGCGACGGTCGAAGGGCTGCGCGAGCTGGAGATCGTCCGGGCGGTGACGAGCGTGATGCGCGTCGAGGGTGACGAATAAGTCCGCCTATAAGGCCACCGGAGAGCGAACCGGAGGGACCGCCCCCGGTAGACTCCGGACAATATCCCAGGTCATTCAGGAGACCGACGTGAACCCCAACGCCCGCGCGTGGCGTGGCCTCATCGAGGAGTACCGCGACCGGCTTCCGGTGACGGACGCGACACCGGTCGTCACGCTGCTGGAGGGCGGCACCCCGCTGCTGCCCGCCCACCGGCTGTCCCAGCTGACCGGCTGCGAGGTGTTCCTCAAGGTCGAGGGCGCCAACCCGACCGGTTCGTTCAAGGACCGCGGCATGACGATGGCGATCAGCAAGGCCGCCGAGGACGGCGCGAAGGCGGTGATCTGCGCCTCCACCGGCAACACGTCCGCGTCCGCCGCCGCCTACGCGGTCCGGGCCGGGATGACCTGCGCGGTCCTCGTCCCGGCGGGCAAGATCGCGATGGGCAAGCTGGCGCAGGCGCTGGTGCACGGCGCGCGGCTGTTGCAGGTCGACGGCAACTTCGACGACTGCCTCGAACTGGCGCAGAAACTGTCGGTCGACTATCCGGTGGCGCTTGTCAACTCGGTCAACAAGTACCGGCTGCAGGGCCAGAAGACGGCGGCGTTCGAGATCGTGGACGCGCTCGGCGACGCGCCCGACGTCCACTGCCTGCCCGTGGGGAACGCCGGCAACATCTCCGCGTACTGGATGGGCTACAAGGAGTACGCCGCCGACAAGGAGGCGTCGCGGACCCCGCGCATGCTGGGCTTCCAGGCCAGCGGCGCGGCGCCGTTCGTGAAGGGCGAGCCGGTCCTGAAGCCGCAGACCATCGCGACCGCGATCCGCATCGGCAACCCCGCGTCGTGGGGCCTGGCCGTCGCCGCGCGGGACGAGTCCGGCGGCGCGATCGACTCCGTCACCGACCGGCAGATCCTCGCCGCCTACCGCCTCCTCGCCAGGGAGGAGGGCGTCTTCGTGGAGCCCGCCTCCGCGGCGAGCGTCGCGGGCCTGCT
This sequence comes from Actinomadura monticuli, assembly GCF_041463655.1. Taxonomy (NCBI): domain Bacteria; kingdom Bacillati; phylum Actinomycetota; class Actinomycetes; order Streptosporangiales; family Thermomonosporaceae; genus Actinomadura; species Actinomadura monticuli. Next base: position 403,015 of record NZ_JAXCEI010000005.1, read on the forward strand.
GCAGGCGAGCGAGCAGGGGGCCGTCAAGGCGGGCTCCAGGGTCGTCTGCACGGTGACGGGCAACGGCCTCAAGGACCCCGACTGGGCCATCTCTGGCGCCCCCGCGCCGACCACCATCAAGGTGGACGCGCACTCCGCCGCCTCCGAACTCGGCCTCACCTAAGTGGGCTGGACGGAGGGCCCGGTGCTGGTGCGGACCCCCGCGACCAGCGCCAACCTCGGCCCCGGCTTCGACTCGCTCGGGCTCGCGCTCAGCCTCCACGACGACGTCGAGGTCGAGTTGACCGGCTCCGGCGTGTCCATCGAGGTGGACGGCGAGGGCGCCGAGGTCGCCGACCGGGGCGAGCGCCACCTGATCGTGAAGGTGCTGCGCCGCACCTTCGACGTCCTCGATGACCTGGCCGGATCCGGCCCGCCGAGGCCCGGGGGAATACGGTTGCGCTGCCGCAACAGGATCCCGCACAGCCGCGGGCTGGGCTCGTCGTCGGCCGCGATCGTCGCCGGGATCGTCGCGGCCCGCGCGCTGCACCCCGCCGGGGGACTGCTCGGCGACGGCGCCGCGCTGCGCCTTGCCACCGAGATCGAGGGGCATCCCGACAACGTCGCGCCGTGCCTCGCCGGCGGCCTCACCGTCGCCTGGACGACGCCCGCCGGCCCGCGCCTCGTCCGGCTGGACTCGCAGGTCACGAAGGTCGTCGCCATCGTGCCCGAGCAGCGGCTGGCGACCGAGCGGGCGCGCGGGCTGCTGCCCGCGACCGTCCCGCACGGGGACGCCGCCGCCAACGCCGGACGCGCCGCGCTGCTCATCGCGGCGCTCACGGCGGGCCTGGCCGGGGACGTCCTGCTGGACGCGACCGAGGACCGGCTCCACCAGGACTACCGCGCGCCCGCCATGCCCGATTCCGCCGCCCTGGTCACGACGCTGCGGGACGCGGGCGTGCCGGCCGTGATTTCCGGGGCGGGACCGACTGTCCTGGCCTTCACAAACGCATCACGAGTTGATTCAGTGGTCCCCGAAGTGGGTAAAGGGTGGCACATACACCCGTTGGACGTCGCTACCCGCGGCGCACGCGTCATGACCGGAGAATCCGAGGTCCGGGCTTGATCGCGAAGCCGTGGGCGGGGCTGCCGTGCCGCTCCGGCCGGTCCCGGTCCCGGCCCGATCCCGCTAGGTAAAATGCGAAGACATCGACCTCTGGGGAATAGCAGTGTGCCCTGGTGATGTTAGGCTTAATGCCGCACCAGATGCCCCGTTCGGGGCAGCGTGCTCGTCAGCCGCGCGTCGCCTGTTCGGCCCTCCGGTCGTGTCGGTCCCGCGTACTAGGCTCCCCGACACCGTGACATCCCGTTGTCAGGCATTCCAGCGCAACAACTTCGGACGTGACGGTACCGGGGACTCGCACGAGCGGAACGTCCCGTCCACCATCTGGCTGTGCCCAGAACACGCAGATCCCGGTTCCATCGTGATCAGCGGAGCCCGTCCCGGCGCCCCCGCCGGGCCGCACCACCGGGTCGACTGGCCGAACGCCGGCCAACGCCCGCTCCCTGGGAAGGACCCTTAGTGAGCGAATCCAGCGAACTCCTTACGGACGCAGCAAGCACGGGAACCGTGTCCGACGCCGCCGCGGCCGGCGCGGAGCCCGCCACCCCCCGGCGCCGCCGGTCGGGCACCGGCCTGTCGGCCATGGTGCTGCCCGAGCTCAAGGCGCTCGCGTCCAGCCTCGGCATCACCGGCGTGACCGGGATGCGCAAGAGCCAGCTCATCGCCGCCATCCAGGAGAAGCAGGGCGGCGGGCAGGAGCAGGGCTCGGCGGGGGGCGAGCAGGGAGCCGCTGCCCCGTCGAAGGCCGAGCGTCCCCGGCGGACCCGCACGACGTCCGCCAAGCGCGAGGTCTCCGACGACCAGGTCACCATCGCCGACGCCGCGCCGGCCGCCGAGCAGCCGGCCGAGGCCGGCGACAGGGCCGCCGAGAAGAGCGCGGAGAAGCCGGCCGACAAGCCGGAGAAGGCCGAGCGGGCGGACCGGCAGGGCGGCCGCCAGCGCGGTGAGCGGCAGGACCGGGGGGCCGGCGAGGGACGCGGCGAGCGTCCGGGCCGCGAGCAGAACGCCGAGGACGGCGAGTCCCAGGGCGGCCGTGACGGCGGTCGCGACGGCGGACGCGAGCAGGGCCGGGACGGCCGCGAGGGCGGCGGACGGCAGCGCCAGCGCGGCGGCCGGGAGCGCGGCGAGGGCCGCGACCGGGGCGAGCGCGGTGACCGGGGCGACCGGGGCGACCGCGGTGAGCGCGGTGACCGGGGCGAGCGCGGCGACCAGGGCGGCGGCAACCGGCAGCGCGGCCAGAGCCAGGGCGGCGGCGGCCAGCACGACGACGACGATGGCGGCGGCCGGGGCCGGCGCGGGCGCCGGTTCCGCGAGCGCAACCGGGGCCGCGGCGGGCGCGAGCGCTACGAGGAGCCGGTGATCAGCGAGGACGACGTCCTCATCCCGGTCGCGGGCATCCTCGACATCCTCGACAACTACGCCTTCGTCCGGACGACGGGCTACCTGCCCGGCCCGAACGACGTGTACGTGTCGCTCGCGCAGGTCCGCAAGAACGGCCTCCGCAAGGGCGACGTCATCACCGGCGCCGTCCGGCAGGCGCGCGAGGGCGAGCGGCGCGAGAAGTTCAACGCGCTGGTCCGCCTCGACACCGTCAACGGGATGGAGCCGGAGCAGGCCAAGGGCCGCGTCGACTTCAGCAAGCTGACCCCGCTGTACCCGCAGGAGCGGCTGCGGCTGGAGTCCGACCCCGGCATCCTGACCACGCGGATCATCGACCTGGTGTCGCCGATCGGCAAGGGCCAGCGCGGCCTGATCGTGTCGCCGCCGAAGGCCGGCAAGACGATGGTGCTCCAGGCGATCGCCAACGCGATCACCAAGAACAACCCGGAGTGCCACCTGATGGTCGTCCTCGTGGACGAGCGTCCGGAAGAGGTCACCGACATGCAGCGGACGGTGAAGGGCGAGGTCATCCACTCGACCTTCGACCGTCCCGCCGAGGACCACACCACGGTCGCCGAGCTGGCGATCGAGCGTGCCAAGCGGCTCGTCGAGCTGGGCCACGACGTCGTCGTGCTGCTCGACTCGATCACCCGCCTGGGCCGGGCCTACAACCTGGCGGCGCCGGCGTCCGGCCGCATCCTGTCCGGTGGTGTCGACTCGACCGCGCTGTACCCGCCGAAGCGGTTCTTCGGCGCGGCGCGCAACATCGAGAACGGTGGCTCGCTGACGATCCTCGCCACCGCGCTGGTGGAGACCGGGTCCCGCATGGACGAGGTCATCTTCGAGGAGTTCAAGGGCACCGGCAACATGGAGCTGAAGCTCAACCGGAGCCTGGCCGACAAGCGGATCTTCCCGGCGGTGGACGTCGACCAGTCGTCCACCCGCAAGGAGGAGATCCTCATGGCTCCGGAGGAGCTGCGGGTCGTCTGGCAGCTGCGCCGGGTGCTGCACGCGCTCGACACGCAGCAGGCGCTGGAGCTCCTCATCGAGAAGATGAAGGAGACCAAGTCCAACGCCGAGTTCCTGCTCCAGGTGCAGAAGACGACGGTCTCCGACGACCGCTGAGCCGCGACAGCGCGGCGCGACGCCCAGAGCTCGACCGCTGGCTGGAGCACGGGCCGACACGCCCCCGTCCGGGAGACCGGGCGGGGGCGTTCCGCGTCCCGGCCGAGGCCGAAGTCGAGGCCGAGGCCGAGGCCCAGGCCGAGGCCGCCCGGCCGGTCCGATGGTGGGGTTAGCCCCACCTCCGATCCGGCGGAGCGCGTCATGGTCGTCCCGTCCCGGGCCCGGCACGCTGGGACCGTAGGTTGGGAATGGGCACGGAGGACGATGTGGGCGAGCTGAGCAGAGAACCCGGCGGCGGCGCCGTGGGATGGGCCGCGACCCGGTGGGCCGCGGCGACGCGCGGCGGCGGGGACGCGCCGTCGGTCCTGAACCGGCCCTGGCATCCCGTGGCGATGGCGCGGTCGTCGCTGACCTGGCGTTCGGCGCTCTACCTCGGCGTCAGCATGGGGCTCGGGCTCGGCTGGTTCGTCACCCTGGTCGTCGGGCTGTCGCTGTCCGCCGGGCTGCTCATCATCTGGGTCGGGGTGCCGCTGCTGGCGCTGCTGATGATCGCGTGGCGGTTCGGCGCGATGCTGGAGCGGCGGCTCGTCCGGGCCGCGTTCGGCGTCCGCATCCCGGACCCGTACCGCCGGCTGCCGGCGGGCCGCAACCCGCTGTCCAAGCTGAGGGGGATGGCGACCGACCCGGCCACCTGGAAGGACCTCGCCTACCTCGCCGTCCTGTTCCCGGTCACGCTGGTCGAGTTCGTCGTGTCGGCGGCCGTCTGGGGCGCGACGGGCATGACGCTGTTCCTGCCGCTGATCGTCGCGGTGAACGGCGACGGCGCCGAGATCAGCTTCGGGGTCGTCTCGTACTGGGCGGGCAACCCGCTGGAGGCCGTCCCGGTGATGGCCCTCGGGCTGGTGTTCCTCGTCCTCGCGATGTACGTGACGCGGGCGATGGCGATCGGGCATTCGGTGTTCACCGCGCTGCTGCTCGGCCCGAGCCCCGCGCAGGCGGAGAACACCGAGCTGCGCAGGCGCACCGAGCATCTGCGGGCCAGCCGCGCCCGCGGGGTGGACGCCGCCGAGTTCGAGCGCCGCCGCATCGAGCGCGACCTGCACGACGGGGCGCAGCAGCGGCTGCTGGCCGTGGCGATGGACATCGGGCGCGCCCGCGCCAAGCTCGACGAGGACCCGGAGGGCGCGCGGGCGCTGATCGAGCAGGCCCACGCCGGCACGAAGGAGGCCATCTCCGAGCTGCGCGACCTCGCCCGCGGGATCTACCCGGCGATCCTCACCGACCGGGGCCTGGACCCGGCGCTGTCGGGTCTCGCCGCCCGCGCCCCCGTCCCCGTCGAGGTGGACGTCGACCTGCCGGAGCGTCCCCCGGCGGCGGTCGAGAGCATCGCCTACTTCATCGTCGCCGAGTCGCTGGCGAACGTCGCGAAGTACGCCCGCGCGACGCAGGTGTCGGTCCGGGTGGCGCGCGAGGACCGCTGGGTCGTCGTCGAGGTGGTCGACAACGGGGTCGGCGGCGCGGTCGCCCGTCCCGAGGGGGGCCTCGCGGGCCTCGCCGACCGGGCCGCGACGATCGACGGGATGCTCATCGTGGACAGCCCGCCCGGCGGCCCCACGATCATCCGCGCGGACCTGCCCTGCACCTGGTGACCGCCTCCGGCTCGACCGCGGGCTCCTGGCTCGGCTCGCGCGTCCGCGAGCCGGGCCGCAGGCTCGATAATGGCGGGATGCGGGTTGTGATCGCCGAGGATTCGGTGCTGTTGCGGGAAGGGCTCGTCCGGCTGCTCGGCGACGCCGGGATCGAGACGGTGGCGACCGTGGGGGACGGGCCGGGGCTGCTCGGCATCGTGGAGGAGCACGGCCCCGACCTCGCGATCGTGGACGTCCGGATGCCGCCGTCGTTCACCGACGAGGGGCTCCGCGCGGCGCTCGCGGTGCGGGAGCGGCGGCCGGGCACGCCGATCCTCGTCCTGTCGCAGTACGTGGAGGAGCGGTACGCGACCGACCTCATCGGGGGCGGCGCGGAGGGCGTCGGCTACCTGCTGAAGGAGCGGGTGTCGGACGTCGCCGAGTTCATCGACGCGGTCCGCCGCATCGCGGCCGGCGGGACGGTCATCGACCCGGAGGTGATCGGGCAGCTGCTCGGCCGGCGCCGCACCGGGGACCCGCTGGAGTCGCTGACGCCGCGCGAGCGCGAGGTGCTCGGGCTGATGGCGCAGGGACGCTCGAACGGCGCGATCGCCGCGGACCTCGTCGTCACCGAGGGCGCCGTGGAGAAGCACATCTCGAACATCTTCATGAAGCTGGACCTGCAGCCCGCGCAGGGCGGGCACCGCAGGGTGATGGCCGTGCTGGCCTATCTGGGACGGGCCGGCGGGTGACGGACGGCGCCGCCGTCCAAGATCGGGAATGACCGGTGACCTCGCCACGTTCAGGTATCTGGCACACTTGAGGTGCAACCGCTGCGGTACCGGTTCACGCTTCCCACATCTCCCATGGGTCCCACCATGGGCGAGGGGCGCCCGGCGACCGCCTGAGGCGAGGAGAACCATGAAGCCCGACATTCACCCGAACTACGTCGTCACGACCGTGACGTGTACGTGCGGCAACACCTTCGAGACCCGCAGCACCGCCGAGAACGGCGTGATCCACGCGGACGTCTGCTCGAACTGCCACCCGTTCTACACGGGCAAGCAGAAGATCCTCGACACCGGTGGCCGGGTGGCGCGCTTCGAGCAGCGCTTCGGCAAGAAGAAGGCCGGCAAGTAGGAAGAGCGCCGCACACATACCAGGAACGGCCCGGGGACGCTCGAGGTCCCCGGGCCTTTCGAAGTCGGCGAACCGGAGGCCGTCTCCGGGCCGGGACGGGTCAGGACACAGCGTGAATCTCGACGATCTGATCAGTGAGTACGCGAGCATCGAGGAGCGGCTCGCCGACCCGTCCGTCCATGCCGACCAGGTCCTGGCGCGCAAGCTCGGCAAGCGGTACGCGGAGCTGCGCCCGATCGTCGAGGCGCACCGGGAGCTGGCGTCCACGCTGGACGACCTGGCCACCGCGCGCGAGCTCGGCGGCGAGGACGCGGCCTTCGCCGCCGAGGCCGACGACCTCGACAAGCGCCGCGAGGCCCTGGAGGGGCGGCTGCGCCGGCTGCTCGTCCCGCGCGACCCGAGCGACTCCAAGGACGTCATCCTCCAGGTCAAGGCCGGTGAGGGCGGCGAGGAGTCCGCGCTGTTCGCCGGCGACCTCCTCCGCATGTACCTGCGGTACGCCGAGCGCATCGGCTGGAAGACCGAGATCATCGACTCGCACCCGTCCGACCTCGGCGGGTACAAGGACGTCACCGTCGCCGTGAAGGCCAAGGGCAACGCCGAGGAAGGCGTCTGGACCCGGCTGAAGTACGAGGGCGGCGTGCACCGCGTGCAGCGGGTGCCCGCGACCGAGTCGCAGGGGCGCATCCACACCAGCGCGGTCGGCGTCCTGGTGACGCCGGAGGCCGAGGACGTCGACGTCCAGGTCGACCCGAACGACCTGCGCATCGACGTGTACCGGTCGTCCGGTCCGGGCGGGCAGAGCGTCAACACGACCGACTCGGCGGTCCGCATCACGCACCTGCCGACGGGCGTCGTGGTCTCCTGCCAGAACGAGAAGAGCCAGCTGCAGAACAAGGAGCAGGCGCTGCGCATCCTGCGGTCGCGGCTCCTGGCGATGGCGCAGGAGGAGGCCGCCGCGGCGGCGGCGGCCGAGCGCAAGAGCCAGGTCCGCACCGTTGACCGCTCCGAGCGGGTGCGCACCTACAACTACCCGGAGAACCGGATCTCCGACCACCGCGTCGGCTACAAGGCCTACAACCTCGACCAGGTGCTGGACGGGGACCTCCACAACGTCACGCAGGCGCTCGTCGACGCGGACATGGAGCGCCGCCTGGCCGAAGCCCAAACCTCATGAGCGGAGCGAATCCGGGGGGTGTGGGGGGTCGTCCCCCCTCGAAGGGCGAGGCCATGAGCGGAGCGAATCCGGGGGGTGTGGGGGGTCGTCCCCCCTCGAAGGGCACGATCATGAACCTGTTGCTCGACGAGATCGCCCGGGCCACCGCCCGCCTCGCCGACGCGGGCGCCGCCTCGCCCCGCGCCGACGCCGAGGAGCTGGCGGCGGCCGTGCACGGGGTGCGGCGCTCGGAGCTGCACGGCGTCCCCGACAGCGCGTTCGACGCCCGGTTCTGGGAGTTCGTCGCGCGCCGCGAGGCGGGGGAGCCGCTGCAGCACATCACCGGCCGCGCGTTCTTCCGCTACCTGGAGTTGAAGGTCGGGCCCGGCGTGTTCGTCCCGCGTCCGGAGACCGAGGTGATGGTGGGCTGGGCGCTGGAGACGCTCCGCGACATGGACGTGCGCGACCCCCTGGTCGTCGACCTCGGCACCGGCTCGGCCGCGATCGCGCTGTCGATCGCGCTGGAGGCGCCTCGCGCGCGCGTGCACGCGGTGGAGAAGGACCCGACGGCGTTCGTGCACGCGACCCGCAACATCGAGGAGCTGGACGAGCGGGGCCGCGTCCGCCTCCATCTGGACGACTTCGCCACCGCGCTTCCCGAGCTGGACGGCACCGTCGACCTGGTCGTCTCCAACCCGCCGTACATTCCGATGAGCGAGTGGGAGTACGTGCCGCCGGACGTCCGCGACCACGACCCGGCGGACGCGCTGTGGGGCGGCGGCGACGACGGCCTGGACGCGATCCGGGTGGTGGAGCGCACCGCGCGCCGGCTGCTGCGTCCGGGCGGGTACGTGGCCGTCGAGCACAGTGACCTGCAGGGGAACGGCGTCTACTGGACGTTCGCGGAGGAGAACGGCTGGCGCGACGTCCGCAACCGCCGCGACCTGACGAACCGGGACCGTTTCGTGACCGCCCGCCTGGCTGCCGACTAGTCCCCGGCGCGTGGGAAACTGGGTTCGTGAGCCGACGCTATGACTGCTCCGAGCCGATGGAGCGCACCCGCGGGATCGCCGAGGCCGTGTCGGTGGTGCGGCGCGGTGAGCTGATCGTCATGCCGACCGACACCGTCTACGGGGTGGCCGCGGACGCGTTCATGCCGCCCGCCGTGACGGCGCTGCTGGAGGCGAAGGGACGCGGCCGGGAGATGCCCCCGCCGGTCCTGGTCGGCTCCGTGCGCGCCGCCACCGCCCTCGTGGAGGACCTCGGCACGTACGGCCAGGACCTCATCGACGAGTTCTGGCCGGGCGCGCTGACGCTCGTGTGCCGCGCGAACCCGAACCTCATGTGGGACCTCGGCGAGACCAAGGGCACCGTCGCCGTCCGGATGCCGATGCACGAGCTCGCGGTGGAGCTGCTCAAGGAGACCGGCCCGCTTGCGGTCAGCAGCGCGAACCTGAGCGGGCGGTCCGCGGCGCGGAACGTCGACGAGGCCGAGAAGATGCTCGGCGACTCGGTCGCGGTCTACCTGGACGGCGGCGTCTCCGGCCACGCCGACCCGTCGACGATCATCGACCTGACCGGGCCCGTCCCGCGGCTGCTGCGCGCCGGCGCCGTCCCCGAGGACAGGATCCGCTCCGTCGTGGGCGTCCTCCTCACCGATGAGGACGACCCCGACGAGCCCGACACCCCGGCCATGTCGGACACTGCCACGAAGGCCGCCGCCGACGCGGAGGCGGCGGCGCTCTCCCTCCGCAAGAGGCGGGAGTCCGCGGCGCCGGGCGAGCCCGCAGAGGCCGTCTCCGACACTCCGTCCGCGAAGCCCTCCCTCAGCAAGGGGGACGCCGCGCAAACGCGCGACGCGCCTGCTGAGGCCCCTGCCGACGTCGTTCAGCCCGCGGCCGAGCCGTCACCGGCGAAGGACGACCCGGCCGGCGGCCGGGAGTCCTGACCGGCCGGCCGGGCGGCACGGGCCCGCGAAAGCACGAAGGCCCCGCCGGGCCGGGCGGGGCCTGTGTCGTCAGGCGTGACGGCGGGGCTTAGAAGAGCTTCTTGCCCTTGCCGTAGTAGTACTTGCCGGTGCTCTTGCTCCGGCCGCACTCCTGCACCCACAGGTGGCTGCTGTAGCTGGAGCTGACGCTGATCGAGACGGTGGCCTTGCCGTCGAAGTTGTACTTCGTGCCACCGGACGTCACGCCGATGATCTTGAAGCGGGACCAGTACTTGTTGGTGCCCTCGGTGAAGAGGAACCGGACGCAGGCGGTCCAGCCGTTCTTCTTGGTGTCGCGAAGGTAGCCCTTCACGTAGGTCTTGCCGCCGCTGCGGGAGTAGGTGCCCCAGGCGTCGATGCCGCTGTAAGAGTCGTAGGGCTTCCAGCCGGTGGCGGCTTCGGCGGGAGCACCCACGGCGGCCATGCCGGCCATCAGGGTGCCGGCGGTCAGGGCGACTGCAGCGATTCGCCGCATAGGTCCCTCCAGGCTCGTGTGTTGGGGGTTAGCAGCCGATAACTTAGCAGTGTCTGCATGGTCACCTTTATGACAGCCTTACAGGCTGACCAGGGCCGGACGATCTCGGCGGGCGGACGAACCGATCCGGGCCCGGGTGCGTCCAAGTGTCCAGGAAGCCGTTCGCGCCCGCCCGGCGGCCGCCGGGGCGCGTTAGACCGACACGATCATGGCAACAGGTGAAACCATGCCTGACGTGCGTGGCCGTGTCCGGAGGCCCGCGATCTTCGTGGGCCCTCTGCTGCTGATCGTCGTGCTCATGCTGCCCGCCCGCGCCGCCGGCGCCGAACCCGCCCCCGGAACCGAGCCCGCGCCCGGCGTGTCGGGGACCGTCCCGCCGCCCCCGCCGGCCGTCGGGGAGAGCATCCCGACCTACGACGTCGTGCTGACCATCGGCGCCGACGGCGTGCTGTACGTCCGGGAGACGATCACCTACGACTTCGACCAGAGCGGCGAGCACGGGATCGTCCGGCACGTGCCGTTCCGCCGCGGCGACCGCGTCTTCGAGGTGCGGAACGTGCGCACCAGCTCGTCCACCGGCGCACCGTCCCGGGCCCGGATGACGCGGTTCCTGCACGACGTGCAGATCAGCGTCGGCGACCGGCACCGCGAGGTCCGCGGGCGGCAGGCGTACGTGATCGAGTACGAGGTGGGGCGGGCGTTCACGCCGCGCGCCGACCACGACGAGCTGGTGTGGGACGCGATCGGGACGGCCTGGAGCGTCCCGATCGGGAGTGCGGCGGTGCGGGTCGAGGCGCCGGTCCCGCTGCGGCACGTGACGTGCCGGGCGGGCGCGCGGGGTGCGACGATCCGCTGCCCGCGCGACCGCGACGGCCCGTACGCGGTGGACTTCGTCCAGAACGCGCTGGCCCCGCACGAGGGCATGAAGATCCGGGTCCGGTTGCCCAAGCACGCGATCGCCGTGGCGGCGCCCCGGTACGTCCCGCCGCGCTGGACGGGCGACTGGCCGGGCACCGCGGTGCTCGCCCTCGCCGTCGGCGCGGTGGCGCTGGTCGCGCGGCGCCCGGTCCCGCGGCGGGCGGGCGCGGGGCTGATCGCGGCCGGCCTGCTGCTGGTCGTCGCCGACGCGGGGGACGAGATCGCGGCCCGCGGCCCGTGGGCCTTCTCGCTGGGCGACCCGTGCCTGGCCGGGCTGGCGCTGCTGATCGTCGGCGCCGGGATCGTGTACGCGCGGCGCGGCCCGGCCGTGATCGGCAGCGAGGGGTCGCCGGGTGGGTCTACAGTTGGTCGGTCGCGGCGCGAACCCGTCGGCCCCGCAGGCCGTCTACCACCGTGACGGCCTCGAAGGACGGGGGGCCGCCGGACGGGGCGGCACGGCACCGGTGATCGGCGAAGGGAGGCGCGCGGAGTGCGGGAGTACCTGCTCACGATTCTCGTGGCCGCTCTCGTCGCGTACCTGCTGACGCCCTCGGTGCGCCGGTTCGCCGTCTGGTTCGGGGCGCAGGCCGTCCCGCGCGATCGCGACGTGCACGTCATCCCGACGCCCCGGCTGGGCGGTCTCGCGATGTTCGGCGGGATGCTGGCGGCGCTGGTGGTCGCGACCGGGCTGCCGGAGATGCGCAAGGTCCTCGACGACGGCGACATCAGCGTCGCGAAGGCGCTGACGCTGTCGGGCGGGCTGATCGTGCTGATCGGCATCGCCGACGACCGCTGGGAGGTGGACGCGCTCACCAAGTTCGCCGGGCAGGTCGCGGCCGCCGGGATCTTCATCATGCAGGGCATCCAGATCTATGTGATCCCGCTGCCGACGGGCGAGTCGCTGTCGCTGCCGCCCGCCTACGGGGTGCCGCTGACCGTGCTGGTCGTGGTCGCCACGATCAACGCGGTGAACTTCATCGACGGCTTGGACGGCCTCGCCGCGGGCGTCGTCGGGATCGCCGCGCTGGCGCTGTTCTCCTACGCCTACCTGCTGTCGCGGACGATCGGGCTGACCACGCTGACCGGCGCCACGCTCATCGCCGCGATCCTGTTCGGGATGTGCCTGGGCTTCCTGCCGCACAATTTCAGCCCCGCCAGGATCTTCATGGGCGACACCGGCTCGATGCTGATCGGCCTGCTGCTCAGCGCGTCCACGATCATGCTGACCGGCCAGTTCGACCCGGCCATCCTCGCCAACGGGCTGTTCCCGTTCTTCGTCCCGATCCTGCTGATCCCGGCGGTGGCCGCGGTCCCGTTCGCGGACATGCTGCTCGCGGTGTGGCGGCGGACGAACCAGGGCAGGTCGCCCTTCTCCCCGGACAAGCAGCACCTGCACCACCGGCTGCTGCAACTCGGCCACTCCACCCGCCGCGCCGTGCTGATCATGTACTTCTGGGTGGGGCTGCTGGCCTCCGGCCTGGTCGGGCTGGCGCTGTTCGACGCCGCGTGGATCACCCTCGGCGTCACGCTGCTGATCGCGACGGCCGGGGTGGTGCTGATGCTCCGCAAGCCGCGCCGCAAGCGGCCCGGCATCGATCCGGGCACCGGCGACCAGCCCGCGCAGCGTCCCCCGATGCGCGTCTGACACGGGCCGCGACCGCTTCGCGGCGGCCGGGAAGGCGGCCGGATGACCGCCGCGCGGGCCGCGCGTGGACGGTGAATGGACCGCGCATGGACGGCGCGCGGGTCGGGGCGCGGAGGCTAAAGCAGGGCTTGAGCTGGGCTAAAGTCCAGGTGCGAGCGTTACCGGAGGTAGCCTCCCGGGCCCTGGACCCGCATTACCTCTAGGGTAATTGTGGACATTCCGGACGCTTGTGATACCTTTCACGAACAACAGACGACCACTGAACGTGACCAGTCGGAGCCTTCATGCACACCTCCGAAGCCAGGATGCTCCGCGGCGCCGCGATCCCGACCTCGGTCGTCGGGGTGGCCGCCGTGCTGATCGGCCTGCTGACCGCCGGCGCCAAGGGCGCCCTGGCCGCGGCGCTGGCGTCGGTCGTGGTGATCGCCTTCTTCTCGGCCAGCGCGCTGGTGGTCTCGTGGGCCGCCAAGTACTCCGCGCAGACCATGATGCTGGCCGCGCTGGCGAGCTACATGGTGAAGATCCTCGCGGTGATGGTGCTGGTCACGACGATGGACGGCGTCTCGGTCTGGAACACCAAGGTCTTCGGCTGGACGGTCATCGGGCTCGCGCTGCTCTGGATCGCCGCCGAGTTCCGGATCGTGCTGCAGCGGAGGCCCTACATTGACGAGCCCGAGAACGTCCTGGACCGGAGCCCGTGATGCAGCCCCGGCGGACGGCACCTGTTCCCGAGGACTACTCCAATATGACCACCGCAGGGGTGGCCTGCTATCGTCCGGAGCGCGATGAGCGAGCAGAAGCGTCGTCCGGAGGACGGCCAACGGGAATTCGCCGACGTCGCCTGGTCCGTGCCCAGCTACCTCCTCTCCGGGATGATCATCTGGGGCGGCATCGGGTGGCTGCTGTCCAAGTGGACGCACCAGGCCTGGCTGATACCCATCGGCCTGGTCATCGGTGTCGGGCTCGCCGTCTACCTGGTCTACCTGAAGTACGGTCGCCACTCCTCCTGAGCGGCCCCGCAGAGGAAGCCGCCGAGGAAGCCTTCGTGAAACATCACCACATTGATGAAGGGAACGCCGCGTGAACGCGCTGACGGTCCTCGCCTCCGGGGGAGATGAGTTCCAAGCCCCGGGCCCGGAGCTGTTCGACTTCCCGCCCCTGTTCGCCGGCGGCCCGGAGTGGCTGACCAAACCCGTCGTCTTCGCGGTCGTCGGCGCCCTGCTGGTGTGCGTCCTGTTCTGGACGGCGTTCGCCAAGCCGAAGCTCGTGCCGCGCGGCATGCAGAACATCGGCGAGATCGGCTACATGTTCGTGCGGGACGAGATCGCGCGCCCGTTCCTCGGCAAGAACACCGACCGGTGGATGCCGATGCTGATGTCGCTGTTCTTCCTGATCTGGTTCTGGAACATCTTCGCGGTCATCCCGATCATCCAGTTCCCGATCGCGTCGCACATCGCGTTCCCGATCGTCCTGGCGGTCTTCGTCTACATCGTCAAGGTCTACCTCGGCCTCAAGCACCAGAAGCTGAAGTACTTCACCAACATGATCCCCTCGGGCCTGCCGCTGCCGGTCTACTTCCTGCTGGTGCCGATCGAGTACCTCTCGACCTTCATCCTCGCTCCCTTCACGCACGCGGTCCGGCTCTTCGCCAACATGTTCGCCGGCCACACGATCCTGGCGTTCTTCAGCCTCGTCGGCTTCTGGTTCCTGTTCGAGAAGCCCACCGCGCTCGGCTTCGGGGTCGGCATCGTCGGCGTGCTCGTCACGATCGTGCTGACCGCGCTCGAACTGCTGATCCAGTTCCTGCAGGCGTTCCTCTTCGCGATGCTCGCCGCGATGTACATCCAGAGCGGTCTCGAAGCGGACCACTGAGCCCTCGGGCCCGCGCGCTCCGGTGCCGGGCTCTCCCAGACACCCTCGTTAGCCCAAGACCGGCGGAGTGTCCGCCGGCCGACAGAAAAGGAATGAGCCCCATGACGGGAGAAGTTCTCGCCGCCGTCAGCGGTAACGTCACCTCGATCGGCTACGGCCTCGCGGCCATCGGCCCGGGCATCGGCATCGGCATCATCTTCGGCCAGGGCGTGAACGCCATCGCCCGCCAGCCCGAGCTGACCGGCGTGATCCGCACCAACATGCTGCTGGGCTTCGTCCTCACCGAGGCGCTCGCCCTCATCGGCCTGGTCGCGCCGTTCATCTTCCAGGGCATCAAGTAGTAGCCGTCCGTACCTGAGGAAGGGCTGCAGACATGATCACAGCAGCTTCCGTCCTTGCGGCGGAGGAGGCCAACAACCCGCTCGTCCCGCACCCGTACGAGCTGGTCGTCGGCATCTTCTCGTTCGTCGTCGTCATGGTCGTCCTGGGCCGCATCCTCGTCCCGCGTCTGCAGAAGACGCTGGAGGAGCGGACCCAGGCGATCGAGGGCGGCCTCGAACGGGCCGAGCAGGCGCAGAAAGAGGCCCAGCAGGTCCTCGATCAGTACAAGTCCCAGCAGAAGGCGGCCGCGGTCGAGGCGTCCAACGAGCGACGCAAGGCCGAGGAGCAGGGCGCGCAGATCATCGCCGAGGCCAAGGAGAAGGCCCAGGCGGAGGCGCGCAAGATCGTCGAGGACGCCAAGAAGCAGATCGAGGCCGAGCGGCAGCAGGCCCTGCAGTCGCTGCGCGCCGAGATCGGCGCCATGTCGGTCGACCTGGCCGGACGCGTCGTGGGCGAGTCCCTTGAGGACAGCGCGCGGCAGAGCCGGGTCGTCGACCGGTTCCTCGAGGAGCTGGAGAGCCGCGCTCGCACGCAGGAGCAGATCACCTCATGACCTACCTGATGTCGCGCCTCCGGCACGAGGGGCCACGGCGTTTCCACGCCCGGTCTTCCCTCGTCGCTCGTGCCTCGCTCCTCAGTCCAGACCGGGCGGCGCCATGACCATCACGGGAGCGGTGGGCAGGGCGTCGCTGGCCGAGGCCAGGCAGCGGCTGGAGGCCGTCATTCCCTCCGCCGACCTGGCCGCGCTCGGCGGCGACCTGTTCGCGGTGCTGCACCTGATCGACCGCGAGCACGGCCTGCGGCGGGCGGTCTCCGACCCGGCGCGGGACGGTGCCGACAAGGCGCAGCTCGTGCAGATCCTGCTGGAGGGCAAGGTGTCGCCGGCCGCTCTCGGGCTGGTCGCCGACGTCGTCCGGCTGCGCTGGTCCAAGCCCTCGGAGCTGTCGGACGCGGTGGAGGCCCTCGCGGTCACCGCCGAGGCCGCGCGCGCCGAGGCGGACGGGCAGATCGACGACCTGGAGGACGAGCTGTTCCGGTTCTCCCGGGTCATCGAGGGCGAGGTCGCCCTGCGCGGCGCGCTCGCCGGCCCGGGGCTGCCGGACGACCGCAAGCTCGGCCTGGTCAACGCGCTGCTGGAGGGCAAGGTCACTCCCGCGACGCTGGCGCTGGTCACCGAGCTGGTGCTGCGCCCGCGAGGACGTAGCCTGGAAGGTGGGCTCGCCGAGTACGGCAAGCTCGTCGCCCAGCGGCGGGAGCGGCTCGTCGCGCTGGTCCGGACGCCGACCGACCTGTCGGCGGCGCAGCGGACGCGGCTCGCGGGAGTGCTCGCCACCGCCTACGGACACGAAGTACACCTGAACATCGAGATCGACCCCGGCACGATCGGCGGACTGTCGATCGAGATCGGGGACGAGATCATCGACGGCACGATCGCCGGACGGCTGGACGACGTCCGCCGGCGGCTCGGCGCCGGCTGAACGCCTGCTGAGCTGACCTTTTAGGGAGCAAGAGAGGAATCATGGCGGAGCTGACGATCCGTCCGGACGAGATCCGGAACGCGCTGGAGCGCTTCGTCCAGTCGTACGAGCCCGAGGCCGCCGCGCGCGAAGAGGTCGGCACCGTCGTCGATTCCGGCGACGGTATCGCCCACGTCGAGGGCCTGCCCTCCGCGATGGCGAACGAACTCCTTGAGTTCGAGGACGGTACCCGTGGCCTGGCTCTGAACCTGGACGTGCGCGAGATCGGCGCCGTTGTCCTTGGCGACTTCAGCAACATCGAGGAGGGCCAGAAGGTCCGGCGGACGGGCGAGGTCCTGTCGGCGCCGGTCGGCGACGCCTTCCTCGGCCGTGTTGTGGACGCCCTGGGCAGCCCGCTCGACGGCCTCGGCCCGATCGAGACGACCGAGCGCCGCGCGCTCGAGCTGCAGGCCCCCACGGTCGTGCAGCGGCAGTCGGTCGGCGAGCCGCTGCAGACCGGCATCAAGGCCATCGACGCGATGACGCCGATCGGCCGCGGCCAGCGGCAGCTGATCATCGGTGACCGGCAGACCGGCAAGACCACGGTCTGCGTGGACACCATCATCAACCAGAAGGAAGCCTGGGAGTCGGGCGACCCGAGCAAGCAGGTGCGCTGCATCTACGTCGCGGTCGGCCAGAAGGGCTCCACGATCGCCAACGTCCGCCGCTCCCTGGAGGAGGCCGGCGCGCTGGAGTACACCACGATCGTGGCGGCTCCGGCGTCCGACCCGGCGGGCTACAAGTACATCGCCCCCTACACCGGGTCCGCGATCGGGCAGCACTGGATGTACCAGGGCAAGCACGTCCTGATCGTGTTCGACGACCTGTCGAAGCAGGCCGAGGCGTACCGCGCGGTGTCGCTGCTGCTGCGCCGCCCGCCGGGCCGCGAGGCCTACCCGGGCGACGTCTTCTACCTGCACTCGCGGCTGCTGGAGCGCTGCGCGAAGCTGTCGGACGACCTGGGCGCCGGTTCGATGACGGGTCTGCCGATCATCGAGACCAAGGGCAACGACGTGTCGGCCTACATCCCGACGAACGTCATCTCGATCACCGACGGGCAGTGCTTCCTGGAGACGGACCTGTTCAACCAGGGCGTCCGGCCGGCGATCAACGTCGGCATCTCGGTGTCCCGGGTCGGCGGCTCCGCGCAGATCAAGGCGATGAAGACCGTCGCCGGCACGCTGCGCCTGGCGCTGTCGCAGTTCCGTGACCTGGAGGCGTTCGCGGCGTTCGCGTCCGACCTGGACGCGGCCTCCCGCGCCCAGCTGGAGCGCGGCGCCCGCCTGGTCGAGCTGCTGAAGCAGCCGCAGGGCAACCCGTTCCCGGTCGAGCAGGAGGTCGTGTCCGTGTGGGCCGGCACCTCCGGCGAGCTGGACGATGTGCCCGTCGCGGACATCCGCCGCTTCGAGCGCGAGTTCCTCGACTACGTGGAGCGCGAGGAGGCGGGCCTGCTGACCTCCATCCGGGAGACCGGCAAGCTCTCCGACGACGGCCTCACGAGCCTCAAGAACACCATCACGGAGTTCAAGAAGGGCTTCCAGACCAGCGAGGGCGACCTGCTGGCCGAGGAGCCCGTCGAACCGATCGAGGCCGAGGACGTCGAGCAGGAGACCATCACCCGCGTCAAGAAGGTCTGACGCCGATGGCCGCGCAACTTCGTCAACTCCGGCAGCAGATCAAGACGGTCAAGTCGACCGCCAAGATCACGCGCGCCCAGGAGATGATCGCCACGTCGCGGATCGTCAAGGCCCAGCAGGCGGTGGCGGCGTCCAAGCCGTACGCCGACCAGATCACGCAGGCCCTGACCGCGCTGGTGAGCCATCATGTCGGCATCGACCACCCGCTCCTGCAGGAGCAGCCGGCCGACACCCGCAGCGCCGTCCTGATCGTCACGAGTGACCGCGGGTTCTGCGGCGCGTACAACGCCAACGTGATCCGCGAGGCCGAGTCCCTGATCAGGGCGCTGCGGGACGAGGGCCGCGAGCCGGTCCCGTACGTGGTGGGCAACAAGGGCATCACCTGGTACCGGTTCCGGGGCCGGGAGGTCGCGCAGAGCTGGCACGGGTTCAGCGACCGGCCGCACTTCGCGAACGCGGAGCAGATCGGCCGCCGGCTGACCGAGGACTTCCTCAAGACCGACGCCGAGGGCGGCGTCGGGGAGATCCACGTGGTCTACACCGAGTTCGTCTCGATGCTGACCCAGGAGGTCCAGGTCAAGCGGCTGATGCCGCTGGAGATCGAGGAGAGCTCCAGCGACAGGGTGCCGCCGTCGTATGAGTTCGAGCCGTCCGCCGCGGCGGCGCTCGACCTGCTGCTGCCGAACTACATCGAGAGCCGCATCTTCCACATGCTGCTGCAGTCGGCGGCGTCGTTCCAGGCGTCGGTCCGGCGGGCGATGAAGTCGGCGACCGACAATGCCAACGAACTGCTCGGGGTCTACACGCGCCAGATGAACCAGGCGCGGCAGGCCGCGATCACCCAGGAAATCAGCGAGATCGTCGGTGGCGCTGACGCGCTCGCCGAGTCTGGCGGGGAGTGATAATGACTGCACAGGTAGAGACGGCGACCGCGACCGGGCGCGTCGCACGCGTCATCGGCCCGGTCGTCGACGTGGAGTTCCCCGCCGACGCCCTCCCGGAGATCTACAACGCGCTCAACGTCCAGGTGGCGCTGGGCGGCGAGGAGAAGACCCTGACCTTCGAGGTCGCCCAGCACCTGGGCGACAACATGGTCCGGGCCATCTCGATGCAGCCGACGGACGGCCTGGTCCGCGGCGCTCCGGTGTTCGACAGCGGCAAGTCCATCGCGGTCCCGGTCGGTGACATCACCAAGGGCCACGTGTGGAACGCGCTGGGCGAGGCGCTGGACACGCCGACCGCGTCGCTGGAGATCAACGAGCGGTGGGGCATCCACCGCAAGGCCCCGGCGTTCGACCAGCTGGAGTCGCGGACCGAGATGCTGGAGACCGGCATCAAGGTCATCGACCTGCTCGCCCCGTACGTCAAGGGCGGGAAGATCGGCCTGTTCGGCGGCGCGGGCGTGGGCAAGACGGTCCTCATCCAGGAGATGATCCGCCGTGTCGCCCGCAACTTCGGCGGCACCTCGGTGTTCGCCGGCGTCGGCGAGCGCACCCGTGAGGGCAACGACCTCTGGGTGGAGATGGCCGAGGCGGACGTCCTCAAGGACACCGCCCTCGTGTTCGGCCAGATGGACGAGCCGCCGGGCACCCGGCTGCGCGTCGCGCTGGGCGCGCTGACGATGGCGGAGTACTTCCGCGACGTCCAGAACCAGGACGTGCTGCTGTTCATCGACAACATCTTCCGGTTCACGCAGGCCGGCTCGGAGGTCTCCACGCTGCTCGGGCGCATGCCGTCCGCGGTGGGGTACCAGCCGACGCTGGCCGACGAGATGGGCGTGCTGCAGGAGCGGATCACCTCGACGCGCGGTCACTCGATCACCTCGATGCAGGCGATCTACGTGCCCGCCGACGACATCACCGACCCGGCGCCGCACACCACGTTCGCGCACCTGGACGCCACCACGACCCTGTCCCGGAGCATCTCCGAGAAGGGCATCTTCCCGGCGGTCGACCCGCTCGACTCCACCTCGCGGATCATGGACCCGCAGATCCTGGGGAACGAGCACTACGAGGTCGCCCAGGAGGTCGTCCGGATCCTGCAGAAGTACAAGGAGCTGCAGGACATCATCGCGATCCTCGGTATCGACGAGCTGTCGGAGGAGGACAAGGTCACCGTCCAGCGGGCGCGGCGCATCGAGCGCTTCCTGTCGCACCCGATGTACGTGGCCGAGCAGTTCACCGGGCAGCCGGGTGTCACCGTGCCGAAGGACGAGACGGTCGCCTCGTTCAAGGCGATCGCCGAGGGCAAGTACGACCACCTGCCCGAGCAGGCGTTCTTCATGTGCGGCGGCATCGAGGACGTCGAGAAGAAGGCCAGGGAGCTGGAGAAGTAGTCCGCTTCGCCGGAGCGGCCCGCGGCCTCGGCCCGGGCCGCTCCGGCGGATCCGCTCCAGTATTCGGAGGAGAACCAACGTGGCAACCCTGAAGGTCGGGCTGGTGTCGCCGGAGCGCGAGATCTGGTCCGGCGAGGCCAAGATGGTGGTCGCGCAGACCATCGAGGGCTCGCTCGGCATCCTGCCGGGCCACGCCCCGGTGCTGGGCGTCCTGCTCGACGGCAGTGTGGTGAAGATCGAGCCGGTCGACGGCGGCGAGCCGATCATCGCGGCGGTCGGCAGCGGGTTCTTCTCCGTCGCCGCCGACGAGGTGTCGGTGCTGGCCGAGCTGGCCGAGCTGGGCGACGAGATCGACGTCGACGACGCCAGGCAGGCGCTGGACGCGGCGCTCGGCGCCGAGGCGGAGGACGCCACGCCGGAGCGCCGGGCGCGGGCCCGGCTGCGCGCGGCGGGCATCGAGGCCTAGCATCGAAGCCTGGAGTTCGACGGACGGCGGGGGATGTGGGCGAGCACCTGGCACTGGATGTGGGCGGTGCGCTCGCCGCGCTCGTCCTCGTGGCGGCGCTGCTGGTCGTCTGCATGCTGGTGCGCCGCTGGTTGTTCACGCGCGGCGGCGGCACCGTGGAGTGCAGCCTGCGTGAACTGTCCCCGGAGGGCGGAGCTCCGGGGGTGTGGCGGCTCGGCATCGGCCGCTACAAGGGCGACGAGCTGCACTGGCACCGCGTGTTCGGTTTCCGCAGAAGGCCCCGGCAGGTGATCCACCGCCGGGGCCTCGTCGTGTCCAACCGGCGGCGGCCGGGCCCGCAGGAGGCGGAGGGCCTGCTGCCGGAGGTGAGCGTCATCGAGGTGCGGGACGGCGGGCTGACCGTCGAGCTGGCGATGAGCGCGGCGGCGCTGACGGGGTTCCTGGCGTGGCTGGAGGCGGCGCCGCCCGGCCTGCCGGTCGATCTGCACCCTCCGGAATGACGGGGTAAGGCCGGGTAAGGCGCCGGTATCGAATTGGCGTGGCCGTGCCGCCGCTGCTTGAGGCGGGCGGAGCGCGGGGCGAGGATCGCTGCTGGTCCGCTCGCCGTCCGTCCGCTGGAGTGCCCGTGCGCAAGCTGATTACCGGCCGCAAGATTCTCATCGGCCGCAAGCTTTTCGTCGGCCGCAAGCTTTTCATGGGCGCTGCCGTGGCGCTGCCCGCGCTGTTCCTGCCCGCGGCCCTTCCGGCGGCGGGCGCCGCGCCGGCGCGCGGCGATCTGGCGAGGCTGGTGACGCTGAAGGACGTGAAGGCGCATCTGGCGGCGTTCCAGGAGATCGCCGACTACAACGGCGGCGACCGCGCGTCGGGGGGCCCGGGTTACGGCGTGTCGGTGAAGTACGTCGTCGGGCGGCTCCGCAAGGCCGGTTTCACCCCGAAGGTCCAGAAGTTCACGTACCCGTACTGGCGGGAGAGGTCCGACGCGGTGTTCGCGCGGACGGCGCCGTCCGCCAAGTCCTACAAGCTGGACGAGGACTTCCTCACGCTCGCCTTCTCGGGGTCCGGCGACGTGACGGCGCGGGCGATCGCCGTGGACGTCCCCGCGAAGGGGGAGGGGACGAGCGGCTGCGAGAAGAGCGACTTCAAGGGCTTCAAGAAGGGCTCGATCGCCCTCCTGCAGCGCGGCACGTGCACGTTCCAGACGAAGACGTCGCGGGCGAAGGCGGCGGGCGCGTCCGCCGTGGTGATCTACAACAAGCCGGGGGAGAAGGGGCCGATCAACGGGACGGTGACGAAGCCGTCCACGCTCCCGGTCGTCGGCCCCACGCACGAGCTGGGCGCCGGGCTGGTGAAGATCGCGAAGAGGAGGGGCGGCCTGCGGCTGCGGGTGAAGACGGACACGGTGCACGGCAGGACGTCGTCGGCCAACGTCCTCGCCGACACCGGGCGCGGCGACCCCGGCAACGTGGTGCTGGCGGGCGCGCACCTCGACAGCGTCCCGAAGGGGCCGGGGATCAACGACAACGGCACCGGCGCCGCCGCGCTCCTCGCCATCGCCGCGAAGATCAAGGACCTCGGCAAGGACGGCCTCCGCAACCGGGTGCGCTTCGCCTGGTGGGGCGCCGAGGAGGAGGGGCTGCGGGGGTCCGCGCACTACGTCGGGTCGCTGCCGGCCGCCGAGAGGGAGAAGATCGCCCTCAACGTCAACCTCGACATGCTCGGCTCGCCCAACGGGACCCGCGGCGTGTACGACGGGGACAACTCGACCGGCGGCACGCGGGCGCCCGCCGGGTCGGGGGCGATCGAGAAGATGTTCCGCGACTACTTCAAGAGCCGCCGTCTGCCGACGTCCGAGAGCGAGTTCGACGGACGCTCCGACTACGGCCCGTTCATCGAGAAGGGCATCCCGTCCGGGGGCATCGCGACGGGCGCCGAGGGCGTGAAGACCGCCGCCGAGGCGAAGCTGTTCGGCGGCAGGCCGGGCAAGGCGTACGACCCCTGCTACCACGCCGCGTGCGACCGGATGAAGAACGTGAACCTCAAGCTCCTCGACACGACCACGGACGGGGTCGCGCACGTCCTGCAGCACCTGGCCCGGACGACGGTCGCGGTCAACGGCGGCGCCCGCCTGGCCCTGCCGCTCGTCCCGTCCTACGCGCCGGTGTGGCAGGGCCCGTACCAGGTCCGCTAGCTCGGCTTGACGGTGATGCCGCCGTCGCGGGTGTCGAGCTTGATCCGACGCTCGGAGCGGGAGTCCTCGTGGATGCCCGAGTCGATGCGCTTGCTGCCGTTGTCGGTGGCCGCGCTGATCGCGTACCCCTCCCCGGCCGGCAGGCGGAGGTGGATGGAGCCGTTGTCGGTGCCCGCGTCGACGTTCGCCGGGGGCGCGACGAGGCGGAGCCGGATGCCGCCGTCCTTGGTCCGGGCGGTGATCCGGTCGGTGCTCAGCCCGTCGGCGTCGATGCTTCCGTTGTCGGTGCGCAGGTCGGCGACGGTGACCGTGCCGCTGAGGCGGATGCGGCCGTCGCTGGAGCGGGCGGTCAGCGTGCGGGCGGTGAGCCCGGTCGCGTCCACGGAGCCGTTCCGGCTGTTCAGGTCGGCGGTGGTGACGCTGCCCGACACGCGCAGCGACCCGTCCTCTGACGACAGCGTCGCCGAGGTCGCGCTCAGGCCCTCCGCGGTGATCGAGCCGTTGTCGCTGTGCAGCCTCACCGTCCCGGCCAGCCCGGACGCGGCGATCGACCCGTCCCGGTTGTCGATCTCCACGGGGGTGGAGCGCGGCACCCGGACGCGGTAGGACACGCCGCACGAGGAGATGCCGATCACCTGCGTGCCGCACGTGGACGTGAGCTTCAGCGTGCCGCCCTCGGTGACGTGCTTCACCTCGGGCTTGTTCTCGTCATTGGACCAGCGCAGCCGTTCGCTGACCTGGATGGCGGGGACGTCCGACGCGGTCACCTCGACCCGGCTGCCGCTGGTCTGGATCTTGAGCTTGGTGACGCCGGCCGGCGCGGTGTAGGAGCGCTGGTCGTGATGGGTACCGAAGCTCAGGTTGCCGCAGGCGGTCAGCGCGGCCGCCGCCACCGCCAGGACGGCCGTCCCCGTCAAGGTCCTCACGTTGGTCACTCCCGATGATCGCCGTGCACCGTACAAGACCAGCCTGGCGCGGCGGGGGCGGCGTCACCAGGTGGGGAGCCGGTCATCCGGGGGTGGGGCTAGCCCTACCCCCGGACGCCCGTCAGCGTTCGCCGCCCGGCTTCCACAGCACGTCGCCGTGCCCGGCGTTCGCGACGCGGCACAGGATGAACAGCAGGTCCGACAGACGGTTGAGGTACGTGGCGGTGAGCGGGTTCACGCCGCCCTCGGCCGCCGCGCCGTCCTCCGCGGCCTCGCCGGCGCTGCCGTGCGCCTCGATCGCCGCCCACGTGGTGCGCTCGGCGCGCCGGGCGACCGTCCGGGCCACGTGCAGGAGCGCGGCGCCGGGCGTCCCGCCGGGGAGGATGAAGCTGCGCAGGACGGGCAGGGCGGCGTTGTGCTCGTCGCACGCCGCCTCCAGCCGTTCGATGTAGGACGCCTCGACGCGCAGCGGCGGGTACTGCGGGTCGGGGACGACCGGCGCGCACAGGTCGGCGCCCACGTCGAAGAGGTCGTTCTGGACGCGCGTCAGCAGCGCCGCCACGTCCTCGGGCAGCGAGCCGAGCGCGAGCGCCGCCCCGATCGCGGCGTTGGCCTCCTCGACGTCGGCGTAGGCGGCGAGGCGCGGATCGGTCTTGCGGGTCCGCGACGCGTCGCCCAGTGCGGTGGTGCCGTCGTCGCCCGTCCGGGTATAGATCCGCGAGAGCACGACGGGGTTGTCCCTGTTCTTCGCCATATCGGCAGCCTAGCGATGCGATGCGTCGAAGGCCGTTCGGTAGGGTTCCGGAAAGACCCCGGAGGCCGCCGTGTACGACTACATCATCGTGGGAGCCGGGAGCGCGGGCTGCGTTCTCGCGGCCCGCCTGACCGAGGACCCCTCGGTGAAGGTCCTGCTGCTGGAGGCCGGTCCGCCCGACGACGCGCCGGAGATCCACATCCCGGCGGCCGTCGCCTCGCTGATCAAGGGTCCGTACGACTGGGACTACGCGACCGTCCCGCAGCGGCACGCGGCGGACCGCAGCGTCTACTGGCCGCGGGGGCGCACGCTCGGCGGCAGCTCGTCCACCAACGCGATGATCTACATGCGCGGCTCCCGGCACGACTACGACACCTGGCGCGACTCCTACGGCTGCGACGGCTGGGGCTACGAGGACCTGCTGCCCTACTTCCGCCGCGCGGAGGACCAGCAGCGCGGCGACCTCCCCTACCACGGCGTCGGCGGCCCGCTCCGGGTGGAGGACCTGCGCTACAAGCACCCGCTGACCCGCGCGTGGGTGCAGTCGGCGAAGGCGTACGGCCTCGCCGCGAACCCCGACTTCAACGGCGCCGACCAGGACGGCGTGGGCTTCTACCAGGTCACCCACAAGCGCGGCCGGCGCTGGTCGGCCGCCGCCGGCTACCTGCACCCGATCGAGAACCGGCCGAACCTCACGGTCGTCACCGACGCCCTCGCCACCCGCGTCGCGATCGAGGACGGGCGCGCCGTCGGCGTCCGCTACGAGGCGCGCGGCGAGGCCCACTCGGTCCGCGCCGGGACCGAGGTGATCCTCTCCGGGGGCGCGGTGAACAGCCCGCAGCTCCTGATGCTGTCGGGCATCGGCCCGGCCGGCCACCTGCGCTCCCTGGGCATCGACGTCGTCGTCGACTCCCCGGTGGGGCAGGGACTCCAGGACCATCCGTTCGTGAACGTCATGTTCGCGACCCCCCGCACCAAGCCCCTGTGGGAACTCGCCAACGCCCGCTCCTTCGCGCTGTACCAGGCCCTGGCGCGCGGCCCGTACGCGTCGAACGTCGCCGAGGCGGGCGGGTTCGTCCGCACCGCGGAGGGCCTGCCCGCCCCCGACCTGCAGTACCACGTCCTGCCGACGCCGTTCGTGAACCAGGGCCTCACCGATTCGTCCGAGCGGCTGCTGTCGGTCATGGTCACCGCGATCGCGGTCGAGAGCCGCGGGGCGCTCACCCTCCGCTCCGCGAACCCCCACGCCAAGCCGCTGATCGACCCGGCCTACCTCGCCGCGGAATCCGACCTGGCCATCCTGGTCGCGGGCGTCCGGCAGGCCCGCGAGATCGCCGCGTCCGGGCCGCTGGCCTCGCTGATCGGCGGCGAGTGGGCGCCGGGCGAGCAGGTCGAGTCCGACGAGGACGTCACCGCGTTCGTCCGCCGCGAGGTCGCGACGCTGTTCCACCCCGTCGGCACCTGCGCGATGGGCGGCGGCGACTCCGTCTGCGACCCGTCCCTGCGCGTCCGCGGCGTCGAGGGCCTCCGGGTCGTGGACGCCTCCGTCATGCCGGCCGTCCCCCGGGGCAACACCAACGCGCCCACGATCGCCATCGCCGAGCGCGCCGCCGACCTGATCCGCGGCCGGACGCCGCTGCCGCCGGCCAACGCCCGTAAATGAGGAAAGCCCCCGTCCTTCCGGACGGGGGCGTCTCGCGCGTACAGGCCGCGGGCGTCACCGCTTGAGCGCCTTCGCCAGGCGCGCGCGGCGGGCCTCCTTGGCCTCCTTCCGCAACGTGCGTAGGCGGTCGTCGATGATGACCTTGCTGAACTCCGGGCGGATCATTGCGTTCTCCTCGAATCCCGCCGGACCCTCTCGGCCCGACATCTACAAGGTTCGTCCTAAGACCCCACCCCTCACATGGGGACGACGCCTTATCTAGGCCACCTAGGACGCCTTAGATCCGCCCCCGGCTCACCCGAAGGAACTCAGATGGACGCCCAGCCGCGCACCTGGCGTCCTGGAGGTGGGTGGAGGGTGCGGTGCGGCGGTTGACTGCTCGGGCCCCGTCTACCTGCTGCATCCCGAGCACGGCGCGTCCGGCTGCACCCCGGGCCGCTACGCCGTCCGCCGCCAGCGCGAGTACACGGGGGACGGCTGGGGACCCGCCTGGTCGCCGACTGAACCGGTGCCACCGCGCCGGACGGCCGGGGACCGGCCGGGTGTGCTTTGTTTCTCATGCCGGTGACATTTTTTACAAACTGCACATGTATTAATATCGAACTCCAGCGTCCCCGGCCGGTTGGGTGCGGGGGCGAACGGTGGCGGTGGGTGCACCGTCCGAGCGCGGCATCGAGGTGCGGGCATGGAGATCGAGTCACTGGCGGCGGCGCTCGAGCGGGAGCACCAGGAGATCGATGCGGGGATCGAGGCGTTCACGGCCGAGCCGGGCGTCCGCGAGCCGCTGGCGCGTGCCGTCCGTGCGCTGCGGCGGCACATCTATCTCGAAGAGGAGTTCCTGTTCCCGGCCCTGCACGCGGCGGGGCTCATGGCGCCGGTCCTCGTCATGCTGCGCGAGCACGGGGAGATGTGGGCGACGCTCGACGTCCTCGACGGCGAGCCGGACGCCGATGCCGCGCTCACGCTGTGCCGCCGGCTGGCCGTCCAGCTCCTGCACCACAACCTGAAGGAGGAGAAGATCCTCTACCCGGAGCTCGATCGGGTCGTGCCGGAGCCGCAGGGCGAGCGGCTGCGAGGCTTCCTTGATTCCGGCGAGACGCCCGCGGGTTGGGTGTGCCTGCGGGCCCGGAAATGACCGGACGCAGGGCCGTCCTTCGGGGCGCCCCCGTCCCCGAGTTGGGGTGATTTTTCCTCTTTGGCCTGATTGTGGCGAGAGGGGGGCCGGGTACTGCTGCGGGTAACTCCCGCCGGGAGGGGCCTGGTGGGTCATCGATGCCACGGGTGCGCGAGGCGCATGGTGCGCGGCGGCCCGGTGGGGAGGCCTGATGACGGCCACGGTTCTGGAATCCATGCGAACGGCACTGCGCGGCCCGGTCGTCGGTCCGCGGGACTCGGAGTACGGCCGGGCCCGCGCGATCTACAACGCGATGATCGACACGTGTCCCGCCGCGATCGTCTCGTGCGCGGACGCCGCGGACGTGGTGGCGGCGCTCGGCCTGATCCGCGAGGTGGGCGCGGCGGCGGCCGTCCGCGGCGGCGGGCACAGCGGGTCCGGCCTGTGCCTGGTGGAGGGCGGCGTGACCGTCGACCTGTCGCCCATGCGCTGGGTGCGGGTCGACCCGGACGCGCGCACCGCGGAGGTCGGCGGGGGAAGCCTGCTGAGCGACCTCGACCACGCCGCCCACGGGTTCGGCCTGGCGACGCCCGCGGGAATCGTCTCGACGACCGGGGTCGGCGGCCTCACGCTCGGCGGCGGCCACGGCCACCTCACCCGGAAGTACGGCCTCACCGTGGACAATCTGCTCGCCGCCGATGTCATCCTGGCGGACGGCACGTGGGTCACCGCGTCCGAGTCGCAGAACTCCGACCTGTTCTGGGCGCTCCGCGGCGGAGGCGGGAACTTCGGCGTCGTCACCTCGTTCACCTACCGGCTCCACCCCGTGGACACGGTCGGGGTCGGCATCACCGCATGGCCGGTCGACGCGATGCGCGAGGTCCTCCAGTGGTACCGCGACTTCCTGCCGCAGGCTCCCGACGACCTGAACGGCTTCTTCGCCGTCCTCGTCGTCCCTCCCGCGCCGCCGTTCCCCGCGGAACTCCACGGGACGAAGATGTGCGCCGTCGTCTGGTGCCACACCGGCGATCCGGACGAACTGCCGGGAATCCTCGCGCGGGCGGGCGCGCCCGGCCCGCCGGCCTTCCAGTTCACCAGCCCGATGCCCTATCCGATGCTCCAGTCCATGTTCGACGACCTCCTGCCGACCGGTCTCCAGTGGTATTGGCGAGGTGACTTCTTCGACCGCATCACCGACGAGGCGATCGAGGTGCACCACAGGCACGGCGCCGAGATCCCGACGGCTTTGTCCACCATGCACCTGTACCCGATCGACGGCGCGGCCGGCCGGGTGGGGAAGGACGACACCGCCTGGAGCTACCGGGACGCCACCTGGTCCGGCATCTACGCGGGCATCGACCCCGACCCCGCGAACGCCGAGACCATCCGCCGGTGGAGCGTGGACTACTGGGAGGAACTCCACCCGTACTCGATGGGCGGCGCCTACGTGAACTTCCTCGGCGCGGACGAGGGCCAGGAGCGGGTCCGGGCCACCTACCGCGACCACTACGACCGGCTCGCTCAGATCAAGGCGAAGTACGATCCCGGCAACTTCTTCCGGGCGAACCAGAACATCGCCCCGGCCGCACCCGGCTGACGGCCCGTCCCGGTGCTCAGCCGACCTCGACGAAGCCGAGATGCTCGTAGAGGCGGCGGGCGCGGCGGTTGCGGCGGGTCACGGCGAGGGAGAGGGTGGCGTGGCCCTGCGCGGCCAGGGCGTGCATGGCCGCGTGGACGAGTCCCCGGCCGAGGCCCCGTCCGGCGTGGAACGGGGCGGTGAAGAGGAAGGCCAGGAGCGGTTCGTCCCGGTAGAGGGTGACCAGGGCGGCGCCCACCGGACGGCCCTCGTGGTCGGCGACGAACGAGGCCCCGGGCAGGAACGTCCCGTACTCGCCGTTCAGGGTGAGCTGGATCTCGCGGGCCGCGCCCGGGAGGTCGCCGACGTCGGCCTCGTCGAGGGTGCCGCGGTAGGCGGCCCACATGGCGGCGGCGAGCGGCGGGACGTCCGCGCCGGTGAACGGGCGCAAGCACGGCGGGGGCGGCGGCGTCGCGCCGAGGGTCGCCTGGAGCCGGCTGCGGACGGGGGCGCCGAACGTCCCGGAGGTCATGGTCTCGAGTCTAGGCGGCGCCCCCGGCCGGAGCCGGGGGCGCACGGCGTCAGCGCTTGTAGCGGCGGCCGTGGATCATGTTGATCAGACCGAGGACGCGCGCCATCTCCTTCTCGGTGCGGGCGAACGTGGTCAGGTTCATCGTCGCGAACCGCTGCCGGGTGATGGCCTTCGGGCGGGTGAACTCGCGCAGCCCGTCCGCGCCGTGGATGCGGCCGAACCCGGACTCCCCGACGCCGCCGAACGGCAGCGCGGCGACCTGGGCGAACGCGGCGAACGCGTTGATGGACGTCATGCCGGAGCGCATCCGGCGGGCGACGTCCAGCGCGCGGGCCTTGTCGCGGGAGAAGATCGTCCCGGCGAGGCCGTAGCTGGTCTTGTTGGTCCGCTCGACGGCCTCGTCGAGGTCCTTGACGCGGTGGACGGTGATCGTCGGCCCGAACGTCTCCTCGCAGACGGCCGACGAGTCGTCCGGCACGTTGGTCAGCACGACCGGCTCCACGTACGGCTTGCGCACGGAGTCGGCGCCGCCGACGACGGCCTTGCCGCCCTTGTCGAGGGCGTCCTTGATGTGCCGCTCGACGATGTCGAGCTGCGAGGGCATGGTGATCGGCCCGTAGGCGGACTCGCGGTCGAAGCCGGGGCGCAGGTCCTTGGCCTTCTCGGTGAGCTTGCCGAGGAACTTGTCGTACGCCTCGTCCACGACGTAGATGCGCTCGACGCCGATGCAGGTCTGGCCCGCGTTCGACATGGCGCCCCACAGCGCGGCTTCGGCGGCGGCGTCGAGGTCGGCGTCGGCGTCGACGATGCAGGCGTCCTTGCCCCCGCACTCGGCGACGATCGGGGTGAGGTTCTCGGCGCAGGCCGCCATGACGCGCTTGGCGGTGCGGGCCGAGCCGGTGAAGGCGATCTTGTCGACGTGCGGCGACGAGGAGAGCGCCGCGCCCGTCTCGCCGAGCCCGGTGACCGTCTGCAGGACGGGGTGCTCGGGGATCACCGCGGCGAACAGCTCGGCGAGCAGCACGCCGACGCCCGGGGTGTACTCGGACGGCTTGAACACGACCGCGTTGCCGGCGGCGAGCGCGTAGGCGATCGAGCCCATCGGGGTGAAGATCGGGTAGTTCCAGGGGCCGATGACCCCGACGACGCCGAGCGGCTGGTACTCCAGCACGCACTTCTGGTTCACCGCCATGAGGCCGGGGTAGACGCTGCGCGGCCCGAGGACCTTCTGCGCGTTGCGGGCGGCCCAGTCCAGGTGGGTGATCGCCATGATCGTCTCAAGCTGGGCGTCCTGCACCGGCTTGCCGGTCTCCTGGTGGATGAGCTCGGCCATCCGGTTCAGGTTGCGGGTGAGGGAGCCCTTGACGTTGAGCAGCCGGAGCCGGCGCTCCTTCCAGCCGAGGGCGCGCCACCATTCGGCGGCCTCGCGGGCGCGCTCGATCGCCGCCGCCACGGCCGCGCCGTCCTGGACGGGGTGCTCGGCGACGACCTCGCCGGTGGCCGGGTTCAGGGACGCGAACGTCTCGGCGCTCTCCGTGGCCACGGACATGAGGAACCTCCCGGGAGGAGCCTTGTAAGTGAATACTTGCGTCTGGTACCGGCTAGTAAACCACCCTAAGCCGCCGGCGGGGAGTCTGGGATCCAGCTCCCGTGAAAACCGGCCGGAACGCGCCGCGGCAGATGGACGGTCGCGGTGTGCGACAGGTCGGAGGCGTCCAGGACCAGCAGCTCGGTGCCCGTGCCGGAGTCTGCGGAGACGATCGACAGCAGCCAGCCCTCGTCCTCCGCGCGGGCGCCCGGCGCGGGCACGAACACCGCCTCGCCGACGTGCGCCCCGGGCTTGCGGTCGTACGCGGACGGCGCCCCGCGCAGGTCGTACTTCACGATCGAGGTCCCGGCGACGGTGTAGAGGTAGCGGTGCTCCAGGCCCGTCCGGGCGTCGTCGTGGGTGGGGAACTCCACGTTCCGGTCGTCGAGCTGCTCCTCGGTCGCCCTCCCCTTGGCGGGGTCCAGGATCCAGCGGTGCAGGTGGGCGCTCTCCGACCGCGCCGCCTCGGCCGCGGGGTCGGTGGCGCCGCCGATCCCGCCCCAGAGGGCGGCGAAGTTCCCGGGACGGTAGCGCGCCGCGTCCAGCACGACCCGCCCGGCGGCGTCCTCGTGCGCGTTGCCGACATGGAACACGTAGCAGGGGTCGACGTCGAACCAGGTGACGCCGGCGGACCCGTCCCGCGGCATCACGCCGAGCCGCGCCCCGTACCCGTCGTCCCACCGGTAGGGCATGCCGGACGTCCCGGACAGCGCCAGGTCCAGGTCGAACACCACCGGCAGGTCGAGCCAGACGACATGGTTCGCGGTGATCGCGAAGTCGTGCATCATCGTCGGGCCGGGCACCTCGATCTCGCGGCTCTCGACCAGCGTCCCGTCCGCGGACAGCCGGTGGAAGGTGAGGTAGGGCGGGAACACGCCGTAGCCGAAGAACAGCAGGTCGCCGGTGACCGGGTCCTCCTTCGGGTGCGCGGTCATCGCGGTGGTCAGCCGCCCGCCGAAGTCGCACGGGCCGACGGTCTCGAGCTCCGGCGTCACCTCGTAGGGGAAGCCGACCTCCACCAGCGCCCAGATCTTCCCCGCGTGCGGGACGACGTGCGTGTTGGCCTGAACGGCGCGCCGGTCGAAGGTGAGGTCGTCGCGGACGAACGGCCTCCCCTCGGTGAGCGCGTCCGTGCGGACCCAGCGGTTGCGGTACCACTCGGCGCGGCCGTCCCGCAGCCGGACGCCGTGGATCATCCCGTGCCCGGCGAACCAGTGCCGGCTCGGCCCGCCAGGTCTGGGGTTCGGGCCGTTGCGGAAGTAGCGTCCGGTCAGCGCGTCCGGCAGGGTGCCGGTGACGCGCAGGTTGTAGGCGTCGGTCTCGTCGGGGACGGGCGCCAGGTGGCCGTCCATCCAGGCGGCGGTGCCGGCGGCGTTCTCGCTCATCGCGGTGGTCCTTTCGTGAGGTCAGCGGGAGGACGGCCGGGCGGCGGCGACCGTCCGGCC
Source organism: Actinomadura monticuli (assembly GCF_041463655.1). Taxonomy (NCBI): domain Bacteria; kingdom Bacillati; phylum Actinomycetota; class Actinomycetes; order Streptosporangiales; family Thermomonosporaceae; genus Actinomadura; species Actinomadura monticuli. The sequence goes on from NZ_JAXCEI010000005.1 coordinate 435,565, forward strand.
GGGTTCGGGGAGGTGGCGCTTCCGCGCGATCCCGGGGTGGCGGGCGGTCTCGACGACCTGAAGGAGCTGGAGAAGAACGTCGACTGGGGCGACGACGACCTCTCCGTCTACGGACGGCTCGCCATCGAGTACGGCAAGCGCTACATGGCCATGCGCCGCGACTGGTTCGACTGGGCCATGCGGGAGATCAGGACGATCGACGAGCGCCGCTGAGCGCGGCGCCGCCGTCGCCCCGAGGCGTCACTTCTGCCAGGGCAGGAACAGGTAGCGGCCCATCTCGATCGGGAAGTTGTCGACCGCGGCGCTCACCGGGAACGGGAACTCGCCCAGCCCCAGCGCGTCCGTGATGTGGAAGATGACGTTGAAGAAGCCCTCGTTGATCGGGCCCAGCCACAGCAGGGCGATCAGGATGAGGAAGGCGTAGCCGCCGTACGGGCTCACCTGCTGGACCAGGCGGCGCGGCAGGTACGGCTCGATGATCCCGAACCCGTCCAGCCCGGGGATCGGCAGCAGGTTCAGGACCGTGGCCGTGACCTGGAGGAACGCCAGGAACGCCAGCCCGGACCAGAAGAGCGCGTGGTCCTTGTCGGCGAAGTTCTTGAAGATCACCGCCAGCATGACGGCGAACAGCGCGTTCGACAGCGGCCCCGCCGCCGAGATCAGGCTGTGCCGCAGCCGGCCCTGGATCCGGTGCCGCTCGATCCAGACGGCGCCGCCGGGCAGGCCGATGCCGCCGAGGACGATGAACACCACCGGGATGAGGAAGCTCATCAGAATGTCGGAGTACTTCAGCGGATTCAGCGTGAGGTAGCCCTTGGCGACGACGCTGTGGTCGCCCGACCGGTAGGCCATGTAGGCGTGCCCGAACTCGTGCAGCGACAGCGACAGCACCCACGCCGCGAGCACGAACCCGAACAGCGCGGTCCGTCCGGGGGTCTCCAGGATCGTCCCGTACCGCCAGGCGATCAGGCCGCACAGCACGGTCGCCGCCACGATCGCGAGGAACACCGGGCTCGGCCGGACGGCCGAACTCCCTCGCGCCTCGTGCGCAGTCCCGTTCATAGCTCCGGCCCCTCTCGCCGCGCCGCGTCCGGGCGCCCGTCCTGCCTGATCTTCCTACGGAAACTACCTGCTCGCCGGAGTCACGGTGCCGCGATGACCGGAACGACATAGGTGCGCAGGAAGCTGCGCAGCCCGTCGGCGTCCCGGTCCCGGTCCATCACGATCAGCGAGGTGATGATGCGGAAGAGGAACTCGACCGTCCCCTCCACGTCGATGTCGGCGCGCAGGGTCCGCTGCCGCTGCGCCTGCTCGAAGTAGGGCCGGACGTAGTCGCAGCACAGCGCGAGCACGTGCTCGGCCGCCCCCGCCACCGCCGCCTGCATGTGCCCGGCCGCCTCCGGGACGAGGAAGTGCGCGATGGTCGGCTCGCTGCGGACGTACTCGACCGCGTCCAGGGTGCCCTCGACGATCGCCTCCGGCACCGACCGCTCCCGGCGCAGCCGCTCGGCGAGCCGGTCCAGGAACCGGAGCAGGTCGCGGACCACGACGGCGAGGATCAGCTCGTCCCGCCCGCCGGTGACGCTCCGGTACACCGTCGCGCGGGACAGCTTCGCGGCGGCCGCGATGTCCTCGACCGTCGTCTTGGCGACGCCGAAGCGGCCGAAGCACTCTTCGGCCGCGTCGATGATCCGTTCGCGCGTGGTGTCGGTGGTGACCGGCATGACCCGAACATTACCGGCCGCCCGCGGGCCCTCAGTCCAACGTGTACTCCAGCGTCCAGGTGTGCGAGCCGTCGTCGGCGACGGTGATCTGGCCGAAGCCCCGGATGCCCGCCAGCTCGCCCGTCCCGGAGGTGGGGACGATCAGCCACCGCAGCCACTGGGTGTCGGGCGTCCCGTCCTCGCTGCCCGCGCTGTGCTGCAGGACGAACGTGCCCTCGCGCCCGTGCAGGATGCCCTGGACGCGTTCGACGCCCACGTAGGCGGCGGGCCCGGCGGCCGTCTCCACCGTGATCAGCTCGGTGCTGCTCGTCCCGACGAGGTCGCCGTGGAACTGCTTCCCGACGTGCACGCGGGTCAGCTTGGTGCCGTCCTGCTCCTCGTAGGGCTTCTCGGCGTCCCACGCCTCGATGTCGAAGCTGCCGCTCGCTTGGAAGGTCATCCCGCCATGATGCACGTCACGTCCGACAGGACGGAACAGGGCGGGGAGCGGGGCGGGACGGGCTAGAAGAGGGTGCCCTCGTGCTCGATGCCGCGCAGCGCGTCGTAGTCGAGGGTGACGCAGTCGATGCCGCGGTCGGTGGCGAGGACGCGGGCCTGCGGCTTGATCTCCTGCGCCGCGAACACGCCGCGGACGGGCGCGAGGTGCGGGTCGCGGTTGAGCAGCTCCAGGTACCTGGTCAGCTGCTCGACCCCGTCGATCTCGCCGCGCCGCTTGATCTCGATGGCGACCGTGGCGCTGTCGGAGTCCCGGCACAGGATGTCGACCGGGCCGATCGCGGTGGGGAACTCGCGGCGGATCAGCGTGTACCCGTCCCCCAGCGTGGTGATGTGCTCGGCGAGCAACTCCTGGAGGTGCGCCTCCACGCCGTCCTTCTGCAGGCCCGGGTCGATGCCCAGCTCGTGGCTGGTGTCGTGCACGATCTCCTCGATGGTGAGGATGAGCCGCTCGCCCGACTTGCCGTGCGTGACCGTCCAGCGCGCGACGGCGCCGTTCTCCTCGTAGCTCTCCTCGCGCAGCGAGCAGGGCGGGTTCATCCAGTTGAGGGGCTTGTAGGCGCGGTCGTCGGCATGGATGCTCACGCTTCCGTCCGCCTTGATCAGGATCAGGCGGGGGGCCATCGGCAGGTGGGCGGTGAGCTTGCCGGCGTAGTCGACGCTGCAGCGGGCGATAACGAGACGCACGCTGCCTCACCTTAGTGCGGCGTCACCCCCGCTTCAGGCGAGACCGGCATACCGGCGGCACTCGTCGTGATCGGCGGGCACGCCCCAGACGCCGAGGATCTCCAGGTCGGGCACGTCCTCCGCCGAGCCGTAGGCGTGGTCGAGCCCCGCCCAGCCGATGTCGTCCAGCCCCGCCGGCGGTTCGCTCATGCCGCGATCATGGCGGACGGGTGCGCCTAAGACGCCGGAGACGGTCAGATAAGGCGTGCTGCCGATGCGGGGGCGGGGTCCTTAGGACGAGTGTTTTGGATGTCGGGCCGTGCCGAACGGCCCGGAGCACTCGGGAGGGGCCGTGTTCCACCACGACATCATGCAGTCGATCATGACCGAGCGGAGCCGCGAGCTGCGGGCGCGGGCCGCGGCCGAGCGGGACGCCGGGACGGCGCGCCGGGCCCGCGAGTTCTGGGCCGACCGCGCCGAGCGGTTCGCCGTCCGGCGCGCCGCGCGCCGCCCGCGGCGGCACGGAGCGGCGCCGGCCCGATGACGCGAGCCCCCGGCCGGGCGGGACCGGCCGGGGGCGGCGCATAGCGGAATGAAAACCTTTGTCAAGCCTGGAATTCTCCGGACGCCGTGATTAGCGTCGGCGGGTGGGTGTTCATCCTCCATCGGCGAAAGGACCCCCCGCATGTCTCTCGACGTGACTCCGGAACTGCTTGAGACGGCGCAGAAGGGCGAGGTCGGTGACGCGGCCTTCGTCGAGTGCATCAGGACCTCCCTCCCGTACGCGTGGGACATGATCAGCGGGCTGGTGGCCCGGCTCCAGGTGGACGGCGGCGACTTCGCCGACAACCTCACGCCCCCGCCGGACGAGCAGTCCCGCGGCCAGCTGCTCCGCGTCCTCGCGAGCGACGCCATGCGGGACGCGCTGGAGCGCTACTTCGGCGTGAAGCTGGCCTTCCAGAACTGCCACCGCGTCGCCGTCTTCCCGGCCGGCGACACCCCCGCCCACCGGACGTTCGTGACGGCCCGCGAACAGATCCTCAACCAGTCTCCCGAACTCCGCGACTGCTGACCCGACCGTCCCGACCCCGCGCGGCGCGCCGGCCCCCGGCGCGCCGCGCGCTCAGCTGGCGGCGCGGAGCCGAGGGAGGACGTCGGCTCCCAGGCGGGCGATGTTCTCCAGGGCGGCCTCGCGGGAGCCGGCGGCCTCGACCAGCAGGATCAGGTGCGTGATGCCCGTCTTCTCGACCGTGGTCAGGAGTGACTCGACGCAGTCGTCCGGCGAGCCGACGGGGTGGATGCCGCACATGCGGCGCGTGTAGCCGACGGGATCGGGGGACGGCCGTGGACGGTCGTCCACGGCGACGTAGCCGTCCAGGCCGGGGGCCAGCCAGCGGGGCATCTCCGTCATGAGGGTCGTGACCGCCTGCTCGCGGGTGTCGGCCACCTGGGCCACATGCGTCGAGACGTGCGGGAGCGCGGGGTCGCCGTGGCGGGCGACGGCGGCGGCCTTCTCGCCTGCGTCCACGTGCATGCCGAGCAGCATCGGCAGGCCGCGTTCGGCGGCGAGCCTCTCGGTGGCGGGCGACGTGCACGCCACCGTGACCGATGGCGGGACGAGCGCGCGCGGGACGATCGGCACCTCGCGGAAGCGGAAGTGTTCCCCCTCCCAGGAGACACGGTCATCACGCAGAGAGGTAAGGAGAAGGTCCAGGGATTCGGCGAAGCCGTGTTCGTAGCGGGGGACGCCCGTGCCGAAGACCTCCAGGTCCCGCCACGGCCCGCCGCGCCCGACGCCCAGGTGGAAACGTCCGCCGGAGAGCAGGGACAGCAGCGCCGCCTGCTCGGCGAGCGCCACCGGGTGCTGCGTGGACAGGACGCTCACCGCCGTCCCGACATGGATCCGCGAGGTGACGGCGAGAAGATGCCCGGCCATCAGCGTCGCGGACGGGACGACCCCGTACGACATGAAATGGTGCTCGGCCAGCCAGACGTCGTCGAACCCGGCGCGTTCGGCGGCGACGGCGGCCTCAACGGTACGGGACACGGCGGCGGCGTCGTCCTGCCCCGGAAATCGGGTGGTCAAGAGGAAGATTCCTAGGCGCACGTCCCCGTCGTACCCGGCAACCGGTGGGCGCGAGCCCTCTGCAAGACTGCGGAGCATGACTGAGGGTTCGTTCAGCAGGGTCGGGGTCGTCGGACTGGGCACGATGGGCGCGGGCATCGCCGAGGTGCTGGCGCGCGGCGGCCTCGCGGTCGTCGGCATCGAGGTGAACCAGGACGCGCTGGAGCGCGGGCGCGGGCACCTGGAAGGCTCGACCGGACGGGCCGTCAAGCGCGGCAGGCTCACCGAGGACGCGCAGCGGGAGATCCTCGGCCGGGTGACGCTGTCCACCGACTTCGCCGACCTCGGCGACTGCGACCTGGTCATCGAGGCCGTCCCCGAGCGGCTCGACCTGAAGCGCAAGGTGTTCGCCGAACTCGACCGGGTGTGCCGCGACGACGCCGTCCTCGCCACCAACACCTCGTCGCTGTCGGTCACCGACATCGCGGTCACCACCGGCCGCCCCACCAAGATCGTCGGCGTGCACTTCTTCAACCCGGCGCCGGTGATGAAGCTGGTCGAGGTCATCGCCACCGTGCTGACCGAGCCGGACGCCGTCGCCCGCGTCGCCGGCCTGGTGACGGGCCTCGGCAAGACGCCCGTCACGATCGGCGACCGCGCCGGGTTCGTCGCCAACCGGCTGCTGTTCGGCTACCTGAACCAGGCCGCCGGCATGCTGGAGTCCGGGCACGCGACCCGCGACGACATCGACACCGCGATGAAGGCGGGCGCCGGCCTGCCGATGGGCCCGTTCACCCTCATGGACCTGATCGGCCTCGACACCTGCCTGGAGGTGCTGGACGCGATCTACGCCGAGTCGCGCGACCGCCGGCACGCCGCCTCCCCGGTGCTGCGCGAACTCGTCACCGCCGGGCTGCTCGGCCGCAAGACCGGCCGCGGCTTCTACTCCTACGACACCTCGCCGGGAGCCGCGCCCGAGCCGGCGGACGGCCCGCTCCCGGTCGTCGGCATCGTCGGCGTCGGCCCGCTCGCCGACGCGCTCGCCGCGCTGTGCGACGGCGCGGGCGTCCAGGTCCGCGACTCCGCCGCCGACCTCGCCGGCTGCGACCTCGTCATCGAGGCGACGGAGGACGCCGAGGCCGCCCGCGCGCTGCTGTCGGCCGCCGCGCAGGCCGCCAAGCCGGACGCGGTGCTCGCCGTCACGTCCGCCGGCGGCTCGGTGATCGAGCAGGCGATGGCCACCGGACGTCCCGCCGACGTCGTCGGGCTGCACCTGCCCGACCCGGCCGGCACGCTCGCCGAGATCGCCGCCACCGTCGCGACCGGCCCGGACGTCGCCGACCGCGCCGCGGACCTCCTCGCCCGGCTCGGCCTCACCGTCGTCCGGTGCCGCGACCGTGCCGGGTTCATCGTGGACGCGCTGCGCTTCCCGTACCTGAACGACGCCGCCGCCATGCTCGGCGCCGGATACGCCGACGCCGACTCGATCGACGCCGCGATGACGCTCGGCTGCGGCTACCCGACCGGCCCGATCGCCGACCTCGACCGGCTCGGCCTGCCGCGGGCCGTCGCGGTCCTGCGCGCCCTGCACGCCGAGATTCGCGAACCCGCGCTGTCCCCGACCCCGCTCCTCGTCGAGCACGTGACCGCCGGCAGCCCCCTCCGCTGACGCCGCCGGACGAGCTTCGCTCGGCGCCCGTCCTCCAGCCCCCACCCACCGCCATCCAACAGACGAGCTTCGCTCGGCGCCCGTCCTCCAGCCCCCGCCCACCGCCATTCAAAGGACGAGCTCCGCTCGTTGAATATTCTTGGAGCATGAGCCCCCGGAAGAATCGCCGTGCCTATACCGGACGTCCCCCCGCGGGCGGCGGCGGGGCGTGGGCTCAGGAGACCGAGGAGGGTCCGGACGGCGAGTGGATCGTCCGGCCGATCGCCGGGGCCGCCGCGACCAAGGCGTACCGGTGCCCGGGATGCGACCAGGAGATCCCGCCGGGGGTCCCGCACGTCGTCGCCTGGCGGGCCGGGGACGACGGCGACGACCGGCGGCACTGGCATCGTCCCTGCTGGCAGGCACGGGGCAGGCGTTCGCCCCGCGTCCAGCGCAGCCGCAACGCACCCCGTTACTGAAGGAGGGCCATATGGCGGAGAGCAGGGCGGAGATCAGGGCGGCGACGGTGCTGCCGGCGCGGCGCGAGGAGATCACGCTGCACACGTCGGACGGGCTGGAGCTGGTCGGGGAGCTGGCGCTGCCGCTGGAGCGGCCGCCGGTGGCGACGCTGGTCTGCCTGCATCCGCTGCCCACGGCCGAGGGCATGATGGACAGCCATGTCCTGCGCAAGGCGTCCTACCGGCTGCCCGCGCTCGCCGACCTGGCCGTCCTGCGGTTCAACACCCGGGGGACGACGTCGGCGCGCGGGACGAGTCAGGGCGAGTTCGGCGAGGGGGAGACCGAGCGGTTCGACGTGGCCGCGGCGCTGGAGTACACCGAGTACCACGACCTGCCGCGGCCGTGGCTCCTCGGCTGGTCGTTCGGCACCGAACTGGCGCTGCGGTGGGGCCGGGACCCGCTGGTCGAGGGCGTGATCCTGCTGTCGCCGCCGCTGAAGCGGGCCGGGGACGCCGACCTGGACGCGTGGGGCGCCGACGGGCGTCCCGTGGTGGCGCTCGTGCCCGAGTTCGACGACTACCTGCGCCCGGCGGAGGCGCGGGAGCGGTTCAAGCGCGTCCCGCAGGCCGAGGTGGTCGCGGTGGACAACGCCAAGCACCTCTGGGTGGGCGAGCCGTATGTCCGGATCGTCCTGAACGAGATCGTCAAGCGTGTCGCGCCGGCCGCCTACCCGCTCCCCGCCGAATGGGACGAAGCGGACAGATAAACCTCGCGGCCGATCGCGGCCACTCCCGTCACAGGGCCGCGCGAGCGGGTAACCATGGCCCAATGACGGTGCAGCTGTACGCCAGGGATGTCGGTTCCGGCACGCCGCTCGTCCTGCTGCACGCGTTCCCGCTGTCCTCGGCGATGTGGCTGGCCCAGCGCGAGGGCCTCGCGGGACGGTTCCGCGTCATCACCCCCGACCTGCGCGGCTTCGGCGGCTCGGTACTCGGCGACGACGAGCCGTCGGTCGACGCGATGGCCGACGACGTCGCCCGCATGTTCCGGAGCGCGGGCGTGCAGCGCGCCGTCGTCGGCGGGCTGTCCATGGGCGGCTACGTCGCGATGGCGCTGTGCCGCCGCCACCCCGACCTGGTGCTCGGCCTCGTGCTCGCCGCCACCCGCGCCGCCGCCGACACCGAGCCCGTCCGGCGGAACCGGCTCCGGCAGGCCGAGCGGCTCGAACGCGACCGCAGCCCGCAGGTCCTGGTGGACGAGGTGCTGCCCGGCCTCGTCGGGCCCACCACCTACCGGCAGCGCGCCCTGATCTACGGGCGGGTGCGCGGGCTCGTCCAGGCGACGCCGCCGCACGCCGCCGCGTGGGCGCAGCGCGCCATGGCCGCACGCCCGGACGCCTTCGACACGCTCCGCGGCCTGCGCGCGCCCGCCCTCGTCATGATCGGGGACGAGGACGCCCTGGCCACCGAGGCCGAGGCCCGTGCGATGGCGGACGCGCTGCCGAACGCCGAGCTGCTGGTCATCCCGCGCGCCGGGCACCTGTGTGCGGTCGAGCAGCCCGACCTGTTCAACCAGGCGGTGGCGGAGTTCGCCGCCGCGCTCGCCCGGACCGCCCGCTGAGCCGCGCCCGTTGAGCCGCGCCCGTTGAGCGGCCCCGCGCCGTCCGGCTACAGGGTCTCCTGGCGCGGCATGGCGACCTCCCGGATCAGCAGCGAGATCGCCGCCGCCGTCGGGATCGCCAGCAGCGCGCCGACCACGCCCAGCAGCGCCGCCCCGACGAGCGCCGCGACGATCGTCACCGCGGGCTGCACGTCGACCGTCCGCTTCATGACGCGCGGGTAGACGAGGTAGTTCTCGACCTGCTGGTAGACCACATAGAAGATCACGCAGACGATGAGGTCGGTGGTGGTCCCGGTGAGGAAAGCGACCAGGCACACCACGACCGCGCCGATCGTCGCGCCGATGAGCGGGATCAGGTCGGTCACCGCGACGATCAGCGCCAGCGCGAGCGCGTACTTCACCCCGAGGATCGACAGGAAGACGTACGAGCTGACGCCCGCGATGAACGCGATCGTGAACTGCCCGGCGACGTAGCCGCCGATCCGGTCGAGGATCTCGTCGCCGAGCAGGGCGACGCGGGCCCGCCGCGAGCGCGGCGCGAGCTGGTAGGAGAACGTCTTGATCTGCGGCAGCGAGCTGAGGAAGTACAGCGTCAGGATCAGGATCGTGATCGTCTGGAAGATGCCGTTGACCGCGACCTTGCCGATGCCGGTGGCGGTGTCGGTGAGGGTCTTCTGGAAGTCCTCGCCGGACACCGCCTTCTGGGCGCGATCGAGCAGCCCGTAGCGCTTGTCCCAGTCGGCGAGCGTCTTGTTGTTCTGCAGCTGCGTGACGTATTCGGGGATGTTGTGCCGCAGCTCGGTGACCTGCTCGGACACCGGCTGGACGAGCGACGCGACGAACCCCGCGAAGAACAGGATCACCAGCAGGAACACCGTCGCGACGGCGGCGCCGCGCGGGAACCCGAACTTGCGCAGCCGCTCCACCGCCGGGTTGAGCCCGACCGCGAGGAACATCGCGACGACGATCATCACGATGACGGACTTGGCGTTCGTGGCGGCCTTCACCAGCATCCACGCGGTGATGACGCCGAGCGCGGCGGTGAACCCGAACACGAACGGGTGGGCGCGGCCGAGCGGCTCCCCCGGCCGGCCGAACGGGAACCGGTGGTCGACGCCCGCTTCGCGGCGGCGCTGCTCGACGTCGTGCGCCGGGTCGGGCGCACCGGGGACGGGCGGCGCCTGCTCGGCGGACGCCGCCGGAAGGGTGACCGGGGCGCCGGTCGCCGGGTCGCGTTCCCCCACGGGCTCGTCCGTCTCTTCGGGGCGCAGCGCACCGCTCGGGGCGACGCTCTCGCCTTCGCCGCCGGCCGCGCCGCCTCGGGCGCCGCCCTGGTCGCCGCCCTGGTCGCCGCCCTGGTCGCCGACGGTGTCGCGGTCGTCGGCGGGCGGGGTGGGAGCGGGGACCGCAGGGTCGCCCGCGGGCCGTCCGGGGCCGGGTACCGCCTCCGGTCCGTCCTCGCGGGAGGTCTCGTCGGGCACGCCGCTCTCCTCGTGTCGCAGTCTCTGTCTGAGACGAAGGAAAGCCTAGAGGCGTTTCACCGCCTCTAGGCTTTCCTCGACGCCGATCTCAGGAACTCACTCCTGCCACCAGTCCTCGTCGTCCTCTTCGGACTTCTGGGCCGGCTTGGCCGGTGCGGCCTTCGCCGCCGCCGGCTGCTGCTTCGGCTGGGCCGGGGCGGGCTTCGGCTCGGCGGCCGGGATCGCGGCCTTCTCCGGGGCCGCGGCCAGCTCGGGCTCGCCGCCCATCGACGGCGCGACGCCGCCGATGAGCTGGCGCAGCTGGTTGAGGTGGCTGGTGATGCTGTCGCGCTGCCGGGTGAGCTCGTCGACCTGGCGCTGCGCCTGGGTCCGGACGCGGTCGGCCTCGGACTTGGTCTCGGCGAGCAGCTGCTCGGCCTGCGCCTTCGCTTCGGCGATCACGTTGTCGGAGTTCTTGCGCGCGTTGGCCATGAGCTGCTTGGCGTGCGAGTCGGCCTCGCGCCGGGTCTGCTCGGCCTGCTGGGTCGCCTTCCCGGCGCGCTGCTCGGCGGACGCGGCGCGCTGCTCGGCCTCGGCGACGAGCTTCTGCGTGGCGGCCTGCGCGGCGGAGTGCCGCTCGGCGTCCTGCCGGTCGGCCTCCTCGCGGCGGGCGGCGAGCTGGATCTCGAACTCGGCCTCGGCCTGGGCGCGCTGGGCCTCGCTCTCCTCCAGGATGCGCTGCGCCTGCGCGCGCATCTCGTCGGCCTGGCGCTTGGCCGTGGTGAGGATCTCGTCGCGCTCGCGCTTGGTGGACGCGCGCAGCTGCGCGACCTCGCGCTCGGTGGTGGTGCGCAGCTTGGCGATCTCGCGCTCGGCGCCGGCCCGCTTCTCGGCGACCTCGTGGTCGGCGGTGGCGCGGAGCTTCGCGACCTCGCGCTCGGTGGTCGAGGTCAGCTCGTCGGCCTCGCGGTGGGCGGAGGTGCGCACCTCCTCGGCCTCGCGCTCGGCCGCGTTGCGCATGTCGTCGCCCTCGCGCTGGGCGTTGGCGCGCAGTTCGGCGGCGTCGTTCTCGGCGTTGGCGCGCTGCTCGGCGGCGTCGACCTTGGCCGCGGCCTTGATCTCGTTCGCCTCCGAGCGGGCCGCCTGGACCAGCTCGGTCGCCTGCTCCTCGGCGAGCCGCAGCAGCTGCTCGATGCGGGCGCCGAGACCGGAGTAGGTGGGACGTTCCTGCTCCTGGAGCTGACGATGGGCGTCCGACAGCTCCCGCTGCAGGGCCTGGGTCTGCTCGCGGGTCTGCCGCACCTCGTTGTCGAGCTGCTTGATGTGCTCGTCGACCTGGTGCCGGTCGTAGCCGCGAAGCACCACGTCGAACTCGCGCGGGGGCGTGTCTTCAAAGAAGTTGCTGAGCTGGGCGTCGATGTCGGACTGCATGTGGCTCAATCCTGATGTGACGGGGCTACGGGTGGTTCCGGGGACCGGTTGATCGCCTGACATGAACGGGCGCGGAGCCCCAGACCTCTTCCGGCGAAACGAAGCGTACTCCGGACACTGCCGTGTTGGGGGCTCATCTTGACGCGCTGCGTGGAATGTCCGGTTTGTTGCCGTGTTCGGGCGGGTCAAGGCTGCCCAGGTACCGGCGGTGCAAATGCACCAGATGTGTCTGAACGGTCACAGAGCGGCGGTCAAGGCCCCGCCGCCCGCGACCGTGATATCGAACACGTCACGATCCGGTCGCGCCCGCGCCGCGCCCGGCCCGCAAGATCATTCCGTGTCCCGGCGCTTCTGCACGAGTTCGGTCAGCACGCCGTGGCAGTCCTTGGGGTGCAAAAAGTTGATCAACGATCCCATGGATCCGTTGCGCGGCGCGTCGTACAGGACCCGCACGCCCTTGCCCGCGATCCCCGCCGCCTCGCCGACGACCGTCCCGTCCGTCCCGAACGCGATGTGGTGGACGCCCTCGCCGTTCTTCGCCAGCCACTTGGCGACGGCCGAGTCGTCCCGGATCGGCTCGATAAGCTGCAGGTAGCTCGCCGCGCCGTCCCCCGTCTCATTGATCTTGAGCATGCACTCCCGGACGCCCTGCTCCTCGTTCACCTCGAAGTGCGCGTCGGTGAAACCGTAGGTCGCCTTGTAGAACTCGACCGTCGCCTCCAGGTCATGACAGGCGATGCCGATGTGGTCGATACGGGTCAGCATGGGCTTTCTCCCTACTCCGGCGGCCAGGCGGGGGCGAACGGAACCGAACGACGTCGCCCTGGGTATGGTGGCAAACGTCGCCGCAGCACCATCGGGAGGGCCCCCACATGACCGCAACGTCCGTGATCGTCGCAGGTGCGCGCACCCCCATCGGGCGCCTGATGGGCTCGCTCAAGGACTTCTCCGCGGCCGACCTCGGCGCGCACGCGATCAAGGCGGCGCTGGAGCGGGCCGGCGTGTCCGGCGACCAGGTGCAGTACGTGATCCTCGGCCAGGTGCTCCAGGCGGGCGCGGGCCAGATCCCGTCCCGGCAGGCGGCGGTCAAGGCGGGCATCCCGATGAACGTCCCGTCCATCACGATCAACAAGGTGTGCCTGTCCGGGCTCGACGCGATCGCGCTCGCCGACCAGCTCATCCGGGCCGGCGAGTTCGACATCGTCGTGGCGGGCGGCATGGAGTCGATGACCCAGGCGCCGCACCTGCTGCCGAAGTCGCGCGGCGGCTACAAGTACGGCTCCATCGAGGTCCTCGACCACATGGCCTACGACGCCCTCACCGACGCGTTCGACGGCATCGCGATGGGCGAGTCGACCGAGCACCACAACGCCAGGCTCGGCATCTCCCGCGAGGACCAGGACGAGTTCTCCGCCCGCTCCCACCAGCGCGCCGCCACCGCCATCAAGAACGGCGTGTTCGACGAGGAGATCGCGCCGGTCGAGATCCCGCAGCGCAAGGGCGACCCGATCGTGTTCGCCAAGGACGAGGGCGTGCGCGCCGACACCACCGCCGAGGGCCTCGCCCGGCTGCGCCCCGCGTTCAGCAAGGACGGCACGATCACCGCCGGCTCGTCCTCGCAGATCTCCGACGGCGCCGCGGCCGTCGTCGTGATGTCCAAGACCAAGGCCGAGGAGCTGGGCCTCGGCTGGCTCGCCGAGATCGGCGCGCACGGCAACGTCGCCGGCCCCGACAACTCGCTCCAGTCGCAGCCGTCCAACGCGATCCGGCACGCCCTCGGCAAGGACGGCCTGACCGTCGACGACCTCGACCTCATCGAGATCAACGAGGCGTTCGCGTCCGTCGGCCTCCAGTCGATGCGCGACCTCGGCGTCGGCCCGGAGAAGGTCAACGTCAACGGCGGCGCCATCGCGCTCGGCCACCCGGTCGGCATGTCCGGCGCCCGCATCGCGCTGCACCTCGCCTACGAGCTGAAGCGCCGCGGCGGCGGCACCGGCGCCGCCGCCCTGTGCGGCGGCGGCGGCCAGGGAGACGCGCTGATCCTGCGCGTCCCCACCGCCTAGCGGTCACCGGCTCACCGGCTCACTGGGCGCTGGACTGCTGGATGGTGACGGTCTTGAAGCCCAGGGCCTTGAGCATGTTCTCTAGCATCGACTTCGTGTTGGCGTCCGCGCGTTCCTTCAGGCCGCTCTGCTGCGCGGCGGTCTGGATCTTCTGGGACGCCAGGACGTAGAGCTGCTGCTGGTTGTTCGGGTTGCTGCTGAAGAAGTCGCCGAAGCGGTCGATGAGGCCGCGCTCGGTGGCGTAGACGTAGCTGGACTTCGGGTCCAGGTTGGTCTTCTCCAGCTCGGCGCGCGGGAGCGTGATCGTCGCGGACGTCCGGTCCTGGTTCACCTTGACGGCGCCGGAGGCGAGCTTGGAGAAGTCCACGTACGCGTCGACGGTGCCGTTGCCGACGAAGAGGGTCCGCTTGCCGCGCAGCGAGCCGGGCAGGAACTTGGCGTCCTTCTCCAGGTCCACGATGACCTGGAAGCTGCCGCTCGCCGCCTCGTAGCGGTGCAGGTCGCGGATCGACTTCAGCAGGACGGGCCCGCTGCGGTCCTTGGTCTCCGTGCCGAACGGGTTCAGCCAGCCCGGCAGCCCGTGCAGCGCCTGCTGCGCCACCAGCACCAGGGCGATGGTCGCGATGACCAGCAGGACGGGGGTGAGCAGGCCGCGCCGGGCGGGGCGGGACGGCGTGGGGGGCGCGTCGTTCTTCGGTTCGGAGCGAGCCATGCCCATGACATTCCCGGCATCCGCGTCCAATACCTGCCGGACCGGTGAGGTCGGTGTGGGCCCCGGTGTGATCAAGGCCATAGGGCGAGCCGAAACCCCAGGTGGGGACGGTCCGTTGTGGGGGCGTGGACATGATTCGTGTTTTCCGGCTCGTCTCCGTCGCCGAGGCGGTCTCGTTCCTGCTCCTGCTGCTGGTGGCGATGCCGCTGAAGTACGGCGCGGACATGCCGGCCGGCGTTCAGGTGGTCGGGCCGCTGCACGGAGTCCTGTTCATGGCCTACGTCGGCCTGGTCTTCCTCGTCCGCGAGCAGCTCGGCTGGGGCTTCAAGCGCACGGTCCCGGCGCTCGGCGCCGCCTTCCTGCCGGTGGCCCCGTTCCTCGTGGAGCGGTACTGGACCCGGCCCGCGACGCCCGCCGCCGAGCCGCAGCCGCAGCCGGCCGGACGGGCCTGAGTTCCTGCGTGGCCGCGGCCGGCTGGGGGTGGCCGCCGCGGCCACGCAGGGGAGCCTTCACGCGGGGGAGCTCGCGGGCTCCGGCGCCCGGCGGCGCGACTCGCCGACACCGCGGTGCTTCTTCGCGGGCGCCGGGCGGAAGTCGCCGGGGCCGAGGGTGCAGGTGCGGTACGCGGTGAAGTGGCGGCCCAGCCAGGCGCGGCGCCGGCTCTCGGTCAGCGCCGCGAACCGGCGGGCCGCGTCGGCGTCGCCGATCGACGGGGGATCGTCGCCGAGGAGCCACGCGTCCACCAGCGCCCGGTAGCCGGCGGAGTCGCCCGCGCAGGCGGCGGAGTCCTTGAGCGCGTCGCTGATCTGCCGGACGGCCCGCGCCTCGTACCCGGGGGAGAGGTTCTCGTCGAGGTGGACGGAGGCGACCCCGCCCGCGACCGAGACCGGAGCCCACTCCGGCTGCTGCCGCACCTCCGTGAACGCGCCGGGCGTGCCGTTCAGCCGCGCGGCGAGCGGGACGACCGCCGCCGTCAGCCGGGGCAGCGCGTCCCGCAGCGCCGGGTGCACGCAGACGACCACCGGCCACTGCCGGCAGACGGGCCGCGCGGGGGCGGCCCGGACCGTCCCGGCGCCCGACTCGTGCAGGCCCAGCGTGGCGGTGCCGGTCGCGCCGAGCGCGGCGGCCAGCGGCAGGACGAGCAGGAGCCGCCGCGTGGCCCACAGCACGTAGCCGAGGATCAGCGCGACCGTCAGCCCGGCCGTCCAGAGCGCCTGGTCGGCGAACACCCGCGGGCGCAGGGCGCTGAACAGGTCGATGCGGGTGAAGGCGGCCGGGGGCAGCAGGCTCCACCACGACACGCCGGGGATGCGCAGGGCCGCCCACATCGACGTCGCGCCGAACGCCAGCGCCGCCGTCGCGCGGTGCGGGACGACGCGGCCCATCAGGTAGCCCACGACGACGTGCAGGACGAGCGCGCCCGCGCCCGCGATCACGCCGAGCGGATGCGGGTGGCCGGCCTCCGCCTGCGCCAGCGTGACGGCGACGACGAGCGCCGTGACGACGGCGTAGGAGACCAGCACCGCGGAGGACAGCAGGAGGAGGTCGAGCAGGACGCCCGTGGCGGGGGAGCGCGCGGTGAGGTCGCGCAGGTAGTCGAGGGGGCGCTCGCGCACCGCCGCCCACGCCGCCAGCGCGGTGGCGACCGGCCCGAGGAAGCGGACGGCGTTGACCAGCGTGGCGACCGTGTTGTCCCAGTACGCGGCGGAGAGGCAGAGCGTCGGAAGCGCGGCCGCCGTCCCGACCACGGTGAGGACGGGCACGGCGACCAGCAGTGCCGTGCGGCGGGCGTCCAGCCGGAGCACCCGCCCGAGGTCAGACACCGGTGGTGCTCCCGGCGGGCGGCCGCCTGACCCGCAGGCCCGCGAGACCGGCGAGCTGCGGCAGCTGGAGCTGGGGCAGCGCCGGCCGGGCGGGCCGGGCGGGCCGGCGCCGCAGCGCGTTGACGGCCTGCGGCTGCGGCGCGTCCTGCCGGCCCGGGGCGTCGGCGCCGCGCCGGTCGGCGGCGGACCGGCCCCGCCGCGCGCCGGCGGAGTGCGTCGGCTGCTCGGTCAGCCGGCCCCGGGCGAGCGTGAAGAGCCGGTCGCACCAGCCGGTGAGGGTGTCGGTGGCGTCGGCGGTGACGACCACCGCCGGCGCCAGCGTCCGCAGCACCGGGAACAGCTCCGCCATCGCGGCGGTCAGCGTGGACCCGCCGGGGCCGGCCGCGCCGGTGGGCCACGGCTCGGCGGCGGCGCACAGGTCGCCGAACGGGTCGTCCAGGAGCAGCACGGTCGGCTCGTGGACGCAGGCGGCGGCGAGGCCCGCGCGCAGCCGGACGTCGGGCGGCAGCAGCGCCAGTTCCGTCCCGGCGGCGTCGGCGAGGTCGAGCCGCCGCAGCATGGAGCGCGCCGCGGACGCGCTCATCCGCTTGTAGTACGCCGCGTACGCGACGAACTCGCCGGCCGTCATGCTCTCCGCCTGGGAGAACCGGGCCGGCAGGTAGCCGATCCCGGCCCGCGCGGCCCGCAGCCCGGCGGCGTTGGATATGTCATGTCCGAGAATGCGCAGCAGGCCGGCATTCGGCCTGCGCAAGGTCGCGAACGTGGCCAGCAGAGTGGATTTACCGGCACCAGGTGGACCGGCCAGGCCGACCACGCCTTCGGGCACGCCGAAGGTCACCGGGCGCAGGAGCCACCGCCCCCCGCGGCGGACACCCATTCCTCGGGCCACGATCACGGAATGCTCCGCGATCACAAGTGTTTCCCCCCGTTGCTCGTCATGCGGTCGCGGTGCCGGCGCGGACGCCGCGGTGGCCCCGGGTCCCCCAACCCGCCACGCGGTGCCCGCCGGACCGGGCCGCCGTTCGGCGGGCGCCGGCCGCTTTTGCCGAGCCGCGATGCATCGACATCGTGACTATAACCGGGCTTGGTGATCGCTGTCAGCAATCTTATTGCCTTTACGGCAGCACGCCTGGATTCTTTGCCTACCGCGCCGAAGGTGAGAATTCGAGAAAGGCGGACAATTCGCGGTTTGTCGTGCGTGGTGGGGCCTGCCGGGCGTCCGGCGCCGGCGGCGCGCTCCGCTGGGAGCGTACGGGGGCACGGCACGGTGCGGTCATGGGGCAGGATGGACCCATGCCTTCTCGGGACTTTTCGTTGCACGGGGCCATCGACCTGGGGGCGCGCCAGGCGGCCACACGCAAGCAGCAGGAACGCCGCGCCCAGGCGGCCGCCGCGCCGGCGGGCGCGGGCGGGGCCGCCGGCCAGTACGTCGTGGACGTCACCGACGAGACCTTCAACGCCGAGGTCGTGGAGCGGTCGCAGTCCGTCCCCGTCCTCGTCGACTTCTGGGCCGAGTGGTGCGGGCCGTGCAAGCAGCTCGGCCCCATCCTGGAGAAGCTCGCCGCAGAGGCGGCCGGCGCGTGGGTCCTCGCGAAGGTCGACATCGACGCGAACCCGCAGCTCGCCGCGTACATGCAGCAGATGGGCGTGCGCGGCATCCCGTTCGTGGCGGCCGTCGTCGCCGGGCAGCTGCTGCCGTTCCTGAACGGCGCGGCGCCCGAGCCGCAGGTGCGCGAGGCCATCGGCCAGCTCTTCGACGCGCTGCGCAAGGAGGGCATCCTGCCGGACGCGCCGCAGGGCGAGCAGCCCGGCGCGGCGGGCGAGGTCGGGGCGGCGCCCGCCGCCGACCCCGTGTACGCCGCCGCCGAGGACGCGCTGCAGCGCGGCGACCTGCCCGCCGCCAAGTCCGCGTTCGAGCGGATCCTCGCCGACGACCCGAGGGACGCCCAGGCCAAGCAGGGCCTCGCGCTGGTCGAGCTGAGCCTGCGCGTCGGGACGCTGGACGCCGGCGCCGTCGAGGACGCCGACGCCAAGCCCGGCGACGTCCGGGCGCAGATCAGCGCGGCCGACGTGGAGATGGTGTCCGGGCGCATCGACGCCGCGTTCGACCGGCTGCTGGCCGCCGTGCGCGGCAGCGCGGGCGACGACCGCGACGCGGCGCGCAAGCACCTGCTGTCGCTGTTCGAGCTGCTGCCGCCGGACGACCCGCGCGTCGGCAGGGCGCGCCGCGCCCTGCAGTCCGCCCTCTTCTGACCGGCGTCGTTCTCGCGGGACGAGGCGGGGCGATCGGGACACCCGGCCGCGGCGGTGAGCGTATGCTCGATGAAGATGACCGTGCCCGGACGGCCTAGGTGATGCACGTCAACGAGGTCGACCCCGCCGATCCGCGGCTCCGCACCCTCATGTCGCCGTCATGAGGGCTCCCGTGCCCGCGGTCCACGGGCGGCGCGCGGGAGCGAGAACAACCCGGATCGACAAGGGAGCATCCGTCGTGGCGAGCGTGCCGAGCGTGTCGTACTCCATCACCGTCCGGCTGGAGGTCCCGGCCGGCGGCAGGGCCGTCAGCCAGATCACCCACGTGGTCGAGAACGCCGGCGGCATCGTCACGGCCCTCGACGTCAACACCGCCGGCCACGAGACGCTGCGCATCGACGTCACGATCGCGACCCGCGACACCCAGCACGCCGAGGCGATCGCGGGGGCGCTGGAGGGCATCGAGTCCGTCAAGATCCACAAGGTCAGCGACCGGACCTTCCTGATGCACCTCGGCGGCAAGATCGAGATGCAGTCGAAGGTACCGCTGCGCAACCGCGACGAGCTCTCGATGGCCTACACGCCGGGCGTCGCCCGCGTCTCCCTCGCCATCGCCCGCAACCCCGAGGACGTCCGGCGGCTGACGATCAAGCGCAACAGCGTCGCCGTCGTCACCGACGGGTCGGCGGTGCTCGGCCTCGGCAACATCGGCCCGGAGGCCGCGCTGCCGGTCATGGAGGGCAAGGCGGCGCTGTTCAAGCGGTTCGCCGGGATCGACGCGTGGCCGATCTGCCTCGACACGCAGGACACGGACGAGATCGTCCGGACCGTCCAGATCCTGGCCCCCGCGTTCGGCGGCATCAACCTGGAGGACATCTCCGCCCCGCGCTGCTTCGAGGTCGAGGCCCGGCTGCGCGAGCTGCTCGACATCCCCGTCTTCCACGACGACCAGCACGGCACGGCGATCTGCGTCCTGGCCGCGCTGACGAACGCGCTGCGCGTCGTCGGCAAGGACATCGGCTCCGTCCGCATCACGATGGCGGGCGCGGGCGCCGCCGGGACGGCGATCCTGAAGCTGCTGATGCACGCGGGCGCCCGCGAGCTCGTCGTGTGCGACTACCGCGGCGCCGTCCACAAGGGCCGCGACGACCTGGACGACTCGCTCCGCTGGATCGCCGAGCACACCAACGCGGCCGGCTACGCGGGCGACCTGCGCGGCGCGGTCAAGGACGCCGACGTGTTCATCGGCGTCTCCGCCCCCGGCATCCTGACCGGCGACGACATCGCCACGATGAACGACGGCGCGATCGTGTTCGCGCTCGCCAACCCCGAGCCCGAGGTGTCGCCGGACGAGGCCCGCGAGCACGCCGCCGTCGTCGCCACCGGCCGCAGCGACTACCCCAACCAGATCAACAACGTGCTGGCCTTCCCCGGCGTGTTCCGCGGCCTGCTGGACGCCCAGGCCGACGGCGTCACCCTCGACATGCTGGCCGCCGCCGCGACGGCGCTCTCCGAGGTCGTCACCCCGGAGGAGATCGGCCCCAACTACATCGTGCCGAGCGTCTTCCACCCGGACGTGGCGACCCGCGTCGCCGGCGCCGTCCGCGAGGCCGCCGGCGGCCGCCCCCGCACCGAGGCGTAGCGGGGGCGCGTCCCGCGCCCTAGTCGCCCTTCTTGCCGGCGAACATGTGCTCGCGGCGGCGCGGCCAGACGCCGCCGTACCAGAAGATGATCACGCCGGTGAGGATGATGCCGACGCCGGTCGCGGCCCGCGCCCACAGGACGGTGTCGGGGCCGGTGTGCGGCAGGTTGCTCGGCGGCGTCTCGGTCGGCGCCCCGGTGCCCGCCTTCGTGCAGTTCGCCTTCACCGTCTTGGCCTCGATGCGCTTGTTGGCCCAGGTGACGGCGAGGTCGGTGCGGCGGTCCTCGCGGAGCTTGACCGAGATCGTGCGGGTGTTGTTCGGCCGGATCTGGCCGGGGATCGCGGCGCCGCCGTCGTCCCGCTCGATGGAGAAGTCCTCGGTCTGCGTCCCGGTGTTGCGGATCTTCACGTTGACGGTGCGCTCCGGGCAGGAGACCGACCCGATGCTCGCGGTCACCGGCGGCGTCGGCGGCTTCGGCGTCCCGGACCGGGTGGGGGTGGCCGAGCCGGACGGGCCGGGGCTCGCCGAGGTCGTGGCGGAGGTCGGTTCGGCGCGCCCGTCCGACCTGAACAAGGCCGGGATCGCGATCAGCGCTCCGATCACGATGAACACGGCGGCGATGACGACCCTGGGCAACTGCATCGCTGTCCTCCCGGCGCGCACCAAGCGGGTGGCCGATGATCCTAGATCATTCTTAACCCAGGACCTTGTGGTGCCGATATCCCCATCGATAGGAATGCGTAACAGGCTAACGAGCGGGGGGACGTGCCGCCGGAGGTCCGCACAACGCATGATGGAACCCATGGAAGACGGCATCAGGGTGGGGCTCCTGCTGGTGGCGACCCCTCAGCTGGAGGATCCGAACTTTCGGCGGAGCGTCGTCCTGCTGGTCGAGCACGACATCGGCGGCGGCACGCTGGGAGTTGTCCTCAACCGGCCGACCGAGATTCCCGTGGACCGCGTCCTCCCGCCCTGGGCCGAGCTCGCCACCGGGCCCGCCGTGGTCTTCCAGGGCGGCCCCGTGGCGCTGGAGCACGCGCTCGCGCTGGCCCGCCTCCCCGGCGAGGACGAGCCGCTCGGCTGGCGGGCCCTCGACGGCGGGACGGAGGTCGCGCGGGTAGGCGTCGTCGACCTGGAGGCCCCGCCCGGACTGCTGGCGGCCGAGCTGCTGCAACTGCGGGTGTTCGCCGGATACGCGGGCTGGTCGGCCGGGCAGCTGCGCGGCGAGGTCGAGGACGGCTCCTGGTACCTCGTGCCCGCCGAGGCCGGGGACGTGTTCGCCTCCGACCCGGACCGGCTGTGGCGGAACGTCCTGCGCAGGCAGGGCGGCGATCTGGCGTTCGTCTCCACTTTCCCCGAGGACCCCACGCTGAACTAAGGTGAACGACGTGAGTACGAAGATCCTTCCTGAGAGCGACACCCAGCAGGACGTCCGGCCGGACCTCTCGCACGGTGACGGCGACCACGAGCGGTTCGCCCACTACGTGAAGAAGCAGAAGATCACCGAGAGTGCCGTGACCGGCACGCCGGTGATCGCGCTGTGCGGCAAGGTCTGGGTGCCGAACCGGGATCCGAAGAAGTACCCGGTCTGCCCGGAGTGCAAGGAGATCTACGAATCCATGCAGCCGGCGGGCAAGGGCGACGAGTGACCTGCCGCTGAGAGGCGGCTTGCGGCGCGTCGCCATTCCGGGCTGCGCGCTATCGGGTCCCGCGGCGGGGGCATGCCGCGGGGCCTGCGGTTTCTGACATACGCGGTTTCTGACATACGGGGGATGAATTGCGGCGGCTGGCCGGGGTTTCGCTATGCGCACTGTTGGTTACGGTATGCGCCGTTCCGATCGCGGAGGGTCAGCGGGTGCGGCCGCGGGCCGTCCCGGCCGCCGCGCGGGACGGCGGGTGCGTCGACCGCCCGAACGCCCGGACGGCCCGCCCGCGCGACCGGGCCGACCGGGCCGACCTCGGGCACGACGAGGTCGTCGGCATGCTCGCCGACCTCCGCCGGACGCTCCTCGACCGGTTCGGGACGTCCGACGAGCATCGCCTCGACTCCGCCCGCCGCAAGGCGAGGCGCCTCGTCGTCCCGGTGCGGTTCCACGTCGTCCGCAGCGGGTCGAGCGGACGGCTGTCGAAGCGGGACGTCCAGCGCCAGATCTCCACCCTGAACGCCGCGTACGGGGGCCGGAAGGGCGGCGTCGACACGGGGGTGCGGTTCCGCCTCACCGGCGTCGACAGCACGAACAACGCGAGATGGTTCCACGAGCCGGAGCGGAACGAGCGCGCGATGAAGAAGCGCCTGCGCAAGGGCGGGCGCGGCACGCTCAACGTCTTCACGGCCTCCGTCGGGTCGGACGTCCTCGGGTTCTCCACGTTCCCGCAGTGGTACCGGCGCGACCCGCGCATGGACGGCGTCGTCATCGACTACCGCAGCCTGCCGGGCGGGTCGTCCGGGCCGTTCAGCCGCGGGTACACGGCCGTCCACGAGATCGGGCACTGGCTCGGGCTGCTGCACACGTTCGAGGGCGGCTGCGTCCCGCCGGGCGACGGGGTGGCCGACACCCCGTACGAGGCGGAGCCGGCGGAGGGCTGCCCGCAGGGCCGCGACTCCTGCCCGCAGCGCGGCCGCGATCCGATCCACAACTTCATGGACTACGCCCACGACGCCTGCATGAACTCCTTCACCGCAGGTCAGGGCCGTCTCATCCGGGCGTCGTGGGCGGCCTACCGGTCCCGCGGGCACGGCCGGCACCGTGTGGATCTCGGCACACGTGAGGCCGGCGGGGCACGAACTGTCGGCGGGGCTCGGTAGCCTTCGATGACCGTGAGTACCTTCGCCGCATCGAGCATGCCCCCCGCGTTCCCCGAACGCGCCGCCTGGGGGACTGCGTCGTCCCTGCGCGCCTGGCAGCAGCAGGCGCTGGAGGCCTACTTCGGGACGGACGGCTCCGCGCCGGGCCCGCGCGACTTCCTCACCGTCGCGACGCCCGGCGCCGGTAAGACGACGTTCGCGCTCCGCCTCGCCCGCGAGCTGATGGAGCGGCGCATCGTCGCGGCGATCACGATCGTGTGCCCGACCGAGCACCTGAAGCGGCAGTGGGCCGAGTCCGCCGCCCGCGTCGGCATCAGGATCGACCCCGAGTACCAGAACGGCCAGGGCCCGGTCGGCAAGGACTTCCACGGCATCGCCGTCACCTACGCGACGGTCGCCGCCCGTCCGGCGCTGCACCGCAACCGCACCGAGAGCCGCAAGACCCTCGTCATCTTCGACGAGGTGCACCACGCGGGCGACGGGCTGTCCTGGGGCGACGCCGTCCGGGAGGCGTTCGAGCCCGCCGCCCGCCGGCTGGGCCTGTCCGGCACGCCGTTCCGCACCGACATCAACCCGATCCCGTTCGTCCAGTACGACGAGGGGCCGGACGGCATCCGGCGCAGCCGGGCCGACTACACCTACGGCTACGGCCCAGCACTCGCCGACGGCGTCGTCCGCCCGGTGATCTTCCTGGCGTACGCGGGCGAGATGCGCTGGCGCACCCGCGCCGGCGACGAGATCACCGCCACCCTCGGCGAGCCCCTCACCCAGGACCAGACCGCCCAGGCGTGGCGCGCCGCGCTCGACCCCAAGGGCGACTGGATCAGGCAGGTGATCGCCGCCGCCGACCGGCGCCTCACCGAGCTGCGCCGCGTCATCCCGGACGCGGGCGGCCTGGTCATCGCCACCGACCACGAGACGGCCCGCGCCTACGCCGGGATGCTCAAGGCGGTCACCGGCCAGAGCGCCACGGTCGTGCTGTCGGACGACCCGACCGCGTCCAAGAAGATCAAGGCGTTCACCGACACCGACGACCGCTGGATGGTCGCCGTCCGCATGGTCTCCGAGGGCGTCGACATCCCGCGCCTCTGCGTGGGCGTCTACGCGACCTCGACGAGCACGCCGCTGTTTTTCGCGCAGGCCATCGGCCGTTTCGTTCGCGCCCGCAAGCGCGGCGAGACGGCCTCGGTCTTCCTGCCGTCCGTCCCGACCCTCATGGGCCACGCCGCCGACATGGAGGAGGAGCGCGACCACGTCCTGGACCGGCCCGTCCGCGAGGACGGCCTCGACGACGACCTGCTGGCCGAGGCCAACCGCCAGCAGGACACCCCCGACGTGGGCGAGGAACTCCCCTTCGAGACGGTCGAGGCCTCGGCCACGTTCGACCGCGTCCTCTACGACGGCGGCGAGTTCGGCATGAACGCCCAGCCCGGCTCCGCCGAAGAGGAGGAGTACCTGGGCATCCCCGGCCTCCTGGAGCCCGAGCAGGTCTCGGCCCTGCTGCGCAAGCGGCAGGAGGCCCAGCTGGCCAGCGAGCGCAAGCGCAAGACCGGCGACCCCCGCGCCGACCGCACCGCCGCCGAGGACATCGCCGCCCTCCGCCGCGAGCTGAACGGCCTGGTCAACGCCTGGAACCACCGCACGGGCCAGCCGCAGGGCGTCATCCACAACGAACTGCGCCGCGCCTGCGGCGGCCCGCCCGTCCCGCAGGCCAGCGCCGCCGAGATCCGCGACCGCATCGCCAAGATCCGCGACTGGGCCGCCAAACGCCGCCACTGACGGCATCACCGCACGTCGGGGACCTTCGGCCGCCCGACGCGATCCCGCAGGACGTCATCGAGCACCCCCGCCACCCGATCGACCGCCTCACACGGGTACTCGATCAAGCGGGAGATCTGGAGGACCCACCGCCCGCCGGCCCGTACCGCCGCGACGCTCACCGCGGCGCTCTCGGCCCCTTGCGGGTAGACCCACAGCACCGGCGGCGACTCGGCGTACATCTTGAGCTGCGCCCAGCCTCGCGTCCGCACCGTGTCGGCCAGGGCGTCCAGATGCCGTTCGGCCGTCCGCTGCCGGTACCGGAGCCGGACCCACCACACCCCGGGCCGGGTACGGGGAACCGTCACTCGGCCAGCCGCGCCCACGTCACCTTCCCGCCGTTGCCGAGCGTCCGGACGCCCCACTCCTCGACGAGCATGGACATCATCAGCAGCCCGCGCCCCGACTCGGCGGTGTCGTCCTCGGCGTGGACGACCGGGAGTTCGTCGGAGCCGTCCTCCACCTCCACCAAGGTGTAACCGTCTCGCAAGATTAGACGGACGGAAATGAGCTCCGTGTCGGTGTGCCTGTGGACGTTGGTCACCAATTCGGTGACGACCGTACGTCCGATGTAGTCGTCCCCTAGAGAGTGCTGACGGAATACGTCCGCAAGCCACTTTCGAGCGGTCTCCGGCGCGCGCGCGGAGGAATTGAGCACGATTGCGCCCGCCTCTGTCGCCAGATTCGAATCGATCACGGTAAACAGCCTCCAGAACGGCGTTCTTTCGCGGAATCCGGTGGCAAAATCATTGCTTTCATGTCACGCTGTGCGATGGGAAATGCACAACGAGTGCCCAAGGTCCGCGCATCCCTGGGCAGCCGCCGCTCATGGCCGGTCATCACCGGCCGTCCGCAAAGGAGATGGAGATGGGACAACGCCCGAACGACCTACGCCCCTGGGAGTCCCCGAACGCGCTCTTCGGTTCCGAACTCCGCCGCTACCGCGAGGCGGCGAGTCTGAGCATCGCCGCCTTCTGCGAGCGGATCCAGGAGAGCGCGCCGTACTCGAAGAGCACCGTCGGCTCGGTGGAACGCGGAGAGTCCCGGCCCGACCGGCTCCTGGCCGTCCACGGCGACCGCGTCCTCGACACCCGGGAGGCCCTGACCCACCTGTGGGACGGCCTGTTCAAGGGCACCAACGCCGTCCCGGTCTGGTTCGTCGACTGGGCCATGCAGGAACCGAAGTTCGACGCCATCCGAGGCTACGAGCCTCTGGTCATCCCCGGTCTTCTGCAGACCCCCGCCTACGCCGCCCACCTGCTCGACAACGACGAGACCGCGGTCGAGGCCCGCCTCACCCGGCAGGACGTCCTGACCGGCGACACTCCACCGAACCTCATGTACGTGATCGACGAGAGCGTCCTCAACCGCGGCGCGGGAGATCCGCAGGTCATGCGTGACCAACTCCAGCACCTCTTGGCGATCTCCTCCCGTCAGGTACGCATCCAAATCGCCCCGCTCAGCCTGCACGAGGGCATCACCGGTGCCTTCGCCATAGGAGCGCTTCCAGACGGAAGCGAGGTAGGGTACAAAGACAACGCAATCAGCGGCGACACGACCACCGACCGCCTCGAAATCAAACGGCTCACCGAGCTGTTCGCGTCCATTCAGTCCGCCGCGTACCCCGTGGACCAGTCCCTCGACCTGATAGCAAAGGTGGCAAAGGAAAAATGGACCTGAGCACCGCCCAGTGGCGCAAGTCCAGCCGCAGCTCCAGCAACGGCGGCAACTGCGTCGAGATCGCGCGCATCGATGGCACTGTGGCCGTCCGTGACAGCAAGGACCCGGACGGCCCCAAGCTCCTGCTCACCCCCCGGGCGCTCCGCCACCTCGGCGAGGCGCTCAAGGACGCCTAGTCACCCGGCTCGGACGCCGCCCCCCGGACGGCGTCCGAGCTGAGCCGACAGGAAAGGTGGCGAAGGAAATGGACCTGAGCACCGCCCAGTGGCGCAAGTCCAGCCGCAGCTCCAGCAACGGCGGCGACTGCGTCGAGCTGGCCCGCATCGACAACACCGTGGCCGTCCGTGACAGCAAGGACCCGGACGGCCCCAAGCTCCTCCTCACCCCCCGGGCGCTCCGCCACCTCGGCGAGGCGCTCAAGGACGCCTAGTGCGGTGACCACGCACGTCGGCAGGATCGTCCCTATGTTGACCTGCGGCGTGTTGTTGTTATGGCGAGGCCCATAAGAACAACACGCCGCAGGTCAACGGACCCGGTGAACCTTGATGGCCACCGCACTGGTCATCCGGCTCGGACGATGTGCGCCTAGCGTGTCACCTTGGTCAGGTGGAGGAAGTCGGTGACTCCGATGAGGCCGAGGAACTGCCGCACCCCCGGCGGCATGTCGGCCCGGCCCGGATCATGGACGATCTTCGGTTCACCGACCTGGATCATCTTTCCGCGGATCTCCAGCTCGCCGCCCCCGGCCGCGATGATGTTCCTGACCCAGTCGCGGTCGGGACCGTAGGTGAGTGCGGCGATGTACCCGCCGGGGCGCGGGAAGACGTTGACCGGCGTCCGGTAGGGCCGGCCGGACTTGCGGCCTTTATGGTGCACGACCGCGAACCCGGGGAGGCGTCCCGCGAACGGCCTGGTCACGCGGTTGGTGACGGTCCGGTTGAAGCGGGCCACGGCACCGGGGATCGGCATCGGCGACTTTCCCTTCGAGGCTGGTCGGGTTCCGCGACGACCGCCAGGCGGGTGGGACGGCCGGGCCGCGGCGGGCCATCACGGCCGCCAGGCCCAGTATGCCCGCGGTGACGGCGATCATCATGGCCCCGTACGACGCGGCGGGCCACTGGGCGTTCGTGAGTGCCAGATGCGCCAGGACGGACAGCACGATCCCGCGGCCGACGATGGCGATCGCGGCGATGAGGTGCTCGTCGCGCCGCGCGCCCCGTCCGGCCGACAGGGCCCGCAGGAGCAGCAGCGCGGCGGCCAGGTAGACGGCGTTGACGAGAACCAGGGTGACGGTGGGGTGCCGGACGGCCGCCACCAGCATGACCGTCCCGGCGGCCCAGCAGAAGGCGCTGAACGCGCAGGTCCAGCGGCGGCCGTGCCGGACCAGGAACGTCCGCTTGCCGAACATCTCGTCCCCGCGGACGTCACGGAAGTCCTTGAGCAGGATCCGGCCGATGAAGCCGACGTACAGCCCGGCCAGCAGCAGGAGGTCGCCGTGCCTCGGCGAGTCGCGCACCGCGAAGATCCCGACCAGGTAGGGGACGGCGACGTAGCAGGCCGGCAGCACGAGCGGCGCCACCACACCACGGGCGGACAGCCGGACCGGACGAAGCGAATAGCCGGCGCTGACGGCCAGGCCCACCAGGGTCACCACCGCGGCGGGCCAGTGCAAGGTGAGGCTCGCCACCAGTGCCAGGGCACCGGCGGTGACACCGATCAGCGCCATGTCCCGACGATGCGCGGTGCCGGCCGCCAAGGGGCGTGCCGGGTCGCCGGGCAGGTTCACCCGGTCGATGGACGCGTCGGCGATGTCGTTGCAGGCGACGGAGAACACCAGGAACCCGAAGACCACGACGAGCGCGCGGGCCAGCAGCAGGTGGTCTTCGTCGCGTCCCGCCTGGGCGAGGCCGGTGGCCGTGAACAGCCCCAGCAGCACCACGACCGCCGGGCGCGCCATCCGGACGATCAGCAGCATCCGCGGGATCACTTGTTGCTCCCGAAATTGGACATGGCGATGACGATGAAGACGTAGGCGCCGATGACCGCCAGCCCGCCGACGGTCAGAACGACCGCGGTCACGATCGCCAAGCCCATGACCAGCTGACGGATCCCGTCACGGGGAGGTTTGCCGTCCATGCACCGAGACTGCGTCCGGTCGCCGCCGGGCGCATGAGGTCACCTACTCACATCGACTGAGTACCCCTACTCATATGCACGATCGACTCTGGTCGCAGCGGCCATTCCGCGGTGGTGAGGCTGAGGCGGTCTTCGAAGGGGAAGCGGTCGTCCTCGTCGCGGGGCGGTGCGCTGCGGACGAAGCAGCGGTGCAGCAGCAGCTCCCGGCGCTCGTCCAGTGGATCCGGGTCGCCGGGCCGCTCGGCCTGGAGCGCCGGAGGGTCCGCGCCGATGTCCACCTCGCCGTACCAGTTGAAGTGCAGTCCGTCCTCGTCGGAGTAGAACCGCGAGAAGCTCGTCCGCCACTGGGAGTTGGAGCCCCAGCCGTGGGACAGGTCACTGACCGGACGCGGCTCGCGGCAGAAGGTGAAGTACAGCGTCGAGGTCGTGGCCACCTCGGCAACGCCGTGCGGATGCGCGAGCAGTTCACCGGGAAAAGGGTGACCGGACACTGTCGCGGACGGCTGCGACCCTCCCCCGCATGAACCCACGGAGGAGGACTGCCTACCGAGACCCTGGCGGTCTCAGCTCGTCCGCCACCCGGAACGCCCCCTGGCAGCCATGTCTCGCGCCGCCGCACGCGCATTCACAACGAGGCGACCTGGCCTCCGCGCAACTCTGGTTGTGGGCCATGCGCTCCTCCAGAGGTCGGGCCGAAGAACGCATCATCCAAGCCGGTGAGGGTGGGCAGGCTGTGGGATCAATTGGGTGGCTTCGCCGGATCCTTTCGGCCTATCGTCGGCGGCATTCGAGCCCGAGTGAAGGAGACTGACATGTATCGCGAGCGTGACACTGAGGCGTCCTTTTGAGCGGACTAGTAAGCGTCGCAGGGGGTTCCCTCTAGCGAGACCAAGGTCAAGCGCGGTGACCGGGTGGTCGGCGGCGATACCGAGCTGGTCGAGAAGCTCGGTGGCAACGACCCTTGCCCCTGCGGGTCCGGGCGGCGCTTTCCGGCGCTGCTGCCGATCCAGTGGACGTTACGACGGCGTCCTCGGGCACTACTACGTGCGCGACTGACGCGCCCCGCGAGCACCTCGAAGGACGCGGTGTCGGCGGGCGTGGAACCGGGGCGGGTGCGGTCTGCGTCAGGATCGGGGTGGGGCGGCCCGGGGCCGCGGGCGGCTCCGCTCGTCCCGTCCCCGACTCTGTGAGGAACCCATGAGCAGCGCGCTTTCCGACCTGGACGCCCGCGAGGTCCTCGACTCCATGTACGACGCGCTCGCGACGCCGGTGGCGCTGGCCGACGGCACCTTCGACGAGATCGTCGAGGACGTCATCGACGCCACCCTGATGATCGACCTGCCGCTGGAGATCGAGGCGGGCGAGTACGAGGAACTGCACGGGGTGGACGAGGACGACCTGCGCGCATGGCTCGTGGAGTTGCTCCGGCACGAGTTCGCCGCGCACCTTGCGTGGCAGCAGAGCCTGGGCGGGCGTCCGGCCGACGGCGACCGGCTGGGCGACGCCTTCGACGAACTCAACGCCCGCGCGATCGTCGCCCGCGAGAACTTCGCCTGCTGCCAGCGGTGCGGGCTGGCGGAGATCCGCGACGAGGACCACGACGCCGGGGACGACGAGGCGCGGGGCTACGTCTTCTACCACGAGCAGGACACCGGGCGCCGTCCCCTGTACCTGGCCTTCGACACGCCCGACGGCTCGGAGGAGTCCCGCGTCGCGCTGGGCGACGAGGTCGTCGGCGTGCTCCGCGACCACGGCCTCGTCCCGGAGTGGAACCGCGACCCGGGGCGGCGCATCGCGGTGGACATGGACGTGCGCAGGGTCCGGCGCGGCGAACTGGCCGACTACCCCGACGACGGCGGAGATGCGCGGAGCGCGGAGGTCTGACGGGTTCGTGGTCGTTGACGGTGTGCCAGGCCCAGCAGGTGGTCAGAACTCGTCGGTCGGCAGGACGCTCTCGAGAGGTGCGGGGATGGGCAGGTCTTCACCGAGGGCGACGGAGGCGCTGTGCGTGTAGTCGCCGCCACGCGGCTCGGAGAAGATCGTGGCCTTGCCGTCCAGCCGGTCGATCAGCAGGTAAAGCGGGATGTCGGCGGCGGCATAGCCGCGGCGTTTGGGGCCGCGGTCGCGCTCGGCGGCCTTGCGGTCGCCCCGCCGTCCGGAGGTCACCTCCAGCACCATCACGACTCCGTCGGGCTTGCTGTGCCACTCGCGCCCGGCGAACGCTCCCTTGGGGGCGGCGATCCCATCGGGCACATACTCGCCCTCCGGGCTGATCAGCGTGAGGTTGCTGTGCAGTCGCAGGTCATGGGTATCGCGCAACCAGTCGTAGATCGCGACGACGATGGTCTCGTGCTGACCGTCGGGGGTCGGCGACACGATGATCTCTCCATCTACCAGTTCGGCGCGGAAGCCCGGCATCACCTCGAGCGCGGCGAAAGCGGCGCGCAGGTCTTCACGGACGAACGGCGGCTCTTCCGGCATCGCCGTCATCGGAGGTCTCCTCGTGCTCTCAACGGTGGTGGCCCCGGTATGCACAAACCTTACATCGCACAGCCCGCTGGGCCGGGTTGAGAACAGCGGTGTTCAGCAGCGCCCTTCGGGAGGTCAGCCGGAGACGGGGGCCAGGTTCAGGGCCTTGATGATGTGGGCGACCGTCTCCTCCGGCGTGCCCGTGATGGGGGCCAGGAGGACGTTCTCGTCGGGGGCCGGGAGTTCCAGGTCCGCGAACTGGGTGTCGAGGAGGGTCTCCGTGAAGAAGTGGCCCTTGCGGGCCTTCATGCGCGCGGCGATGAGGTCGCGGTCGCCGTCCAGGAGGACCATGGCGACCTCGGGGCGGCCCCCGGTGAGGCTGTCGCGGTACGTGCGCTTGAGGGCCGAGCAGCTGACGACGCCGGGGCGGCCGGTGGCGAGGCGCTCGGTGATCCAGGCGGCGATGGAGCGGAGCCAGGGGAGGCGGTCCTCGTCGGTGAGCGGGCGGCCCGCGCGCATCTTGGCGATGTTGGCCTCGGAGTGGAACGCGTCGGCCTCGGCGTACTCCCAGCCGAGGCGTTCCGCGAGAAGGGCTCCGATGGTGGTCTTGCCGCTGCCGGACACACCGGCGACCAGGACGATCTCGGGGGGTGGGGGTGTCGTCATGGTCAGGCGCTCACCACCGGGGCGCCGGACAGGGCGACGCCCTCCTCGCGCAGTTCGTCCAGGGCGCGGTCGACCGTCGGCTTGCTGACGCCGGCGGTGAGGTCGAGCAGGACGGTGGTGTTCAGGCCCGCGCGGGCGGCGTCGACGGCGGTGGCGCGGACGCAGTGGTCGGTGGCGATGCCGACGACGTCCACGGTGTCGACGCCGCGGGCGCTCAGCCAGTCGCCGAGGGGGGTCTCGTCGTCGGCGGAGCCCTCGAAGCCGCTGTAGGCGGCGGCCTCGCGGCCCTTGCTGAAGACGGCCTCGATGGGGGCGAGGGCCAGGTTCGGGTGGAAGTCGGCGCCGGGGGTGCCGATCACGCAGTGCGGCGGCCAGGTGTCGACGAAGTCGGGCTCGGCGGAGAAGTGGGCGCCGGGGTCGAGGTGGAAGTCACGCGTCGCGACGATGTGGTCGTAGCCGTCGCCGTGCCCGGCCACGTGCGCCGAGATGGCGGTGGCCACGTCCGCGCCGCCGTCGACGGCCAGCGAGCCGCCCTCGCAGAAGTCGTTCTGGACGTCGACGATGATCAGAGCCTTCTTGCCCATGACCGCTCCCTGTTACCGGTTGCCCCGAACCGACGGTACCCCAGGCGTGCGGGGTTACGAGCGGGGACCGCCGTCGGTGAACTCGGTCGGGATGGCGGGGTCGCCCTTGGAGAGCTGCACCGCCGTCGCCGGCAGCTCCGCGACCGAGCGCGTGTGGCGCTCCCGGACGGCGTGGAGCGGTTCGCGTCCGACGATGTCGCCGTCCTGGACGAGCGGGACGTGCAGGGGCCGGTCGCGCCTGCCCGCGGCCGGCTCGCCGGTGGAGATCGTCTCGGCGTAGGCGACGCCGTGGCCGTCGATGCGGCGGACGGCCGTCTTGCGCCCGCCGCGGCTCGGTTTGCCCGTCGAGCGTTTCGCGACCGGGCGCATGGGGGCGTCGCGGTCCGGGCCGTCGGCGCGGGCGACGAGCTTGTAGACGAGGGACGCGGTGGGCGCGCCCGAGCCGGTGACCAGGGACGTCCCGACGCCGTACCCGTCGACGGGGGCGGCGGTCAGCGCGGCGATGCCGTACTCGTCCAGGTCGCCGGTCACCACGATGCGGGTGCCGTGCGCGCCGAGGGAGTCGAGCTGGTCGCGGACGCGGCGGGCCATCAGGCCGAGGTCGCCGCTGTCGATCCGGACGGCGCCCAGGGAGGGCCCGGCGAGCTCGACCGCGGTCGTCACGGCCCGCTCGACGTCGTAGGTGTCGACCAGCAGCGTCGTCCCCTCCCCGAGGGACGAGAGCTGGGCCTGGAACGCGTGCCGCTCGCCGTCGTGCAGGAGGGTGAAGGAGTGCGCGCTCGTCCCGGCGGTCGGGACGCCGTACAGCCGGCCCGCCTCCAGGTTGGACGTGGTGGTGAACCCGGCGATGTAGGCGGCGCGGGCGGCGGCGACGGCGGCCCGCTCGTGGGTGCGCCGCGACCCCATCTCGATGATCGGGCGGTCCTGCGCGGCCTGCACCATCCGGGACGCGGCGGACGCGATCGCGCAGTCGTGGTTCAGGATCGACAGCGCGAGCGTTTCGAGGAGGACGGCCTCGCCGAACGTCCCCTCGACCGTCAGGATCGGTGAATCGGGGAAGTAGCAGTCGCCTTCGGCGTAGCCCCACACGTCGCCGGTGAAGCGGTACTTCTCCAGCCATCGCGCCGTGGGCTCGTCCACGATGCCGGTGGAGGTGAGGAAGTCCAGTTCGGCGGACCCGAACCGGAACGCCTCGATCGCGTCCAGCAGCCGGCCGGTGCCCGCGACGACCCCGTAGCGGCGTCCGGCGGGCAGGTTGCGGGCGAACACCTCGAAGACGGCGCGGCGGCCGGCCGTCCCGCTGCGGAGCGCGGCCTGCAGCATGGTCAGCTCGTACTGGTCGGTCAGCAGGGCCGTGCCGTCACCAAGGTCCACGGGTGGAACCCTAAGCCCGAGTGGGGGCACCATGGATGTGCGGGCTCGCGCACCTGGCGGGGGAGCGGCGCATAGCATCGGGTGCGGTGGGCGGACCGACAGCGCGCAGAGAGGGGGCGGTCCGGGCAATGAGCGCCATGAGCACGGCGCCCGCACCGGTCGAGCTGGAACGGCCGGAGGCCGACGAGGACGTCAGCGCCGACAGGCCGTGGCTGGCGATCGTCTGGAACGACCCGATCAACCTGATGTCGTACGTCACGTACGTGTTCCAGGCCGTGTTCGGCTATCCGAAGACCAAGGCGGAGAAGCTGATGCTCGACGTGCACCACAAGGGCCGCGCCGTCGTGGCGAACGGCACCCGCGAGGAGATGGAGCGGGACGTGGAGATCCTGCACTCCTACGGGCTGTGGGCGACCGTGAAACGGGACGATTGAGCCGATGACCGAAGTGCGCAGGACCCGCGAGGGCGTCCGGGTGCGGCTGGAGGCCGAGGAGGCGGCGCTGCTGCGCGCCCTGATGGAGCAGCTGCTGGCGCTGATCGGCGACGCGCCCGGCGGGGACGACGAGCTGGCCGCGATGGGCATCGCCGAGAACGCGACGACGCCGGACGACCCGGTCCTGGCGCGGCTGTTCCCGGACGCCTACCGCGACGACGGCGAGGCGGCGGGGGAGTTCCGCCGCTACACCGAGATGGGGCTGCGGGACGGCAAGCGCGAGGCCGCCGGGATGGTGCTGGGCGCGCTGCACGACGGGGGCGCCGACATCGTCCTGGACGAGAAGCAAACGCAGGGCTGGCTGCGGGCGCTGAACGACGTCCGGCTGGCGCTCGGGACGCGGCTCGACATCACCGAGGACTGGTACGAGGAGGCCGAGACGATGGACGCGCGCGATCCCCGCGCCCCCCTCTTCGCCACCTACGACTGGCTGACGATGCTGCAGGAGAGCCTCGTCCGCGTCCTTGGGGAGCCGTTGCCTTAAGCTCGGGGCCATGCTGACGATCGAGCGCGCCCTGGTGGAGAAGATCATCGCGCATGCGCGCGCCGACCACCCGGACGAGGCGTGCGGCATCATCGCCGGCCCGGCCGGTTCGGACCGTCCCGTCCGGTATGTGTCGATGGAGAACGCCGAGCGGTCCCCGACCTTCTACCGGTTCGACTCCCAGGAGCAGTTGAAGGTGTGGCGGGAGATGGACGACCGGGACGAGGAGCCGGTGGTGATCTACCACTCGCACACGGCCACGGAGGCGTACCCGTCCCGCACGGACATCTCCTACGCGTCCGAGCCGAACGCCCACTACGTGCTGGTGTCGACCCGTGCGGAAGACGACACCGAGTTCCGGTCGTACCGGATAGTGGACGGCGAGGTGACCGAAGAAGAGGTCACCGTCGTGGACGCCTACACCCCCTAGCACCGGAGCGGGACGGTATGGTCGCGGCCGGTAAACTGGTCGACATGTGGACGAGCGGGTATGAGGCGGGCGGCGTGCGGCGCCGCTCCGGGTCCGCCGCGGTGCCACCCGTGCAGAGCTTCCTGTTCGGGCACTCACGCGCCGAGGTCGTCTACGACTGTCGCTGACGCGCTGATCACGCCTGGAATCATCCCGCTGCCCGCCCGGTTGACGCAGAGGGCGGGGAGCCCCGTACGACGTAGAAGGAGATCACCGCGATGGCGATCGAGGTCCGGATCCCGACGATCCTGCGCAACCTGACCGACGGCGCGAAGGCCGTCGAGGGCAAGGGCGGCACACTGGACGAACTGTTCACCGACCTTGACTCCCGGCACGCCGGCCTGCGCGGCCGGCTGGTGGACGACAAGGGCCTGCGCAAGTTCGTCAACGTCTACCTGAACGACGAGGACGTGCGTTTCCTCGGCGGGCTGGAGACGCAGGTCGCCGACGGCGACAACGTCACCATCCTGCCGGCCGTGGCCGGCGGCTGACCCGAACCGGGACGAGCATGCGTTTCGACTCGCTACTGGACTCGCTCGGCCGCACGCCGCTGGTCGGCCTGCCGCGGCTGTCGCCCGGCGAGGACGTCCGGATCTGGGCCAAGCTGGAGGACCGCAACCCCACCGGCTCCGTCAAGGACCGCCCCGCCTTCTACATGATCCAGAAGGCGGAGAAGGAGGGGCTGCTGACGCCCGGCTGCACGATCCTGGAGCCGACGTCCGGCAACACCGGCATCTCCCTCGCCATGGTCGCCAAGCTGCGCGGCTACCGGATGGTGTGCGTGATGCCGGAGAACACCTCCGCCGAGCGCCGCCAGCTGCTGGAGATGTGGGGCGCGGAGATCATCTCGTCCCCGGCGGCGGGCGGCTCGAACGAGGCCGTCCGGGTGGCGAAGGGGCTGGCGGCGGAGAACCCCGACTGGGTGATGCTCTACCAGTACGGCAACGAGGCCAACGCGCTCGCGCACTACGAGACGACCGGCCCGGAGATCCTGGCGGACCTGCCGACGATCACGCACTTCGTCGCCGGGCTGGGCACCACGGGCACCCTGATGGGCGTCGGCCGGTTCCTGCGCGAGCGGGTGCCGGACGTGAAGATCGTCGCGGCGGAGCCCCGGTACGGCGACCTCGTGTACGGGCTGCGCAACATCGACGAGGGCTTCATCCCCGAGCTGTACGACGACACGGTCCTGACCACCCGGTTCTCCGTCACCTCGGGGGACGCGCTGCGCCGCACCCGCGAGCTGCTGGAGCAGGAGGGCATCTTCGCGGGCATCTCGACCGGCGGCGCGCTGCACGCCGCGATCGGCATGGCGCGCAAGGCGGTGAAGGCCGGCGAGCGGGCCGACATCGCGTTCGTCGTCGCCGACGGCGGCTGGAAGTACCTGTCCACCGGCGCCTACGGCGGGACGCTGGAAGAGGCGGAGGCCCGTCTCGAAGGCCAGCTCTGGGCCTGAACCGGCGGGTACGGCGTCCCGCCCGGCACGGTAGAGTGCGTTTTCGAACGTGATTCTAGAACCGGGCCGGCGGGACGTCTAAGGCCCCGGCCGACGTGGGAGTGTGCGGATGAGCGGGTTCGGCGAGGCGACCGCCGTCGAGCGGGTCGGCGAGGGCCGGTACGAGATCGACCTGGACGCGGGCTACGCCATCGGCGAGGCGCTCAACGGCGGCTACCTGATGGCCGTGCTCGCCCGCGCCGCCGTCGACGCCTCCCCGCACGCGCACCCCATCTCGACCGCGGCCGACTTCCACCGCGTCACCAAGGCGGGCCCCGCGCAGGTGATCGTCGACCCCCGCAAGACGGGCCGCACGGCCGCCTCGGCGCTGGTCACCCTCGTCCAGGACGACCGTCCCGTCGTGGACGCGCTGATCACCACCGGCACCCTCGACGCCGCCGCCGAGCCCGACTACGCCGGCGCCGCGCCCGCCCCGGTGCCGCCGGTGGACGACTGCACCGACTTCCGGCCGCCCACCGGCGGCGGCTTCGCCGACAGCGTCGACATGCGCTTCGACCGGACCACGATGGGCTGGCTCGACGGGCAGCCCAGCGGGAACCCCGAGATCCGCGCCTGGTTCCGGCACCGCGACGGCTACGAGATCGACGCCTGCTCCCTCGCCCTCGCCGTGGACGCGCTGCCGCCCGTCGCCCTCAACCTCGGCGCGCAGGGCTGGGCGCCGACCGTCGAGCTGACCTGGCACATGCGGGCCGTCCCCGCGCCCGGCTGGCTCGCCGTCCACGGCACCGGACGGCTGCTCGCCGACGGCTGGTTCGACGAGGAGGTCGAGGTGTGGGACACCGCCGGCCGGCTCGTCGCGCAGAGCCGCCAGATCGCCCGCGTCCCCCGCGCCCGCTCCTGACGCGCCGCGCGGAGAACCCGGAGTGTCGCCGCTCCGGTCGGCCGAATCACGCGCGCCGGTCATGACCTGGACGGTTTTCCGGCATGTGACGGTGTGATGTCCGACGCATGACGCACCCGTGCGGGGCCGTGTCGCTTAGCCTTGTGCACCATGTCAGATCCATCCCGGGGGGACGGCCTCCCAGACGCTCCCATCGGGATCTTCGACAGCGGTTTCGGTGGGCTGACGGTGGCCCGCGCCATCCTCGACCAGCTCCCCAACGAGCCGATCGTCTACCTGGGCGACTCGGCCCGCCAGCCGTACGGGCCGCGCCCCATCGCCGAGGTCCGCGCGTTCGCCCTCGAGATGCTGGACCAGCTCGTCGACGAGGGCGTGAAGATGCTGGTGATCGCCTGCAACAGCGCCAGCTCGGCGATGCTGCGCGACGCCCGCGAACGCTACGACGTCCCGGTCGTCGAGGTCATCAACCCCGCCACCCGCCGCGCCGCCCGCGCCACGTCCAACGGGCGGGTCGGCCTGATCGCCACGCAGGCCACCGTGACCAGCCGCGCCTACGACGACGCGTTCGCCGCCGCCCCGCACATCGACCTCGTCAGCGCCGCCTGCCCGCGCTTCGTCGAGTTCGTCGAGGCGGGCGTGACGATGGGCGGGGAACTGCTGGAGGCCGCCCGCGGCTACCTGCGGCCGATCGTGGACGCCGGCTGCGACACCCTCATTCTCGGCTGCACCCACTACCCCCTTTTGACCGGCGTCATCTCGTATGTCGTGGGCGACGGGGTCACACTGGTGTCAAGTGCCGACGAGACCGCCAAGGACGTGTACCGAGTGCTGCACGATCGGGGGCTGGCCCGCGCCGAGGCGACGCCCCGGCCGCGGCACCGGTTCCGTGCCACCGGGGACCCCGCCGTGTTCGCCGAGCTCGGCCGCCGCTTCCTCGGACCGGAGATCGGCTCGGTGGAGACGACGTTGAGCGAGGCCGTGCCCGACGAGGCACTGACCACCTGATTCCTCGGGGACCGAAGGAGGAGTGAGCGTGCGGGTCACTGTGATCGGCTGCTCCGGCAGTTTCCCTGGGCCGGACAGCCCCGCGTCCAGCTACCTGATCGAGGCCGACGGCTACGCGCTGGTGCTCGATCTCGGCAACGGGGCACTCGGGTCGCTGCAGCGGTTCCGCTCGCTGTACGAGATCGACGCCGTCTGCATCTCACACCTCCACGCCGACCACTGCCTGGACCTGTGCGGGTACTGGGTCGCGCGCACCTACCGACCGGGCGGCCCGCCCCCGCGGCTCCCGGTGCACGGCCCCGCCGACACCGCCGCCCGCATGGCCCGCGCCTACGACCTCGACCCCGTCCCGGGCATGTCGGAGACGTTCGACTTCCAGACGCTGCGCCCCGGCCCCTACGAGATCGGGCCGTTCCGCGTGACGACCGCGCAGATGCCGCACCCGGTCGAGGCGTACGCGTTCCGCATCGAGCACGGCGGCGGGGTCCTCGCCTACTCCGGCGACACCGGCCCGTCCGACGAGCTGGTGGAGCTGGCGCGCGGCGCCGACCTGTTCCTCTGCGAGGCGTCCTTCCTGGACGGTCCGGGCCACCCGCCCGAACTGCACCTGACCGCACGCGAGGCCGCCGAGCACGCCGCCCGCGCCGAGGTGGGACGGCTCGTCCTCACCCACCTCGTCCCCTGGAACGATGCGGACCTCTCCCTCAAGGAGGCCAAGGCCACCGCCTACGAGGGCGACATCGAGCTGGCCCGTGTGGGCGCCCGCTACACCCTCTGAGTCCCGCTAGGGTTGGGCGCATGGCCCGCCCCGGTGATCGCGCTCCAGACCAGCTCCGCCCCGTCCGCATCCAGCGCGGATGGCTCGACCACGCGGAGGGTTCGGTGCTCGTCGAGTTCGGCGCGACCCGGGTGCTGTGCGCGGCGTCCGTGCAGGCGTCGGTGCCCCGCTGGCGGCGCGACAGCGGCCTCGGCTGGGTCACCGCCGAGTACGCGATGCTGCCCCGCGCCACCAACACCCGCAACGACCGCGAGTCCGTCAAGGGCCGGATCGGCGGGCGCACCCACGAGATCTCCCGGCTGATCGGGCGATCCATCCGGGCGTGCCTCGACC
Organism: Actinomadura monticuli; assembly: GCF_041463655.1. Classification (NCBI taxonomy): domain Bacteria; kingdom Bacillati; phylum Actinomycetota; class Actinomycetes; order Streptosporangiales; family Thermomonosporaceae; genus Actinomadura; species Actinomadura monticuli. The sequence goes on from NZ_JAXCEI010000005.1 coordinate 475,080, forward strand.
TGAAGGCGCTCGGCGAGAACACCGTCCAGCTCGACTGCGACGTCCTGCAGGCGGACGGCGGCACCCGCACCGCCGCGATCACCGGCGCCTACGTCGCGCTGGCCGACGCCGTCTCCTGGATGGGGGAGCGCAAGCTCCTCAAGGGCGACCCCCTGATCACCTCCGTGTCGGCGGTCAGCGTCGGCGTCGTCGACGGCGAGGCCCGCCTCGACCTCTGCTACGAGGAGGACTCCGCCGCCGGCACCGACATGAACGTCGTCTGCACCGGCGACGGCCGGTTCGTCGAGGTGCAGGGCACCGCCGAGGGCGCCCCGTTCGACCGCGGCGAGCTGGACGCGCTGCTCGACCTCGCCGCCGGCGGCTGCGCCGACCTCACCCGCCTCCAGAAGGAGGCCCTCGGCCGATGAGCCGGATCGTCCTCGCCAGCCACAACCGCGGCAAGGTCGCCGAACTCCACCGCATCCTCGGCGGCCTCGACGTCGTCGGGCTGGACGAGTTCCCGGGCGCCCCCGACGTCCCCGAGACCGAGCTGACCTTCGAGGGCAACGCGTTCCTGAAGGCCCGCGCGATCGCCGCGTTCACCGGCCTGCCCGCCGTCGCCGACGACTCGGGCCTGTGCGTGGACGCGCTGAACGGCATGCCGGGCGTCCTGTCCGCGCGCTGGTCGGGCCGCTTCGGCGCCGCCACCGGCGACCGCGACGCCGCCAACCTCCACCTGCTCCTCGACCAGCTCTCCGACGTCGCCGACGACCGGCGCGGCGGAGCCTTCGTGTGCGCGGCCGTGCTCGCCACCCCCGGCGGCGTCGAGCGCGCCGTCGAGGGCCGCATGCGGGGCACCGTGATCCGCGAGCCGCGCGGCACGGGCGGCTTCGGCTACGACCCGGTCTTCGTCCCGGACGGCGAGACCCGCACCACCGCCGAGATGTCCGCCGCCGAGAAGGACGCGATCAGCCACCGCGGCAGGGCGTTCCGCGACCTCGCCGCCCTCGTCCCGGACGCGCTGGCGGCCGGCGGCTGACGTCCCGCGAGAAAAACCCGGCGGCATGACAACCCGCCGGACCCGGCCGGGGGTTATCGGGGGTGTAGGGAAACTTCCCCCGAGGAGCACCATGACCGACAAGCGCCGCATCCGCCGCGGCCCGCTGCTCGCACTCGCCGGGCTCGGCGGGACGGGTCTCGTCGCCGCCGGAGTCTGGCTGGCCGCCGCTTCCGCGTCGTCCACGGACGCGAAGCCCGTCGCCGCCAGCGAGGCGACGCCTCCCGCCCGGACGCCGTCACCGGTGCCGTCGGCCCCGTGCGAGCCGCCGGCGACGAGGCGGCCGACGCCTCCCGCGCCCGCCCCGACGGCGCCGCCCGAGACGGCGCCCGTGCCGGTGCCGTCGGCGCCGGAGACCGCGACGCCCGCGCCGGCGCCCTGCCTGGAGCCCGCGCCCGCCAGGCCGCCGGCGACCGCGGCCCCGGCCCCGACGACCCGGCCGACGATGCCGAGGCCGGTGCCGACCACGACGGCCACCCCGTCGCCGGTGCCCTCCCACGACGGGTAGGTGCGACCTGTCCGCGTTGAGCACCCAGGAGATCCGCGGGACGGCGGCCACGTTCGACGACTTCGTGGCCGCGACCGCGGGCCGGCTGCTGCGCACCGCCGTGTTCCTCGTCTACGACCGGCACCTCGCCGAGGACCTGCTCCAGACCGCCTACGAGCGGGTCGCGCGGAAGTGGGGGCGGCTCGCGGACGGCGACCCGGAGGCGTACACGCGCCGCGTCCTGGTCAACCTCGCGATCGACGAGGGGAGGCGGCGCGCCCGCCGCCGCGACACCCCGGCCGGGTCGGCCGCCGACCTGGAGCGGCTCGCGGGGCCGTCCCCGGCGCCGGGGGCCGCCGCGGGCGACCTCGACGAGGTGCTCCGCGCGCTGCCGGCGAAGCAGCGCGCGGTGGTCGTGCTGCGGTACTGGTGCGACCTGAGCGAACACGAGATCGCCGACGCGCTCGGGATCTCCCGGGGAACGGTGAAGAGCCACACCGCGCGGGCCATGGCCGCGCTGCGGGAGCACTTGAGGGAGGGCCGCGCGTGAACGACGACCTGGACGACCTGCTACGCGACCACTACCGCGCCGCCGCCGACGACGTCCACGCGGACCCCGCCACCGTCCGCCGCTTCCAGGACGCGGCCCGGAGCACCCGCACCGTCCCCGTCCCCCTCCGCACGTGGATGCTCCCGACCCTGGCCGCCGCCCTCACCGCCGCCGTCCTCGTGGCGGTGGTCCTGCTCCTGTGGCCGGTCACGCGAAACCCGGAACAACCTCGTCCGATGGGCCCCGCACAGGAGATGGACCCACCCGTCCCGACACCGACCAACCAGCCCTCGGCACCCCCGACCCCCGCACCCAGCGCTTCACCGCCGACCACCGCTTCACCGTCCGTCACCGTTTCGCCGACCGGCACCGTTTCACCGACCACAACCGATGCGCCGGCCACGCGCCAACCTGACGGCACACGTCCGTAAGCCCGGCCCGCACCGACCCGCCGTGTTGCGATCGCGTCCGAAGGCGGTTTCGAGCCCGCGAGAAACCGATCGCGCAGCGAGCCCCTGGGCGAGCCGGAGCGATGCAGCGATCGCCGCTCGGCCCGTTGAAAGAAGGCGCTCTAATCGCCGGACGCCGAGGGCGGAGCAACGAACACAGCGCTCTAGCGCCTGACGCCGAGGGTCGAGCAGTGGACTCTTACGAAGGTGCCGTCCCATCCGGCGCGGAGTTCCATGAGGTCGACCAGGAGGCGGACGGTCCACAGGCCGAAGCCGCTCTGCAGGGCCGATTCCGGCGGGACATAACCGGTCAGCGGGCCGGGGCCGGGCCGCCAGAAGCCGTGGTCGCCGACCTCGCAGACGAGTTCGTCGCCGTCCTGCCACACCCACAGGCCGATCGGCGGGGTGCCGTGCTGCAGCGCGTTCGCCGCGATCTCGTTCACGGCGGTGACGAGGTTCTGCGCGGCCTGCACGGTGAGGCCGTGCCGGTGCGCCCGTTCGCCGACGAAGGTGCGCAGGACGTGCAGGTCGGCGCCGTCGATGGGCAGGTACTCGGCGTCGCCGGGACGGTCGAAGCGCAGCCCGCGGTCGCAGCGGGAACCGAAGGCCACCGGGTCGAGGTAGTCGTCGCTCGCGCCGTCGTGGCCGGGGGCGAGCAGCAGCGGGTGGGTGCGCCGCGCCTCGCTCAGGACGCGGGGCGGCAGCGACACGGTGTCGTAGGTGCACAGCGCGCGGGCGTCGGAGTCGCCGAACACCACGTTGATGAGGGATTCGTACCGGATCCACTCCAGGGTCTGCCGCTCGTCCAGCCCGTCCCAGACGGGTTCGGCGACGGCGCACACCTTGCGCGGTGCGTTGTCCCGCATGATGGTCTGGTAGTCGCGCAAGGTGTGGACGGGATGCAGGTAGAAGCCGAGGGAGTCGACGAAGAGGATCTCCTTCTCGCCGAGGACGTCGCGCAGCGCGGACAGGTTGGGCTCGCGCGCCACCGCGACGACGGCCTGCCCCCGGTCCAGGCCGGACGTCAGGAACGGCACCGTGACCGACAGGAAGTCGTCGGTGCCGGAGTACATGAACGCCTTGTGCTCCAGGGCCATCAGGCGATGTCCTCCGTCCCCGGGAGCCCCGCCCGCGCGCCGCGGGAGAGGCCCGGCAGCCGGTTCCAGCCGACCGCTTCGATGACCTGCTCCACGCTCGGCCGCAGATGGTCGAGGACGAGCGACCCGTCGGCGGGCAGCCGGGTGGCGTGCCGTGCCAGCAGGTTGAGGCCGCCGATGTCGATGAAGCCGAGCCGGGAGAGGTCCAGGTGGACGCTGCCGTGCAGCGTGCCGATCCGGCAGAGCGTCTCGGCGACCACCGTGTGCCGGGCGGCGTCCAGCTCGCCCTCGATGCGGAGGCCGGCCGGATCGAACGTGCGCACGATCTTCAGGATCCCGTCGTCGAATTCGGGGTTCACTTCCACGAGGACCTCGTGTGTGTCGCGGAGGGCGTTGAGCTGGTCGGGCGGGCACGCGCGCCGGTCGATCTGGCAGATCGCCATCGCCATCGTGCTCGGCGAGACGGTGTCGCCGACCCGGTGCTCGCAGCCGAGCATCCGGCCGAGGTCGGTGGGCTCGGGGCCGTGCAGCAGCCAGCTGTAGTCGGTGGTGAGGCGCACCGCGCGGAAACCCTGGTCGAACGCCTCGCCGACCTCCCGCCCGATGGTGTCGAGCATCAGGGCCGGGGCGAAGGCGCCGTCGCGGTCGAGGCAGGCGTCCCGCCGCGCGATGACCCGCAGCCGGCCGGATTCGACGCATTCCTCCACGTCGATGCCCGGGCCGAGGCCGGGGAGGCGCTCGGCGGGGACGTCGGTGACGTACACGACCTTCTCCGAGGTCTCCAGGCCCTCCCTCACGAAGGGGCCGATGACCCGGTCGCGCTCCTCGGGACCGTTGTAGGCCAGCCAGCCGTGGTCCCCGGGCCGGACGGCGCTGACGGGGCGCGTGGCGAACCAGGATGTTTCCATGGCCTGCCCATCGGATTCTGGGTGGATTCGTTCAGCGTACGCCGCCGCGGACGATTTGGAAGCCCAACGCATGGAGCTCCTCACCCTCCGTCCGTACTGGCCGGTCCGAGCGGGGGAAGGACGAGCCGCAGCCGGACGGCGGTGTCAAATTCCGCGACCGACCCGTCCTTACCGGGCACGGGGGTGTGGCGCCCGGTACAGGACGGCGCGGAGCCCCGGCGCCAGGTGCCGGATTAATTCATCGTGCGTCATCGACGCGACCGGTTCTATGCCGATGATGTAGCGGGCGAAGATCAGCCCGGCGAGCTGCGTGCCGAACGCGCCGGCCCGCGCGGTCGCCCCGGGGCCTCCGACGTGCTCGGCGATCCGGCCGATGATCTCCCGTTCGAGCAGGTCGCGCAGCAGCCGGGCGAGTTCGGGCTCGTGCACGGCGGCCCGCACCAGCAGCACCAGCCGCGCGCCGCCCTCCGGGTCGTCCCACGCCGCCAGCAGCGCCCGCAGGACGCGTTCGGGCAGCGTGCCGGGGTCGCCGGGCAGCGCGCCGGCGAGCACCTCGGGCGGGTTGGCGACCAGCCCGAGGACCGCGCCGAACAGTCCCTTCTTCGAGCCGAAGAAGTAGCTGATCAGCGCGGCGTCCACGCCGGCCTCGGCGGCGATGGACCGCATCGTGACCGGCCCGTAGCCGTCGGCGAGGAAGCGGCGGCGCGCCACCGCGAGGATCGCCTCCCGGGTGTCGGGGCTGCCGCGTCGCCGCCCCCGCGTGCCCGGCCCGGATTTATTCATCACGATTGAAATATAGCCGGGGCGGGGCCGAGAGTCGAGGCATGAAGACCACAGCTCCGGAGGGCCCGGGCACCGTCCACCGCGCGGTGCTGCCGGCCGTGATGCTCTCCCTCGCCACCGTCGTGTCGGCCGTGGCGTCCCTGAACACGGCGGTCCCGTCCATCGCCCGCGACACCCACGCCGGGCTCACCGAACTGTCCTGGATCATCGACGCGTACGCGCTCGTGTTCGCCGCGCTGCTGCTGCTCGGCGGCGCCATCGGGGACCGTTACGGGCGCCGCCGCGCGCTCGCCGCGGGGCTGGTCGTCTTCGGCGCCGGCTCGGCCGCCGCCGCGCTCGCCAGCGATCCCGGCTGGCTGATCGCGATGCGCGGCGTCCTCGGCGTCGGCGCCGCGCTCGTGATGCCCGCGACGCTGTCGACGATCACCTCGACGTTCCCGGCCGCGCAGCGCACGAAGGCGGTCGGTGCCTGGGCGGGCGTCGCCGGAGCGTCCGCGATCTTCGGGCTGCTGGTGTCCGGCGGCCTGCTGGAGGCGTGGTCGTGGCGGTCGGTGTTCTGGATGAACGTCGTCCTCGCGGTCGTCGCGCTGGTCGCGACCCTCGCGGTCGTCCCCGAGTCCGCCGACCCGGACGCCCCGAAGCTCGACCTGACCGGCGCCGCCATCACCGTCGCCGGGCTCGGCGCCGGCGTCTACTCGATCATCGAGGCGCCCACCGAGGGCTGGGGGAGCGCCCGCACCCTGCTCGGCCTCGCCGCCTCGGTCGCCATCCTCGCCGGGTTCGTCGGCTGGGAGCTGAAGCGGGCGAACCCGCTGCTCGACCCGCGGCTGTTCCGCGTCCGCGCGTTCTCCGCCGGCGCGCTCTCGCTCACCCTGCAGTTCTTCGCCTTCTTCGGCTTCGTCTTCATCGTCCTGCAGTACCTGCAGCTGGTGAAGGACCACAGCGCGCTCGTCGGGGCGCTCAGCCTCGTGCCGATGGCGCTCACGATGATGCCGTTCGCCCGCGGCGTCGCGCCCCGCGCCGCCGCCAAGCTCGGCCCGCGCCGCGTCATCACCGCCGGCCTGCTGCTGGTCAGCGTCGCGATGCTGGTCTTCTCCCTGCTGGACGAGGACAGCACCTACTGGCTGCTGCTCGCCGGGCTGATCCCGCTCGGCGCCGGCATGGGCCTCGCCATGACGCCCGCGACCGCGGCCATCACCGACGCGCTGCCCGCGGAGAAGCAGGGCGTCGGCTCGGCGATGAACGACCTGGCCCGCGAGCTGGGCGGCGCGCTCGGGATCGCCGTCCTCGGCAGCCTCCTTCAGTCGGCCTACCGCGCGAACCTGGACCCGGTGGGGCTGCCCGGACCGGCCGCCGAAGGGGCGAAGGAGTCGCTCGCGGGCGCGCTGCGGCTCGGCCCGCAGGTCGCCGAGCAGGCGCGGGCGGCGTTCGCCGACGGTGTCCAGTCGGCCTTCCTCACCGCGTCCATCGTGATCGCCGCCACCGCCGTCGCCGTCGCGGCCCTGTACCGGACGCCGCGCCGGGAGCCCGCGAATTCCGTTGCCGAGCCCGCGGACCAAGCCGCTAAGCTGAACGCGCTCCCCGAGGGAGGCACCGGCGGGCGTGGCGAAATCAGGTATACGCGGCAGGTTTAGGTCCTGTTGGTGGCGACACCGTGGGGGTTCGAATCCCCCCGCCCGCACACCCGGCCCGCGCGCGGAGCGCGGGCCTTCGCGGTGCTAGACCCAATGCCGGGAAGTTGAGGATGACGCCGGGGGTGTCAAGGGTTCTCGGCTGGTGGCCGGACATGAGAACGGAGATCCAGTAGAACGGGTGTTCTCTCACAAACGTCCGAACAGACTGGATCTCCGTTGTCTCAGCAGTCTGGCAGGTCCACGCTGGCCTGCGCTATCAGTACGGTCACGCGGACGGTCCGGGTGGGGGCGGGGGTGTTCGCGCCCGGGCATCTGGGTGAGCTGACCCAGCAGGTGCCGTTCGAGATGGTCGACGAGGTCCTGGTGGCGACCGGTGCCGTGCAGCGGCGGGTGCGGCTGCTTCCGTCCCGGGTGGTGGTGTATCTGCTGCTGGCCGGGGTGTTGTTCGCCGAGCTGGGCTATGTGCAGGTATGGGGGCGGCTGACCGCCGGGCTCGGCGGGTCGCAGCCGGTGCCGAGCGGGGCCGCTTTGGCCCAGGCGCGGCGGCGATTGGGTGTCGCACCGCTGAAGGCGCTGTTTGAGTTGCTGCGCGGCCCGGCCGCCACGCTCGGCGGCGCGGTGCGGTGGCGGGGTCTGCTGGTGTGCGCCGTCGATGGGACCGTGATGAGTGCGGCCGACAGCCCGGCCAACCGCGTGGCCTATCCCCAGCAGCGCGGGTCGGCTTTCCCGATGCTGCGTCTGGTCGCGGTGGTGGCCTGCGGCACCCGCAGCGTCCTGGACGCGGCGTTCGGCCCGGCCTGCGGGACCGGCAACGGCGAGACCGCCTATGCGGCCCGGCTGCTGGGCGCGCTGGGTGAGCAGATGATCGTGCTGGCCGACCGGGGCTTTGCCGCCGGGTGGCTGGTCAAGCAGATCGCCGATACCGGCGCCCACCTGCTGATCCGGGTCAAGAACGGCCGCTCGGCACCCAAGCTGCCGGCCCTGCACCGCCTGCCCGACGGCTCGTTCATCTCCCGGCACGGCGGGATCAAGGTCCGCGTCATCGACGCCGCCATCACCGTCTCCACCGCCGCCGGCCAGTCCACCGGCAGCTACCGGCTCATCACCACACTGCTGGACCCTGGCGCCTATCCGGCCACCGACCTGGTGCGGCTCTACCACCAGCGGTGGGAGGTCGAGACCGCCTACCTGGAGCTGAAATCCTCCATCCTGGGCGGCCGTGTCCTGCGGGCCCGGACCCCGGCCGGCACCGACCAGGAGGTCTACGCGCTGCTGATCGCCTACCAGGCACTACGCACCGCGATGGCCGACGCCACCAACAGCGACCCCCGCATCGCCCCGGACCGGGCCGGCTTCAGTACCGCCCTGGCCGCCGCCCGCGACCAGGTCATCCAGGCCGCCGGCGTGATCGCCGACACCACCATCGACCTGACCGGCCGCATCGGACGAGCCGTCCTGGACAACCTGCTGCCCGACCGACGCATGCGCACCAACGCCCGCACCGTCAAACGCGCGATCTCCAAGTACAACGCCCGCGGCCCGGTCATCGACCGAACCACCTACCAGGCCACCATCGCCATCAACATCCTCACCGGATCCCCCTTGACAGCAACCCGAGATCCTTAACTTCCCGGCATTGGTGCTAGACCCCGAGGTCGCGGCGGAGGCGCTCCACGTGCCCGGTGGCCTTCACGTTGTAGTACGCCTTCTCGATCCTGCCCTCGGCGTCGATGATGAACGTGGACCGGATGACGCCGACGACGACCTTCCCGTACAGCTTCTTCTCGCCGTACGCGCCGTAGGCCTTCAGGACCTCGGCGTCCGGGTCGGACAGGAGCGGGAACGTCAGCCCCTCCTTCTCCCGGAACTTCGCGAGCTTCGCCGGCTTGTCGGGGGAGACGCCGACGACGGTCACGCCCGCGGCCTCCAGCTCGGCCAGGCTCCCCTCGAAGTCGACGGACTCCTTGGTGCACCCGGGAGTCATGGCCGCCGGGTAGAAGTAGAGGATCACGCGCCTGCCGCGCAGCGAGGCCAGCGACACCGCGCTCTCGTCCGCGTCGGGAAGCTCGAAATCGGGGGCGACGTCGCCCGGCTGCAGCCGCTCGGACACCCTGACCCGCCTTTCGCTCGGATGGTGGAACCAACCGTACCGGCCGGGGTTGGCCGGACGTCCCCCGGTAAGACCTGCAACACTGTTCGGATCATGCTTGCCTCGTGGTCTCGCCCCGCTGCGAGTTCGCCCTACACGACGATAAGGACACGGCATGGCCGACAGGTTCAGCGACCCTGAGGAGGTCGAACGCTACATAGCGCGCACCCGCAAGGACCTGGCGCGCACCGTCGACGAACTCGCGGACCGGGTCAACCCGAAGAACGTCGCGCACCGGGGCGTCGAGCGGCTGAAAGAGGAGGCCGACCAGGTCGCCAAGGCCATCGGCGCGATGGTGCGGCCCCCCGGCGAGGACGACGACGGTCAGGGCGGCGGCATCGACAAGCGCGTGGTGCTCGCGGGCGTCGGCGCCGCGGTCACCGTGACCGCCCTGGTCCTCTGGCGCCGTAGGCGCAGGCGCCGCTGAGGCTCGACCTGGAGGCGCCGGTCCGCGGTCCGCGGCCGGCGCCTTCGCGTTCCGGTAGGGCGCCCGACCGGGCGGAGTGCGCGAGCAGCTCGGCGACGTCCCGCAGCTCGGCGAGTTCGGCGCGGCAGGTCGGGCAGTTCAGCAGGTGCGCCGACAGCGCGTCGGCCTCGGCGCCGACCAGCTGCCCGATGGCGTAGACGCCGAGACCGAGACGGTACGCCCCGCAGTCCGTTCCTCCCACACCCTGGAGTACGGGACGGCGCCCCGCCCCGTTCAGCGGAACTGGGGGAGATGGTCTTGGTGGGCGGCGAGGCCCTCGTCCAGGATCCTCTCCGCGGTGTGCTTGCTCCGCACGAACGGGTGCGCCATCAGCGCCTGCAGCGCGGTGCGGCGGTCGCCGGTGACGGCGGCGTCGGACGCGAGCCGCTCGTAGGCGTGGATCGCCTGGGTGAGGCCGCGCACCGGGCCGGGCAGCGGGCCCATCGTCAGCGGGACGGGTCCGGACCGTCCGACCAGGGCCGGGACCTCCACGATCGCGTCGGCGTCCAGCGACGCGATCGCCCCGTTGTTCCGCGTGTTGACGATCATCCGGCGGCCTTCGTCCCGGTGCAGGGCGCAGATGACGTCGACGGCGAACTCGCCGTGCTCCCCGCCGCCGCGCTCCCGGGACGGGTCGGGGTCGGCCTTCCGCGATTCGGCGGCGACCTGCTCGTAGTAGCCGGGCAGCATGGCGAGGATGTCCTGCGCGCGGGTCGTGCCCTTCGCCCGCAGCTCCGCCACGACCTCGTCGTGGAAGAAGTAGTACTTGGAGTAGGAGTTCGGCAGGAACCCGAGCGTCTTGGCCAGTTCCGCCATCCGGGACGGGTCGCGCCACGGTGTCGCGCCGCCGCCGGGGACCTCCAGATCGTCCAGCAGGAGCGGGACGTCGAGTTCGCGGCCGTCGAGCCGGAGCCGCTGCGCCCAGGTGGCGTGGTTGAGGCCGATCCAGTCGGCCTCCAGCCCGTCGGACGGCAGCCCCAGCAGCTCGGCCCACATCTCGGTGTCGCCGATGAACTGGTCGCACAGCCCGATGATGCGGGCGCCGGTGTGCCGCGCCACGGCATCGGTGACCACGTTCGTTGGATTCGTGTAGTTGACGATCCAGGCGCCCGCGTCCGCCTTCTCCGCGATGTCCAGCAGGACGGGCACCGACCGCAGCGCCATGAGGAACCCGCCCGGCCCCGCCGTCTCCTGCCCGACGACGCCGTGCTTCAGCGGGATCGACTCATCCAGGTGCCGCGCGGCCAGCCCGCCCGGACGGAACGTCGTGAACACGTACGACGCCCCGTCCAGCGCCGCCTTGAGCGCGGTGTGCGACGACACGGTGAACGCGGCGCCCCGCGCGGCGAACATGTTCCGCGCGAGCCGTGTCATGACGTCCAGGTGGACGGCGTCGATGTCGTAGCAGGCCAGCTCGGTCCCGGCGAGATCATCGGCGCGGTGCAGCAGCCCGCGGACGATCCCCGGCATGTAGCCGCTGCCGGCCCCGACGATCGCGACCTTCACCGCGGCTCCAGGTCGGGCGCCGTCGCGGTGAAGCGCGCCACGACCGCGGCGCGGACGATCTGCGTCTCCGGCTCCAGGTCGATCGGCTCCGGCTCCTCGGCGCCGTCCATCCGGCCCCCGTACGCGGCGGCGAGCGCGACGGGGGCGTCCGGCGTGCGGCCGACCCCCTCGTCCGACAGCTCCACCAGGCCGGTGAGCCGCGCGCCGAGCGCCTCCGCGTAGCCGCGCGCCCGCGCCACGGCCTCGTGCGCCGCCTGCCGGGCGGCCCGCTCGTACACCTCGCTGTCGCGCCGCAGCTCCCACTCGGGCCCGTTGACGTACGTCCGCTCCAGGTCGCCGAGCCGGGCGACCAGCTCCCCGAGCACCGCGAAGTCGGTCACCGCGATCTTGATCCAGACGGTGCCCCGGTAGCCCCGGACGTCGCCCTCGCGCCGCCGGTACTTCAGCACCGGCGCGATCGACACCCCGCCCGTCTCCACCTTCTCCACGGCGTCGCCGTACGACCCGACCAGGTCGAGGCACTGCCGGTTCCGCTCGGTGAGCCGGTCCAGCGCGGTGCGCCGGTCGGACTCCTGCGATTGGACGTGCACCGACAGCCGCGCGATCTCCGGCTCGGCCTCCAAAACAGCCTCACCACGAACACTGATCAGGGGAGCATCCGTCATCCCCCCAACCTACGTGTTACAGGAACGTCTTGCCCTCGCCTCGATAGGTGGGGACGGTGCGGAGGAGGCGGCCGTCGTCGATGAGGTGGAGGGCGTCGAAGCGTTCGCACAGCTCGCCGGCCTTGGTGTGCCGGAACCAGACGCGGTCGCCGATGGACAGCAGGTCGGCGGCGTGGCCGAGCAGAGGGGTCTGCACCTCGCCGGCGCCCTCGTTGGGGTCGAAGGACAGCCCGGTCGGCAGGTACGGCTGGGGGAGGCGGACGGCGTCGGCCGGGCCGGACGCCAGGTAGCCGCCGCCGAGGCAGGTCGCGACGCCGGGGGCAGGGCGGCGGACGACGGGCAGCGCGAACAGCGCGGCGGGGCGCCCGCTGAAGTTGGAGTACTGGTCGAACAGGTGCGGCTGGTAGAGGCCGGAGCCCGCGGCGACCTCGGTGACGGCGCGCTCGGCGGCGGTCTTCTCGACGCTGCCGGTGCCGCCGCCGTTGACGAACTCCAGGTCGGTCAGCTCGCGGACGGCCCGCACGATCGCGGCGCGCCGCCGGGCCAGCTCCAGCCGGGACTGCCGCTGCATGGCGCGGATGACGCGGCCCCGCGCGGGACGTCCGGGCGGGACGTCGCCGACGCCGGCGATCTGCGACTCGTAGGCCATCAGCCCGACGAGGTCGAGCGAGGGCCGCTTGAGGATCCGCTCGGCGAACGCGCAGACCTGGGCGGCGGTGCGCAGCGGGGAGCGGAGCGCGCCGATCCGGACCCGTCCGCCGAGGGGGCGGTAGGAGGCGTCGATGTCGATGCAGACGCGGATCTTCCGGTCGCCGGCGGCGCGCTCGATCAGCGCGAGGTGCTCGGGGCAGTCGACCATGAGCGTGATGGCCCGCGCGGCCCCGGGGTTCTCGGCGAGCGCGGCGATGGCCGTCCGGTCGGCGGTCGGGTAGGCGACGAGGATGTCGTCGCTGACGCCCTCGGCCGCCAGCCACAGCGCCTCGGGGAGCGTGAAGGCCATGATCCCGGCGAAGCCGTCCGTGGCGAGGACGTCCTCCAGGAGGGCCCGGCAGCGCACCGATTTGCTGGCGACGCGGATCGGCTTGCCGGCGGCGCGCCGGACGAGGCCGGCGGCGTTGGCGCGGAAGGCCGCCAGGTCGACGACGGCGAACGGCGCCTCGATGCCGGCGGTCGCGGCGTCATAGCGGTCCCGGAGGTTCATGCTTGTCACACTGCCACACCCTAGCGGCTAATGTGAAAAGGTCTCACGTACCGTTGCGAGGATGTGAGGAGAAGAAGTTCCACAGCATCGGAGCGGCCTCATCCGGCCACTGGTGCGTGCCGCCCTGGATCTTGCAGAAGGTCACCGCGACGCCCTGGTCGCCCTTGCCGGTGCTCTCGCAGCTTGTGGTGTCGCCGAGTGCCTTCACCCGCTCGGTGGGCGCGGGCAGGCCCGCGACCTTGCGCCAGAAGTCGACCGCCTTGGACACCGGCGGGAACGGGCGCCTGTCGTTGAAGTCGCGGTGCCCGCCGCCGTTGAACGGGACGCTGCCGTCCGCCGTGCCGTGGAAGATCATCGCCGAGACCGGCCGGCCGGGGTCGCAATGCGTCACCAGCGCCCCCTCGACGACGCCGATCGCCGCCACCTTGTCCGGCTTCTCGCAGGCCATCCGGTAGGCCATGCCCGCGCCGTTGGAGAACCCGGTGACGTAGACCCGCTTCGGATCGGCCAGCCCCGCGCCGGTGATTTTGTCGATCAGCTTGGTCAGGAAGCCGACGTCGTCGATGTTCCCGACCTTCGCGGCGCCGCAGCAGTCGCCCGCGTTCCAGGTGGTCATGAAGCCGTCCGGGTACGCGACGAGGAAGCCGTGCTCGTCCGACAGCTTGTCGAAGCCGGTCAGGTCCTGCATCTTGCCCATGGTGGCGAGACCGCCGTGCAGGGCGATGACCAGCGCGGGCGGGTCGGCGGGCTTGCCGTCCTCCCAGTCGCCGCCGGACACCTTGGACGGCACGTGCAGCAGGAACTCGCGGTGCCCGAAGGTCCCCACGTCCATTTTCTGCTTGTGCGTGCCCGCCGAGGTGGGGATGCCGTTCGCCTCGGCCGGGCGCTTGCCGTCCCCGCCCTTCTCGCCGGGCTTCTCGGTGCAGCCCGCGAGAACGAGGGTGACCGCCAGTACCACGAGCAGGATTCGCCGCATGGAGGCAAAGCTAACCCCAACGGACGACCTCAAACTACTCGCCGGTAGACGAAGTGCCCGGGTGGACGCGCGCGAGGACGGCGGTGGGACGGGCCGCGCCCGCGTAAGCTCGTAGGGACCCGTTCCGACCTGCCGCGTCGCGATAAGAGTGAGACCGTTGAGCGAATTCGTCCTGACCCTGTCCTGCCCGGACCGGCCCGGCATCGTCGCGGCCGTCTCGGGGCTGCTGGCCGAGCGCGGGTGCAACATCCTGGAGAGCCAGCAGTTCGGGGACGGCGAGTCCGGCACGTTCTTCATGCGGGTCCAGTTCTCGGCCCTGGACGACACCGACCCCGACGAGCTGCGCGCCGCGTTCGCGTCGCTCGCGCCGGAGCTGGGGCTGGAGTGGCGGCTGCACGCGCTGGCCGAGCGACCGCGCGTCCTGATCATGGTGTCGAAGGGCGGGCACTGCCTGAACGACCTGCTCTACCGGACGCGGTCGGGGCTGCTCGACATCGACATCGTCGCCGTCGCGTCCAACCATCCCGACCTGCGGCCCCTCACCCAGTCGTACGGGATCGACTACCACCACCTGCCGGCCGGGTCCGGCGGCAAGGCCGCGCAGGAGGCGGAGATCCTGACGCTGGTCGAGCACTACCGCGCCGACCTCGTCGTCCTCGCCCGCTACATGCAGATCCTGTCGGACGACTTCTGCGCCAAGCTGCCCGGTCAGATCATCAACATCCACCATTCGTTCCTGCCGAGCTTCAAGGGCGCCCGGCCCTACCACCAGGCGCACGCGCGCGGCGTGAAGCTGATCGGCGCCACCGCGCACTACGTCACCGCCGACCTGGACGAGGGGCCGATCATCGAGCAGGAGGTCGCGCGCGTCGACCACACCCACAGCCCGGAGGAGCTGGTGGCGGTCGGCCGCGACGTCGAGTGCCTCGCGCTGGCCCGCGCCGTCCGCTGGCATGCCGAGCACCGCGTGCTGCTCAACGGCGATCGGACCGTCGTCTTCCGCTGACCTGCGGATTCCCGTGACATGTCGGCATGGCGTGTTTCACTCCGCGTGACATTGACGCACCATGGGTGACGATATCGACACGTGACGATGTCGGACGTGCCGGTGGCTCACGGGGGTGGCTATGGCCGAGGCGTTGGTCCAGGACCTGATCGAGGAGGAGCGCGGCAGGCGGGAGGCGCGGCGGCTGGCCGTCCGCGCGTTCCGGCCGCGCCGCGCGTTCGCCGGGTTCGCCGCGGCGCTGCTGGTGACGGCGGTGAACGGGGTGGCGGCGATCGAACTGCTCGCCGCCGCGCTCGGGTCCGCGGTCCATCCGGTGCCGGGCGTGGCCGCCCTGCTGGACGTCCTGCGCCGGTACACGTGGAATGACCCGAACGTCCTCGTCGTGATGGGCGGGGTCGCCGTCCTCGGGGCCGCGTTCCTGGCCGCCGCGCTGCCCGGCCGGCTGCGCGGGGTGCCGCTGGCCGGCTCCGACCCGCGGCAGGCCGGCCTCATCGGACGGGCCGCGCTGCGGCGGACGCTCACTGAGGCGGCGCTGGAGGTGCCCGGCATCGAGCGCGTCCGCGTCCGGGGCCTCGGGGTCGTCCGGCGGGGGCTGGTCGTCCGGGCCGGCACGTACTACCGCAACCCGTCGAACCTGGCGGAGCTGGTCCGCGACGCCGTCGACGCGCGCCTGGACCGGATCGAGCCGATGCACCGGCCGCCGGTCGACGTCCGGCTCGGCTGGCGGAAGGACTGATGATGCGGATCGCGATCGCGGTGACCGGGACGGTGCTGCTGCTGGCCGGAGTGTCCGCGGCAGCCGCCGGGCTGGGCGCGTTCGACGCGTTCGGCGCGGTGTCCGGACGGCCGCTGCTCGACCCGGCGCTGGTGCGCTTCGCGGCCGATACCGGGTGGTTCCTGCCGTCCGCGGCGGGCGCGGCGGAGCTGCTGGCCCTCGCCGGGCAGCTGTGGCTCGTCCTGCAGGTGCGGACGCTCGTCCACAAGCGGTGGCCCGACCTGGACGCGGAGACCCGCGTCCGGGCGCGGCACGCCGGGGAGGACCTCGGCCGGGACGTGCGCTCGCTGCCCGGCGTCGAGGACGTCCGCCTCCGGCTGACCGGCACGGCCGACCGGCCGCGCCTCCTGCTGGACGTCTCGTGCACGGGAGACACGCTGGTCGGCGAGGTGTACGGGGAGCTGGGCGCGGGGCCGGTGGAGCGCTACCGCCGCGCGGTCGGGATGCCCGGCCTGCCGGTGGTGGTCCGGTTCCGTCCGCTGGTCGAGCGGAAGCGCCCGCGCCGCCGCCGCCCGCAGCCGGAGACGGCCTGAACGTCCCCGCGATCGGGGACGCCTGACGGCCGCCCGGTACCGGGGCGCGTGGCACCGGGCGGCCGAGTGTTCGGGCGGTCACCGGGGAGGGCTCCGCGGTGCCCCGCCGCAGCGGCGCCGGGAACGGACGCACCTGGGCGCGGCGACGGGAAGCGATGGAGCGATGGGAGGAGCGGCGCCCGTCCCGGCTCGGTCCGGGACGGGCGCCCGCTCCCCGGCGGGCGCCCATGCGCCGGGACGGACGGCGCATGCACACGGCGGGCGCACCGCGTTGGGGGAAGTCGCGCAGGTCGGGAGCGTGGTCGGCGGGGCCGCGTTCCTTGCAACCGCTACTATGCGCAACCCCGTGACGACCGTCACGCTTGTGTACATTTCGTTCACGGCGAGTTCGGAAGGAGGTGCGGCGGCCCGATGCGGCGTCCCCGCTGGGCGAGGCCCGGCAGCTGGAGTGTGGCGCGGCAGTTGCTCGTGCTGCAGGCCGCGATCGTCGGGCTGCTCGTCGCCGCCGGCGCCGTCCTCGCCTACCTGGACGCCGGGCGCGCCGCCGACGAGAGCGCGAGGCAGACCGTCACGGCGCTCGCGGTGAGCATCGCCGACGCGCAGAACGTCCGGGCCGCGATCGCGACGGACGAGCCGAGCCGGCTGCTGCAGCCGTACGCCGAGCGCGTCCGCCGCGACACCGGCGTCGACTTCATCACGATCATGAGCCCGGACGGGATCCGCTACACGCACCCCAACCCGTCCCGGATCGGCGGGCACTTCGTCGGCAACACCGCGCCCGCCGTGGCCGGGCTGACGTTCACCGAGACCTACACCGGCACGCTCGGCCCGTCCGTGCGGACCGTCGCGCCGGTCCTCGACGACCGGCAGCGGGTCGTCGCGCTGGTCGCGGTCGGCATCACGGTCCGGGAGATCAGCGGCCGGCTGGAGCGGCGGCTGCTGGCGCTCGGCGCCGTCGCCGGGGTCGTGCTCGCCGCCGGGATGGCCGGCAGCTACCTCGTCTCCGCGCGGCTGCGCCGGCAGACCCGCGGCGTCGCGCCCGGCGAGCTGCGCGAGATGTTCGAGTACTACGAGGCGATCCTGCACGCCGTCCGCGAGGGCCTGCTCATCCTGGACCGGGCGGGCCGCGTCGTCCTCTGCAACGACGCCGCCCTCGAACTGCTCGATCTGCGCGAGCATCCGCGCGGGCGGCCGGTCGCGTCCCTCGGCCTGCCGGACGAGCTGGTCAGGACCCTCGTGTCCCGGCGGCCGCGGTCGGACGAGATCCACGTCGGCGACACCCGCGTCCTCGTCGTGAACACCTCGCCCGTCCGGTCCCGCGACAAGGCGCGGGGCAACGTCGTCACCTTCCGCGACCACACCGAGCTGCAGGGCCTGACCGGCGAGCTGGACACCGTCCGCGGCTTCGCCGAGTCGCTGCGCTCGCAGGCCCACGAGGCCGCGAACCGCCTGCACGCCGTGGTGTCGCTGGTGGAGCTGGGCCGTCCCGAGCAGGCCGTCGAGTTCGCCACCGCCGAGCTCGCGACCGCGCAGCGCCTCACCGACCGGGTCGTCGGCGCCGTCACCGAGCCCGTCCTCGCGGCGCTGCTGCTCGGCAAGTCGGCCGAGGCCGCCGAGCGCGGCGTGGAGCTGGTCATCACCGAGGACACCGCGATCGAGGGCGCCGTCGAGGCCCGCGACCTCGTCACCATCCTCGGCAACCTGATCGACAACGCGGTGGACGCCGCGATCGAGAACGCCGCCGCCCGTCCGCCCCGGGTCGTCGTCACCGCCCGGGAGGACGCCGGTACCCTGCTGCTTGAGGTGTCCGACAGCGGAGCGGGGATCGATCCGTCCGCCGTGCCCGAGATGTTCCGGCGCGGCTGGACGACGAAGACGTCCGGCGGCCCGGTCGGGCACGGGCTCGGCCTCGCGCTGGTCGGGCGGGCCGTCCGGCGGTACGGCGGCGAGGTCCGGGTCGGGCACGACGCCGGCGCCGTGTTCACCGTCCGACTTCCCCTGGACAACCGATGATCGAAGTGCTCATCGTCGAGGACGACCCGGTCGCCGCCGAGGCGCACCGCGCCTACGTCGAACGCGTCGCCGGCTTCACCGTCGCGGGGGTCGTCCACTCGGGGGCGGAGGCCCTGCGCTTCTGCGAGCGCACCCCGGTCGACGTCGTCCTCCTCGACTTCTACCTCCCCGACACGCACGGCCTCACCGTCTGCCGCGCCCTCCGCGCGGGAGGCCGCGACGTGGACGTCATCGCGGTCACCTCCGCCCGCGACCTGGCGGTCATCCGCTCGGCGGTCTCGGTCGGGGTCGTCCAGTACCTCCTCAAACCGTTCACGTTCGCGTCCCTGCGCGACAAACTCGACCGCTATGCCCGCTTCCGCGAGCAGACGGTCGGCACCGGCGAGGTCAGCGGTCAGGCCGACGTGGACGGCATGCTCGCCACCCTCCGCACCCCCGACCACCGGGCGCTGCCGAAGGGCATGAGCGGCGAGACGCTCCAGGCCGTCACGGACGTGCTGTCCCGCGCCTCCGACGGCCTGTCCGCCGCCGCTGCCGCCGACCTCACCGGCGTCTCCCGCGTCACCGCGCGCCGCTACCTGGAGTACCTGGCGAAGAACGGCCTGGCGCACCGCAAACCCCACTACGGACAGGTAGGCCGTCCGGAAGTGCGCTTCTACCCCGGCTAGGCGGGGTACCTATGGGACGACAGTGCAGCGACATCGGGGAGTTGTCGTGACCGAGAAGCCTGGCAAGCCCGAGGGCAGGGCGAACACCGAACGGGAGCGCGAGGACCCGCCGCCCGCGCGCCGCGCCGAGAACGCCGCGAACCCGCCCCAGAAGAAGAAACCGGGCGACGCCGCTCGCAAGATGCGCGAGATGTTCAAGGGCGGCTGAGCCCCGGACGTCCCCCGCCGGCGAATTGACGGCCCCTTTAGGTCTGATTTGTCGGCCATGTCCGCACTTCGGGCTAACGTCCGTAGTGAACGTGACGTCGAGGCCATCGAGGAGGCGCACTTGTCCCACCGTGAGAATACGGGCGGCTCCACCAAGGGGCCTTTCGACGTATGGAGGGAACAGACGGACCACGGCATGGGCCCCTCCCGCTGAGCGGCCCGAAACCCCGGGGATCGCAGCCATTCGCCGCGGCCCCGGGGTTTTTCCGTCCCCGCCCGCCGCCTGCCGGCGCGCCCGATCCCGGCCGGCCGATGTGAGGCAGCGCACGCGGAGGAGTGGGTTGTGTTTTCCAACTTTGTCGGAGGATACTGCGAGTGTTAGTTGGAAAACCGAACGGAGGTGGTCGGGGTGCGGGATGCGGTGATCGTGGAGGCCGTGCGGACTCCGGTGGGCAAGGGGAAGGCGAGCGGGGCGCTGCACGGTGATCATCCGGCGGATCTGCTGGCCCGGACGCTGAAGGCGCTCGTCGAGCGGGCCGGGATCGACCCGGGGCAGGTCGATGACGTCATCGGCGGGGTCGTCACGCAGGTCGGCGAGCAGGCGCTCAACATCACGCGGACGGCCGTTCTCGCCGCCGGGTTCCCCGAGAGCGTGCCCGCGATGACGGTCGACCGGCAGTGCGGGTCGTCCCAGCAGGCGCTGCACATCGCGGCGCAGGGCGTGCAGAGCGGCGCCTACGACGTCGCGATCGCGTGCGGGGTCGAGTCGATGTCGCGGGTGCCGATGGGGTCGAGCGTGCTGCCGGAAAGCGATCCGTTCGGGACGATGCTGGGCGAGCGGTATCCGGACGGGCTCGTCGGCCAGGGCATCGGCGCCGAGCTGATCACCGCCCGGTGGGGGTTCGCGCGCGAGGAGCTCGACGCCTACGCCTACGAGTCGCACCGGCGCGCCGCCGAGGCGTGGAAGAACGGCGAGTTCGACCGGGAGGTCGCCTGGACGGGGCAGTGGGACGAGACCGTCCGTCCCGGGACGTCGCCGGAGGTCCTCGCCGGGCTGCGGCCGGCCTACTACGACGAGCGCACGGCGGAGCGGTTCCCCGAGATCGAGTGGAAGATCACCGCGGGCAACGCGTCGCCGATCAACGACGGCGCGGCGGCCGTGCTGGTCATGGGCGCGGACGTCGCCGAGCGGCTCGGGCTGCGGCCCCGGGCGCGGTTCCACGCGTTCGCCGTGACCGGCGACGACCCGCTGCTGATGCTCACCGCGATCATCCCGGCGACGCGGAAGGTGCTCGGGCGGGCCGGCCTCACGCTGGACGACATCGACCTGTTCGAGGTGAACGAGGCGTTCTCGCCGGTCGTGCTGGCCTGGCAGCGGGAGACGGGCGCCGACCTGGCGCGGGTCAACGTGCGCGGCGGCGCGATCGCGATCGGCCACCCGCTCGGCGCGAGCGGCTCCCGGATCATGACGACGCTGCTGCACGCCCTCGAAGACCGCGGCGGACGGTTCGGGCTCCAGACCATGTGCGAGGCGGGCGGCCTCGCCAACGCCACCATCGTCGAACGGCTCTGACCGGCGGCTAGGCTGCGCGTATGCCGAAGGACGCCGACCCGCGCGAGTGCTCGGTCGCCGACACCCTCGACCTGGTCGGGGAACGCTGGAGCCTGCTCGCGATCCGGGAGCTGGTCTACGGGGTGCGGCGGTTCGACCAGATCGTCCGCAACACGGGCGCGTCCCGCGACATCCTGACGTCGCGGCTCCGCAAGCTGGAGGCGAACGGCATCATCCGGCGGGAGCGCTACAGCGACCACCCGGTGCGGTACGAGTACCACCTGACGCCGGCGGGCGTGGAGCTGTGCGACGTGCTGCTCGTGCTGATGCGGTGGGGCGACCGGCACCTGCATCCGGACGACCCGCCCGTCCGCTGGCAGCACTCCTGCGGTGAGACCGTCACCCCCGTCGTCGTGTGCGCGCACTGCGGCGGCGAGGCCCGGAGGGGCGCCCACTCACCCAGCGGGCGGGGCGTCCGCGCCTCCTGACGCCGCCAGCAGGGCGCGGGCTCCGGCCCGCGCCCGCTCGGCGGCCGCGGGGTCGCCGTGGACGCCGGCCACCACGATGGCCCCTTCGGCGAGCAGGTAGACGGCCTCGGCGGCGGACGCGTCGACGGCGCCGACCAGGTCGACGACCTGGGCGTGGAACGCGCGCTTGTGCGAGCGCGCGGCCTCCGCGATCGCGGGCGCCGACGGGCCGAGCTCGCCGTGGGCGTTGACCCACGCGCAGCCGCGGAACCCGGGTTCGGCGAACCAGGCGCCGAGCCAGTCGAACAGCGCGAGGACGCGCTCGCGGGGGTCGGCCACCGCGTCCAGGTGGGCGGCCAGGCTCCCGCGCCAGCGCCGGTCGCGGCGCTCCAGCATCGCGACGATCAGCGCCTCCTTCGTGGGGTACAGGCGGTAGATGCGCTTGAGGGGCAGCCCGGCCGCCGCCCGCAGCTCGTCCATGCCGACCGCCTGGACGCCCCGCCGGTAGAAGAGGTCCTCGGCGGCGTCGAGCAGCGTCCGGCGGTCCCGGGCGTGCTGCTCCTCGGTGATCGCGGCCGGCATCGGCCCTCCCGCTTGACGTCGAGAACGGTCGTTCCCTACCGTAGCCGAAGAGATAGAGAACGTACGTTCTCAAACTGAGGAGACCGTGATGCCCGAGGACCGCCCGCCCTACCCGCCGTTCACCGAGGAGACCGCCCGGCAGAAGGTCCAGGCCGCCGAGGACGCGTGGAACACCCGCGACCCGCAGAAGGTCGCGTCCGCCTACACGCCCGACTCGGTCTGGCGCAACCGCGACCGCTTCATCACCGGCAGGGACGAGATCGTCGCCTTCCTGAAAGAGAAGTGGGACCGGGAGCTCGACTACGCCCTCCGCAAGAGCCTGTGGGGGTTCCGCGAGAACCGGATCGCCGTCCGCTTCCAGTACGAATGGCACGACGACGCCGGGCAGTGGTGGCGCAGCTACGGCAACGAGCTCTGGGAGTTCGACGAGCGCGGGCTGATGCGGCGCCGCGAGGCCGGCATCAACGATGTGCGGATCGGCGAGGCCGACCGGCGCATCCACGGCCCGCGCCCGGCGGACGAGCACGGGGCCGACATCCCGATCCGGTAGCGCGGCCGGTCAGTCCAGGCAGAACTCGTTGCCCTCCGGGTCGGCCATGATGATGTGGCCGGCGCCGAGCGGGGGAGCGGGCTCGTGGCGCGCGAGGCGCTTGGCTCCGTGCGAGGTGAGGCGGTCGGCCTCGGCTTCCAGGGCCGCCATCCGCGCGTCGCCCTCCAGCCCGGGGGCCGCCCGGACGTCGAGGTGGACGCGGTTCTTGGCCCGCTTGCCCTCCGGCACCCGCTGGAAGAAGAGCCGCGGCCCGGCGCCGCCCGGGTCGACCACCGCCGAGGCGTCGTTGCGCCGCTCGGGCGGGACGCCCATCGCGTCGAGGGCCTCGTCCCACGAGGCGAAGCCGCCGGGCGGGTCCTGGAGCCGGTAGCCGAGGGCCTCGGCCCAGAACGCGGCCAGGGCGGCGGGGTCGGCGCAGTCGAAGGTGATCTGTACGTCGCGGGTGATCTGTACGTCGCGGGCCATGTCAGCTCGCCTCCCGGTGAGTGTGCAGGTAGAGGTCGCGGAGCAGGCACACGTCGGCCAGGTGGTGCACCATCTCGCGGTTGATGTGCAGGACGAGCGCCGCCAGCGGGTACTCGGCGTAGGGTCCCTCCGCCGGCCCGGAGGGGCGGGCGAGTCCGGCCTCGCCGAGGGACTCGACGCCGTCCAGCCAGGCGGCGTACTCGGCGTCCAGCTGGGCCAGCGCCTCGCCGGCGGTGGCGGCGTACTCGAACGAGTCGTAGTCCGTGGCCGCGCGGCCGAAGTGCGCGGCGTTGCGCATCGCGAGCACGCCGACGATGACGTGCGCGAGCCGCCAGGCGATCGTCGTGAACGGCGCCGGGTCGGGCGGCGGGAACGCGAAGTCGATGGTCATCGCCCCGGACCCGGCCCGCACCGGGGCGCTGCCGGTGCCGCGCGGGCGCACGTTCCAGCAGCCGGGCACCGGCTCCCAGAAGTACTCGTCGTCGGTGAGCCCGGCGAGGCGGTCGCGCAGCTGGTGGTCCCAGTGCCAGGTGAGCTGCTCCCGCAGCCGTGCGTTCCAGTCCATGCCGTCCACCCTTCCCCAAATAGCGGACAGATACGTTCCGCGTTCCGTGCGACGATGAACGCCATGACCGTCGAGGGGACGACCGAGCGGGTGCTGCGGCTCCTGGCACTGCTGCAGCGCCGGTCGTCCTGGACGGCCGCCGAACTCGCCGCCGAACTGGCCGTCACCGACCGCTCGGTGCGCCGCGACGTCGAGCGCCTGCGCGCGCTCGGCTACCCCGTCCACGCGGCGGCGGGCGTCGGCGGCGGCTACCGGCTCGGCGCCGGCACCCGGCTGCCGCCACTGCTCCTGGACGACGAGGAGGCGATCGCGACGGCGGTGTCGCTGCGGATGGCGTCCGGTGGCACGGTCACCGGCGCGGGCGAGGCGGCGCTGCGGGCGCTCGCCAAGCTCGACCAGGTCATGCCGCCCCGGCTGCGCGAGGAGGTGCGGGCCGTGCACGGCGCGACCGACACCCTCGTCGGCCCCGGCGTGGAGGTCGACGCGGAGGTGCTGGTGACGCTCGCGCGGGCCTGCCGGGACGCCGTCCGTGTGCGGTTCCGGTACGCCGGACGCGGCGGCGCCGAGCGCGAGCGCCTGGTCGAGCCGGTGCGGATGGTCGCCACCGCCCGCCGCTGGTACCTGATGGCCTGGGACGTCGACCGCGGCGACTGGCGCACCTTCCGGCTGGACCGGATGCGCGGGACCGAGGCGACCACCTGGCATTTCCGGCCGAGGGAGCATCCGGACCCGGTCGCCTACGTGCAGCGGGCCGTGACCGGGGCGCCGTACCGGCACCTGGCCCGCGTGCGGCTCCGCGCCGACCCCGGCCAGGTCCGCGAGCTGGTGCCGCCCCAGGTGGGACGCGTCGAGGACGACGGCGGCGGGTGGTGCCTGCTCGTCACCGGCGGCGACGACCTGGACTGGCTCGCCGTCCACGTGTCCCGCCTCGGCTTCGACGCGGAGATCCTCGACCCTCCCGAACTGCGCGAGGCCGCCGCCCGCCTCGCCCGCCGCCTCGCGCGGATGTCCGAAACCCTCTGACGGGCGTCAGCATTCGATGACGTTCACGGCGAGGCCGCCGCGCGAGGTCTCCTTGTACTTGTCGAGCATGTCGCGGCCGGTGTCGCGCATGGTCCTGATGGCCTTGTCGAGGGTGACGAAGTGGCGGCCGTCGCCGCGCAGGGAGATGCGGGCGGCGCTGATGGCCTTGATCGCGCCGACGGCGTTGCGCTCGATGCACGGCACCTGGACCAGGCCGCCGACCGGGTCGCAGGTGAGGCCCAGGTTGTGCTCGATGCCGATCTCGGCGGCGTTCTCGACCTGCTCCGGGGTGCCGCCCAGGATCTCGGTGAGGCCGGCGGCCGCCATGGAGCAGGCGGAGCCGACCTCGCCCTGGCAGCCGACCTCGGCGCCGGAGATGGAGGCGTTCTGCTTGAACAGGACGCCGATCGCCCCGGCGGTCAGCAGGAACCGGACGATCCCGTCGTCGTCGCTGGGCAGGAAGCGGTCGTAGTAGTGCAGGACGGCCGGGACGATCCCGGCGGCGCCGTTGGTGGGCGCGGTGACGATGCGCCCGCCGGCGGCGTTCTCCTCGTTGACGGCCAGCGCGAAGAGGGTGACCCAGTCCATGGCGTGGAGGGGGTCGGAGGTCTTCTCGGACGAGAGCTGCCGGTGGAGCTGAGGGGCGCGGCGGCGGACCTTCAGGCCGCCGGGCAGGAGGCCCTCGCGGGCGCAGCCCCGGGTCACCGAGGCCCGCATCACCTCCCAGAGCGCGAGCAGGCCCGCGCGGATCTCGCCGGCGCCGCGGCCGAACGCCTCCTCGTTCTCCAGCATCAGCGCGGAGATGGACAGGCCCGTCTCGCGGCACCGGTCGAGGAGCGCCTCGGCCGTGTCGAACGGGTGGGGGAGGACGGTGTCGTCCGGCTTGATGCGGTCGGCGCCGGCGGCGTTCTCGTCCAGGACGAAGCCGCCGCCGACCGAGTAGTAGACCTTCGAGCGCAGTTCCTCGCCCGGGTCGCCGTAGGCGGTGAAGCGCATGCCGTTGGGATGGCCGGGCAGCGACTCCTTGCGCTCGAAGTGCAGGTGCTCGTTGACCACGAAGGGAATGTCGTGGTCGTTGAAGAGCCGCAGGGCCCCGCGTCCGCGAATGGACGCCAGCCGTTCGTCCACCCGGTCCACGTCGACCAGTTCGGGCTTGTCGCCTTCCAGGCCGAGGATGACGGCCTTGTCGCTGCCGTGCCCCTTGCCGGTGAGGCCGAGCGAACCGTAGAGGACGACCCGGACCGAAGCCGTCTTCTCCAGGAGGCCGTCGCGTTCCAGGCCCCGCGCGAAGCGGTGCGCCGCCGCCATCGGGCCCCCGGTGTGGGACGAGGACGGGCCGATGCCGATCTTGAACAGGTCGAAAACGCTGATGGCCATCGCTACCTCGTTGTAGCTGCGCCCCCTCCCCGGACGGGGGGAGGGGGCGCGGAGACGTCAAAGGTTCGGATACAGGGGGTGCTCGTCGGCGAGCGCCTGCACCCGGGCCGCCAACCCCAGGTCCGCGGAGGACGGCTGCAAGGCCAGCGCGATGATGTCGGCGACCTCGGCGAAGTCCGCGGCGGTGAAGCCGCGGGTGGCGAGGGCCGGGGTGCCGATCCGCAGGCCGGACGTCACCATCGGCGGGCGCGGGTCGTTCGGCACCGCGTTGCGGTTCACCGTGATGCCGATGTCGTGCAGGCGGTCCTCGGCGTCGCGTCCGGTGAGCTCGGAGTCGACGAGGTCGACCAGGACGAGGTGGACGTCCGTCCCGCCGGTGAGGACCTTCACGCCGGCCTTGGCGCAGTCCTCGGCGAGGAGGCGCTCGGCGAGCAGCTTCGCGCCCTCGACGGTGGCCGCCTGCCGGGCCCTGAACTCCTCCGACGCGGCGATCTTGAGGGCGACGGCCTTGGCGGCGATCACATGCTCCAGCGGCCCGCCCTGCATGCCGGGGAACACCGCCGAGTTGATCTTCTTGCCGTACTCCTCGCGGGCGAGGATCAGGCCGCCGCGCGGGCCGCCGAGCGTCTTGTGCGTGGTCGTCGTGACGATGTCGGCGTGCGGGACGGGCGACGGGTGCAGCCCCGCCGCGACGAGCCCGGCGAAGTGCGCCATGTCGACCATGAGCAGCGCCCCGACCGAGTCGGCGATCTCGCGGAACGCCGGGAAGTCGAGCTGCCGCGGGTACGCCGACCAGCCCGCCACGATCATCTTGGGCCGGTGCTCGGCCGCGAGCGCGGCCACCTCGTCCATGTCGACCAGGCCGTCCTCGGCGCGGACGTGGTACGGCACCACGTTCAGCGTCTTGCCCGAGTAGTTCAGCCGCATCCCGTGGGTGAGGTGGCCGCCGTGCGCGAGGTCGAGCCCGAGGATCGTGTCGCCGGGCTGCAGCAGCGCGAAGTACACCGCCGTGTTGGCCTGCGCGCCGCTGTGCGGCTGGACGTTCGCGTGCTCGGCGCCGAACAGCGACTTGGCCCGGTCGATGGCGAGCTGCTCGGTGACGTCGACGTACTCGCAGCCGCCGTAGTAGCGCTTGCCGGGGTAGCCCTCGGCGTACTTGTTGGTCAGGACGGAGCCCTGCGCCTCCAGCACCGAGACGGGCGCGAAGTTCTCCGACGCGATCATCTCCAGCGTGGTCTGCTGGCGGCGCAGCTCCGCGGCGACGGCCTCGGCGACCTCCGGATCGGCCGTCGCGAGGGAGTCGTAGAGGCTCATGCTTCCTCGATCAGCTTCGCGTAGGCCGCCGAGTCGAGCAGGTCGCCCGGCTCGTCGGAGATCCGCACCTTGAAGATCCAGCCCTCCCCGTACGGGTCGTCGTTGATGACCTTCGGCTCGTCCACCACGGCGGCGTTGATCGCGGTGATCTCGCCGCTCACGGGGGAGTAGAGGTCGCTGACGGACTTGGTGGACTCGACCTCCCCGCAGGGCTCGCCCGCCTCGACGGCGTCGCCCTCCGAGGGCTGCAGCTCGAGGTAGACGATCTCGCCGAGCGCGTCGGCGGCGTGCGCGGTGATGCCGACGGTGACGATGCCGTCCTCACCGCCGAGGCCGGACACCCACTCGTGCTCTTCGCTGTAGCGGAGCTGCTCCGGAACGCTCACGATTCTCTCTCCTGTCATGGCGGGGGCCGGGCCGACCCCCACACCCCCGACAACTTCTCATTGATGGTGGGGGCCGACCCCCACACCCCCGGACAACCTTCTCTTAGGGCTCTTTAGGACCGCTTGTAGAACGGCAGTCCGACCACGTCCACCGGCTCGTGCCGGCCGCGGACGTCCACGGCCAGGTCCGTCTCCTCGACGCCGCTGTCGAGGTAGGCCAGGGCGATCGGCCTGCCCAGTGTGGGCGACGGGGCGCCGCTCGTCACGACCCCGCACGGCGTGCCGCCGGACGTGACGACCTGGTACCCCTTCCGGGGCGCGCGACGCCCGCGCGCGACCAGTCCCACGAGCCTACGGCCCGGCGGGGTCTGCGCCTGCGCCGCCAGGGCCGTCCTGCCCACGAAGTCACCCGGCTTGTCCAGCTTCACGACGCGGCCGAGGCCCGCCTCGAACGGCGTCGTCTCGGCGGTCAGCTCGTTGCCGTACAGCGGCATGCCCGCTTCGAGGCGCAGCGAGTCGCGCGCCGCGAGGCCCGCGGGGACGACCCCGTCCACCGCGGCGAGCGCCCGCCACAGCGGGACGGCGTCGGAGGCGTCCACGAACAGCTCGAAACCGTCCTCGCCGGTGTACCCGGTGCGGGCGACCAGCGCGTCGGCGCCCGCGACCCGCCCGGCGAGGATCGCGTAGTACTTGAGGCCGGCCACCGGGGCGTCGGTGAACCCTTCCAGGATCTCCTGCGAGCGCGGGCCCTGGAGGGCGATCAGCGCGTACGCGTCCGACCGGTCGTCGACGGCCGCCTCGAAGCCGGCGGCCCGCTCGGTCAGCGCGTCCCGGACGACGGCCGCGTTGGCGGCGTTCGCGACCACCATCCACGTCTCGTCAGCGAGCCGGTAGACGATCAGGTCGTCGAGGACGCCGCCGTCCTGCCCGCAGATCATGGTGTAGCGGGCCTTGCCGACCGGCATCGGCGACAGGTTCCCGACCAGCGCGTAGTCCAGCGCGGCGCCCGCGCCGGGCCCGGAGAGGAAGATCTCCCCCATGTGCGACAGGTCGAACAGCCCGGCGCCGGTGCGGACGGCCTCGTGCTCGGCCGTCTCGCTCTTGTAGCGCAGCGGCATCAGGTACCCGGCGAAGTCGACGATGTTCGCGCCGAGGTCCCGGTGGACGTCGTGCAGCGGGGTGGTCTTCGGATCGGCGGACATGGGTTCGGCTCCTTCGTCACGGGCGCATGTGGTCCATCGTCCCACTCGCGCACCGGGCGTCTCGGTGCCTCCCCCTCTGTCATCTGCGCCTGAGAGCTTCACCCGCCTGCCGGGCGGGCTTTCACCTTCGGCGGGGGACCCGGGTCCCCGCTTTCCAGAGGTCGCCTGGTCCGTGCGGTCCGTGGGCCTGAGAGGTTCCGGGGAGGAGTTGCTCCTTCGGCGTCCCACACCGGCTGCGTGGGACTCTCCCGCACGGGATCAACGGCTGAACCGCCAATCTAGCAGCGCCCCTGCCCGCCGACCACCCGCCGTCACCCGGGGTTGGAGGACGCCGGCGGCTGCAGCTTCCGCATGCACGTCTTCAGCGCCGCCTTCATCTTCTCCAGGTCCTTCTTGGCGGGCGTCGTCGACGGGTTCGGGCTCGGCAGCCGCACGCCCTGGTCGGTCATGCAGTCGTTGAACTTCTTGGTCACCTTCGACTCCGCGGGCGGCGTCGGCGTGCCGGTGATCCCCTTCGCGGTCGAGGTGCCGGACGGCGCCGAGGCCCCCGGCGAGGAGGGCGCCGACCCGCCCGAGTCCGTGCCGCCGTCATCGGAGCCGCCGCATCCGCCGAGCGCGAGCGTCAAGGCCAGCATCGCTACAAGTCCGCGCTTCAAGGTGAGTACCTCCAATGACGGGGTGAGAACGGCCCATGATGCGCATGTGGCCCGCCGCGCGGATAGTCAACGGCGGGTGAATGCCCGCGCCGCGCCTTAGCAGCCCACCTCAAAGCGGGGCGGCCCGCGGGCGCTGCGGGGATTCCTTGCGGGCTTCAACCGAATGCGGGCGGATCACGTACTCTTTGGTTGGTTACCGGAGATCACCCGCGGTGAGCGCGGGGGCGCGACGTGAAGGGCAAGCGGGATGGTCTACCTGGCAGGAATGCTGATCCTGTTCTTCGGCCTGCTGGTGTCCATCGCGCTCCACGAGCTCGGCCACTTCTCGTTCGCCAAGCTGTTCAAGGTGCGGACGACCCAGTTCATGGTCGGTTTCGGGCCGACGATGTGGTCCCGGCGCAAGGGCGAGACCGAGTACGGCGTCAAGTGGATCCCGCTCGGCGGCTACATCCGGATGATCGGGATGCTGCCGCCGCGCAAGGGCGACGCCCCCGGTCAGGTCCGGCAGGTCAGCACCGGGCCGTGGCAGGGCCTCATCGAGTCGGCGCGCGGCGCCGCGCTGGAGGAGATCCGCCCCGGCGACGAGGACCGCGTCTTCTACGCCAAGAAGTGGTGGCAGAAGCTGCTCATCATGTTCGGCGGGCCCGCGATGAACCTGCTGCTCTCGGTGATGTTCTTCGCGATCCTGCTGATGGGCATCGGGACCAAGCAGTCCCAGCCGGTGATCGGCGAGGTCCTCCCGTGCATGGTGCCCGCGAGCCAGTCGCAGACGACGCAGTGCCCGGCGAACGCGGCGCCGACGCCCGCCGCGCAGGCCGGGCTCAAGGCGGGCGACCGGATCGTGTCGTTCGGCGGCACGAAGATCGACGGCGACTACGAGAAGCTGCGGGTGCTGATCCGCGACAACGGCGGGAAGACCGTCCCGATGACCGTCCAGCGCGGCGGGCAGGACGTGCGGCTGAACGTCCCGATCATCCGCAACCAGATGCACGACCTCGACGACCCCGACAAGATCGTGAACGTGGGCTTCCTCGGCATCACGCCGATCCAGGCGATGGAGCGGCAGGGGCCGGGCGCGGTCGCGAGCACGATGGGCGACCTGACCGCGCGCACCGCCGGGGCGCTGGTGCGGATGCCGCAGAAGATGGTCGGCGTCTGGAACGCGGCGTTCGGCGACGAGAAGCGCGACCCGAACGGCCCGGTCGGCGTCGTCGGCGTCAGCCGGATCGGCGGCGAGGTCGCCGCGTCCAGCGACTACACCGCCGCGCAGAAGGTCTCGTTCTTCGTGATGCTGCTCGGCTCGCTGAACCTCGCGGTCGGGCTGTTCAACCTCGTCCCGCTGCTGCCGCTGGACGGCGGCCACATCGCGGGCGCGCTGCTGGAGGCGGTCAAGAAGGCGTTCGCGAAGATCTTCCGCCGTCCCGACCCCGGGTACGTGGACGTCGCCAAGGCGCTCCCGGTGACGTACGTGATGGCGGTCGTGCTGATCGTCATGGGCGGCCTGCTGATCTACGCCGACCTCGTGAACCCCGTCACCGTCACGGGATAGCGGGCATCTCGCCCGTCTTCAGGAAGCCGTTCAGCGCGGTCAGGTAGGGCGCGATGTCGAGGCCCTGCTCGGCGAGCCACGCGTCCGACCCGTAGGTGCCCGCGTAGCGCTCGCCGCCGTCGCAGATCAGCGTGACGACGCTGCCGCGCTCGCCGCGCTCGCGCATCTGCGCGATCAGCTCCGCCGCGCCCCACATGTTGGTGCCGGTCGAGCCGCCGACGCTCCGGCCGCTGACCTGCGCCGTCCAGCGCATCGCGGCGACTGACGCCGCGTCCGGCACCCGGATCATCCGGTCGATCACCGTCGGCAGGAACGACGGCTCGACGCGGGGCCGGCCGATGCCCTCGATCCGCGAGCCGGCCGCCGTCCGCTCCGGGTCGCCGTCGGCGTAGGAGCCGTGGAACGCCGAGCCCTCCGGGTCGACGACCGCGAGCCGCGTCTGGAACCGCTGGTAGCGGGCGTACCGGCCGATCGTCGCGGACGTCCCGCCGGTGCCCGCGCCGACCACGATCCAGGACGGCTCCGGGAACCGCTCCAGCCGCATCTGATCGAAGATCGACTCGGCGATGTTGTTGTTGCCGCGCCAGTCGGTGGCGCGCTCGGCGTAGGTGAACTGGTCCATGAAGTGCCCGCCGCACTCGGCCGCGAGCCGCCGCGACTCGTCGTAGATGGCGGACGGCTCGTCCACCAGATGGCACCGGCCGCCGTGGAACTCGATCAGCTGGATCTTCTCCGGGCTGGTCGAGGCGGGCATCACCGCGATGAACGGCAGGCCGAGCAGCCGCGCGAAGTACGCCTCGGACACGGCCGTCGACCCGCTGGACGCCTCGATGATCGTCGTGTCCCGCCGGATCCAGCCGTTCGCGAGCCCGTACAGGAACAGTGACCGGGCGAGCCGGTGTTTCAGGGAACCGGTGGGGTGGACGGACTCGTCCTTCAGGTACAGGTCGATGCCCCACTCCGGCGGCAGCGGGAACACGTGCAGGTGCGTGTCGGCGCTGCGGTTGGCGTCGGCGTCGACCAGCCGGATCGCCTCGGCGGTCCAGGCCCGGTAGCCGGGATCGCAGCGGTCCACGGTGCGGCTCACGGCGTACCCTCCTCGATCGTCGCCGGTCGGCAGGGGTCCCACGATATCCGCGCATGTCACGGTGCATCATGGAGGCAGCGGGGGGCAGATGATCGAGATGTTCGACGAGCGGATCGTGGCGACCGGGCGGCTTCCGCTGCTCGGGTTCTTCGTCGCGTTCCTGATCACATTCGTGCTGACGCGGGTGAACGTCCGGCTGATCCGGTCGGACGCGCGCTGGTGGTTCCGCAACGTGACCGCCGGCGACCTGCACATCCACCACGTCGTGTTCGGCGTGGTGCTGATGCTGGCGGGCGGCATCGGAAGCCTCGCCGTCCCGGACGCCTACACCGGCCTCAACGTGTCGGCCGCCGTCGTGTTCGGCATGGGCTCCGCCCTCGTCCTGGACGAGTTCGCGCTGATCCTGCACCTCAGCGACGTGTACTGGACGGAGAAGGGCCGCGCGTCCGTCGACGCCGTGTTCGTGGCGATCGCGGTGACGGGGCTGCTGCTGCTCGGCATCCGCCCGCTCGGCTACGAGGGCATCGCGCCCGACCCCGGCACCGGCATCCTGACCCGCGTCTACGTGGCGTCCCTGGTGGTCAACCTGGTCTTCGCCGTGCTGACCCTGCTCAAGGGCAAGATCTGGACGGGCCTCATCGGGCTGTTCGTGCCCGCGCTGCTGATCGTCGGCGCGATCCGGGTGGCGCGGCCGGGGTCGCCGTGGGCGCGCTGGCGCTACGCCCCGGACTCGCGCCGGTACCAGCGGGCCGTGCGGCGCGAGAAGCAGGTCCGCCGGCCGCTGATCCGCGGCAAGATCTGGGTGCAGGAGTTCATCGCGGGACGGCACGACCTCATCCCGCCGGAGCTGCTGCAGCGCCGCGCCGAGGCCGCCGACCGCGCCCGCCGTCGGCGGCTCGAACGCGCCGAGCGGCGGGCCGCCGCCCGCCTCGCGGCCGGCGCGGAACGCAGGGCCGAGCGGCGCGCGGCCCGCCGGGCGGAGCGCCGGTCCGCCACACGGGACGGGAGCCGCCGCGGGGCCGTCGTCCCGTCCCGGATCCCCGGCGGGGCCGCGTCCCGGATGCGGGCCCGCGCCGCCGCGAGGCAGGCCCGCGACGCCCGCACCGGCGACGACTTCCCGCCCGGCTTCCGCCCCGGCGGCCGGCTCCCGCCCGCGCCGCCGCGCGAGCCCGCCGCCCCCCAGCCCGACGACCCGCCCTGACCGCCCGGCCCGTGACCGCTCAGTCCATCACCGCTCAGTCCATCACCGGGGCCACCGCGCGGACGGTGTCGATCGTGTCGGCCTCGGCGGCGGACTTGTCGGGCCGGTACCGCAGCACCCGCGCGAACCGCAGCGCGATGCCGCCGGAGTAGCGGGGGCTGTGCTGGACGCCGTCGAACGCGATCTCGACGACCAGCTCGGGACGGACGTGCACGACCCAGTCGTCCTCGCGGACGGCCAGCTCGCGGAGCCGCTCGGTCTGCCAGGCGAGCAGCTCGTCGGTGAGCCCCTTGAACGTCTTGCCGAGCATGACGAACCCGCCGGTCGCGGGATCGCGGGCGCCCAGGTGCAGGTTCGACAGCAGCCCCCGGCGGCGCCCGTGCCCCCATTCCACGGCGAGCACGACGAGGTCGAGGGTGTGCCGCGGCTTCACCTTGATCCACCCGGCGCCGCGCCGCCCGGCCGTGTAGGGCGTGTCGAGCGACTTGATCACGACGCCCTCGTGGCCCCGTGCGACGGCCTCGTCGAACACCTCCTTGGCCCGCACCGGGTCGCCCGTCACGACCCGCGGCATCCGCAGCTCCTCGGGCAGCACCCGCACCAGCGCCGCGTTCCGCTCCGCCCCCGGCGCGTCGAGCAGATCCCCCGAACCATCGGATGCGGTGCCCGCGCCCTCGTCCAGGTAGAGGACGTCGAAGAGGAAGACGCTCAGCGGGACCGGTTCGGTGGATTTCGCGGTGCGGGTGGCGGTGCGGGCGGCGGTCACCTGGAAGGGGTGGGGACGGCCGTCCGGGCGCAGGGCGATCAGCTCGCCGTCGAAGACGGCGGCGCGGACGGGGAGGCCGCGCACCGCCTCGACGACCTCGGGCAGGCGGGCGGTGATCTCGTCCAAGGTGCGGGTGAAGACGCGCACCTCGCCGCCGGAGACGTGCACCTGGGCGCGGATGCCGTCGAGCTTCCACTCGACCGCGGCCTCGGCCTTGAGCTTGCCGAACGCCTCGCCGATCGACGGCGCCGCCGCGGCCAGCATCGGCTTGACCGGGCGGCCGACCTCCAGGGTGAAGGCGCGCAGGCCGGCGACGCCGTCGGCGAGGGCGGCGGTGGCGACCGGGCCCAGCGAGCCGCGCAGCATGAACGCGCGCCGCACCTCGGCGGGCTTCACCTCGGCCGCCGCCGCGATCGCCTCGGCCATGACGCCGTCCAGCGCGCCCTGGCGCAGCTCGCCGGCCAGCAGCCGGATGAGGAAGTCCTGCTCGGGGCGGGTGGCGCGGCCGAGGAGCGAGGCGACCAGGTCGCGGCGGCGGGCGACCGAGCCGGGGCCGGAGACGGCGCCGATCTCGGTGAACGCCGCGTCCACGCCGGGGACGGTCAGGGACGGCTCGGCGGCGGGCGGCGGGAGATCGCGCAATGCGGCGTACCCCACGCCGATCTGGCGTTGCGGCAGCTCACCGGACAGGTAGGCGACCACGATGGCGGCCTCGCCGGCGTCGGCCCGGCGCAGGCACTCGGCGAGCGCGGTTACCTTGGCCTTCCGGCCCGAGGTGCCCGCCACCGCCCCCGACGTCCGCGCGATGTCAGCGATCAGCACCCCTCCAGTGTGGCCCCGGGGTCTGACAATCGGCACCGTCGGGGGGCCTGGTCAGAGGCGGCGCGCCTGGCTACGTTGACGGGAGGGCGGGCCATGACGCGACGGGGGAGTGAGGAGCGGGACGTGGGGCTGCGGCGTCCGGTCGAACCGTTCCACCGGCCGTACGCCGGGCCGGAGCCGCCGTCTCCGTCCCGCCGGCCGAGGCGGCTGCTGGTGTTCGCGGTGGCGGCCGCCGCGTTCGCCGCGGCGGCGGTGGCGGTCTTCCTGGTCGCGCCCGGCAGAGGCGGGGACGGCACCGACCGGGTCGCCGTGACGCCGACCGGGAGCGCCCCGGCGACTCCCTCGCCGTCCGAGCCGGCGCAGCGGATCGTGCGGGCCCTGCCGCCGCCGTGCGGGACGGTCTCGGAGGGCACGGTCGCGAGGACGGTCCCGAAGGCGCGCAAGCAGGAGAGCGCGAACTCGACGCTCACCACGTGCACGTACACCTCGACGGAGCCGGGGTTCCGGTGGATGCGGGTCGAGACGCGGCTGTACGCGCCCGCCAACACGGCGACGCCGGTGCGGGACGCCGAGAGCTACTACGACGCGCAGTGGGCGCAGGCGCACGACGCCCCGCTGGTCCGGACGATCGCGCTGGAGCGGCAGGGCGGCGTCGGGGACGAGGCGTACCGCTGGTTCACGGCCGACAAGGGCCAGCCGACCGTGGTGGGGCAGGTCACGGCTAGGGTCCGCAACGCGGTCTTCACGGTCAGCTACAGCGAGCGGGCGCCGGGCCGGGGCGAGCAGGCGGAGCGGGAGCGGGCGTGCCTGGCCAAGGCGACCGCCGCCGCCCGCGAAGTGTTCACCGCGCTTAATGATTTCTGACCTGATTCGGCCGATCGCGGCATATCTTCTGTCAAGACCTTCTAAGGTGATTCGGTATAGGGGAGGCGGTATGCCGATCATGCTCCCGCGCCAGGCATGTGATCGGTGTGCTGATAGCGCCGGGGAGGAGGAGGTCGACGACGTGACCGTGCAATCGGTTGGAGTGTCCTGGGTGAGATAACCCCAGGCAGGCGCCCTTGTTCGTCGGTGGGCCGCGGAGTGGTCCCCGCTCCGCGGTCCTTTGCGCTCCCATCGCGGGTACCACTACGACGCGGCATTCAAGAACTGTTTTCTAAAAACGCTTCGACGTCGAGATAAATGGCGTCCCGGTGGAACCGGTTACCGTTCCAGCAGGCCGCCGCGTATCCACACGTCACGGGCCCGGCCGTCCAGGTAGCCGACCTCGTCGAAGAACGCGGTGCACTTCCGGAACGCCCACGCCAGGGTCGCGCGCCGGTGCGGGCTGCGCGCCGCCACCTGCCGGGCGAGCTTCGGGTCCAGCCCGACCGCCGTGTAGCAGGACGAGTGGATCACCTGCGCGGCCATCAGCCGCGTCGCCTGCGCCAGAACGTAGGCCGCCATCCGCCGCCGCACCGTGGGGGCCTTCGCGACCAGCCGCTTCAGCTCCTCGCGGGCGTACTTGATGTGCCGGGCCTCCTCGATCACGTGGATGCGGGTGACCTGCCGGATCATCGGCTGGACGTCCTCGTCCGGGAAGGTGAGCCGCTGGAACGCGTCGGTGAACTCCTCCACGACCAGCGTCCCGGCGAACATCGGCATCGGGTCGTACACGGCGCCGAACAGCTTCGCGACGTTGTACTCCAGGGCCCGCGGCCGGTGGGTGCGCAGCCCGCACGTCCGCACCATGCGGCCGAACATCTTCGAGTGCCGGCACTCGTCGGCGATCTCCGTCAGCGCGTAGGCGACGTGGTCGCTGTCGTAGCGGTGCCGGTAGGCGTGCATCAGCAGCGACTGCATCAGCATCATCTCCGACCAGATGCCGAACGAGGCGATGCTGCACATCTCCCGCTTGGTCAGCTCGACCCGCTGCCGGTGCGTCAGCGTGTCCCAGAGCGGCGTCTCGTAGAGGGACGCGAGTTGCGGCGGCATGTAGAAGACGTCCGGGTCCTGCGGGGCGTCCCAGTCGATGTCGGTGTCGGGGTCGAACGAGTGCTTGCGGGACGTGCGCAGCAGCCGTTCGGCGACCACCTCCCGATGCGTCAGCTCCAGCGTGTGGTCGCCGTCCGTGCACCTGATCCGGGCCGTCCAGTTCCGCGGTCGGCCGTCGAGCAGCAACGCTTCGGGGGGCATCGATCCTTCACCTCTCAGTACGGGAGAGTCGGGGGCCGTGCCCGTGCGGGTCAGCCCTGGGGGGCGGGGATTCTGGCCAGGAGGCGCACGGAGGCCGGGGAGATCCTGGAAAGGGCGTGCAGGAGGTGGCCCTCGAAGTTGACCGGGACCACGGCCTTGTTCTTGATGATGGCGTGGACGACCCGCTCGGCGACCTTCTCCGGCGGGTAGTTGCGCAGCTGGATGGCCTGCTGGCCGCGCTGCCGCAGCTTCCCGGGGGAGGCGGAGCGCCCGTCGGTGAAGCTTCCGTTCTTGACGAGGTCGGTGCTGACGAAGCCGGGGCAGACGGCGGTGACTCCGATGCGGGAGCCGGCCAGTTCCGCGCGCAGGCATTCGCTGAGCATCAGGACGGCGGCCTTCGTCGTGCAGTAGGCGGGCATCGCGCGCCACGCCGCGAACGCGGAGGCGGACGCGATGTTCACGATGTGGCCGCCGAAGTTGGGCTTGTCGGGCTTGTTGGGGAGGGCCTGCACGCGGTCGCGCATCTGCCGGCCGAACAGCCGTGAGCCGTGGATGACGCCCCACAGGTTGACGCCGAGGATGCGCTCCCAGTCGTCGATCTCGGTGTCGAGGAACGGGCCGGCCAGCGCGATGCCCGCGTTGTTGACGACGATGTCGGGGACGCGGTGCGCCTCCTTCACCTCGGCGGCGAACGCCTCCATCGCGTCGGCGTCGGACACGTCCACCCGGTAGGCGGTGCCGCCCGCCCCGACGGACTTGGCGCGGGCGACGGTCCGCTCGGCGGCGTCCAGGTCGATGTCGGCCGCGATGACGGTCGCGCCGTTGCCGGCCAGCGAGATGGCGATGGCCCGGCCGATGCCGCTGCCGGCTCCGGTGACGACGGCGAGCGCTCCATCGAAGTGCGCGAGTGGCATCCAGACCTCCGAGGTGTGCGGATCGAGTGATCCAAACGTACTCAGCCCGCACCCGTGTCGGCGATGGCGGCCTCGGCGATGACGGCGTCCACCTCGGCCTTCCGGGCGGCCTCCTCGGCGGCGAACCGCTCGGCGTCGAGCTTCTCGGCGATCTCCTCGTCCTGGTTCATGAGGGCGTCCAGGTCGGCCCTGGACATGTCGAGGACGCCCATGTCGTCGTAGGTCTGCTGGATGCGCTCGCTCCACAGCCCGATGTCCTTCACGCACGGGACGATGCGGCTGAACAGCAGGCTCTGGAACATCCGCATGTACGGCGAGTCCTCGATGAGCCGGTCGACCTCGGCGGGGTCGATGCCGAAGTTCGTCCAGATCTCCCGGCCGCGGATGCGGTCGCGCATCAGGTAGCAGCCCTCGATGACGAAGTCCTCGCGGTCGCGGAGTTCGGCGGCGGACAGCTGCTTGTAGTAGTCGCGCAGGGCGAGGCGGCCGAACGCGACGTGGCGGGCCTCGTCCTGCATCACGTAGGCGAGGAGCTGCTTCGGCAGCGGCTTGGTGGTGATGTCGCGCATGACGCCGAACGCCGCGAGCGCGAGGCCCTCGATGAGCACCTGCATGCCGAGGTAGGGCATGTCCCAGCGGGAGTCGGTGAGGGTCTCGCTCAGCAGGTC
Source organism: Actinomadura monticuli (assembly GCF_041463655.1). Taxonomy (NCBI): domain Bacteria; kingdom Bacillati; phylum Actinomycetota; class Actinomycetes; order Streptosporangiales; family Thermomonosporaceae; genus Actinomadura; species Actinomadura monticuli. Next base: position 513,510 of record NZ_JAXCEI010000005.1, read on the forward strand.
CTGCAGCTTGGTGTTGATCGGGTAGACCATCCCGACCTTCTCGTGCAGGAACCGGGTGAACAGCTCGACGTGGCGCGCCTCGTCCATCGTCTGGGTGGCGGAGTAGAACTTGGCGTCGAGGTCGGGCACCGACTCGACGATCCGGGCGGCGGTGACCATGGCGCCCTGCTCGCCGTGCACGAACTGGGAGAACTGCCAGGAGGTGTGGTGCCGCCGCAGCTCGCCCCGCTCCTTCGCCGAGAGCATGTCCCAGTACTTCGTCCCGTAGATGGCGAGGGACTGGTCGGGGACGCCGAGGACGTCGTGCGGGTCGACCTCGATGTCCCAGTCGATGCGCTTGACCGAGTCCCACTGCTTGTCCTTGCCCTTCTGGTACAGGGCGAGGAGGCGGTCGCGGCCGTCGTCGTACTCCCAGGTGAAGCGGGCGTCGCCGGCGTTGGGGACGTTCCAGGTCTCGATGGGGACGGGGTCGGTGTAGAGGTCGTGGGTCGACAAGGGCACTCCTCCCCGAAGCGCGGACGTACGGTGTACGTCTCACGTACAATGTACGTACGGTGTCATGGGACACTTACCGGTGTCAACGGCAAGGAGAGGAGCGGCGGTGGTCTCCGACACCCCGCGTCCCGCGCTGACCCGCGACCGCATCGTGCAGGCGGCGGTCGCGCTGATCGAGCGGGAGGGCGCGGACGCGCTGTCGATGCGCCGCGTCGCGGCCGAGCTGGACGTCGCGGTGATGTCGCTCTACAACCACGTCCCGAACAAGACCGCGCTGCTGGAGGGCGTCGCCGAGCACGTCGTCGCCGGCCTGGAGCTGGAGCGCGATCCGGCCGTCTCCTGGCAGGAGGGGGCGCGCGCCCTCGTCCGCGCGTTCCGCAAGGTCGCGCACGACTACCCGCGCTGCATGACGATCGTGTTCACCCACAAGGTCGACACGGCGGTGGGGCTGCGGCCGATGGAGCGCGCGCTCGCGCTGGCGGACGCGGCGGGCTTCGACGGCGGCACCGCCGTGCGGATCATGCGGGCGCTGCTCGCCTACGCGATCGGCGCCCAGATGCGCGAGGTCGGCATGGAGAAGATGCTCGGGCACCTGGCCGAGACGGGCGCCAAGTCGTGGAACCACCTCGACCCGGAGGAGTTCCGGCACGTCATCGCCTACGGCCCCGAGCTGGCCGCGCACGTTCCCGAGACCGACTTCGAGTTCGGCCTCGACCTGCTCATCGCCGCGCTGGAGGCGCTTGCGCGGACGGGGGCGGAGCGGACGAGGGCGGCGGGGGCGGGGTCAGGTACGGGCTGAGGCCCTGCCGGCAGAAGTCGGTCATGTAGCGGGCCGCGTCCTCGGCGGACACGTCGGGACGGCTCGTCTGCCACAGCGCCATCCGCTCGCTCGCGCCCATGATGATCTGCGTGTACGCCTCGATCACGTCGGCGGGCGCGGTCGGCGCGAACGTCGCCAGCACCCCGGCGATCAGCGTGCTCTGCTGCCGCCGCGTCGCCTCGATGGCCTCGGCGGTCTCCGGCGTCTCGGCCGTCGGCTCGCGCAGCAGCATCGCGAACGACTTGCTGTGCGAGTCGATGAAGGTGAAGTAGGCGACCATGCCGCGCCACAGGATGTCCTCGGGGGTGGTGGCGCCCGCCATGGCCTTCTGGGTGACGTCGAGCAGCTCGGCCTTGGAGCGGCTCACGCACGCGACGAGCAGCCCGTCCTTGGAGCCGAAGTACTCGTAGAGCATCGGCTTGGAGACGCCGCAGCGCTCGGCGATCTCGTCCATGGAGGTGGCCTGGTAGCCGCGCTCGCCGAACACCTGCTCCGCCACGTCCAGCATCTGCCGCTCGCGCGCGGCCCGCGACATCCGCTTGCGGCGGGGCGGGTGCGGGGGTGTGGCGCCACTCACAGGCGAATCCTCTCCGTTGGACCTACCGTCAGTAACCTACTCCAGGTAACTTGCCCAGAGTAGGTTACGCGAGAGGATGGGTTATGAGCGAGCGAGCCCCGTCGATCGTCATCATCGGCTCCGGCTTCGCCGGGCTCGGCATGGCGATCCGGCTCAAGCAGTCCGGCTTCCACGACTTCGCCGTCCTGGAGAAGAGTGAGGCGCTCGGCGGCACGTGGCACGACAACACCTACCCGGGGTGCGCCTGCGACGTCCCCTCGCACATGTACTCCTTCTCCTTCGAGCTGAACCCCGGCTGGTCGCGGATGTTCGCGCCGCAGCCCGAGATCCGCGCCTACCTGGAGCGCACCGCCGACAAGTACCGGGTGCGCGACCACATCCGCTTCGGCGCGGCCGTCGACTCCATGGAGTACGACGACGGCGCGAAGCGCTGGAACGTGACCCTCGCGGACGGGACGGTCCTCACTCCGAAGGCCATCGTGTCCGGCATCGGCGCCCTGCACGTCCCGTCCTTCCCAGCTCTGGCTGGCATCGAGCGCTTCCAGGGGACGGCCTTCCACTCCGCCGAATGGGACCACTCCTACGACCTGACCGGCAAGCGCGTCGCCGTCATCGGGACGGGCGCGTCCGCGATCCAGTTCGTCCCGAAGGTGGCGAAGCAGGCCGCCGACCTCGTCGTCTTCCAGCGGACGCCGCCGTGGATCCAGCCGAAGCCCGACGTGGCCATCCCGGCGCCGGTGCGCAAGGCGTTCGAGAAGGTGCCGGGGGCGGCCCGCGCCTTCCGGGGCGGCATCTACTGGGCGCTGGAGGCCCGCGCGGTCGGCTTCACCCTCGACCCGCGGCTGTCCGCCCCGCAGGAGAAGATCGCGCGCCGGCACCTTGCGAAGCAGATCCCCGACCCGGAGCTGCGCGCCAAGGTGACGCCCGACTACACGATCGGCTGCAAGCGCATCCTGCTGTCCAACGACTACTATCCGGCGCTCACCCGTCCCAACGTGCACGTGGAGACCTCCGCCGTCGCGGAGGTGCGGGAGAACTCGATCGTCACCGCGGACGGGCGCGAGTACGAGGTCGACTGCATCATCTACGGCACCGGCTTCAAGGTGACCGACGCGCTCACCGACCTGCGCGTCACCGGCCGGGACGGCGTCAAGCTCCAGGAGATCTGGGCGGACGGCATCGAGGCGCACCGCGGCACCACGATCCCCGGCATGCCGAACTTCTTCATGCTGCTCGGCCCGAACACCGGCCTCGGCCACAACTCCGTCGTGTTCATGATCGAGGTGCAGATCCAGCACGTGCTGAACTGCCTGCGCCTGCTCCAGGAGTCCGGCGCCGACGCGATCGAGCCGAAGTCGCAGGCCGCCCGCCGGTTCAACGACCGGATCCAGAAGCGGCTGCGCCGCGCCGTCTGGAACGAGGGCGGATGCAGCAGCTGGTACCTGGACGACCAGGGCGTCAACCGCACCCTCTGGCCGGGCCACACCTTCGAGTTCTGGGCGGGCTCCCGCAAGGTGGACCCGGACGAGTACCTCCTCACCCGCTGACGGGCGGGCCGGGAACGTCCGGGACGCCGTGCGCGCGCGTCCCGGACGTGTTACTCATGGGGCATGCGCAAGCCCCTGATGCCGAGCTGGCTCCCCAGCTTCAACAAGAAGGTCACCAACCGCATCCAGGGCGTGTACGCGCCCTACCTGCCGCCGCTCGCGATGATCGTCCACCGGGGGCGCAGGTCGGGCCGCGAGTACCGGACGCCGGTCACCGCGTTCCGCAGCGGCGGGCGGCTCATCGTCGGGCTGCCGTACGGGCGCGACACCGACTGGGTCCGCAACCTGCTCGCCGAGGGCCGCGGCGGCGTGGAGCGGCTGGGTCGCGTGCGGCGCATCACGGCCCCCCGCGTGCTGACCCCCGCCGAGGCCGCGGAGCTCCCCGCGCCCGGCCGCTTCGCCGCCCGCTACATGGACGTCCTGGTCGCGGACATAGAGGACTGACGGGAGCGCGCTTACTTCTCGGGCGCGAAGATGGGGCGGAAGCCCGCGATGAGCTGGCGGATCACGGGCCGCTGCTCGGCCGGGGTGCGCCCGCGCAGCTCGTGGATCGGGTCGAGGCCGTCGTAGTAGGGCGAGAGCGCGAGGAACGGCAGCAGCGTCATCAGCCACGTGGCGAGGACGGCGAGGTCGGCGTCCTCGCGGATGGCGCCCTCGGCCTTCCACAGCTCCAGCGTCGGATGGATGACCTGGAGGTAGTGCTGGTTCGCGGTGTCGCGGACGACGGACCGGACGCTGTTGTCGAGCTCGAAGTTCGTCGCCGCGGTGACCCCGCGCTCCAGCGGGTGGTCGGCCATGTACTCGGTCCAGTCGCACAGGACGTCGAAGAGCCACTCGTCGAAGGGCTGGTCGAAGGAGACGCGCTCGATGCGGCGCTCCATCTCCTCGCGGATGCGGCGGGACGCCTCGTCGCACACGAAGGCGAAGAACTCCAGCTTGTCGCTGAAGTACTGGAAGAGCGAGCCCTTGGCGATGCCGGCCTCGCGCGCGATGGTGTTCAGGCTGCCGGTCGAGTACCCGTGCTCCCCGAACTCGCGCATCGCCACCTCGAGGACGCGTTCGCGCTTGGCGACGTTGAGGCGGAACCAGGTCGACGTCGGCATGGACTCCTTCGACTTTCCGTCAGGATCCGGTAACCAGAACGTCAGGATAACGGTCCGCGCCGTCCCGTGTGACCCGATACCGCGCCCACGCCCCACCGGGCGCGGTGTCGAGCGCGCTCACCGGGTGCCGGGCGTGCCCTTCCGGCCGCGTCCGCGCCGCCGGTACAGGCTCGCGGCGCGGAGGGTGGCGTCGAGGGAGAACCGCGTGTCGGCGTCCTCCAGGCTGTCGCCGAGGTACCCCTCCAGCTGCCGGAGGCGGTACCGGACGGTCTGCGGGTGGATCTTGAGCCGCTCGCCGATGTCGACGGCGGTCGCCCGGGTGGTGACGGACTCGGCGAGCGTCTCGACGAGGCGCTTGCGCTGCCCGTCCGAGACGTCCCGCAGCGGCTCCAGGTGCTGCCGGGTGAGCTCCTCGATGAGCGGCGGGTCCAGCAGCAGCCACATGGTCATCAGGTGGTTCTGGCACGGGATGAGGGAGCCGTCCGGGATGACGCCCTCCTCGGCGAGGGAGAGCACGCGGCGGGCCCAGCGCAGCGAGTGGGTGGCCCGTTCCAGCGGAACGGTGAGCCCCAGGACGCAGCTGGCGTCCGACAGTGCGGCGCGCAGCATGTTGCGCCGGTCGGCGGTGAGCGGCCCGGGGACGAGCAGGCACGGCTCGGCGGAGTCGAAGTCGGTGAGGACGTCGGTGTCGAGCGCGGAGCGGGTGCAGGGCGCCTCGGGGTGCAGCGCGACGAGGGTGGCCTCCTCGGGCAGCGGCCACCAGCCGGTGGACTTGGCGAGGTCCTCGATGGCCTCGGGGACGACGGCGGGCCGCTGCAGGATCAGGTGCAGCAGCCGGCGGCGCTCCTCGCGGCGGCGCAGGTCGGCGTGCCCGGTGGCCTGCTGGTAGCCGAGCCGGGCCTGCGCGACGGACTCCTCCAGGTAGACGAGCATGGCGTCGACGGCGGCGGACACGACGGAGGTCGGCACCTGCTCGCGCTCGGCGAGGACGGCCGTCCGGCGCCAGGCGACGTGGAAGGCGATCCGGGCCGCGGCCTGGAGGTGGTCGAGGGTGCGCCCCTCGACGGCCTCGAAGCGGCCGATGGTGCGGCAGGTCTCGTCGCGCTGGGCGGTGGAGGCGTCCGGGTCGGCGACCCGGTCCAGGAACGAGGGGAGCAGGATGTCGGTGCAGAGCCGGAGGATCTGGTCGTAGGCGGGGTCGGGACGGTCGTACTCCGGGATGTTCTGCTTGATCTCGCTGACGATCTCGTTGGTCACATCGGACAGCCCCGCGCGCAGCAGGTCGAGGAAATCCTGGAACTCAGTCTGACTCCGGTCGTGTTCAGACAATTCCAATGCCTGCGCCATGGAAAGGAACCTCCGCATCGAGCCGGCCGGTCGCCGCGCCGCCGTCCCGGCCGAGACGGCGGCGTCGGATGGGGTGTACCGGGCGGGAAGCGAACACCCTGGACGAGATCGAGAACACCGTGAACATAAAGTCGCCAGTCCCGGCTGGCAAGGGCTTGCCGCATGATCGGCCCCGGGAGGGGGCTTCCTTGCGCACGTTGTGACAAGAACGCGGTTCGGTTACAGGGTCGTTGACAAACCCGGCGGGTCCGGGTCGGCCGGCGCGGCGCCGCCGAGGGGCATGTTACTCCCTGGTAGTCACCGGCGACGTGTTCCGCGAGATCGACTACTAACCCGTTGACAAATTCCGGCGGCCATTTACCGAATTGTGCCGATGAGCTTCCGGGCTCCTATTGAATACCGTGTCTACTCAGCCGTAACGTCCACGAAACCTCCTTCCTAGCGCGAGTGGTGGTGTCGTGGGAATCGAAGTGGTCGTCGAGGGGCTGACGAAAGTGTTCGGCCGGCAGACGATCTGGCGTGACGTCACGCTCAACCTGCCGCCCGGCGAGGTGAGCGTGCTGCTCGGCCCGTCCGGCACGGGCAAGACCGTCTTCCTCAAGTCGCTCGTCGGGCTGCTGAAGCCCGAGGAGGGCCGGGTCCTCATCGACGGCGTCGACATGGTCAACGACCGCGACCGCGACGTGTTCGAGGCCCGCAAGCGGTTCGGGCTGATGTTCCAGGACGGCGCCCTGTTCGGGTCCCTGCCGCTGTACGACAACATCGCGTTCCCGCTCCGCGAGCACACCCGCAAGAAGGAGTCGGAGATCCGGCGGATCGTGATGGAGCGGATGGAGATGGTCGGGCTCGGCGGCGAGGAGCGCAAGCTGCCCGGCCAGATCTCCGGCGGCATGCGCAAGCGCGCCGGCCTCGCCCGCGCCCTCGTCCTCGACCCGGAGATCATCCTGTGCGACGAGCCGGACTCCGGCCTCGACCCCGTCCGCACCGCGCACATCTCCCAGCTGCTGATCGACGTGAACGCGCGCATCGACGCGACCATGCTGATCGTCACGCACAACATCGACATCGCCGCGACCGTCCCGGACAACATCGGCATGCTGTACCGCCGCGACCTCGTCGCGTTCGGTCCCCGCGAGGCGCTGCTGACCAGCGAGGAACCGGCCGTCCTGCAGTTCCTGCACGGCGACGTGCACGGTCCGATCGGCATGTCGGAGGAGAAGGACGCGGCGCTGCTCGCGGCCGAGGCCGCCGCTCCGGCGCGCACCCACCGCACCCTGGAGATCCCGCCGCAGCTGCGCCCCACCCCGGGGATGCCGCCCCGGCAGGCCGAGCTGCGGCACGCCCGGCGCGTCGACGAGATGATGCCGCGGCTGTCCTACCAGGCGCAGCAGGCGATCCACGCCAACCGCAGGAACATGCGGGAGGGCGGGTTCCATGGCGCCAACTGAACCGGGACGAACCGACCGGGCGCCGATCGAACGGGCGCGAACCGAACATCAGGCCGGACTCCCGGCAACCTCCGTGGAAGGAGACGCGCGTGGCGGCACCTGACTCCGCTGTCCCCGGCGCCGGCGCGCTGCGCCAGACCGGCCGGCTCTTCGCGCTCGCCGGGACGGTGCTGGCGCTGTCGTTCCGGCGCCCGTTCCAGCTCCGCGAGCTGGTCCAGCAGTTCTGGTTCATCGCGTCGGTGTCGATCCTGCCGACGGCGCTCGTGTCCATCCCGTTCGGCGCGGTCATCTCGCTCCAGGTCGGGTCGCTGGCCAAGCAGCTCGGCGCGCAGTCGCTGACCGGCGGCGCGAGCGTCCTCGCGGTGGTGCAGCAGGCGAGCCCGCTGATCGTGGCGCTGCTGATCTCCGGCGCGGCGGGGTCGGCGATCTGCGCCGACCTCGGCTCCCGGACGATCCGCGAGGAGATGGACGCGATGGAGGTGATGGGCGTCTCGCCCATCCAGCGCCTCGTCGTGCCCCGCGTCCTCGCCTGCATGGCGGTCGCGGTGCTGCTGAACGGCCTGGTCTCCGTCGTCGGCGTGGCCGGCGGCTACTTCTTCAACGTGCTGCTGCAGGACGGGACGCCCGGCGCCTACCTCGCGTCGTTCTCCGCGCTCGCGCAACTCCCCGACCTGTACATCGGCGAGTTCAAGGCGCTGATCTTCGGGTTCATCGCCGGGGTCGTGGCCGCCTACCGCGGCCTGAACCCGAGCCCCGGCCCGAAGGGCGTCGGGGACGCGGTCAACCAGTCGGTCGTCATCACGTTCCTGATGCTGTTCTTCGTCAACGTCGTGCTGACCGCCATCTATCTGCAGGTCGTCCCCCCGAAGGGAGCGTGACATGGCGGTCCCCGGGGCTCGCCGCCTCCGCCCGGTGAAGCTGGTCTCGTGGCTGGACCAGCCCGGCGACCAGCTGGGCTTCTACGTCCGGGCGCTGCTGTGGACGCCGCGCGCGCTGCGCCGCTACCTGCGCGAGGCGCTGCGGCTGCTCGGCGAGGTGGCGTTCGGCAGCGGCGCGCTCGCCGTCATCGGCGGCACCGTCGGCGTGATGATCGGCATGACGATCTTCACCGGCGTCGTCGTCGGCCTGTCCGGCTACGCCGCGCTCGACCAGATCGGGTCGGCGGCGTTCACCGGCTTCGTGTCGGCGTACTTCAACACCCGTGAGATCGCGCCGCTGGCGTCCGGGCTGGCGCTGTCGGCGACGGTCGGCGCCGGGTTCACCGCGCAACTCGGCGCGATGCGGATCAACGAGGAGATCGACGCCCTGGAGGGCATGGGCATCCAGTCGGTGCCCTACCTGGTCACCACGCGGATCATCGCCGGCACCGTCGCGATCATCCCGCTGTACGGCATCGGGCTGCTCAGCTCCTACCTGGCGTCCAGACAGGTGACGATCTGGTTCAACGGGCAGTCGGCCGGTACCTACGACCACTACTTCAACATCTTCCTCGCCCCCGAGGACGTGCTGCTCTCGTTCGCCAAGGTGCTGATCTTCAGCGTGATGGTGGTGCTGGCGCACTGCTACTACGGCTATCGCGCGGTCGGCGGCCCCGCCGGCGTGGGCGTCGCCGTCGGCCGCGCGGTCCGCACCGCGATCGTGCTGATCAGCGTGACGGACTTCTTCGCCAGCCTCGCCATCTGGGGCGCCACGACGACGGTGAAGGTGACGGGCTGACATGGCGAAACGGACGACCCGGCATGTGGTCGGGCAGCGGCTGACCGGGGTGGCGTTCCTGCTCGTCCCGGCGCTGCTGGTCTGGCTGTCGATCGCGATCTATGACAAGCAGTTCACCGACGCGACGATGGTGACGCTGCGCACCTCGACGGCCGGGCACGAGATGCACCCGATGGCGGACGTGAAGGTCCGCGGCGTCGTGGTCGGCGAGGTCCGCTCCATCAAGGCGGACGGGTCCGGCGCGAAGCTGGAGCTGGCGCTGAAGCCGGGGATGACCGACCGGATCCCGGCGGACGTCCAGGCGCGGCTGCTGCCGACGACGGTGTTCGGCGCCCGGTTCGTCTCCCTCGTCCCGCCGCCCGGGTCGGCGGGCGCGCCGATCGCCGACGGCGACGTCATCTCCGAGGACCACTCGCAGAACGCGGTGGAGCTGTCGGAGGTCCTGAACCACACGATGGACCTGCTGAACACCCTCCAGCCCGCGAAGCTGTCGGCGACGCTGAACGCCATCTCGCGGGCGCTGGAGGGGCGCGGCGACCAGATCGGCCGCAACTTCGAGCAGCTCGACGCGTTCCTGACCAAGCTCAACCCGGAGGTCCCGGCGCTCACCCGCAACCTCCAGGAGCTGGCGGAGTTCACCCAGCACGCGTCCGACGCGGCGCCGGACCTGCTCCAGGCGCTCACCGACTTCACGGTGACGAGCCGGACGATCGCCGAGCAGCGCACCGCCCTCGCGACCCTGTACGACGCGGTGTCGGGGTCGTCCGCCGACCTGGAGGACTTCCTGCGCGCCAACTCCGGCAACATCATCGCGCTGGCGACCGAGAGCCGGGGAAGCCTGGACATCATGCGCCGCTACGCGCCCGCGGCGCCCTGCACGTTCCGGACGCTCGCCGGCTTCATCCCGACGATGAACAAGGTCCTCGGGAAGGGCACGAACCGGCACGGCGTCCACGGCGTGGTCGTGCCGGTGACGAGCAAGGGCCGCTACGTCCCGGGCAGGGACGCGCCGCGCTACGACGGCGGCGACGGGCCGCACTGCCCGAGCGTCCCGTACCTGGCGACCGGGAACGGGGTGCGGGTGCTGCCCGCCGGCGGGGCGCCGGGCACCGGCGGCGCGGCCGGCAGCGGCCTCGGCCCCGCGAACTCGGCGTCGGAGAACGACCTGGTCAACGAGCTCGCCGGGCCGCCGCTCGATGAGGTCCCCGAGGAACTGCCGGACTGGTCGAGCGTGCTGGTCGGGCCGATCTACCGGGGCACGGAGGTGACGGTCAAGTGAGGCTCACCGGCCAGGGGATCAAGGGCATGGGCTTCCCGCTCGTCAGCTCGCTGATCTTCATCGCGGTGACGGTGCTGGCGACGGCGCTGCTGGCGTCCAGCATCACCGGCGCCACCAGCGGCGACCGCGTCACCTACTACGCCAAGTTCACCGACGTCGCCGGGCTGCACCCGGGGCACGGGGTGCGGATCGCGGGCGTCCAGGTCGGCCAGGTCGAGGAGATCAAGGTCAGCGACCGGCGGCTCGCCCGGGTGAAGTTCTCCGTCGACCGGGACCGGCAGATCCCCGCGTCGGCGACGGCCGCCGTCAGGTACCTGAACCTGGTCGGCGGGCGGTACATCGCGCTCGGCCAGGGCACCGGCTCGCCGGGCCAGGTGCTGAAGCCCGGCGGGACGATCCCGGTCGAGCACACGGCCGGGACGCTGAACCTCACCCAGCTGTTCCAGGGCTTCCAGCCGCTCATGCAGGCGCTGTCGCCCGGGGACGCGAACAAGCTGTCGGAGTCGGTCGTCAAGGTGCTCCAGGGCGAGAGCGGCACCGTCGAGAGCCTGCTGCGCACCGTCGGGCAGCTCACGAGCACGCTCGCCGCCAAGGACGAGGTGATCGGCCAGGTCATCACGAACCTCGACAGCGTCGTGCGGACCATCAACGGCCGGGACCGGCAGCTCGTCGACCTGGTCACCACGCTGCGCCGGTTCACCTCCGGGCTCGCCACCGACCGCAGGCCCCTCGGCGAGGCGCTCGGGTCGATCGCCGACCTGACCACCGCCACGGCCGGGCTGCTCCAGGTGACGCGGGACCCGCTGAAGGACGACATCGTCCAGCTCGGCCGGCTCAGCGACAACCTCAACCGCGACCAGCCGCTGCTGGAGCGATTCCTGCAGCGGTCCCCCGGGAAGATGGCGACCTTCGGGCGCCTGGCCTCCTACGGGTCGTGGGTGAACTTCTACCAGTGCGAGGTGAAGTTGATCGGCGTCAGCTACGCGGGCTCGGACCTGTCGAACCAGCCGCCGCCGACCGGCATCCCCATCAAGGACGCGAGGTGCCGCGGATGACGCCCCCGACCCCGCCCACCCCGCCGCCGGGCGGCCCGCCCCCGATCCCCCCGGGGGGCGGGCCACCGGGTGGACCGCCGGTGGGCCCGCCGGCCGGCGGGCCGCCCCCGGGCGGGCCGACGGCGCCGCTGCCGCGCGCCCTGCCCCGCCCGAAGAAGGGCCGGCCCCGGCTGAAGCCGCTGCGCGAGCGCAACCCGATCGGGATCGCGGCCGTCGGCATCGTCATCCTGCTCGTCCTCGGGACGCTCGCCTACCGCGCCGACCAGCTGCCGGTCATCGGCGGCGGGACGACGTACAGCGCCTACTTCTCCGAGGCCGCCGGGCTGAACCCCGGCCAGGAGGTCCGCGTCGCGGGCGTGAAGGTCGGCAAGGTCACCGACGTGTCCCTCAAGGGCAACAAGGTCAAGGTGACGTTCCGGGTCAAGGACACCTGGGTCGGGAACTCCACCCGCGCCACCATCATGATCAAGACGCTGCTGGGGTCGAAGTACCTCCAGCTCGACCCGCTCGGCTACCGCAAGCAGAACCCGAAGGTGCCGATCCCGCTCGACCGGACCGTGGCCCCCTACGACGTGACGAGCGCGTTCCAGGACCTCGGCCGGACGTTCGAGCAGCTCGACACGGCCAAACTCGCGCAGAGCCTGGAGACGATCTCCACGACGTTCGAGGACACCCCGGTGAGCGTCCGGGTGGCGCTGCACGGCCTGTCGTCGCTGTCCACCACGATCGCCTCGCGGGACGCCGAGCTGTCCCGGCTGCTCGCCGGGACCAAGCAGCTGTCGGGCACGATCGCCGCGCAGAACGAGCAGTTCGAGACGCTCTTCAAGGACGGCAACCTGCTGCTCGGCGAGCTGCGCCGGCGGCGGGACGCGATCCACGCGCTGCTCGTCGGCACGCAGCGGCTCGGCACGGAGCTGATCGGCCTCGTCGACGACAACCGCCGCACGCTCGGCCCGACGCTCGCGTCACTGGAGAAGGTCATCGGCGTCCTGCAGCGCAACCAGAAGAGCCTGGAGCGCGTGCTGACGACGGCCGTCCCCTACATCCGCGTGCTCGGGAACGCGACGGGCAACGGCCGCTGGGTGGACGGCTACCTGTGCGGGACCGTCCCCAAGGAGTACCTGGAGAACGGCAGGTGGCAGCCGGAGGACCCGGACCGCTGCAAGCCGCCGCACCTGACGGGAGGACGGTGACATGGCGTCCCCCTCGGCACGCCCCGTGAAGCTGCCGAAGCTCGGCTCGCCGATCCGCGACCACCGGACGCGGGTGGTGCAGGCGCTCATCGCGGTGTTCGTCCTGCTGGTCGCGATCGCGCTGGTGCCGTTCCTGAGCGGCGGGCCCACGCACCGGATCACGGCGTACTTCGCCACCGCGATCGGCGTCTACCCCGGCTCCGACGTCCGCGTCCTCGGCGTGAAGGTCGGGTCGATCGACTCGATCAAGCCGCTCGGCGACAAGGTCAAGGTCGAGATGCGGGTGAACGACGACGTCGACGTCCCCGCCGCGGCCCGCGCGATCGTCATCGCGCCGAACCTGGTGTCGGACCGGTACGTCCAGCTCGACCCCGCCTACAGCGGCGGCCCGAAGATGGCCGACCGCGCGTTGATCGACGTAAGCCGCACGGCGACCCCGTTGGAACTGGACCAGCTCTACGCCGCGGTCCGGAAGATCTCGGGCGACCTCGGCCCGCAGGGGCTGAACGCCCAGGGCGCCCTGTCGGACGTCATCCGGGTCGGCGCCGCCAACCTCGGCGGCAACGGCCAGGCCCTCAACACCATGATCGCCGACCTCGGCAAGGCGTCGCAGACGCTGTCCGACAACAGCGGCGACCTGTACGCGACCGTCGCCAACCTCAACAGGTTCAGCGAGATGCTCCGCGCTAACGACGGGCAGATCAGGCTGGCGGAGAGCCAGCTCTCCGAGGTCAGCGGCTTCCTCGCCGCCGACCGCGACGAGCTCGGCGCGGCCCTGCGCAACCTCGCGAAGGCGCTCGCCGAGGTGAAGGGGTTCATCCAGGACAACCGCGCGGCGCTGAAACGCAACGTCGCCAAGCTCTCCGACGTCACGCAGATCCTCGTCGACCAGCGGGCGTCCCTCGCCGAGCTCATCGACACCGCGCCGCTGGTGACGCAGAACGCGCTGAACGCCTACGACCCGAAGACCCGGACGCTGATGGCGCGCGGCAACCTCCTGGAGATCACCAAGGCGTTCGGCAGCCTGAACCAGCCGGGCGTCGACCCGGTCGCCGCCGACGAGCGGCCGCTGTGCGCGTCGGCGTCGGCCGCGACGGAGGCGCTCCGCGAGCAGTGCGACCGGCTGACGAAGGGCGGGCTGGTCGCGGTGGCGCCCAGCCAGGAGACCGGGCTGCCGGCGCTGCCGCTGCCGCCCGCGGGCAAGATCTACGCCGGCACCGGCGGGAAGGCGGTCCGCTGATGCGCGCGGCCAAGCTCGTTGCGGCCCTCACCGCCGGCGTCGTCCTCGCGGCCGGGACGGGCTGCTCGGTGCAGCTGGAGGACGTCCCGCTGCCCGGCGGCGCCGACCTCGGCGACCACCCCTACACGGTGAAGGTGCAGTTCGAGGACGTGCTGAACCTCGTCCCGCAGGCCGCCGTCCGGGTCAACGACGTCCCGGTCGGACGGGTCAAGAAGGTGTCGCTGCCGAAGGGGGCGTGGCAGGCGGAGGTGACGCTCGTCGTGAACGGCGACGTGCACCTGCCCGCGAACGCGACCGCCAACCTGGAGCAGTCGAGCCTGCTGGGGGAGAAGTACGTCAAGCTGGCCGCGCCGGCGACGGCGCCGTCCCCGCAGCGGCTCACCGACGGCGCGGTGATCCCGGCGTCGCGCACGACGCGCAACGCCGACACCGAGGAGGTGTTCGGCGCGCTGTCGCTGCTGCTGTCGGGCGGCGGGCTCCCGCAGATCCGGACGATCAACCGGGAGCTGAACCAGGCGCTCAACGGCCGCGAGGACAAGGTCCGGTCGGCGCTGCGCAACCTCAACACCCTCACCAGCACGCTGAACCGGAACCGGCAGTCGATCGTGAACGCGCTCGACGGGCTGAACCGGCTGTCGTCCACGGTCGCGTCCCGCAACGGGCAGGTCGCGACCGTCCTGGACGATCTCTCGCCCGGCCTGAAGGTGCTGGACGAGCAGCGCGGCCAGCTCCTCACGATGCTGCGCCGGCTGGAGAAGCTGTCGGACGTCGCCGTCAAGACGATCAACGCGAGCCGGGACGACACGGCCGCGAACCTGCGGTCGCTGGCGGTCATCCTGCGCAAGCTCGCCGACTCCGGCCGCGACCTGCCGAAGTCGCTGGAGATCCTGCTGACATACCCGTTCACGGATGAGGCGCTCAAGGCGATCAAGGGCGACTACCTCAACGGCTACGTCACCGTCATCGCCGCCGACGGCTACAACTGCGTCATCCCGCCGGTCAAGGAGAGGAGCCCGAAGGGCGTCCTCGACGAGGAGGACGAGGACGGAGCCGCGCGGGCACGCGCCCTCGCCGCGACGCCCACGGTTCCCGGGCCCCAGCCAACGCCGTGCCCGGACACCGCGACCGGCCCCGGTTCGACGGCCACGGCGCCCGGCGCGGGGACCCCCGCCACGGGGACGCCCACCACGGGAACGCCGCAGCCGGTGGCACCGAGCCAGGCGCCGCGGAACGAAAGCCCGAGCAGCGAGCCCGCCCTCCCGCTGCCGACGCTCGGTGAGGGGAACTGACATGCTGACCCTGGTCACCCGCATCAAGATCGCCGTGTTCGTCGTCATCGCGATCGTCGTGGTCTCCTACATCGGCGTCACCTACGGCGACGTCGGCCGCTACGTCGGGCTGCGCGGGTACTACACCGTCCGGCTCGACCTGCCCGAGACCGGCGGCCTCTTCGAGGGGTCCGCGGTGTCGTACCGGGGTGTCACCGTCGGCAAGGTCGGCAAGCTCGACCTCACGCACGACGGCGTCATCGCCGAGCTTCGGATCGACAACTCCGCGCCGGACATCCCGCGTGACCTCCAGGCGATCGTCGCGAACCGCTCCGCGGTCGGCGAGCAGTACGTCGATCTGCGACCGCGCGCCGCCTCCGGCCCCTACCTGGCGCAGGGCACGACGATCCCGCGCAGCGCCACCACCACCCCGGCGCCGGTCAACGAGACGCTGAAGAGCGTCAACGACTTCACCGCCTCACTGCCGCTGAACGACACCAAGATCCTCATCGACGAGATGGGGCTGGCGTTCGCCGGGCAGGGCCCGCACCTCCAGCAGCTCCTCGACACGAGCGCCCAGTTCATCGCGGCGTCCGACGCGGCGTTCCCCGACTCGCGCGCGCTGATCCACAACGGGCAGGCGGTGCTGCGGACGCAGAACGAGATGTCGGGGGCGTTCAAGTCGTTCGCGACCAACTCCAGCCTGCTCGCGGCGCAACTCCGCGACTCCGACGCCGACCTGCGCGAGCTCATCTCGGCCGGGCCCGGCGCGGCGGCCGAGCTGTCCGGCCTGCTCCACGACCTGGACCCGAGCCTCAGCGTCCTGCTGGCGAACCTCCTCACGACCGCCCGCGTCGCCGAGCCGCGGCAGGCGGCCATCGAGGAGATGCTGGCCAATCTTCCGCAGGTCGCGGCGATCGGCCCCAGCATCGTGGACGGGGACAAACTCCGGATGGGCCTGGCCACCACGTTCTTCAACCCCCAGCCGTGCACCCGCGGCTACGGCAAGACGAAGTACCGAGACGGCCTCACGCTGTCGCCCGCGCCGTTCAACACCGACGCGCACTGCTCGGAGAGCCCGAGCAGCGGCATCAACGTGCGGGGCACCGCCAACGCACCGCGCAAGGGCGTCCCGGCGCCGGCGAAGCCCGGCAAGCTGAGCGGCCCGGAGGCGACGGGGCTGCTCGCCTCGCTGGGCCTGGCCGGGTTGACGCGGCAGCAGGCGCCGTCCGGCGACCTCGCCACCCTGCTCGGGCTCGGAGGTACGCGGTGACGATCGTGGCGGCCGTGCTGCGCAAGCCGACCCGGATGATCGAGTGGATCAAACCGGCCGGTTACGCCCTCACGGCCGTCGCCGCGGTATTGCTCCTCCTGGCGTTCTGGTCGCTGTTCCAGTCCGGGCGGGGCGCCGACCACGACCTCGCCGCCGCCCGGGACGACGTGACCCGGACCGCCGTCCGCGACCTGGCGCTGATCAACAGCATCGACCCCAAGGTGGCGGAGCTGGACATGACGCACTGGCTGGACGTCGCCACCGGCCCGTTCGCGGACGCACTCAAACGCGACATGCCCAACGCCCGCGCGAAGTTCGCCGGGCAGAAGGCGCCCTCGCACGGGCGCGTCACCGCCCTCGCCGTCACCTCGCTCGACCGGTCGGCGGGGGAGGCGACCGTCCTCGCCTCCGTCCGGATCTTCACCGACCCCGTCGGCGACGCCGCCCAGGGCACCGAGCAGCGTAAACGATACGAGGTCGGGATGCAGCGGGTCGGCGACGTGTGGAAGATCAGCTCGCTGAGATCCCTGGCAGCCGGAGGGAGCGGCCCGTGAGCATCACCGAGGAGCGCCCCGCGCGCCGCGACCCCGCCCCGCGGAAGAAGAAAAGGAAGAAGACCGCCCGGCGCTCGCTGGTCCCCGGACTCAAGCGGACGGCCGGGCTGGGGTGGCCGGTGGCCCTCGCCCTGGCGCTGTGCCTGTCCGCCTTCGCCGTACACGGCTGGGCCGACAGGAGAAGCGAGCGGTCACCGGCCGCCAACCGGGCACTCGTCGACAAGACGGCGACCGGCAAGGTCGTCGCCGACGTCTCGGCGAAGGTCGCGCGGATCTTCACCTACAGCCACACCGACCCGGCGGCCACCGAGCGGGCCGCGAACGACGTCCTCACCGGCCGCGCCGTCGGCGACTACCGCAAGCTGTTCGGCCTGGTGAAGCAGAACGCACCGGTCATGAAGCTCGCCCTCACCACGACGGTGACGAGGGCGGGGCTGATCAAACTCTCCCGTGACGGGACGGCGGTCCTGCTGGTCCTGCTGGACCAGCGGGCGACCAGGGCGGGGAAGCCGACCGGTTCGCCGGTCGCGGCCCAGCTCATCGTCACGGCCCGCGACGACCACGGCTGGCGCATCAGCGACCTCCGGGCCGCCTGAACGAAGGGTGGAAATTCAGGTGACCAAGACCAGGACCAAGGCCGACGAGCCCGAGGCCCGCGCGGACGAGCCCGAGGTCCCGGCGGACGAGGTGTCCGAGCCGGAACCGTCCGCGAAGGAGACCGACAAGGGCCCCGAGGCTGCGGAGGAGAAGGCCGAGAGCGAGGAAACGCCGACGTCCGAGAAGAGGACAGGTGAGCCGCCGGGCGCGAAACGGCCGGCGAAGGACGCGGACGAACGGCCCCGGCGCCGCCTTTCCAAGGACCCGCTCATCCGGGTCGCGTCCCTCGTGACGCTGGTCGCGGCCGGCGCGGCGGCCTGGTTCGGCTGGTCGTACCACTCTGCGTCCGGTGACGATTCGCTGGCCTACGCCGCCGAACGCGACCGGGTGCTCGCCGTCGCCGGGCAGGAGATCGTCAACCTCAACACCCTCGACTACCGCCAGGTCGACGCGGGCCTGAAGGTGTGGCAGGACTCGGCGACCGCGCAGCTCTACGACCAGATCGTCTCGGGCCGGGAGCGGCTGAGGACCGAGGTGCAGAACGCGAAGACGTCCAGCACCGCGAAGATCCTCGAGTCCGGGCTGACCGAACTCGACACCCGCGCGGGGAAGGCGGCCGTGATCGCCGCCGTCCGCATCACCATCACCGGTGCCGACGGCAAGCCGGTCGACAACACCCGCCGTTTCGCCGGCCAGCTCACCCGGACCTCGGACGGCTGGAAGCTGTCGGCGCTCGGCCAGGCCCCGACCGGAACGTCCTGAGCAGGGAGGAGAAAGCGAAAATGGCAGCGATCACCTCGGCCGGCCGCTTCTTTCCCGGCACCGGGCGCACCCTCCTGGTCGTCTTTCTTGGCGCGCTGACAATAGCGCTGGGTGGAGTGGCCGCCTGGTCGAACACCCAGGAAAGAGACCTGACTGGCGCGACCTCCGCGCAGAACGACGCACTCAGCGATAATGGCCGCACCGCCGAGGTCAAAGGCCAGGTGACCACGGTCGTCAACACGGTGTTCTCCTACAACTACGCAGACGTTGCGAAGACGGAGAAGGCGGCGCAGGAACTGCTCACCGGAAAGGCCGTCCAGCAGTACAACCAGCTGTTCGCCCTGGTGCGCCAGCAGGCGCCGCAGCAGAAGCAGGTGCTCACCACGTCGGTCACCGACTCGGCGGTGAAGTCCCTGACCGGCGACCGGGCCCGCCTCCTGGTCTTCGCCGACCAACGCAACACCCGCACCGACACCAACAAGACGAGCTACTCCGCGGCCGTCTTCGCCGTCGACGCCCTGTACGCCGACGGCAAATGGAAGATCACCAACATCGACACCCTCGGTGCCTGACTGCGCCTAACCAATCACGGAACGGAGCAATACGGCATGCGAAAGCTCGTACGAAGGGTCTTAGCCGCTATCGCGGCTGTGACCGCCACCACGGCCCTCACCGCCGTCCCGGCCTTCGCTGACCCTTTGACGGCGGCGAACACGCAGCCAGTGAAAATGCTCGACATGGCCACAGGGGCCTCGGTGACCTGCAACTCCTCGACGGCCACCGGTACGTCCTCCGGTGGGAATCCTCCCTTCGTGATGACCGGCGTCACCTTCTCTGGTTGCAATAGCATCGGCGGTCTTGCCGTCGCGGTGCAGCCAGGGAACCTCCCATGGGTCTTCAGCCAGATCGCTTCCAGCGGGGGAGTGATCTGGGGCCAGTTGACGGGCTTCAAGCTCCAATTCATGATTGCTGGGCTGGGGTGTACGGTAACGGTCACCGGCCCCGGCGGCGGACCTGGATCTATTCCCGGCACCTTCACCAGCTCCTCAAGCGTCCTCGACCTGGGCTCGTCGACCAATCTCGTGATCGTGAGCACATTCGGGCCCTGTGCTGGCTTGTTCATCACGGGCGATATTATCTCGCTCCGTGCCCAGTATCACGTCTCCTAGCCGGCGCCGGGTTGGCATAAGGATTCGTGGTGCGGTCGCGTCGGCTGCGACGCTGTAAGCCGGTGATAAATACATAATGATCCAATGCTAAGCAGGTGACAAGTGGTACCTGATTCTTATGTGAGCCTAAGAAAAGTCCCTAAGGGCTCTTGAGAAGTGGGCTACTGGCAGGTACCTTTTTATATGAGTACGGCAGGACTGGGTGGTCTTGCAGCGGAGCTGAATGAGTTCGGCTTCCGGGGTTCTGCTCCCATCGACCCGGAGGAGTTCGTTCTGTAGAACGCGGTCAGTGTCCCTACGAGTAGAAGAAACCACCCCCCCTGAAGGGAAAAAGAACTGACATGCGAAAGATCACCCGTACGGCCCTGACCGCTACCGTGGTCGCGGCCTCCGCCGCTGCCTTTGCGGTCGTCCCGGCCTCGGCGGCACCGATCACCTTCACCGTCACCCCCGGCGGCGCCGTCAGTGGGACCAACACCCAGCCCCTGCGGGCTCTGAACACGGCCAAGGGAGTGGCCGCGGTCTGCAGCGGCTCGACGGCCTCGGGCACCCTGCTGAGCGGCTCCGGACTCTCCGGCACGAACATCGCCCAGCTGAACACCGTGGGCGCCACCGGCTGCGTCACCACGGGCGGTCTCGCCACGACCATCACGGCCACCAACCTGCCGTGGCACTTCAACGCCACGGGTTACAGTGCGGGTGTGACCACCGGCAACCTCACCGGTGTCAAGGCCACGGCCGTCATCGGCAACCCCGCCAGCCCGCAGTGCACCGTGACGGTCGGCGCTTCCGGCGGCGGGGGCGCCACGATCACGGGCAAGCACACGAACAGCACCCACCGCCTCGGCGTGACCGGCAGCAATCTCGTGGTGCTGACCGCCACCGGCCCCGGCTGCGGCACCCTCGCCTCGCCGGGCGACCCCATCACGCTCGCCGGCGAGTACCTCCTGTCGCCTGCTCAGACCATCACCAGCCCGTGATGTGAGGGCACGGCTCTGATTTCGACCGCACCCGGGCCCCGCCCGGGTGCGGTTCCCTCTCCCGTCGACCGAGGAAGTGAACATGCATCCGATGTCCAGAAGCGTCGTGCGGGTCGTGGCGATCACGGCGATCGCCGTGAGCAGCGGTGCGGTGGTGGCCGTTCCGCCGGCGATGGCGGACATCGGAGCGGACATGCGATTCGTGTGCGACGGTGCGACCGGTACACGTGAGGTGGGGCTGCGGATCCAAGCCGGCGCCCCGACCTCCGGAAATGTCGGTGAACCGCTGCAGCTGGGCACCATCAAGGTGGACGTCGGCATCCCGGCGGCCTTGGCGGACGAGGTGGCGGCGAAGTCCCCGGGAGAGGCTTCGGCGCCCCCGGTCACGGGGGTCGCGCCCGCGCCCTCACCCGCCATCGCGGGAGTGGCACAGATTCAGGTCGCCGTTGACGGTCCCGGCCGTGAGCAGCAGGGCAGCGGGTGGCCGGCGTTCGCGCTGGCGGCCACCCCGTCTCGTGAAGACGGAACCGTGCACCTGACCGGTAGCGGGGTGGCACCGCCATTGGTCCCCCGATCGTCAGGCGGGCTCTCATGGGTGGCTGGTGATCTCGAACTGAACCTGGTGCCGAGTGATGCGGCGACTGGGACGGAAAAGGCGGGGGTGTCGCTGCGCTGCGCGGCGGAGAAGCAGACGGTAATGGGTGCCGTACGCGTCCGAGGCGGCAGCCAGGCGGCGCCCAACGGGCGGAGCGGGGTTTCCCCTCAAGCCGCTGCTCCGTCGGAGAAAGCGTGCAAGGAGATCCCCCCTCCGGGAGTCGATCCGCGATACGACTTCAACCCCGATCCCGATCTCATGAAGATCTACGACGACCCGAAAAGACCGGACGATGCGACTCAGAGCCCCGAGGACGGGGGCATACCGATGTGCATCAGTGCAGCGGGGTTCTTCAATGTAAAGAAGGCCGGGAACGCGGTCCCGGTGTCCGCCAAATCCCTTCTTCGAAGGCAAGTCAAGACCTACGCCGGTGATCCGTGGTTCGGATCGAATTACCTTGAGGACCAGGGCTATTTCGTCAACAGTACCGAGCCGGTACCGGCCACTGTGCTTGGGTTCGGTTTTATGCCGACACGTGCGATTGCCGAGGCTGTTCAGGTCCGGAGCCCACGAGGCGGGAAGAATGACCCGATCGCAGGTAACTATCGGTTCCTCACCTTCACGCCAGGAAATGCGCCGAATGTTCTCAAGGACACGGGAATTCAGGTTGCGGCCTACATTCGGGTCAAGGCTGACAAGGCGGCAGTGAACGGCGTACCGATCGATCTCGGCAACAAATGCATGACCACTCCAACCCGGCTTTCCGCAGCCTCGTTCATGGGGAACGAAAAGACCGGTGTGCTGAACCCGATACCTGGTCAGTCGCTGATTTCTGAAAACCTCGAAATCCCGGCCTTCAGTGGTTGCGGCGCAACGGAGGACCTCAGTCCGCTCCTTACCGCAAGTGTCTCCGGATCAGGCAACTACGTGAATGTCCATTCCGGGGTATGGTGCATGGTTACGGACGGATCGGGTTGCGTCAACGGTGAAGGTGCCCAGCCGACCACTCTCACGGTAAGTCCCGGCGGGAATGTCACCGCCGTCGCAAAGCCGTTCACCATCGTGTCCAATTGGGAAGGCGGAGGTCAGCTCAGCTGCGAGTCGGCGACGATTCGGTTCCATCTGGATCAAGGGCACTGGCAGGCGCCCTTCATGCTTGCGAAGAGCCGCATGTCGTTCGAGGGCTGTACGGTCAAGGGGCCGGACGGCACGATCTATCCGTCCGCAGGAGAGGTCACTCAGGAAAATGACCTGTTCTTGAACGTGCTCCAAGTCGAAGACGATGGCAAGGTGCAGATCGCGATGGAAAATGTCGTCATCAACGCACCCTTGATCGTCAATGGAGAAGAATGTTCATTGCGGCTGGCGCGGGGACAGTTCTCGGGGTTCGACTACATTGAGGGGCCTGGCCGATTCACTGGAAGCTACGACAATGGGGTCATGTCCTTGTCGTTGGCCCCGGGGGAACTGATGTCATCGCCGGCCTCAACTTGTTTCGGGGTGGGATTTGATGTCGCTCTCGAGGCGAAGGGCGAATTCGGTCTCCACCCACCACAGAGCATCACCTCCCCCTGAGTGGTGCCCGCCGGGGTGCGGTCTGATTCCGCGCCCCAGGCTGGTCAAAGGCCGGCCGTACCTGTCTGCACCACCCCAGCGGGTGCGGCCAGCCCGCTCACCGTGGGCCTCCACAGGCCCACGGTGAGTGCGGCGGTCACGTCACGGCGCAGCCAGTTCTGTTCCGCCAGGCCAATTGCGGACTTGCTTCATTCGATTCAGATCGAATGATCTCCTTCTTCGCCAGTGGCGGGCACTGTGCGGCAGGTGACAATATCGCCGGAGTGGATGCCGCTCCGGATGGCAGCCGCTGACAAGAGTGAAAGAATTTCCAAGTTGGCGTGTTGGTGTGTATTGAAACGCCATCGAGTCAGTCTTACGATCCGGTTGGGAATAACCGCTATTCCCGTTGCGGGCCAGCGTCGGCAGATCGGTGTCGGCTGCGATTGATTCCGCTCGTCCGGCGCCTTGATCCCGTTTCCACCCCCGGTACGACGAAAGGACCGTCTGTGAAGCTCACCCGGTTCTCGAGGCGCGGTTCACGGCTCGCGCTTCCCGCCGTTCTCGCCGCGGCACTGACTTTCGGCCTGGGCAGCACGGCCCACGCCGCGCCCGACCCGATCCCCAGCAGTTTCGACTTCTCCGACTGCCCGGCCCTGCCGGCGGGGGCGGACCCTCTGTTCTCGCACTGCTTCGTGGCCGTGGTGACCAGCGGCAAGTTCCAGATCGGCAAATTCGATCAGTCGATCGAGAAGCCGATGCGGATCACGTTCGCGCAGACCCTCAATCTCGACACCTTCGAGTTCGGCACCGTCTTCGGCAAGATCGCCGCTGACAAGATGCTGATCCAGGGCGGTCTGTTCGGTGATCCGCTCCTGACGGCCGTGTACGCCAAGCCGGAGTACGCGGGGTCCTTCGAGCTGCCGACGAGCGATGACTTCAGGATCCGAATCGGGCTGAAGGTCCGGCTCATCAACCCGTTCCTGGGCAGCAACTGCACGGTCGGCACCAACAGCAATCCGATCAAGCTGGACCTGACCACCGGCACCACCAACCCGCCGGCGCCCAACACGCCGATCAGCGGGTCCCCGGCCACGATCGTGCAGACCAGCCCGATCGAGGTGCGCGCGGCCAAGCACGTCGACAACTCCTTCGCGGTGCCCGGGGCCAAGGGCTGCGTGTTCGGCGGCGGCGTCGCCGACTGGCTGATCAACCAGGTCGGCGGATTCCCGTCGGCGGCCGGCAAGAACACCATGATCCAGAACGAGTACATCGTCCAGAAGAGCTACAGCGAGCTCTAGACGGAGCGCGGTCGACCATGCCGTGCCCGCGGCGACCCCGCGGGCACGGGCTCGCGTTTCCGGCATCAGCTGGATTGATCCCGGTCGTCCGGTGCTCAGCTCCCGTTTCCACCCCCGGTACGACGAAAGGACCGTCTGTGCAATTCACCCGGTTCTCGAGGCGCGGTTCACGGCTCGCGCTTCCCGCCGTTCTCGCCGCGGCACTGACTTTCGGCCTGGGCAGCACGGCCCACGCCGCGCCCGACCCGATCCCCAGCAGTTTCGACTTCTCCGACTGCCCGGCCCTGCCGGCGGGGGCGGACCCTCTGTTCTCGCACTGCTTCGTGGCCGTGGTGACCAGCGGCAAGTTCCAGATCGGCAAATTCGATCAGTCGATCGAGAAGCCGATGCGGATCACGTTCGCGCAGACCCTCAATCTCGACACCTTCGAGTTCGGCACCGTCTTCGGCAAGATCGCCGCGGAGTCGATGCTCATCCAGCCGGGCCTCTTCGGTGATCCGCTCCTGTCCGCCGTGTACGCCAAGCCGGAGTACGCGGGGTCCTTCGAGCTGCCGACGAGCGATGACTTCAGGATCCGAATCGGGCTGAAGGTCC
This sequence comes from Actinomadura monticuli, assembly GCF_041463655.1. Lineage (NCBI taxonomy): Bacteria > Bacillati > Actinomycetota > Actinomycetes > Streptosporangiales > Thermomonosporaceae > Actinomadura > Actinomadura monticuli. The sequence continues at coordinate 537,977 of NZ_JAXCEI010000005.1, forward strand.
GGCTCATCAACCCGTTCCTGGGCAGCAACTGCACGGTCGGCACCAACAGCAACCCGATCAAGCTGGACCTGACCACCGGCACCACCAACCCGCCGGCGCCCAACACGCCGATCAGCGGGTCCCCGGCCACGATCGTGCAGACCAGCCCGATCGAGGTGCGCGCGGCCAAGCACGTCGACAACTCCTTCGCGGTGCCCGGGGCCAAGGGCTGCGTGTTCGGCGGCGGCGTCGCCGACTGGCTGATCAACCAGGTCGGCGGATTCCCGTCGGCGGCCGGCAAGAACACCATGATCCAGAACGAGTACATCGCCCAGAAGAGCTACAGCGAACTCTGACCCCGCGGTAGTGAACGTGCCGTGCCCGCGGCGACCCCGCGGGCACGGCCTCCACCTCACCGGTCGAGCTTCCCGCAGACGGTGTATCGGCAGCAATGAGAAGGAATGATTTCGATGCGGCGTAGGAAAGCATCCATTCTGGTGGCGATGGGGCCGCAGCGGCTGGGTTATTCCTGACCGGAACGTCCTCCGCCCAAGCTCGTACCGTTCCGGCGGCTCCCGCAGAAATCGACCTGCCGGACTTCGATTTCTCCGATTGTCCCACTGTCCCGAAGGAACACGAAAGTTATTTCGGGATGTGCTACGACCAGGTCGTGGTGGGTGGCCGGATCCAGATCGGCCGGCTCAGTCACGAGATCACTGATCCCATCAAATTCACCTACGCCGAGGTAACGCAATTTCTCTCCGGGGAGAGGCAGTACCTCGTCGGGCCGCTGCACACGAAGAAGGTGGCGCTGCCCTCGGAGGCCATCGGCCTTCCGCCGGGTAAGGAGGTGTTCGCGGCTCCCGAGTACGCGGGCGGCCTTACGATCAACTTCCCGAACATGACGATCGGTCTGAAGATCCGGTTGAGCGGCGCCGGACTCGGCGGCTCCTGCGTGATCGGCAGCGATGAGGACCCGATTCCGCTCAGCATGACGACGGGGACCACGAGCCCGCCACCGCCGAACACTCCGATCACGGGCGTCCCGTTCACGACCGTGGGGAAAGTGGGCGGCGCGAACGTCTTCTCGGCGACGCACGTGGACAACGCCTTCCTCGCACCTGCCGCACGGGGATGCGAGCAGGCCGGGGTGAACGTCGACGCCCTCGTGAACTCGGCGACCGGTCTGCCGTCACCGGCCGGCGCGAACACCGTGGTCCTCGACCACTACATCGCCCTCCTCCCCATCAACAACCTCTGACGGGCAGCGGCGCTCCCGGCACCGAGTAGAGGGCGGCCGCCACGTCTCGGATCTGTGCTCGGGCCGGGAGACAGGGTGGGACCCGCGCGGCCGTCCGCCGATCAATAACCGTGTGCGCGTGGTTTCCGGAACCTCGCGATTGAAGGTGGCCGGGCTCTCATAGCACGTCAGGCGCCATTGGTGCCGACCCAAAGAATGGGTCTGGTGTGCGACGCCGCACGATGACAGTCTGGAGTTCAGCGCTGTTGACACGGACAGCGACACACGGGTATCCGGTGGTGGCGACGATGAGCCGTTCGCGGACAGGGGTGGGGTGCTGCGCATGAGCCCCGACGGCTTCCCCGGCGAGTTCACCGAGGGTGCGTATATCGCCCGTCAGACCTGGGCCAGCAATCTGCCGGTCGTGGTCATACTCGGCGCCGTGACCGTGTTCGTGCTCTATCAGACCATTCGGAATCCCGGACTCGGGGCCGGCATCGCACTGTTGGGGTTCGGCGGAATCACCGCGCTACTCGTCTTTCTCGTGGCGAGATCAGTACGCCGCGGGGAGGTCTCGTTCGCGGTGGATGCCCGCGGCGTCTATTTCGGCTACAGCAGCGAAAACGTTCAACCGGATCTGATCCCCTGGGCATGGATCGACTGCATCGTGACTTTCGACCAGATCACGCACGGCGGTGGCGGACAGAAAGGGCGCCAGCATCACGTGGGAGTCGAACTCAACGCCGCCGGCGCCAAGGCCCGGATGAGCCGATTGCCCAGGCCACCGGGACTGCCGCCGCCGACCGCGGCGGAGGAGGAGATCAAGGAGGCGCTTTTCGGCCCCTGGCTCCGTGGCATGGCCGCCGAGCCGTCCCTGGTGTCGCAAAGGATCCAGGGTTGGCGACTGGAGGGGGAGCGCCTGGCCGAGGCGGTCATGCGTTACGCGCCTGACACGCCCATCGCACGGCGCCCCACACGTCCCGCCCCGAGCATCGCGCGCTTCGCGGCCGCAGCCTGGCAGGTGCGCAAGAACCTCCAACGATTCGCTGAATGGGACGACGACCACAGGAGACACGACGACCGATGAGGCGTCCCCGGAGCCGACTGCCGCAACTCGCCAGCGGACGATGACAGACCCGTAGGAGTGACATGGCGACCGAATCCCTGAGGGGCCGGAATCCAGTCGAGTCGAGCCGACCATGGGTGATCGGCGCCGTTCTCCTGTGTGCGGTCGGGACGCTCGGGGCGGTCGCCAACTCGGCGCGGCCCAGAGGGAGCGTCGGCCGCGCGGCGGGGTTCGCGGACGTCCTGCGCGTCAATCCCGGTGTGGTGCAGACCGAGCAGGCGGCCGTGGTCGCGGTGGTGACCGTCGCCGGGTTCGCGGCGCTGTGGTGGTCGCTGCGGCGGAGCTGGCCGTGGCTGCTGGTCGCGGGCGTGACCCTGACACTCCCTACCGAGCTCGCGAACGTCGTGACCCGGAACGAGTTGTTCGGTTCTGCGGCCTGGTTCTACTTCGGGCCGGTCACGGCCGGGGCGCAGCTGGTGCTGCTGGGGACGCTGGCCGCCGGGGTCAGGCTCGTCCACATGGGTGCGCCGGGCGCGGGCGCGATCCTCATCGGGGCCGGGATGGGCGCCCAGGTCTTCGGCGCGTCCACCGACGTGTGGATCGCCCACATCGCGATCGCGCAGCCCGGCGGTTTCCCGGTCGACGTCGCCGAGGCCGCCCAGATCCTCCTTCATGTCGTGTTCCTGGCCACGGCGATCGGCGGCACGCTTCTCCTGCTGAGCCTGCACCACCGCTATGACGGACGGCCCGAGCTGGCCGCACCGTCCGGCCCCGAGCCCGAGCTGGGCCTCCGGACGGCGCTCGCGGGCTCGGTGGGGGCCGTGGCGTTCGTCCCGGCCGCCGCGATGGAGACGGTCAAGGGCGGGTTCGGCGTCAACGCCTGCTGGGTCCTGCTGGGCACGGGCCTGGTCGCGGCGGCGTTGGCCGGGCTCCGCGCGGCGGCCGGCGTTCTCGTCGCATCGGCGGTCGTCGTCGGAATCTCGGGCCCGGCCAGTGCGCTGATCCAGGCGGAGAACACGAGCTACATCCGCATGTGGTTCCTGGTGGCGCTCGGCGTCGTGGTGGGGGCCGCCGCCGCGTTCCCGTCGTGGCGGCTCTGGGCCGCCCTCGCGGGATGCGCCGCCTGCGCGATTGTCCTCGCCCTGACGATGCTGATCCGCCCAGACGGCCTGACCGTCATCGTCCTGGCCCTCCTCGCCGCCACCGTCACCGTCGCGATCGCCTCGCTCGGCATCCGGCTGACCCAGGACGGTCTTTCCCCGGCCGTCCTGGGCCCGCTGATGTTCGCGACGGTGATCGGTGCCTGCGGCCTGCTCGCCGACTGGCACGGGACAGGTAGACGCGGACCCAATGCGGAACTGTTCCGCGAACCCGGCCACCTCTGGCTCTACACCGTCCTGCTCCTCCTGGCGGGCCTGGCCCTCATCGCCCTGCCCCGCTGGTGGACGCGTCCCAAGGCGGAGGAGCAATCACCCGTCGACTGAATGCGCGGACGTGTTCGCCGCGAGAGTGGCCGCATCATGGATTCCGTCGCTGGGACGCGGCGGGCCCGGAACGTCCTCGCGCGCCGTGGCATGAGCGTCGGGCGGCACGGTGTGCGGGACCTCGAACCAGACCCGCAGCCGGCCGTCATCGAGCTGGTCGAACCCCCACGACTTCGCGAGCATCGACAGAATGGGAAGTCCGCGCCCATGCTCGCCACGCGGATCGTCCCGACGTGCGGGACGGTGCTGCCGCCCGCGTCAGTGACCTCGATCCGGATATTGGCGGTGTCCACGTAAGCGTCCACCTCCACAAGGCGGCCCTCACCGTGGACGATCGCGTTGGTAAGCGTCTCCGAGAGCAGCAGGACACTGTCATCGCAGGCGCTGTGCTCCGCGCCGAGCAGTGGTTCGAGCCGCCCCAGCAGCCACCGCCGTCCGTTCGCCACGTTCTGCGGTGCGGACGGGATGACGCACGTCCCCAGATGCTTCACCGGGCCCGCACCGCCCACGCCACCCGGGCCGCGGCCTCGGCCACGTCCCCGGCCACGCTCCACTGGTCGCCGAAGGCGTAGAGCCACCGCCCCCGGTGGTCGACCGCCGCGACCCCGAGCCACCTGTGCGGCCAGGCCCGCCCCGGCACCCACAGCACCGCCTCACCCCGCGACGGGTGGACGAGCATGGACGCGCACTGCTGACGTTCCCCCAGCTTGAGACACAGATCAGCCAGGAGGCTGAACCGCACCACGTGCGGTCGCTGATCCGCTGACATCGTCGGACGCCCCTTCTCCAGGCACGCGAACGACCACGATTCACCCGACTTTCTTGTGTGACCGCTCATCTACCGTGCGTGATTTTCGCTACGGTCAGAGTGTGCGCAGGAGACGTGCGTTCTGCAATAGAAACGAACTGAACTAACGCAGTTTGTTTCTTCGATCTTGATCTCAAGGCACCATAAAACGGATACAAGGAGGACGAAGTGACCGCTCGCCGTAGCCCCACCGTCCGCAAGCGCCGCCTCGCCGCTGAACTCCGGCGTCTGCGCAAGGAGTGCGGGCTGACTCGCGAACAGGTCGCCGAACGCATCGGATGCGCCCCCGTGACGATCACGCGCATCGAGACCGGGCAGAGCGGTGCCCGCGTCGGAGAGGTCTCCCTGATGCTGGAGGTCTACGACGTCACCGGCGACGAGCGCGAAGCCCTCCTCCAGGTGGCCAAAGACGCCCGCAAACGCGGCTGGTGGCACCAGTACAGCGGCACCATGCCCAGTTGGTTCCAGGTGTACGTCGGTCTCGAAGGCGAGGCGGCGTTGGTACAGGATTATCAGTCAGAGGTCGTCCCCGGAATCCTCCAGACTGAGGAGTACGCCAGGGCCACGTATCTGGCGGAAGCGGTAGTCCCTTCGGAGGAAGAGATCGATCGACAGATCAACCTCCGTATGGAGCGTCAGGCCCGCCTCCTTGAGGCCGAGGACGCCCCAGACATGTGGTTCGTCATCAATGAAGCAGCCATCCGACGCCAAGTCGGTGGACGTGCGACCATGCGAGGCCAACTTGAGTCGCTGCTTCAACTGTCCCGCCGTCCCAATGTCACGCTCCAAGTTCTGCCGTTCACTGCTGGTGCTCACCCGGCCATGCAGGGAGGCTTCACGATCCTCGGATTTCCTGAACCCGCCGATCCGGCCACGGTGTACGTCGAGTATCGGCGGGGAAGCCTTTACCTGGAGAAGCCGGACGAAGTGGACAGCTATGTGCTCATCTTCAACCACCTGCGCGCTCAGGCCAGTGGCCGCGAGCAGTCGCGAAGCTTGATCACTTCATCCATTCAGGCAATCAACTGACCTTGAGTCCTCGAGGAAGCAGGTGCCCCATGGAAGCGTCTCGAATCAACTGGCGCACAAGTAGTTACAGCACTGGTAATGGGGGCCAGTGTGTCGAGATCGGCGCTTGGCGAAAGAGCAGCCACAGCGCGGAAGAAGGCCAATGTGTCGAGGTGGCGCCGGACGAAACCATGGTGCTGGCGCGGGACTCTAAGGATCCGGACGGACCGATGCTGGGCTTCGGCGCTGACGCTTGGCCTGCCTTCCTCAACGCCGTGAAGAGCGGCCGCCTCGACCTCCCCTGACAGAAACGTTCAGCGCCGGGCCCCGCCGCCGCGCCCACGAGTCCGTTGATCTGCGGCGTGTTGTTGTTTCGGGGGCGTGCATAACAACAACTCGCCGCAGATCAACGCGGCGGTCTTTGCCGCTGGCGCTCGGGGGCGCGCTTCGCTTCGTGGAGAGCGGTAGCGCGGCGGCCGTGGCCTCTCTTGAGATGAACGTGGCGGGGTCCGGCGTGGTCGGCGCGTCCGCCGTTCCGTTGATCTGCGGCGTGTTGTTGCTTTGAAGGCTCGCATAACAACAACTCGCCGCAGGTCAACGCAGCGAGCGGGGGCTGTGGACGGGTGACGTGCCACAGTGGTGCGGCCTCGTGCGCGCGCTGGCGTGGTGGTCGAGCGAGGCCGGCTCGTCGCGCGATCCGAAGGCGCGGGGGAGACGTCACCGAGTCGCTTACCTGCCGATTCACGGCTCCGCGGCCGCCTCCCAGATGCGGAACGGCGGCGCCGCGGCCTCCGGCCGGGAGCATGGCAGCGTCCGGCATGGCCGGCGCGTCAAGGCGGTCTGTTGATCTGCGGCGTGTTGTTGTTATGGGCCGCTTGATAACAACAACACGCCGCAAATCAACGAGTGGGATACGAGCCAGTCACGAGGCGCGCGGCGGTGGTGCGGTGGCGGTTATTAATTGACAGTGAGGTGATCTCAGGGAAATCGATCCGGACAAGGATGCCTTCCCTGTCACGAACGAGGCTTTGAGGGCGGACACGCGGACGATCAGGCGGCACCCGGAAAGGGCGTGGAGCCCCCGGTAGAAG